>CAZTIV010000017.1:0-26410 GCA_964613905.1 uncultured Gemmatimonadaceae bacterium | reverse complement strand
CGGAAGACGAAGACGTATCTGACCTGGCGGACGACGGAAAGAAGCCGGCCCCGGAGCAGAAGCCGGCCGGAAAGAAGGACCAGAAGGCGACCCGGGAGAAGAAGGAAGACCGGGATGACACGAAGGAAAAGAGGCCGGAGGCCCGGAAAGAGAAGGAACGGGGTGGGCGCGTAAAGGCATCTCCTCTTGCCCGGCGCATCGCCAGCGACAAGGGCATCGACCTGGCAAGGATCGAAGGGTCCGGCCCCGGCGGGCGCGTGGTCATGCGCGATGTAGAATCCGCCCGGGCGGGAGTCTCCGCCGGAGATGACAGAGAAGGTTGGGAAGACGTATCACTGAGCCAGGTACGAAAGACCATCGCCCGGCGGCTCGTGCAGTCCATAGGCCCCGTACCGCACTTCTTCCTCACCACCGAAATAGACATGGAGCGCGCCGCTGAAGCCCGCGAAGCGCTCAACGCCGCCGGAGATGTCAGGATCTCCTTCAACGATATCGTGATCAAAATCGCAGCCATGGCGCTGCGTCAGCACCGCGAGTGCAACGCATGGTGGCAGGAAGATCACATCCGCTATTTCAACGAAGTACACATCGGCATGGCAGTGGCTATCAAGGATGGCCTGATCACTCCGGTCATCCGCAACGCCCACAGGAAGGGCCTGCGCGAGATAGCCCACGAGGCCCGCGAACTTGCCAACCGGGCGCGAGAACTCAAGCTCAAGCAGGATGAGTATACCGGAGCCACATTCTCCGTCTCGAACCTCGGCATGTTCGGTATAGACGAATTCACCGCGGTGATCAACCCCCCCGAAGCGGGGATTCTGGCCGTGGGAGCACTCGCGGAGAAACCGGTGGTGACAAACGGTGAGGTCACCGTGCGCCGCCGCATGCGCGTCACCATGAGCTGCGATCATCGTGTAATCGACGGCGCCACCGGCGCGAAGTTCCTGCAAACCGTTCGCATGATGCTCGAAAACCCCCTCGCCATAGTCTGGTAATCATGTCCAAATCATTCGACGTAATAGTGCTCGGCGGCGGTCCCGCCGGATATGTCTGCGCCATCAGGTGCGCTCAACTGGGCCTGAACACCGCGGTGGTGGAACGCGACAAACTTGGCGGAGTGTGCGTGAACATCGGCTGCATCCCGAGCAAGGCGCTCCTGCACAGCGCCTGGGTAGCCCGGCTGGTACAGCACGAGGCAAAGGACTTCGGCGTGGGCGTCAAGGATGTATCGCTCGACTTCGGCGTCGCCATGAAGCGTTCCCGACAGGTGGCCGAGCAGAACTCCAAGGGTGCCGAGTACCTGATGAAGAAGAACAGGATCACGGTCATTCAGGGGACCGGAAAGTTGCTCGCCGGAAAGAAGGTCCAGGTAGGCAAGGACACGTACACCGCAACGAAGGCCGTGGTGCTTGCAACCGGGACGCGGGTCAAGGGTCTGCCGCAGGCAGGACTGGAACTGAACAGGACTACCGTCATCTCGTCTGACGAAGCCCTCTTCCTCGAGAAGGCCCCGAAGAACCTGGCCATAATCGGTGCGGGAGCCGTGGGCGTGGAATTCGCCGACATCTTCAGCGCCTTTGGCACCGAGATCACACTCATCGAGGCCTTGCCGCGAATTCTCCCGATGGAGGACGCCGAGGCGTCCGCCGCGATCGTGAAGGTTTACAAGAAACGCGGCATCAAGGTCATCGCCGGCGCCAAGGTGAAAGGAGCCAAGGTGGCGGAGAAGAAAGTCACACTCGATGTGGAGGTCGACGGCAAATCCCAGAGCATCGAGGCAGAGAAGGTATTGATGGCCGCCGGGCGCGCGCTGAACCTCGAAGAAGTGGGTCTCAAGGAGGCCGGCGTGGAGCGCACCGACCAGGGGTTCGTCAAGGTCGACCAGAACCTCCGCACCACGGCGGACGGCATCTACTGTATAGGTGACATCGCGGGCCCGCCCATGCTGGCGCACAAGGGGAGCCGCGAAGGGGTCGTCGTGGCGGAGGTGATCGCCGGGAAGAAGCCACATCCCATCCGGTACGACAATATCCCCAGCGTTACGTACTGTCATCCTGAAGTCTCGAGCATCGGTCTCACGGAAGACCAGTGCAAGGAAAAGAAGCTGGATTACAAGGTGGGCAAGTTCCCCTTCAGTGCGAACGGCCGGGCTCGTGCGACCAACGAAACCGACGGCTTCGTCAAGATCATCCGCGACGCCAAATACGGC
Organism: uncultured Gemmatimonadaceae bacterium; assembly: GCA_964613905.1. Lineage (GTDB taxonomy): Bacteria > Gemmatimonadota > Gemmatimonadetes > Gemmatimonadales > GWC2-71-9 > CAZTIV01. The sequence goes on along the minus strand of CAZTIV010000017.1, from coordinate 24,201 downwards.
GAGATTCTCGGGGCGCATATCGTGGCGGCTCACGCCAGCGAGTTGATTCACGAGCTCGCCGTGGCCCGGGAGAACGAGTACACGGTCGAGGAGATAGACCTGGCCGTCCACGCCCATCCCACCCTGTCCGAGGCCGTGGCCGAGGCCGCGCTCGACTCAATGGGGAGGGTGCTGCATATCTAGGCCGGATCTGGTGGTAGTGGCCCTCGCCGGCATCGGCGCGGGCGCCACCACCGGTGCCGCGGTGGTAACCGCAGGGATGCTGGTCTTTCGACTGTTGATAACTGCGCCGGCGCCGGATGCGGGCGGCGCCTTCCATGCTGTAGCCGCAGTACTGCTGGTCGGCCTCGCAGCGGCCGCCGCCACAGCCTGGCACCTGGGCCATCCCATCCCCGACACCTGGCGTCGCGCCGTGTCCGGCGCCATCGCGGCCTTCGGCGCCGTCATGCTGGCACTCCCCACCGCACCGCTGGACCAGATGGGAGGCCCCCCGGCGCTGGCTCTGTATCTCGGCGCGCTCGTGGTGGCAGCGGCCGGCGCACGCCGCCGCGCAAGACAAGCAGCTCAACCATGAGCACCGAACTCGCAGTTGCGGGACTCGGCCGCATGGCTTACCGCGAGGCCCTCGAACTCCAGCGCCGGCTTGCGCAGGAACGAATTACGGGCGAGCAACCCCATGACATGTTGCTTCTGGTTGAACATCCCCCCGTGATCACACTTGGGCGCGGTTTTCAGCGGGCAAATCTCCCCACGTCCCGCGATGCCCTGGCCGCCCGAGGCATCGAGCTGCACGAGATTGAGCGCGGCGGTGACGTCACCTACCACGGCCCGGGACAGCTGGTCGGTTATCCGATATTCGACCTGAAGGAACACCGCCAGGACCTGCACTGGTTCCTGAGACAGATGGAAGCCGCATTGCTGCGCGCGCTGGAGGAATTCGGTATCGCGGCCGGAAGGAAGGAACGATACACCGGCGTGTGGGTGGACAACCGGAAGATTGCGAGCATCGGGATCCACGTGAAGCAGTGGGTAACGTGGCACGGCTTCGCCCTGAACGTCACCACCGACCTGTCCTGCTTCGATCTGATAGTGCCCTGCGGAATCCCGGACGTCACCATGACAAGCGTGGCCCGCGAACTTGCCGAACGAGCACCGCGCGACCTCTGGGGCCGCGCGGCGGAGAACGTGGTGCTCGGATTCGCGGAGACTTTCGGACAGAGACCGCAGATGGTGGATGTTACGCCTTCCCCATCAACTCGAAGAATCTCCCGAACACCCTGATACCTTTCCAGAACTGATCGAGCGTGATCTTCTCGTTCGGCGCATGCAGACCGTCGTCCGGGAGACCGATGCCGGCTAGAATCACCGGAGCCCCTCCCCGTGCCAGTTCCGGCACAATGGGGATGGAACCGCCGGAGCGCACCGGCACCACGCCGCGCCCCTCCACCTCCAGGAACGCCTGATCGATCAGTTCGAACGGCGGCGCATCGATGTCAACCAGTACCGGGTCGGCGCCGTGGATGAGCGTCACCTCCACATCCGCATATCTCGGAGCGAGCGCCTTCACGGCCCGCTCCAGCTGACGGAACACGGTCTTCATCTTCTGCCGAGGCACGAGCCGCAGGCTCACCTTGGCGGCCGCCTCCGCCGGGATCACCGTCTTGGCTCCCGCCCCGGTGAAGCCACCCATGATGCCGTGAATCTCGAAAGTCGGCAGCGCCCAGGTTCGTTCGAGCGGCGTGTACCGTGACAGCCCGGTAAGAGCGCGCGCGCCCATCTCCTTCAGGTATTTGCGCTCGCTGAATGGAAGTTTCTTCCAGGCGTCCCGCTCCAGTTTGGAAGGACGTTCGACTGCTTCGTACAGCCCCGGAATCCTGATACGCCCGTCGGCGCCCTTGAGACCCGCCAGTATGCGCACCAGCGTCTCATGAGCGTTAGGTGCCACACCACCGTATAACCCCGAATGCAGGTCGGCCTTGAGCGCCTTCACACGGATCTCCGCGTAACACATCCCCCGCAACCCAGTCTCCACGGCGGGCCATCCCGGCGCGTAATAAGGCATGTCCGCCACGAGAACGGCCTCGGCCTTCACCAGCTCCGGTTCCCGGGCCAGAAGGTCGAACAGCACGCCGCTGCCGGATTCCTCCTGCCCTTCGAGCAGAAACCGCACGTTCACCGCGGGTCGGCCCTCGGTGAGAGCACCCTCAAAACCCTTGATGACGGCGAACATCTGGCCCTTGTCGTCGGTTGCCCCACGCGCGTACAGGTTCCCGTTCCGGATGGTGGCCTCGAACGGCGGCGACTCCCAGAGATCCAGCGGATCCGGCGGCTGAACGTCATAGTGGCCGTAAACCAGTACCGCAGGCTGCCCCGGTACCGCAGGACCCTCCGCCCATACCACCGGGTGCGTTGACGACGCCAGAAGCTCCGCCCTGGGGCACCCCAGCCCGCGTAGATGATCGGCCAGCCACTCCGCCGCCCGTTGGCAATCCGCCGCGTGCGCCGGGTCGGTGGATACCGACGGGATAGCGAGGAACTCCTTCAGCTCATCGAGGATCCGGGACTCTCCTTCCCGGACGAATCTGTCGAATACGGTCATGGGGCATAATATAGATTTGGGTACCGCCCTTGCCCATCGCCCCATTTCAGCGAGATTCTCTTCCAACCAGGGACCTGAGGATCCAATGTCTGCCACCGCCACACCACGCCACACCATGAGTACCGGCGCCATTGTCCGGAACCAGTTTGACGTGGCCGCCGACCTGATCGGACTCGAAGACTACATGCGCCGTATCCTCCGCACTCCCTTCCGGTCGGTCACCGTGGAAGTGCCGGTGCGCATGGATGACGGCCGGTTCGAGGTCTACCGGGGCTACCGCATACAGCACAACGGGTCCCGCGGCCCCTGCAAGGGGGGCATACGCTACCACCCGGAGGCGGACGAGGAAGAGGTGCTGGGTCTTGCCACTACGATGACCTGGAAGACGGCACTGCTGGGGGTCCCGTTCGGCGGGGCCAAGGGAGGCGTACAGGTCGACCCGCGCAAGCACTCGCGGCGCGAACTGGAGCTGCTCACCCGTGCGTTCACCAGCCGCATCTCGATCGTGCTGGGACCGTACCGCGATATTCCGGCCCCCGACATGGGCACCAACGCCCAGGTCATGGCGTGGCTCCTGGACGAATACTCCAAGCGCGAGGGATACACCCCGGCCATCGTTACCGGGAAACCGGTTGCGCTGGGTGGTTCACTGGGGCGCGAGGAAGCAACGGCACAGGGGACACTCTACTGCATGCAGGAGTACTCCCGTGACTTCGACCTGCCTCTCAAGGGGTCCCGCGTCGTAATCCAGGGGTTCGGGAACGTCGGTGCCCATCTGGGCCGGCTGCTGCACGAGGAGGGCGCGAAGGTGGTCTGCGTGAGCGACGTGGACGGCGCTCTGCACAATGACAACGGTCTGGACATTCCCGCACTGTTCCGGCACGCCTATCAGGAGCGCAGGCCGGTGCCCGAGTTCGACGGAGGCGACCGCATAACCAACGATGAGCTTTGGACGGTACCGTGTGACTGGCTTGTGCCCGCGGCGCTGGGCGGGGTCATCAGCAAGGAAACCAACGTTCACACGCTCGACTGCAAGATCGTCATTGAAGCGGCCAACAGCCCAACTACACCGGTTGCCGACCGGATTCTGGAGGAACGCGGCATCCCGGTACTGCCGGACTTCCTGGTTAACGCAGGTGGGGTGGTAGTGAGCTACTTCGAGTGGGTACAGAACCTGCAGCAACACCCCTGGACGCTGGAACAGGTGAATGAGGCACTGCAGCGGAGAATGAAGACGGCTTATCAGGCGGTGCGCGACAAGACGAAGGAGAAGAACGTCTCGTGGCGGACCGCCGCTTACGCCATCTCGCTCGACCGGGTGGCGGAGACGGAGCGGCTGAGGGGGTTCTCCCGGGAGAAGTGAACTAGAATCCCAGCCTCACCCCGAAACGGTGCGACGATGCTCCCGCCGGGGAGTCGGGTTCGAAAGCGTAGTCTGCGGCAAAGCGCCCCAGAGTTACCGACAGACCCATCGAGAACCGGGGCTCACCTGGCGTCTTGCCCCTGGCCTTGATCGCCGCCCGGGCCTTGATACCGAGCGCGTCCGGCGGAACGACGCCCCCCTCCAGACCAAGAATTGTGCGACCGCGCTGCTCCTCGGGCCACTGCCACTCCAGGGTGGACATGAGACGAAGTGTTCCCTGCGGATCCAGGTAATGCAACGTCCAGCCAAAGCGGGCAAGGCGTCTCATCTCGATGGCAGACTCCTCGTCCCAGTTCCCCCGGAAGTTCTGGATCGCGAAGCCCAGGGCCATGATGTCAAAGACCGCCAACGCGGCCCCGATATCGGCGCTCACACCCCGCTCCTCGACATCACCCGACACCCTCCGCACAACCTTGCCCGATCCCCCCATGGCGATCATGCTGAACCGGTAGATCATGCTGCCAACCCCCAGGAACTCGTAGGCTCGGGGAGATTCGCCGTTCTCGTCACCTCCGAAGGCTATGTATTTCACCCCGCCACCCACCGTGAGCCGTCGCCAGCGAATCACGGCGGCCCCCATGGATTCAGACGCCCCTTCTGCTATCCGATGATATGCGCCCTCCACCGCCAGGCGCCTGATCGTCGCCATCCCGGCCGGATTGTGAAACACGATGGCCGCGTCGCCTATCAACGCAGCGCCGGCACCGGCAAACCCCGCCGACCGGGCGGACCCCGGAGACTGCAGCACCAACGGTTGTACGGCTGCATCGTCCTGGGCCGCCGCACCACGACCCCAGCACCCCACCACCAGAAACAGCAGACACCAGCAGGCGCGTGGGGACGGGTTCACCGGATCCGTACCACGTTGATTGTCCCCCTGATCTGCTCACTCAGCGGCGCCCCCCCCGTGGATGTCAACTGGACGGCGAAACCGTTCCCGTGGGGTTCCTGTCGCACGATCACGAAGATCCCCGAACCGGACCGTAACACACCATTCAGGTCGAATGACCCGCGATCGAATACCGGCGGGTCTATCGGAAAGGGTCGATCGAAGCGATCGGGAAAACTCTCGTGTAGCGAAGCAAACGCGCTCCGAAGATCCCAGCTGGTGTAGGTGAGTCGTTGCGGCGGCTCGAACTCAGGCAGGTCCGACACGTAGGTTGCCAGGAGCCATTGCCAGAGCAGACGACCGAACGGTTCCCCAACGACCGCCTCCACATTAGCAGCGCCGGTTCGCCCGGTCTCCACCAGCTCCCGGGTGATCCAGGGATAGTGTTGATCCACCAACCATCGGATGAACAACCATCCCGCGCCGCGTTCCGGCAGCGTTCCTACTCCCATGGAAGGCAGAACGAAAGAAGGCTCGGGGTCGCGCAGGAAGCCGTAGGCATTAGCCAGGTTGCCGCGGGAGAAGAACTGGAATTCCGCCCCGCTGCCCTGGTGGAGGAACCGCCGTGCGGCAAGGTCTTCTGCAAGGTGGGACAGCGCCTCGTTGAGCCAGAGCACTTCCTGCGGCCCTCCGCGCATCAGTACATGCTGATTGTAGCTGATCATGTGCTGGAATTCGTGCACGAACGTCACCGGAATCATGCGCAACAGCTGATCCCGCGTGAGCGTGCATGTCACCGACCCCGTCGGATCAGGCGTTAGCGAGTAGAAAATCTCTCCCCGGTTGGAGTTGGGATTGTTCCGCTGCGCCGGGTTGAGATCCAGTGCTCCGAAGAAATATCCCATGATGACCGAGGTAGCGCATTGCTCCGTGGGTGTAAGCCGGTTCACCGCCGGCGTGAGAAGAATGATGACCACCCCGTTGCCATCGATGTCGGATTCCGCGCCGAAGGCGCGCGTCGCCACCTCGTAGAGATGGTTGTCGAACATGCGACCCAGAGAATCGACCTCCGCCTGACTGAACCCCGACGCCGGTGCCGCCCCGTCCACGTAAATCGCCGCATGGGAGCCCACAAAACGGGCCTCGGCCTGGACCGAAGCGAAGGAAGAGCAGCTTGATTCGCACACCCGGAACGTCCGCTGATGCCCCACCTCCACCGGCTGGACCAGTGACTCCAGCTCGAGCGCGTCCATCCACTCGGCCTGCGTGGGAAGATCCTCCGCTTCCCTGCGGCGCAGGAATTCGTGAAACCTGTCTGCGTGCGATAGCTCTCCCACCGGGAGCTCTCTTGCCGGAACCACCGTTACCACCGAATCGCCCCGGAACCTGTACGACCCGCTGATACCGGGCGCGCTGGCAACCGATTGCGCTGTGAGCAGATACTCCGCGCCGTCGGGACCTGCGGCCGGAAAGGTGGCACAGCCCTCGGCCTGCTGTGCCTCCAGGGAGGTATAGTCTCCAGGTGCAAGCATGATGATGTCTGCGGGAGCGCTGAAAGTGGCCGAAACCGTGTTGGTCGGCACCCCTCCCACCAGCACCCTGATCTCCACCGGGCCGGGAGCCAGACACGCCGGAGCGGCAACCGTGACGGAGCTGGCGGATGCATCCACCACAACGGCGGTTTGACCGCCTATCTCCACTACAGGCTCACCGGGGTTGAGCCTCTCACCGGCAAGCACCAGCGTGTCTCCGCCGGCAAAGGTGGACGGCGTCACTGACGACAGCACGGGCGGGTCCGTCGCCGTCGCCGTGAAAAACAGCACCTGCCCGGCAACCCCGCGAAGCTCGGCGCGCACCTGGTACTCGCCCGCGGCAGGCCCGAGCCTCAAGATCACCTGCGCGTGCCCCATCCCGTCAGACTGGACAAGCGTATCCGAAAGGTCGGCTCCCGAACCGGACATGATCGTCCACCGTACCTCAGCCCGCGCTACCGGAGCCCCGTCATCGGCCCGCGCAATGACCGCCAGAGGGAACCGCAACTTGGCGCCGGCCAACCCGGTCTGGCCGTTGGATGACGCCACCACCTCGATCGTCGCCGCCAAGGGAGTGGGCTCGCTGCTCCCGCAGGCCGCCACCCCGAAGACCGCCAGGAAAACCGCACCACGAACTCGCAAGTTCACCGCCTCCCGGGCATGCCGTAAGTATCGGTCACATAGCAACATACGCGCATTCGTCCATTTTTGACAATGCCGGCGCAGACCGGTTACGTTTCACCCTGACGACGATGGCCTTCACCCACCTCCACACCCACTCCGAGTACTCGCTGCTCGACGGCGCCAACCGGATCCCGGACCTGGTGCAACGGGTGGGAGAACTCGGGATGGACAGCCTCGCCGTCACAGATCACGGCAACCTCCACGCCGCCTGGTCCTTCTACGAGCACGCCAGAGCCGCCGGGATACGGCCCATCATCGGTTGCGAGGCGTACCTGGCGTTCGGCTCCCGCCGACTCCGGGAACGTCCGGCCGACGCACCGGCTCATTACTCACATCTCGTTCTCCTGGCAAGCAATCGCACGGGCTACGCCAATCTGATAAGGCTTTCGTCAATCGGATACCTTGAGGGCTATTATCGCCGACCCAGGATCGACAAGGAAGTTCTGGAGCAGTACTCGGAGGGTCTGATCTGTCTCGCCGCCTGTCTGTCCGGCGAGATCGCACTGTGGCTCAGGCAGGAAAACTACGACGCCGCACGCCGGTCTACCGAGTGGTTCGCCCGTGTATTCGGACCGGACCGCTTCTGGCTCGAGGTTCAGGATCACGGCATTCCCGACGAACGAATCGTGCGGGACGGCATGTTCCGGCTGGCAGATGATCTGGGCCTGCCGGTTGTCGCCACCAACGACGCGCACTACCTGGCCCGCGCGGACCACGAGGCTCACGACTGCCTCCTGGCTATCGGTACGGGGAAGGATCTGGACGACCCGTCGCGGTTCCGGTTCACGGGACAGGAGAGCTATCTCAAGTCGGAAGCGGAAATGCGGGAGCTGTTCCCTGACCGGTCGGACGTGATAGACAACACCCAATTGGTGGCCGATCGCTGCGAGTTCGACTTCGAAAAGCGGTATTTCCTGCCCCAGTTCCCCCGTCCGGAGGGCTACACCACCGACAACGACCTGCTCGTGGCGCTCACCACAGAGGGTGCGGAAGCACGATACGGCAATCCGTTGCCGGCCGAAGCCGCCGCCCGCCTCGACTACGAACTGAAGGTGATCACGGAGACCGGTTACGCCGGATACTTCCTGATAGTGCAGGATTTCATCCGGGCGGCCCGCGAGCGCGGCATCCCCGTGGGCCCGGGGCGCGGCTCGGCCGCCGGGTCGCTGGTGGCCTATGCCCTCGGCATCACCAATGTGGATCCGCTCCGCTTCGACCTGCTCTTCGAACGCTTTCTGAACCCCGAACGGGTGTCCATGCCGGATATTGACGTGGACTTCTGTTACGAGCGGCGCGGAGAGGTGATCGAGTACGTCCGCGAGCGATACGGGCGGCAGAGCGTAGGGCAGATCATTACGTTCGGGACGCTCAAGGCGCGTGCGGCCCTGCGCGACATTGCGCGCGTACTCAAGCTGAGTCCCGCAGAAGCCGACCGCATAGCCAAGCTCGTGCCATCCGGACCGGCATACTCCCTCTCCGTCTCAGAGGCCACGCGCAAGGTGCCGGAGCTGGCGGAGCTCGTACGCAGCAACACCACGGTGGCCCGGCTGGTGGATCTGGCTCAGCGCATCGAGGGACTCTCCCGGCACGCCTCGGTACACGCCGCGGGAATAGTCATAGCTCCGGGACCGCTGAACGACTACGTACCGGTGTGCACCGCACCCCAGAAATCGGGAGCCTCTCAGAACGGCGAAGAAGCGATCATAACGCAGTACGACATGGTGGCGCTGGAAAAGGTCGGGATGCTCAAGATGGACTTTCTGGGCCTCCGCACGCTCACCGTCATCCACGATGCTCTGGGACTCATCGAGGAGCGCCACGGCATGAGCGTGGACCTCGATACCATAGACCTGGACGATCCGCCGGTATATCAGATGCTGCGTCAGGGCCGCACGGCCGGTGTGTTCCAGTTCGAGTCTCCGCTGGCCACCGACACGCTGCGTCAGATGAGGTGCGATCGGTTCGATGACCTCGTCGCCACCAACGCCCTGCTCCGTCCCGGACCGCTCGATTCCGGCATGCACCTGGTGTTCATCCGCCGCAAACGCGGCGACGAGCAGGTGCGCTATCCGCATCCGGCTCTGGCCGACGTTCTCGCCCCGACGTACGGCGTGATCGTATATCAGGAACAGGTCATGCGGATCGCGAACCTGCTCGCGGGATTCACTCTCGCCGAAGCCGACGTCCTGCGAAAAGCGGTAGGGAAGAAGGACGCTGACCTCATCCGCCGGGAGATGGGTCGGTTCATCGAGCGCGCCATTGAGAACGGCCACGAACGTCGGGTCATCGAAGACATCGCCGCCCAGATCGAAACGTTCGGCCGATACGGCTTCAACAAGTCTCACAGTGTGGCCTACAGCATCATCGCCTTTCACACGGCGTGGCTCAAGACGCACTACCCGGCCGAGTTCATGGCCGCGCTGCTGTCGTCCGAGATCGGCGATACCGACAAGGTCGTTGAGTACATCAATGAAGCGCGCGAAATGGAGATCCGCGTTCTTCCCCCATCGGTGAACGAGTCGGGCTGGAAGTTCACCGTCACCGCAGACGATGAGATCCGGTTCGGTCTCGGGGCGGTGCGCAATGTGGGGCGCGGGGCGATCGAATCGATCCTGGCGAGCCGGGAACGCGAGGGATCGGTCGGTTCACTGGAAGAATTCTGCGAGCGCGTGGACCTGAGGCTGTGCAACAAGCGAGTAATCGAGTCGCTCATCGCTGCGGGAGCATTCGATGAGTTCCCCGGACACCGGGCCCAGCTGATCGCGGCCCTGGACGGAGCCCTGGGGGAGGCGCAGCTTCGTCAGGCTGAGCGCGAGTCGGGCCAGGTGACGTTGTTCGGGGATGCGGTGCCGGCATCGGGCGCGCGTGAAATTACGCTGCCGGAGGCTCCTGCCTGGACCGAATCGGAACGGCTGGCGCGGGAGAAGGAAGTAATCGGGTTCTTCATTTCCGGCCATCCGCTCGAGCGCTACCGTGACGAGGTGACGCTGTTCAGCACCCGCACCACCGCCACGCTCGGCACCTGGAGCGAGCACGCGGTGTCGGCGGCTGTGGTGGTAACGGCGGTCAAGCGCCAGATCAGCAAGAAGACCGGCGCCGAGTATGCAAGGCTTACTCTGGAAGACTTTCACGGCACGGCCGAAGCGCTGGTCTTTCCCGATACCTGGAGCCGGCTCTCCCGGGTGATCGTCCCCGACGCTTCCCTTCTCCTGACGGGAGGTTACAGTCCCAGGGACCGTGGAGAGGACCGCGCCCCGTTCATAGTGGAGGATGCGGTGGCCCTGGATGAACTCCGGAACAGCGGCACTGTAGGGCTCGGGATAACGTGGTCGGCCGACCGGCAGCCGGACCCGGAGCAGGCTCGGGCGTCGGCCGCGCTGATGGCCGCCCATCCGGGACCGGCTCCGGTGTTCGTGGAGTGGAGCGACGGCAACGGCACCACCGCTCGCTTGCGCGCAAGAGGCCTCAGAGTCAGTCTCGACAACGAACTTCTGGGCGCCCTCCGGGAGCTTCTCGGACCGGAGCGCGTGCGCCTGGTCAGGGCGAGGGACCCCCGTGGCGTTTGACCTCGACTTTGAAAAGCCGCTCATCGAGCTCGAACGGCAGATCGCACACCTCAAGCGATTGGCCGTGGAGCGCCACATGGACGCTCAGTCCGAGGTGGCTCCACTGGAAGCCAAGCTATCCGACCTCCGCAAGGAGATCTACGACGATCTCACTCCGATGCAGCGGGTCCAGGTGGCGCGTCACCCCCGCAGGCCGTACGCGCTCGACTACCTGGAGAACGCGTTCACGGATTTCGTGGAGATGAAAGGCGACCGGCTGTACCGCGATGACCCTGCAATCGTGGGTGGATGGGCCAGGCTCAACGGCAGGCCTGTGATCGTGATAGGCCATCAGAAAGGCCGCGACACCCGGGAGAACCTCAAGCGTAATTTCGGTATGCCCCATCCAGAGGGATATCGCAAGGCGCTCCGCCTCATGAAACTCGCGGAACAGTTCCGGGTGCCGGTAGTGACGCTCATTGACACCCCTGGAGCCTATCCGGGCCTGGGTGCGGAAGAGCGGGGGCAGGCAGAAGCGATCGCCCGCAATCTGGAGGAGATGGCTCGGCTCCGAACGATCATTGTAGCCGCAATCGTTGGTGAAGGCGGGTCCGGCGGAGCCTTGGCACTCGGGTTGGCGGACCGCGTAATCATGCTCGAGAACGCGGTCTATTCCGTCATCTCGCCCGAAGGATGCGCCGCGATTCTGTGGAAGGATGCATCGCAGAAGGAACGTGCCGCCAAGGCTCTGAAGCTCACCGCCCGTGACCTCCATGAACTGGGAGTGATAGACGAGATCGTACCCGAGCCCCCCGGAGGCGCCCACGCCGATCCCGCGGCCACGCAGGTAAATCTGGCGCGTTCTCTCGAACAGCACCTGCGCACACTCGAATCCGTCCCCCCCGATACCCTCCTCCGCCAGCGTGCGGAGAAGTATCTGGGAATGGGACGGTTTGCGGAGGGCTGAGTGGCTGAACTCGTCGAAGTCGAATTCAAGGGGAACCGCAAGGACTTCTTTACCTGGGATGAAGCCCAGCCACCATCGGTCGGTGTTTCCGTCCTCGTGGAAATCGACCGCGGACAGGATCTGGGCCGCGTTTCTGCCGTGGGCGAAGTGGCAGCGAAGAAATGCGGCGTGGGCTGCAACGGCTGCGCGCTGGCCGCCGCCCCAAGGGAGCCATCGGGACGAATAGTGCGTCCCGCGTCCGACGATGAACGAAAGGCAGGGGAACAGCTTCGCAAGGCGGAAGACGACGTGCGCCGCAAGGTCATGGAAAAGGTCAGGGCGCACGATCTCGACATGAAGGTGTCCGACACCGAGTGGCAGTGGGACAGGAAGAGACTCACGATTTACTTCACGGCCGAGCAGCGGGTTGACTTCCGGGCGCTGGTGCGCGACCTGGCCGGGCTGTTCCGTACCCGCATAGAAATGCGGCAGATCGGCGCCCGCGACGAAGCGAAACGGCTCGAGGGTGTGGGCCGCTGCGGCCGCGAGTACTGCTGCTCGTCATGGCTCCCGGAACTGCTGCCGGTGAGCCTCTCGCTGGCCAAGGACCAGCACCTCTCCCTGAACCCGTCTCAGATATCCGGCGGATGCGGTCGCCTGCTGTGCTGCCTCCGTTACGAGCACGATTTCTACGTGGCCAGTCGCAAGCGATTCCCGAGAGAAGGCAAAACGATACAGACCAGCCGGGGCGCCGAACGCGTGGTGGCCGTTGACATCTTCCGCGAACGGGTGCTGCTCCGGGCGGACGGAGGAGAGTCCCGGACTCTCACACTGGCCGAACTCAAGGCGGAAACCGCCGGCAGTATGCCGGGACCGCAGGCCAACGCGCCCGAAGACTCCGAAAAGCCCCCCCCGGCAAATCCGACGACCGTAACGGAAGAACATGCGGCCGAATCGGTAAGCCCGCGCCCGAAGTCCCGTCGCCGCCGCCGCCGCGGACGCCGTGGACGGGGATCAGAGCCCCCGCCGGAGTCATCCGAGTGACCGCAAAGGACACATTCTACATCACAACTGCCATCGACTACGCGAACGGCGAGCCTCACCTGGGGCACGCGTTCGAGAAGATCGGTGCCGACTGCATGTCGCGGTATCGCCGCCTCCTCGGGCACAGTGTTCACTTCGTCATCGGGATGGATGAGCACGGCCAGAAGGTGGCACAGGCGGCGGAAGCCGCCGGCATTGAGCCCCGGGAGTGGACCGACCGGATTGCCGAGTCGTTCCGCGGGGCCTGGGCGGAGCTGGAGATAGGATACGACGACTTCATCAGAACCACCGAGCCACGGCATGAGCGAGCCGTCCAGGAGCTGATCCGGCGCATCGACAGCCGCGGATTCATTGTGGACGGCATCTACCGTGGTCATTACTGCGTGGGCTGCGAAGCATACAAACTCGACAAGGACCTGGCAGACGGACGCTGCCCCACCCATCCCACACTCGAGGTGAAATGGCTCGAAGAACCCAACTTCTTCTTCCAGCTGTCCCGGTTCTCCGAGAGCCTGCTGGCCCGCTACAAGGCCCATCCGGAATTCGTACGCCCTGCCGCCAAGATGAACGAGATCCGGAACGTGGTGGCCGAAGGACTCCAGGACATGTCGGTAAGCCGCTCGCGCGTACCGTGGGGGATTCCATGGCCGGATGACCCTGATCACACGGTCTACGTGTGGTTCGAGGCTCTCATCAACTATCTGTCGGCCACGGGTTTCCCCGACCCCGGATACGAACGCATCTGGCCGGCCGACGTGCACATCATCGGCCCTGACATCGTCCGTTTTCACGCCGCCCTCTGGCCCGCCATGCTCGAGGCCGCCGGGATAGAACCCCCACGCCAGGTGTGGTGTCATGGCTGGGTAAATACGCAGGGCGCCCGCTTCTCCAAGAGCGCCGGCGTGCGGGTGAACCTCCGGGAGATCATCGACCGGCACGGCCCGGACGCGCTGCGCTACTTCCTGCTCCGTGAAGTTCCGTGGGATGGAGACGGCAACTTCTCATTCGAGCGTTTTGACACCAGATACGCCTCTGAACTGGCCGATGGATACGGCAACCTGCTTTCGCGAGTGGTTGCCATGATCGGCCGGTACGTGAACGGTGTTATTCCCGCGCGGGACGGCGAGACTCCGTTGGATAGCGACACCCCTGCCGTCCTCTCCGAGTACCGCCGCGCCATGGACACCCACCTCCTTCACGAGGGTGCCGCGGCGGCCTGGCGGCTGGTCACGCGGGCCAACCAGTTCGTGGAAGAATCGGCACCATGGAACCTCCACAAGCAGGGACGGCACCAGGAACTGAACCAGGTCCTGTCCTCCCTCGCCGACGCGGTCGCCCGCATTACCGTGCTCATGTTTCCCTTCATGCCGGGCAAGACCCGGGCGGCCTGGGATGCGCTGGGCGGTTCAGGGGGCGTGAGCCACCTCACATGGGATACCGTAGAAAACCCGAGCATTTCCGGTGGCCGCGTCAGGAAAGGCGCACCACTCTTCCCCAAGACCGATCCTGACACGCCAAACCCTTGAAGCACATATACTTATGTTGTCGCTCCAAGGGTTGACAGCCACGGTACACGGAGCCTATCTTGGGCTTCCTGTACGGGTGGATTTCGCCGGGATCGAATCGTCAGTTTGTGTTCGCCCGGCGTCGTTTTTGATCTGCCGCTGCCGATTCACGATTCTGTGAGGAGAGGTCGACAGCATGGCTAAACGGCGATGGACATTATTACTGGTACCGCCCGGCGCGGAGGGATCCCGGGCGTACCGGATCCCGTCCACGGTGCTCAAGACTGCCGTGGGGGCCGCCCTGGTGTTTGCCGTCGTCGCCGGTTCCTTCTCCTGGATCACGCTGAGCAGGGCCATCAATCTCACCCGTCTGGATCAACTGGAACGAACCAATCTCCTCCTCGAGCAGGAGATTGGGGCGGCCCAGGCCATGGTGGAACGTCTCACTGACACGCTGCACGCCATTGTCGAGCGAGACCGCCAGGTACGTTTGCTCGCGGGGCTCGAGCCCACCAGCGCCGACGTGCAGCAGGCCGGTATAGGCGGTCCCGTGGGCTTCTGGTCCCAACGCGACGAACTCCTGGACGGTGGCGAGGCGGGCCGCACGGCCCTCACGGTGCGCGCGGAGCTCGGCGGTTTGCTCAGACGTGCCAACCTGCTGGCCGGATCGTTCAACGAGGCGGTAGACTCGCTGAACGCCCACGCCGACCGCCTGAGCCGCACCCCCTCGATCATGCCCACTCAGGGTTTCCTGAGCAGCCGGTTCGCCCGCGAGCGGATCCATCCCATTCACCACGAGGCCCGGCCTCACGAGGGGATCGACATCGCGGCACCCATGGGAACGCCCATCGTGGCTCCAGCCGGCGGCGTCGTGGTAGCAGTGAACACCATGCCGGGGTACGGCAAGACCGTCACCATCGATCACGGCTACGGCCTGGTGACCCGCTATGCCCACTGCTCCAGGATCCTGGTCCGGGTGGGACAGCGGGTGAGGCGTAACCAGGAAATTGCCCTGGTGGGCAATTCAGGCATCTCCACGGCGCCCCACCTGCACTACGAGGTCATCGTCGGCGGACGCCAGCAGGACCCGCTTCGCTACATCTTCCCTGACGTAATCGTGGATTGATTCGTACAGCCTTCAAAACTCTGGTTGTGGCAACCCTGGGTGGGATGCTGATCTCATGCGCCCCCCGGGAGTCCGCGGTAACCGTAGTTCTGGAATGGGACGGCGCCCCACTCGCCGGAGTGGAGGTTCTGGCACTTCCGTACGACCGTCGCGCGCTTCTGGACTCGCTCTCCGCCCAGGCTCACACACCGCGTCCCGAGTTCCCGGATCTGGAGGCGGAGCTCGACACGTTCGAACGGCGTGACCTGTCAGGTATGGGAACGATGGGGGTCGAGTGGGCCGCCCTGAGAGACACCGTGGCGGCACTGGCCGACTCGCTCACCCGTGCGGGACGCGACGCACCGGGCTATGCCCAGGCGCACGCCAGATTCCGTAGCCTGTACGGCCGCCTGCTCGAGCAAACGGCAAGGGCCGAAGCCGGCTTCAGACAGGCCACCGCTCCTGAACGGAGGCTGGCCACCGAGGCACAACGGTTTGCGGATTCACTCAGGGCGTGGGAAACGGCGGCCTGGGCGGCCTACCCGGAACTGCGCGAGGCACTGCTTGCAGAGACCGGCAGAACGGCTGTGAGTGCCCGAACCGATTCAAACGGCGGGGCCGCTCTCAGACTGCCATCCGGGGAATGGTGGGTGGAGATCGCGACCACCCACCCCACCAACCCGTTCCGGGAACGCGTGTGGTACGTACCGTTGGTGACCGGCTGGGGTCTGCCGGTCAACCTGCCGCTCGATCAGAGACTAGCCAACGTACCGTGGCGCTACTGAACCCGCTGCCTAGCGGCGTGAGGTGACCAGAGCCAATTGCACTCCGGCGGTTACACCGCGGGGAGCGGTTTCCACCCCCATTACGAATATGATCCGCGGGCCCATTCGCATGAGAAGTCCACCCACCAGATTCACCCGGTCCCGGGGCTCGCCGTCCTGAATCCAGTATAGCCCAAACAGCCCCCGCTCTCGGGTCAGGTCCTCGTACTGGGCGTACTGGGTCTCCTGCGAGTATCCGGCACCAAGGTACAAGGCCAGTTCTTCGCCCACGGGGCGGGTAAACGCCACCGTACCGCCAATCCATCGATTCCGATCCCTGAAGCGGAAATCTCCGAACACCTCTTCGGCCTGCTCGCGGGTGACACCCTGCTCGAATCCCTGTTCGCGGGACGGATCATCGTGAGACATCTTGAAAGTTACTGAAAATCCACCACCACCCAGCAGTTTCGGAGTCATGAAGATTACCCCGGCGCCAATCATCTGGCGGGGCGCGTTCGCCACATACCCCACGGAAAAATAGGTAGAGTTCTGGAAATGGGTCTCGTAAGCCCCGAGTCCCTGGGCTCGAGCCTCGCCGCTCAGCAGGACAGAGACTGCTGCACACGCGCAGAGCGAACTTCTTACAAAGGTCAGATCCATGACGGCGCCTCGGAAGTTGTGGTGATCAGGCAGTTTAGCAGCATGAACCAAGGCCCACAAGCCGGCCCCAGACCCGCGCTTGACCCGCTCCGGCGCCGGTCGTAACTTTGATTTCAGGCCGCGAGCGAACTCGCGAGCAAGTTGCAGTGTGGCCGCTCTCGGGCCCACATGCGGACTCTAGATCTATGAAGCCTTCCACGTCGTCCGCCGTGCTGGTAGCGGCGCTGGTTCTTCTGCCCGGCTTTCTTGCGGGGCAGGTCACCATCCAGGGCCGCGTCATTGCAGACGCGTCCGGGGTGCCCGTGTACAAGGCCCGTGTTACAGTCGTGAACCCATCGGGCCGATCCATAGCGGAACAGGAAACGGATCATAATGGCAGCTTTCTGTTCCGCGTGGCGGGAACCGGTCCCCATCGGCTCCAGACCGCGGCCATAGGATACACTCCCGTTACCGCGCCGCCGCTCTGGATCGAGGACTTTGACTGGGTGGGGGTTGAGATCCGCCTCGCTCAACGAGCCGTCCTCCTGGCCCCGCTCGAGATCGTGGCGGCCGTGTCGGCGTTGAGCCCCGTACACGACAACCTCCGACACCGGCTGGTACGGGGGGTCGGAACCTACATAACCCGGGAAGAAATCGAGCGCCGTAGACCCATGTACGTATCCGACGTGCTGGCCACCCTTCCCGGGGTGACTCTCGAGGGATCCGGACGGGGCAACCGGCGCAGGATAGTCGTCGAGAGGTCGTTACCCGGTTGCGCCGCTCAGGTCTTCCTGGACGGCATACTGGCCAACCGCGGCCAGGGCGCCGATTTCGCGATCGATGACATTGTCTCACCGTTGGACATCGAGGCAATCGAAGTGTATCGGGGACTCTCTACGGTACCGCCCGAATTCTACAACCCGGATTCCCGATGCGGCGTGATCGCCATCTGGACGCGCCGATGATAGCCAGAGCCACATGGGTATTGCCGATACTCGCGGTCCTCTCCTCCGGTGCCTGCATCTCGCTTGATACTGGGCAGGACGAGTCTTTATGGCAGGCAGCCTTGACGTCGGGCCCCGCCGCCCCGGGGCTCACCGGGACGGCCGCCGCGTTCTCGCAACGCAACGGAACCCTGGTCGGCTTGACGCTCGATCCCTGGATGCCGGAAGCCGAGTACGAGTGGCGGCTCCGCCGCGGGACCTGTGACTCGCCAACCACCGTCGTGGGTCCGGCCGACCTGTATCCGACCGTCGGAGACGGAGATTCCGCCGATACTTTCGTACCTCCGCGCCTCCAGATCGGCGAGGAGTATCACGTGGTGGTCCTTGGCCCGGTGGAGGCCGAAGGCCATGCGGCGTGCGGAGCGTTGCTCCCGGTCTAGCGCCAGCCACTTTTCAATGGGCCGCGACCGTGTTAAGCTACGCTGTGGCCTTGTAACAGGGAGGTACTCATGAACATACGTAATGACAACCTGACTAGGGGAATCCTGCGGCCTCTCGGAGCAATCCTGGTCGCAGGTATGCTGTTTCTGAGCGCATGCGATCCCGCACGCACGGCCCCCAACCCACCGGAAGACAGGGAACCTGACGACACCGTCCCCCCCGGTGAGGGATTCGTGCCGGCTAGCAAACACTTCGGTAACTTCGCCTGAAAGGAAAGTCATGCGGTGGGGAAACAGGTTCCCCACCGCGCTCATCCTAGTTCAGTTCTCCGGGATCGCGGGTATGAACTACGATCGCGCCTTCCACGTGGCGGCCCGCCAGCATCGGAAGCCTTGACTGAGCCTGAGTGCCCGGCACGTATTCCAGCCAAGCCGCAATCTCCACACCCAGACCGCGCAGCTCGTGGGCCCTCCCGAGCAGCGTACGATCCAGAACCACCACGATCTCCGTCTCCACGTGCATTCCACGTGGTGCTCTGACTTCGAGCCATCTTGGGCGCAGGCGCTGTACCACCTCATACAGCGTAGAAACGTCCACTGATTCGATCTCGGCCCTTGTCAGGCGGTAACGGTCACCCGCTTCCCGGCCCGACGGCGTAGAAGCACATCCCACCAGCTGTGCAGCCAGCAGCATCGCTCCCAACAGGGGCAACCCGAACCTGCCAGTCATATTGACCTTCCTTCCAGCGTGTAGCCTGACAGTAAAGGCGGGGGCACGCCACCAGGCGCGCCCCCGCCGTGATTCCTGGACTGCAAACCTGCCTTGAGCCGTTACGTACCCTGGTACTACTCCCCCGGGTATGCGTAAACGCTCAACGGGGCGGACGCATCACCGCCACCACCGGTCGTGGTACAGGACGTACCAGCCAGGTGGAGCTCCACGTCCAAGCACGGCATCGGCCATGCCAACTGCGTACCCCGGTACAGTTCACCCCAGCCGCGCCCGTCGAAGTACCACTGATTGGAGTGCGCGCCAAAGGCCTGTATGTGCATCCTCTTCTCCCACTTCAACATCTCGAGCAGACCGGTCTCAGCCGGTGACAGACCGAGGTAGCTGTAGGTGCCCGGGCACCCCGCGGGCATTGCCTCACCTACGGGACCCGGCCTCCGCGGCACGCAGTGATCGCTCGTGCCGTCGGCGTTTGCCGGCTCAAGACCGGCTGCCTCCCGGGTTTCGTTGATCAGGGCCGCGGCTGCCGCCAGGTCCTGCGACGCGCCGGGCCAGATCATGGCTTCCGCCCTGAGGAACCGCATTTCTTCCGGCTTGATGTGCGGGAACACGTTGTCGGCACCGCCCGTTGGGAAGTGCACGTCGAATGTGGTCAGGCGATACTGCGACCACCGATGTGTTCCGCGCGCCGGCTGACTCCAGCTGTTTGCGCCCACGTTGGCGCCGCTGACTGCCTGACGCCGAAGCGAGATGCTCACGCCGGGGAAGCGGATCGGAAGATCGGCGAACTGATCATCCAACGTCGCTCCCTGCGGGAACCGCATGTCCGGTGTATGGATGAGCACCGGGGAACCGTCCCCGAGGGTCGGCAGGCGGGACTCGGGAGCCTGGGCGCCCGAGGCATACCACGTCCGGACGTTATCGGACTGGTCTGCCATGCCGTACACGAAGTAACTCACCTGACCCCAAGCGGTGGAGCCGCCCACGTGGCCGGCCATGTCCCAGAAGAATGGGGCAGTCTGGTAGGCGATCTGGAGGTTCCAACCCCAGTTTGCCTCAGGGACGGCCGCGATGTCGGCCAGAACGGCGTCCCATGCCACGTTGCGCCGTTCATCCGGATCCCGCGCCACGCTGGCACGGAGCCGGGCCTTCATCTGGCGTGCCACGCGACTCAGCTCCGCCGGCCCCATGGCGGTACTGATCCACGAGGTCGGGAGCGTTGTCGGTGTCGGGTTGGTCTCCCCCGCCAGTTGGATCGCCTGGTCAAGGTACCCCAACGCCGCAGTCATTACTTCATTGTAGGGTCTCGGCTCCTGGGGCTGGATCGCGCCCGAGGCGTCGGTGAGCACCGAGTTCTCATCCAGGATGAACGCCTCCTGGTAGAACAAGGCCAGGGACCCATGTGCAACACCCTGCACGAACTTCCCGAACATTCGGGCACGGCGGAGCTGGGCTTCACCCAGCTCGTCCCTCATCGCCTGGTTCTCCGGATCCGCGAGGGCCCGGAGCGACGCGTGAACCGCGAAAAGCGCACGGTAGTTCCGAGCCCAGAGATCGCCGAGCATGTTACCGTAGAACTCATGCGTTGGGTTGTTCGCGACACTCACCCGCGACAGCGCCGAGTAGAAGAACATCCCGTAGTTCGCAGGCCACGAGCTCATCTGGAACGACTGATTGGCCAGGATGAAGACCGGGCCGTCTCTCCAATGGTTACTCCACCACCACTGCTGGAAAGCACCGCCTATCAGGGCTTCGATGTCACCGCCCGTGCGGAGCGCGCGCTCGGCATCCGCCGCGTTCTCGTTGACAACATCGAGATCGCAGGCACTCAGCCCGAGCAGGAGGGCGACCGCAAAGGCCGCCGTCCTTTTGCCGGTATATCTCATTCTGGTCTCCATTAGAAGGTCACCTCGACGGCGAACGTCCAGGTGCGGAAGTTGGGATAGTTGAAGCCGTCGACCCGGGCAATAGCAGCCGAACCAACAGCACCACCCGCACGGCCCACCTCGGGGTCGTATCCGCGGTAACTGGACCACGTCTTCAGGTTACGGCCCGACGCCGAAAGCGCGATGCCGTGGAACCCGCGCAGCAGGGGAATTCCCTCCAACTGCGCCCCGGTCACGCGATAGCGCAACGAGATCTCGCGCAACTTCACGTAGCTGGCGTCTTCGACATATTCGCCGTTGGGCACCAGACCGCTCAGACCGCCATACGTCGCGTCGAAGTAGCCAAGGGGCTTCCGGTCGTTCTCCGGCACGCCGCTCTGGTCGTACATATCGACGTTGCGCCGGAAAACGGCCCAGGAAAGCGGCTGGTTCCAGACATCAAAGCCCTGCTCGGCGTCGATAAGTCCGTAGAGCGAGAAGCCCTTGAACTCGATCGTTGAGGATAGACCCACCCGGTAATCAGGCATCGTGTTTCCGACTGGACAGAAGTTCGTCCGTTCGTTGCTGACCCGGTCGGTGCACTGACCGGCAAAGGGCGTCCCCCACATGACGGGTGCGCCGATCGCGCTGGCGTGCCCGGCGAGCGCAGTGCCCCACTGGGGGTCACTCAGGCTGCCGCCCGGGCCGACCCACACCAGGAAGCCGTTGTCATCGATCCGGAATTCGTCGCAACTGGCCGCGAAGGTGTCCGGCAGTTGGTCACAGCTCCGGGCCGGGATGGGCCCGTAGAACGTTCCCATGCGCTCGCCTTCGCGGGCCATGAATACGTTGCCCATGTTCTGGCCGGCCACGCCGAACCGGAACGGAGGCCGGTTGAGTTCGGTGATTACCGACCGGTTCCGGTCATAGAGTATCCGCGCTGACCAGTTGAAGCTGGGTGTCGTGACCAGACGCGCGCCCAGGCTCAGCTCCCAGGTCTTGCTCTCGAGAGTACCGACGTTCTGCCACTGCGAGCCGAAACCCATGAACGCAGGGAGCGGTACCTGAAGAATCTGGTTATCGACCTTGCTCTGCGCATAGGTCCCGGTGAAATCGAACCTGTTCCCGAACGCGACGTCAACACCCATCTCGTGCTCGGTCGCATGTTCGGGCTTCAGCAACCGGTTACCGAGCGTGATGGGAAGGATCGTCCCACCTGCCACAGAGAACGTCTCGTACTGGGCGAAGAAGTTGGGGCGTCCACCCGCTGTTCCCAGCGAGTAGCGGAGCTTCATTTCGTCAATCACTCCGATGTTGAGCCACGACTCTTCGCTTATCCGCCAGGCGGCGGCTATCCGACCGTACCACTGTCTCCGCTCGTCGGCACCAAACAGCGAGCTGCCGTCGTTACGGAGGAGCGCGTCGATGATGTAGCGGTCGTACAGGTCGAAGTTCGTGATCACGAAGTACCCGTCTGCTCGCACCGACTGCCGCGAGGAACCGCCGAACAGGGTTTCCGTGTTCAGGTTGTCTACTGAGTGCACACCCTCGGCGCCGAACGTGTGGCCGCCGACGTTGTTGAGCTCAATGTCCTGTTGCTCGTACAACCACCGTACGCTGGTCCGGTTGCTGATCTGGTCGGTGACCTGCCACCGGAGCGAGCCCGTGACGCTGGCATTGAACGCCTCGCGCAGCGAATTGGCAATCGCCAGCGTCCCGTTGTTGATGGTGGGCGACGGATCCACCGTCCGGAAGCCCTTCGGGCGGAGGCTGTTTGACTCGGAATCGAGGCGGTCGTAGCTGAACGCCGCGTCAACGTCAAAGAAGTTCGTGAGCGACCAGCGCAGGTTGCTGCTCGCGAGGAAACGACCGCGGGTGACATCGTTCTGCCGAACCAGCAACTCGTACAGCGGGTTCGGGCTCTCGGTGTTCACCGGATTGACGTTGATCAGGAGGTTCTGCGGATCATCCAGGCAGTTCGTCCTGGTCCAGGTGTCGCTCCCGAAGTTGTAACCGATCGGGCTGTCGGCCGTACCGGGCTCGCACCACCTCAGGTCCACGCCGGCCGGCATGCGCGTCAACGCGAAGACAGGGTTACCCGAGCCTTCCGGGAACCCTTCCTGGACCGAGCGACTGTAGAAGGCACTCGCGGACACGTGCACCGTGGGGCGCACGACCTGATCAAGATTCAGGCGGAAGTTGTTACGCCGGAAGCCATCCTGGCCCAGCATGGGGCCCTGGTCATCCGTGCGGCTGAACGAAACGTGGAAGTTGGTGGCACCCTGACGGCCGGACGCGGAGGCGTAGTGCTCCTGAACCGCGCCGCCATCGTAGAACATGCCAACATGGTCAAACGCGCCGCCGGGCCACTGACCCACCGCGTACGTGTTCCATGCGGTAGTGCCGTTCGTACGCATGTTCCCGCTGCACTCCTCATCCGGATTGGGATTCCAGTTCGGTGTGCCCCGGAAATCGCACGGCGTGTTGGTTGTGGCATCGATGAACCGGTTGCCGTCCATCGCCCACTGGTGCGTCTGCAGCAGCGGGAACCGGCCCGGAAGGTCGCTAACACCCAGCGAAGACCGGAAGGTGTAACGCACCTGCCCGTCCTGGAACTGGTTGCCGCGGCGGGTCGTGATCTGAACCACGCCGTTGGCGGCCCGCGAGCCGTACAGAGAGGCTGCGGCGGCGCCCTTCACCACCTCGATCTGCTCGATGTCGAGCGCGTCAATATCAACCACTGAAGAGCCCAGGATGACGCCGTCTACAATGTAGAGCGGCTCCTGGTCACGGCCCTGGGAGCCGATGCTGGTTGCACCGCGCAACAGCACCGACGGCGCGGAACCCGGTCGGCCACTGGACTGCACCACCGTGGCGCCGGCGATCTTGCCCTGAATGGCGCTGGCAAAGTTTGGTGAACTCACCGGCAGGTCCGCCGCCCGCAACTGAGCCACGTCAATCGGCAGCTTGGCCCGGGGAGTCTCACCCACGGTACCCGTCACGACAATTTCCGTGAGCGCGATGGCCTGTGGGGTGAGTGTAAGTGTAAGTGTGGTGGTCTCGCCGGCACGAACCATCACCGGCTGAGAGAGCGCCACGTAACCGATGACGCGGACCCTGATGCTCCGCTCACCGGCCGGCACGCCCGAGAGACCGAACCGGCCGTCTGCGCCGGTCAGGTGCCTGATGGCGGTGCCTTCGATGAAGACGAGCGCACCGCTTACCGGCGCTCCCGTCTCGGCATTGCGCACTTCGCCTGACACCGAGCCTGCCTGCCCGTATGCCGGGCCCGCAAACACGATGGCCGCGAATGCGACCAGTGCTGCAGCGTACGTCCTTAGACGCCTCATGCTGTCCCCCAAAAAGTGAGAGGTTTTCTGCACAATCGCTACTTGCCCGGGCGCGGATGACTCCTGCCGCCGCGGGTGGTACAGCCCGAACGGAACACTCGATTGGATGGCGCCACCTCCTTTGCGAACCTGGTGCATTGCGGGGTTGTTGAGAGCCTTCGTGCCTCTGACCGGTGGTGAGCCGACGCTTCGGTGGGGCATAGGGGGGAGGTCTTCTCTTCCGCCCCCCGACCCGCCACATCGCGCGGGATCAGAGG
>CAZTIV010000016.1:5126-56003 GCA_964613905.1 uncultured Gemmatimonadaceae bacterium | reverse complement strand
GTGCCGGTGGGTCCACTACAGGCGGTCAGGATCGTGCAGGCCAGAAGCCGCAGGATCCACGTTTGCATAGTCATCGTGTCCTTCACTTGTTTGGGTTCGGCCCCACGTTCCGGGGGTGTCTGCGCTTCCTGCCGCCGCTTCCACCCGCGGAACGTTAACGCAACCGCCGAGACCCTAACAATCGCCCAAAGGGGTGGTCCAGCGCTCGCTCGAAGGGAGTAGCACCTCCCTGTGCCTTGCCTCTTGAGCCTGCGCCTTGAGCCTTGAGCCGTTCATTCCCCCTCAGCCTTCCTGCCGAACACCATAACCGCGGCCACTATCAATCCCGCCCCGAGCAGCAACGAAATCCACGGCGACAGTCCGTAGGCGGTTGGGATATCCCCAACCGCCATCCCGATGACCCCAACGAGCAACGCGTACGGCAACTGTGTCCGCACGTGGTCCACGTGATCGCACGCCGAGGCCATCGAGCTCAGTACCGTGGTATCCGATATCGGCGAGCAGTGGTCGCCAAAGATCGATCCCGCCATCACCGACGAGATGCCGCCGAGCAGGATCGTGTAATGACCGCCCGCGTCGAAGCCGACGCCACCACCCATGGCCACGGCCAGAGGGATCACGAGCGGCAGCAGAATGGCCATGGTGCCCCAGGATGTGCCAGTGGCGAACGAGATCGCGGCGGCCACCAGGAACACCGTGACCGGCAACAGCTGCATCGGCATGCGATCGGAGAGCACGGTCGAGAGGTACCCGGCGGTGTTCACCGCGCTGGTGACCTCACCCAACGACCAGGCGAGCACGAGAATCACCATGGCCAGCATCATGGCCCTTATTCCACTCACCCACGCCGAGATGGCCTGGTGCAGCGACAGGATGCGCTGTCCCACCGCCAGCAACACGCCCATTACACAGCCGAGCAGCGAGCCCCAGAGGAGCGAGGCAAACGGATCCGCGTTCCCCAGAATGTTGGACAGTGTGGCCGCCTCCCCTTCACCCAACCCGGCGCGCCCGGTCACGATGAGCCCCGCCACCACGGTGACCACCACCGTGATCACGGGCAGCGCGCCGTTCCACCAGCGCAGCTTCGTCCCTTCCGGCGCCTCGGCCAGCTCGGTGGAAGTATCCGCCGCGAGCTGGGCACCGGGACGGTGCAGTCCGCCTCCGCTCACCGCCCTCCGCTCGGCCGCGAGCATGGGGCCAAAGTCCCGTTTGGTCACGATGATCACACCCACCGCGAAAACCGCCAGCAGTGGATAGAAGAGATACGGGATGCTGTGCAGGTACACGCTGAACGGCGATGCGCCCGTGAGTTCCGCCATCAGCGCCGGATCGTCGGGGTGTTGCGCCGCGGCGAGCCTCAGTCCATCGCCGATGAGCCCGATCTCGAAGCCCACCCAGGTGGACACGAACACGAGCACCGCCACCGGCGCCGCGGTGGAGTCCACGATGTACGCCAGCTTCTCACGCGAGATCTTCAGCCGGTCGGTGAGCGGCCGCATCGTGTTGCCCACGATGAGGGTGTTGGCGTAGTCGTCAAAGAATATCGCGAGCCCGGCTATCCAGGTAGCGAACATGCCGCGGCGGCGTGACGTAGCGAGCGGCGTCACGGCCTGCACGATGGCGCGCGTGCCTCCCATGCGGGTCATGAGACCAACCATTCCGCCAAGCAGGAGCGAGAAGATGATGATGGCCGCGTGGTCCGGATCGGCCAGGGCCGACCGCACGAACCGCTCTATCGTCATGAGCAGCGCGGAGAACGGGTTGTAACCGCTCAGGAAAAATCCCCCCAGCCACACCCCCACAAAAAGGCTGGTCACCACTTCGCGGAAGACCAGCGCCATGACAATCGCTATGAGCGGCGGCAGGATACTGAACCACCCCGGGAGCACCGGCCCCTCGACCGCCTCCTCGATCTCGCCCGCGCGGATGACGAGCGGCAGGTCCGCCCGCTCCCGCACCACGATGTCCCTCAAGACCACCTCTCCCACCGGCGGCAGCACGCCGCGAGCCAGCAACTGACCCTGCGCATTGGTGACGCTCACCGCCAACGAGTCCAGCGACTCCGGCGCTTTCACGGTGATGCTGAAGGGGATCCCGTCCAGGAACGCCGGCGGGGCCGAAACGTCCAGCTCCTGGGCAGTGAGCGATGGGGTAAGGAGAAGGGCGACCGCTAACGGCAGCGCGGCGCGGCGGATCAAGGACGTACGGCGGTCGAGCGGATCGACGGGCCCGGTCACGTGGCGTCTCCCTCCGATGTCGTTCCTGCGATCCGCTTGCCCAGAAGGGCCGAGCGGATCAGAGCGTGATCATGATGACGGCTGTGCCGCTTACCCTGTTGCCGTCGCGTGTTGTTGCCGGTGAGAACACAAACTCCGAAAGCCGCTCCATGAGCTTGTCGCGGTAGCGCCGGTCCGGAACGGAGGGCTCGATTTCAACCCGGGTCACCCGGCCGTCGGCGGCAACCGCAAACCGCACAGTGTACGTGTTGCCCTTGAGCGGCCGTGGCGTGGGCTGGGGAGGCATGAAAACGCCGCGCGGATGCGGGGGATAGATGTCGCCCCCTTCACCGCCAGTGCCGGGCCCGGTTCCGCCACCTGCGCCTGGTCCCTCGCCGGCGCCAACACCGCGGCCGCTGCCCGTGCCGGCACCAGCCCCGCCCCCACTCCCGGGGCCGAGCCCAGTCACTATTGGTGCGGTCTGTACGGGCGCCGCGGCAATTCGCACCGGCTCCGGTTCGACCAGAACCGGGGGCACCGGCTCAGGCTCAAGTTCCGGGATGGCGGGCTCCACTTCCGGTTCCACTTCCTCCCGAACCAGAGCCGCCGGTGCGGCTCCCAGCGTCACGTACCGGATATCCGGATGCCCCCCACCCCCACCACCACCTCCGCGGGCGCCTTCGTCACCAGCGCCTGGTGTCACCATGAGACGCGCCGCCGCGCCGGACCACACGAGCAGGCCGATGAGCCCGGCGTGCAGTGCCAGCGAGACGACCCCGAAGGGGCCCAACCGGTCTCCGCGGGAGGGCAGCATACGCCTCTATAATACACGTCGGGCGCGGGAGCTTTCCATCCGCCCCCGCGCCCGCCGTTCTTCTGCCCCGGCCGTCCCGCTCAGTTGGCTTCGGGCGGCGTGAATCCGATCACTTGTACACCGGCGCCCCGGGCCATGTCCATGGCCTCGATGACTTCCTGGTACCGGCGGTTGGATGCGGCCTTGATGAACATCACCTTGGCCGGACGCTGATCATAGATCTCGATGAGCCTCCGGCCCAGGTTGGCCTGAGCCACCGGCTCGTTGTTGATGGCGTAAGAGCCGTCCTCCTGCAGCTGCAGCACGATCTGGTTGGACGCCTGCTGCTGCTCCTGCCGCACCGTTTCCTCGGGCGGCAGGTTCACATCCATGGCCCGACGCTGGAGCGGCACCTGCATCATGAAGATGATCAGCAGCACCAACAGAATGTCAATCATCGGGACGACGTTGGGCTCGGTGGTGAAACTGCCGCCGCTCTCGCCTACTGACATGGCCATCGTCAGTTCCCTCCCCGGCGCCCGCCGCCCAGCATGCCCTCACGCGACTCTTCGGTAATGGTCGCGAGTACGCGGACACCCGCCCGGCGCGCAATCTGTATGGCTCCTTCGATGTGTCGAAACTCCAGATTGGCATCCGCCCGGAAGAACAGAATCTTGTCCTTGGTCCGGGTGGCGTACAGGGACTTCAGCGCCTCCTCCAGCCGATCCGCCTGGATGGGACTGATCTGTTGGGTGCCGCGCTCATCCTGCGTGCCCAGGTAATAGTTGCCGTCGCGGTCGATGCCCAGCAGGATATCCTCCGGCTCCTCGGGCCGCGATTCGATATTTCTGCCCTGCGGGATCTGCGCCTGGAAACCGGACGAGATCACCGGCGTCACGATCATGAAGATGATCAGCAACACCAGCATCACGTCGATCATCGGCACGACGTTGGGCTCGGACTTGACGTTGCCCTTCGTGTTTATCGATGCGCCCATGGCTACTGCCGTCCTTCCCTTACTTCGCTACGTGACCGGAACTCGCGGCCTTCTGAGCCTGGAATTCCTTGGTGAAGATCGACCGGCCGAACTCGCTTCCGACGCTCTTGATCAGGAAGTCGATGAGCTCCTTCGACGTGTAAGTCATCTCAACTGTGAGGTTATCGATCTTCGTCTGGAAGTAGTTGTAGAACCACACCGCCGGGATGGCAACGCCCAGACCGATGGCCGTGGCAATAAGCGCCTCGGCGATACCCGCCGAAATCGCGGCGAGACCGCCGGTGCCGGTGAGCGCCATGCCGGTAAACGAGGTCACCACACCCATCGTGGTTCCCAGCAGCCCTACGAATGGCGCCGTGGAACCGACCGTGGCGAGAATGCCCATGCCGCGCTTGAGCTCCGCAAGCAGGATCAGCATCTGCCGATCAACCGCGCGCTCGGCGGAGTTGATGTCGGCCGAGGTTACCGTGGCGCGGTCGCGCAGCAGCGGTTTCACCTCCGCCAGCGCTTCACCCAGCACCCGGGCAACGTGCGAAACCTTCTTCTTCTCCGCGAGCTCGATGGCCTTGTCGAGCTGCTCCTCCTGCAGGAACCGCGCAAACTCGGCCGCGAACTTCTCGGTCTCCTTCATGCTCTTCCGGAACCGCCACCACTTGTTGCCGGCCACGGTAAGAGACATCACAGACATGAAGAGCAGCAGGATGATGATGAATCGCGCGAACAGTCCCGCGTGATCCCACAGTTCAAGCAACGACATTTCCATGGTGTCGGCTTTGCCTCCCTACAGGCTGTTAGCGGTGAACGAAATCACCATCCCCGTCGAACCGCTCATCGACGAGGTATGGTATAACTGATGGGCTGGCGCACCAGCACGCGCACCGCCTGGCCGCGCACCCGCCCCGGACGATAAATGGAACCCAGCACCACGTCCCGCGCACTACGGTCGAATGCCCGGTTGGTGGTGGATATGATCCTGACGGACTCCGACTCCGGATGGCCGTCGGCGCCGATGATGAACTCTACCAGCACCGTACCCTCGATACCCGCGTCGCGCAGCAGCGGCGGATACACCGGCTGCGGACCCGACAGACGCATGGGAGGCTCGTCTACCACGGCCTCGATGAACACCTGATCGAGATCCACCGGTCCGGTGCCGCCTTCAATACCGGTCGCAATACCGCCTTCCACGCCTACGCCCGAGTAGTCACGCGGGTCGAACCGCTGCGTGAGGTCGATAGGCGGAATCTCGGTGGGGATGTCGATGGGCGCCGAGAGCGTCTGGAATCCACGGGGGGGCGGATCCAGCGAGGCCAGCACAGGAGGCTGCTCCTGCTCCTCCTCCTGCTGCTGCTCCTCCTCCTGCAGGAAGACCATCGTTGTGTCGGCGGTGAGCGCCTGTACGAACTCGGTGGTTTTCATGGTTCCAAACAGGGCTGCCGCCACCAGGCCGGTATGGATTACGGCCGACAGAATCGTGGTGGACACGTTCTGCTTGAGGTTCCGCTTCTGCGGTCTGGATTCTATCAGATTATCGAACACACGCCCCTCCAGGCATCGTTCCGATACGCTGTTGAACTATACCCCGTTAGCCCTGCCGCTGTCTGGCGTCCGGGTGGGTCAGACATTACAAACCGCTTACAATCGAATTACAGGAATCCGGATTCGGCCCTTTGGAACCGCGAAGTGGGAAATTATCCCTCGCGCCCCGCGGCGCAACCCTAACCCTCTGCCACCGGCAGTTTCACCGTGAACGTGGTGCCGCGACCCGGCCGGCTCTGCACCTGGATGTTGCCCCCGTGGGCCTCCGCTATCCATTTACAGATGGCGAGCCCCAGACCCACACCCGGGCGCTGGCCGGTCCGGCTCCGCGCCGGGTCGGCCCGCCAGAAGCGGTCGAAGATATGCGGCAGGTCTCCCACGGCAATACCGATACCCGTATCTCGCACGGCAAGGACCGCATCGCCATTACGCCGGGCGCACTCGATCTCCACGCTCCCTCCGGCGGGGGTGTACTTGACGGCGTTGGTCAACAGGTTCATGAGCAGCTGCCAGATCCGGCTGCGATCGCCCTGAACCCGGACGGGTGCCGACGGCACCACCACGTTTACAGTCACTCCGGACTGCTCGCCCAGGATGTGAGCGGTCTCGGTAACCTCGTGCAGCAGGTCGCGAAGATCGATCTCTTCAACATGCAGAGGCGCGCGTCCTTCGTCCGCCCGAGCCAGCATCAATAGCGAATCGACCGTTTCCGCCATGCGGTTCACCTCCGCCAGCGTCTCGTCCAGAACCTCGAGCACCTCGGGCGCCACCTTGGGATGCGTTATGGCGCGTTCGATCCCGGACCGGAGCACCGTGAGCGGCGTCTTGAGTTCGTGGCTGGCATCGGCGGTGAACCGCCGGAGCGTGCCGAAGCTCCGCTCGAGACGCGCGAGCATTGCATTCAACGTGGCGGTGAGGCGGCCCAGTTCGTCCTGACTCACCGCGGGTGCGAGCCTCCGGTGCAGACTTCTCCCGTCGGTGATGGCTTCGACTTCGTCCACCAGTTGATCCACCGGCCTCAGGGTACGCCCCACCAGTGCGGCACCAATGAGGGTGGACAGGCCCACGATGAAGGGGACGATCAACAGCATGGCGGTGAGCAGGCGCCGGGGTCCGAGTTCCAGATCCCCCGTGGACGCGCCGGCGAGCACCCGGGCCAACCGGGGGCCAGCGTCTTCCAGGGGACGAACGAAATAACGGATCTCTCCAGCCGGCGGTCCCACATCCACCAGTCCGAACACGGAATCACCGCGTTCCTCAAGCGCGGGAGCCAACAGCAGCACGAGCGAACCGTACGGCAGCGTACGGGCGTCGGCCGAAAGGTGCAGCACGTCACCTTCGATACTCGCCACCACCACGTAGCCCGGGATCCCTTCCAGGAACGACGCCACATCGGTGTGCAGCACCGGTCTCAACGTCACGGGATCGGTAATTATCAGCTCGCCCCGAGCCCCATACGATTCCGACAGCACCGCTGAGATGAGACTGGCGGCGAGCCGCACCCGATCGTCCAGCTCGGCCCCGTAGTCACGACGCTGAATCAGATAGAGTGCGGTCGCGAAAACGAACACTGTGACTGTGAGTGCGGCTGCGTACCACGCGATCAGGCGGCCGCGGATCGTGCGCATCCGCTACTCCTTCATCACATAGCCCACGCCGCGCACCGTTGAAATGAGCCTGGGCTTGAATCCCTGATCGATCTTCTTGCGCAGCCGGTTGATCA
Source organism: uncultured Gemmatimonadaceae bacterium (assembly GCA_964613905.1). GTDB lineage: Bacteria > Gemmatimonadota > Gemmatimonadetes > Gemmatimonadales > GWC2-71-9 > CAZTIV01. The sequence goes on along the minus strand of CAZTIV010000016.1, from coordinate 48,735 downwards.
CCACGTCAACCACGTTCGTACCCGGGTCAAAATGGTAGCCCCAGGCATACTCGGTGATCAACGTGCGGGACATGACGCGCCCCGCATTGCGCGCCAGATACTCGAGTACCGCATACTCCTTGGGGGTGAGCTCGATCTCCTTCCCGGCCCGGGTTACGGTGCGGCCGCCGGTATCTATGGAAAGGTTCGCCACGGTTATGGTGGGCGGCGCGATGGCCTTGGGCCGGCGCCCCAGAGCTTCGATGCGGGCCAGCAGTTCTTCCAGTGCAAATGGCTTCGTGACGTAGTCGTCCGCTCCCGTGCGCAGGGCCTGCACCTTGGATTCCACCGCGTCCTGTGCGGTAAGCACCAGCACCGGCGTGGTAACGCCGCGATCCCTCAGCGTACGCAACACCTCAACCCCGGACAGTTTGGGCAACCGGAGGTCAAGCACAATCACGTCGTACATGCCACTCGATGCCCGCTCGAGACCCTCTTCGCCCTCGGCCACGAGCTCCACCTGCATCCCCTGCTCTTCGAGCCCGCGGCGCACGAACTGACCCACCGTGCGGTCGTCTTCAATGACCAGTACCTTCACAGAGCGTCCGGATGCCGAATGGGAAGGAAGACGCGGAATGTGGAACCCTTGCCCACGTCTGAATCCACCTCCACGCGACCATTGTGGTTCGCCACGATGCTGTACGCTATCGAGAGCCCGAGCCCGGTGCCGGAACCCGGCGGCTTGGTGGTGAAAAAGGGCTCGAAGATCTTGCTCAGGACCTCGCGATGAATCCCGACGCCGGTATCCCGGATCTCAACCACCACCTCGTCGGCCCGCTCCGGGTTCATGCCGGTAACAACAGTCAGGGCTCCCTCACCACTCATCGCGTCCACCGCGTTCATCATCAGGTCCAGGAACACCTGTATCAGCTGCTCGGTGTTCGCTTCGATCACGGGGAGATCCGGTGCAAACTGCCGTTCCACCGAGACCTTGCGAAACCGGTCGTGATAGCGCACCAGGAACAGCGCATCTTCCACGATCTGGTTCAGCACGGCCGTTTTTTTAACCCGTGCCTGCGGGCGCGAGAAGTCGAGCAGACCGCCGACGATCGTCTTGCACCGGTCGATCTCGGATTCGAGGATGTTCAGATACTCGGTAAACGCGGCGCGCGACGTGAGAGGCAGGTCAGGAAGCCGAACGCTCAGAGCCTCGACGCATACGCCTATCGTGGCCAGCGGATTGTTGATCTCGTGCATCACGCCTGCCGCGAGCTGGCCCACGGCCGCCATCTTCTCGGTCTGGGTGACCTGCTGCTGCACCCGCTTTGACTGCGTGATATCCTCGCCGATCGTGATCACGTGCGTGATGTCGTCGTCGTCGAGCCGCATGGGGATCTTGGTTATGCGGTAGTAGCGCGTTTCGCCGTCGCTCTGTGTGGCCACGTCCACTTCCTGGATGGCGCCCGTACCGAATACCGTCTCGAACTCCTGCCTCAGCAGTTCCCGCGGCTGGCGGTGCAGTACGTCGAACACGGTGTGCCCAAGTACGTCGTGCCGGGCCACGCCCTGGGTACCGGTCTCCCGCTTGCGGTTCCACGCCTGGATGCGGAACTGGCGGTCGATCACGTACAACCCTACAGGCAACGAGTCGATGATCTTGGCGGTGAACCGGCGCTGGGCCTCAATCTCACGCGTGCGGGCCGCAACCTCACTGGCCAGGTCTTCCGAGAGTTCGATGGTGGAAAGCAGCGGGGCAAGGAACTGGGCCACCAGAGCCACCACCTGACGTCCCCGCGCTGCGTCGGGGCCATCCGGTACCGCGCATTCGAGCAGTCCCAGGTGTTCACCCTGGTGGATCAGCGGGATTCGTACAAACGGCTCCTCGGCGGTCCAGGCCGGAGGCTGTCCTCTGAGGACCCAGCGCGCCACCTCCCCCGCCTGCTCCGTTTCCGGCGGCACACTGCCCTCCGCCTGCACGCACCGGAACCCGTGCCCTTCGGCGCTGCGCAGCCAGATACGGGAATCCGACACTCCGAGACCGCGCTGAAGCACCCCCACCACACCACCTAGCGCCTCATCCACGCCAAGTCCGGCGCCCAGATAGGTTGCCACCTCCCCGAGTACGGCCAGCGCGGAATCAGAATTCATGAGCCCGAATGTCGCGCGGCAACGGCGTTCCCGCAACGCCTGCGCCGCCTTGTACTCCTTCGTATATTGTCTGGCAACCATACCCATTCTGACGTTCTGCAAGAGGCGAACATATCATGGCTCACGAACTTCCCAAGCTGTCTTATCCGTACGACGCGCTCGAGCCTCACATCGACGCGCGCACCATGGAGATTCATCACACGAAACATCATCAGGCCTACATCAACAACCTGAACGCAGCGCTTGACAAGCACCTTGAACTCCACAAGAAGAGCCTGGAAGACCTGCTCAGCGACATGGGCGGAATACCGGAAGACATACGGACGGCCGTCCGGAACAACGGCGGTGGCCATCATAACCACTCGCTGTTCTGGCAGATCATGGGTCCAAAGGGGGGCGGCGAGCCTTCCGGCAAGCTGGCCGACGCCATCAAGAAAGCGTTTGGCGGGTTCGACAAGTTCCAGGAACAGCTTGTGCAGGCGGGCACCACGCGGTTCGGCAGCGGCTGGGCGTGGCTTGCAGTGAGCAAGGGCAAGCTGGAGGTCTTCTCAACGGCCAATCAGGACAGTCCGCTCATGGACGGCAAAACCCCCATCCTGGGCCTCGACGTCTGGGAACACGCCTATTATCTCAACTACCAGAACCGGCGTCCGGATTACATCAAGGCCTGGTGGAACGTGGTTAACTGGGCAGAGGTGGGGAAGAGATACGAAGAAGCGTAATGGAGCGGACGGGACTCGAACCCGTGACCCCCTGCTTGCAAAGCAGGCGCTCTCCCAACTGAGCTACCGCCCCGGCGTCTCCAACTTGACAGCACAAAGATAGCCGCCGGCTTCCTCTATCTGAACCGCGCTCCTCCACCGCGCCCGGAAGCCCGTGGGATCGGATTCGTGCAACCCGATAGTGAAGTAGCTGCCATCGAACGCCACCGGACCCCGCCGGTTGGAACCAGAGCCGACCCGCAACATCACGCCCGGCAGTTCGTGGTGTACCATAACCAGCACGCCCGGAGCATCAGGGTCTTCCGACTCCGCCGAGCCGGGATATACCGCCCCAACCGAATCGAGCGCTCCGTGGAGCGTACCGATCGCGGGCGCATGGAAATCCGCCACCGGCTGTTCGTCGGCACCGTACACGGCTCGGCGACCCCCCGCCGGCTCCCATAGCAGCAATTCTCCTGTCACCTGCCGGCCCGACCCGGCGCCACTTGTTGCAACCACTGTGACCTGGTACCGGCCGAGCAGTGCCTCACTCCACGTTACCGGCGTGGCCTCGGCGGGCGGGCGGCAGGTTTCATCGTCCGCCACGTTTCCACCGCCGCGTGCCGTGGCGCAACCTGCCAGCACGCCGCACAATACCGCTGCCCATCGGGTGGCAATCATCTGGGCACCTCGCGTACCACACGCCCGAACCGATTCACTACGCGCACCGGATCGGTGAGTGGCAGTTCGATGAGTTCGAGCCTCGCGCCGTCGTCGCGCTCGGCCCTCAGCGAGAAGGTCCGCGTGTACGGATCGGCCGCATCCATGTTCACCTCGTAGCTCAGGTCCCAGAGAGAGGCAACAGTCATACTGCTCAACGGGTTCGGCACGCCCGGGGCCTCGAGAAATCCGGTCATGAGTTCGTGATCAAACACCGATTCCCGCCAGTGTGAGTTGCGCGTTCCCGCTCCACAGCAGTTCTCAACCGGCACCTTGGCGCCGCCCGTGTAGTTCGTCCCGCCCAGCGCATTGAACGCATCGATGGCCCTGGGCCCGTCAAAATGCGTGTCATTGGTCTCGGGCGGGGCCGGATCCCTGAGCAGATCGAGATGCGTCCAGACGGTGCCGAATCCGATCACATGCCCCATTTCGTGCAGGATAACGTCGAATAACCGACCGTCCCCCGCAAGGAGGGTCAGGTCCGCTGAATCCAGTCGCATCTGTCCCAGCACCGGCAGCTTGTTGCTCTCCCTTATGAAGCAGGGACCCGCGGCACCCAGCACACTACCAGGTCCGTCTATCGAGTCCACCGTGACCAGAATGAGCAGATCATCGATCACTTCGTTGAGCGGTGGTGAGTTCGAGCCGCACTGACCGGCACTGATGTTGATCGGTACGCTCTGCAGGTTCCCGACAATTACCTGCTCCCAGCGGGCCTTGGCGGCCTGAAACGCGTTCTGGACCGCAGGGGACACCGTAGTCAGCATCCGGAGCTCTATGTTGTAGCCCGCCGCTACGGTTACGGTGAGTTTTCCGGATGCGTTCTGCACTGTGGCGGTAACCTCCGCACTTCCTGGGCCAACCGCCGTGACCAGCCCCGTTCCGGACACCGTGGCCACCGCCGCGGCGTTCGAACTCCAGGTAACCTGCTTGTCCGTAATGAGCTTCCCGTCCTGATCCAGCACCTGGGCCGTAACCTGTTGCGTGGCACCCGCGCCCTGGAACGCAATGAACTCGTGGGACAGCACGATCCGCGCCGCCTGCGGACCCGTACAGGCCGCAAGCAACGGTGCCAGCATCACAAGCCTCAGCAGGTCATGGCGCACGCAGCACCCTCTCGAAGAGGTTGAGAATCCGCCGATACTCGTCTACCCAGCCCGTAACCTCCGTGAACGCGTGCCGCTCCGCCGGATAGATGGCAACTTCCCAGTTCTCCTTGCCCAGTTCGATCAGCCTCTGCGCCAGACGCGCCGTGTCGTAGAACCATACGTTCTCGTCAACCATACCGTGCATCAGCAACAGGTGGCCCTCGAGCCCTTCCGCATGGTAGATCGGTGAAGACCGGCGGTAGGCTACGGAATCTTCCTGAGGCGTGTTGAGAATACTTGACGTGTAGCCATCATTGTAGTGAGCCCAGTCAGTGACCGGACGAAGCGCCGCCCCAGCCTGGAAGGTGCCGGGCCTGGTGACCATGGCCATGATGGTGATGAACCCTCCGTAACTCCCGCCGTATATCCCGATGCGTCCGGGGTCCACGCCCATCTCGCGCACGAGCCAGCGGGCTCCATCCACGTGGTCGTCGAGATCCCGGCCACCCATGTGGCGGTAGATGGCGGTCCGCCAGTCGCGCCCGTGGCCCGCGCTCCCCCGGTAGTCAATATCCAGCACCGTGTATCCGCGGGAGGCCAGCAGATGGTGGAACATGTACTCGCGGTAGTACTGCGACCACCAGTTGTGCACGTTCTGGAGATACCCCGCCCCGTGCACGAAGATCACCGCCGCACGGTTCCCCGCGGGACCGGGATCTGCCGTGGGACGGTACAGCCGCGCCGGCACCAAGACGCCGTCGTCCGCCGGAATCATCACGATTTCAGGCTTGATCCACGGACCGCGCCTGAACTCCTCAGTGGTGCTGAGCGTGACCTGTCGCATCCGCCGTCCCGGTCGGTTCTCCTGGATGAACAGATCCCAGGGGCGATCCGCCTCCGAGTGCCGCATGGCAAGCCAGCGGCCATCGGGCGACACGATCGCATCCTGCCTGCCTGAGACCGTGGTCATGCGCGTAATCGCGCCACCCTGCACCGGCACCGTGTAGTGATGCACATCGGCAAACCCCTCGCGGTTGGCGGTGAGATGCCAGGTGCGCCCGTCAGGGGAAAGTGTGGCGGTCAGCACCTCCCACTCGCCTCCGGTCACGGCCGTTGGCTCACCGCCCGCGGCGGGCACCAGATAGACGTGCGTGAACCGCGTGCGTTCCGACCCGAAATAGACGGTGTCCTCATCCCGCAGGAAGCCGGCGAGGAACCTCAGCGGCGGCCCCGGATGTCTCAACCACGCCTCGTCGTGGTCGTGCGCCACCACACGTTCCTCGAGGCCCGGCAGGTCCACCACAACGTACCACCGATTCTTGTTGTCATGGGACTCGACACGTACCAGCGCGTGTCTCCCGCTCGCAGACACCGCGAGGCTCGCGACGTCGCGCTTGCTTTCTCCCACACTGTCCGCCACGAACGTCACGTTCCCGGTCTCGACCTCGATGATTGCGACCCTTGAGGAGGACTGCGCATCGCCCACATTGGTGCGGCCACGGAACCTTCCTATGTATCCATCCTCGGTGATCCAGAGCGGCATCTCGGTCTGGCGGGCGTCTGCCGGCTGTTCGGTGACGGTGAGCAACACGAACTTCGCGTCGGGCGTCACGATGAGATTGCCAGCTGAGCGCCGCTGTCCCGGATAAAACGGCATGGGCAGCGTGTCACGGGTTGGTTCGCGATTCCATGGCTGGTCGCGGAACCGTCCGCTGCTGATGAACTCGAACAGCTCCTGCTGCTGCTCAATCAGGAAACGCCTCTGCGGGGTGGGCTCACGTTCCCTCGGCGCCTCTCCGGAACGGATATCGGTGAGCTGACGAAGCTCCGCCGTTTCGAGCGTCAGAGCAAACGCGTTACCACCCTGCGTGAAGAAGACTGTTCGGCCATCGCCTGACCAGTGCGGATTGGAGATCCGCGCGCGGGTCCGGGTGAGATAGCGATACCCGCGGGGCGTCCACAGCACCAGGTCGCCGTTGATAACGTACAGTGCCTGGCGACGATCACGCGACCACTCGGCCGGACCGGCTATGATCGTGTCGGGATCAGCCCCTTCCAGCCTTTCCGGTTGGCCCGTGGGCGTTACCCGGTAAACCACGTCGGCCGTATCCCTGCCGGGCTCCCTCCACCGGTAGTACAGGTGGCGCGAGTCGGGACTCCAGCTCGCCACACCCTGCCCCCTCAACGCACGCGGCGCGGTACCCACCAGCTCGGGGCCGCGCATGATGTTCTCCACGGAGAGGTCGAACTCCTGGGCCACCGTGGGGACGGCGGGCATGAACAGCAAAACGAGAACTGCAATCGATGCCGAACGAAACACGCTTTGCACTCCTTCGACGAAGACTCTGGAAGATCAGAACTTGATGGTATGCACAGTTGCAGCCGCCGCAATGCCAAGCGCCGCACCGGCAACAACGTCAGTGGGAAAATGCCGCCCCGCAGCAACACGAAGCACACCCACACCCAGGGCAGCGGCAACCGCGCCCATGCGCCTGGTGGTTCTCCCTTCAACGCTGACCCGATCAAGCGCCAGCCAGTAACTCGTTGCAAGAGCAAAAGCCACCGCAGCATGAGACGAAGGGAAACCTCGCCGCGCGTCCCGGTCACTCGCTACGTGGACGGCGCCGGCGGTATACAACTCGGGCCGTCGCCGCCCGGCAGCTTCCTTGAGGATCTGCGCCGCCCCAAGCGCTACAAGCCCGGACTGTGCGGTGGCCGAAGCGTACGGCATGCCGCCTTCCCGCGCACCCACATCGAGCATCACCGCAACCGCAAGGGCGGCCTGCAGACCGGTCGAAGCGAGCGCAAGCCCGCTCCTGGGCTCGGCAATGGCCCACCTGTCCACTCCCGGAACGCGCAAACGGTCACAGGGCGCACAACCCGACGTGTCCGGCCCGAACCTGAGGAGGCGGGGGGCCAGCACGGCCGCGCCCGCGACGCCGGCGGTCAGGACGTCCAGGGGGCCCGCTACCGAGGCCGCGCGCCCGTCCTGGGCCACGACCCCGCCGGGAGCACCTAAACCTGCGCCCAGTAAAAAGATGGCCAGAATGACGGCACCCTTGTGCGGTGGGACAGAGGGCGCTACAATCGTATCGTTCCGGGTAAACCGTGGTGGCGGCAGCGTCACCCCCAAAATCGTTGCGCCCCGAGGTACTGTGGACACTCAGACACTCCAGCACGTAGCGCTGTTCGACAAATGTAAGAACTTCACTCGAGCGCGCGAAATCCAGGCGTCCGGCCTGTACCCCTACTTCAAGCCCATCTCCAAGGCGGAAGACACGGTCGTCGTGATCGAGGGCCGTGAGCGCGTAATGATGGGTTCCAACAATTACCTCGGCCTCACGCATCATCCGCGCGTCCTGGAAGCCGCCCGCTCGGCGCTCGAGCGCTATGGCTCCGGTTGCACGGGCAGCCGCTTCCTAAATGGTACGCTGGACCTGCACGAGTTGCTGGAAGCCCGGCTGGCCGAGTTCTTCGGCAAGGAAGCCGCTCTTGTCTTCTCCACCGGATATCAGGCCAACCTCGGGCTCATTTCCGGCCTCATCAACCGCGGCGACGTAGTCCTGCTCGACAAGCTTGACCATGCGTCCATCGTGGACGGGGCCAAGATGTCGTACGGCGAGACCGAGCGATTCAATCACAACGATCTCAGACATCTCGAGCGGCTGCTGACCAAGCACGGCGACCGCGGCAAGATGATCGTGGTGGACGGCGTTTTCTCCATGGAAGGCAACATCGCCAACGTGCCTGAGCTGGTGCGGCTGGCGCAGCGCTACGGCGCAGCCCTGGTGCTGGACGATGCCCACGCCACGGGTGTTCTGGGCCCCAAGGGAGACGGCACTGCGGCGCATTTCGGCATGATCGAAGACGTAGACCTCATAGTAGGTACTTTCTCCAAATCTCTCGCGTCCATCGGTGGATTCGTGACCGGCTCGGAAAGCGTGATTCACTTCCTCAAGCACCACAGCCGGCCGCTCATCTTCACCGCGGCACTGCCGCCGGCCAACACCGCAGGCGTACTGGCCGCCCTGGACGTGATGATCGAGGAACCGCACCGTCGCGAAATGCTGTGGGAGAACACACGCCGGCTTCACGAAGGCTTTCGTTCCCTCGGGTTCGATATCGGGGCCACTCAGACGCCCATCGTGCCTGTGCTCATCGGTACGCTGGAACGCACGTTCCTGTTCTGGCGCCGCCTGTACGATGCCGGCGTATTCACGAATCCGGTGGTGCCGCCGGCGGTGCCGCCCGATGAGTGCAGGCTCCGCACCAGCCTCATGGCAACCCATACACCCGACCAGATCGATTTTGTGCTGGATCAGTTCGCCCGACTGGGCAAGGAGATGGGGGTCATTTGACCGCTCCGCCGGTCGTGCGGCCGGTGCGCACGGCCGCCGACCTCAGCCGGTTCATCGCACTGCCTTACCGATTGCACCGAGGGGACCCGCTCTGGGTCCCCCCGTTGCGTATGGACGTCCGGAAGATGCTGGATCGGCGGAAAAATCCGTTCTTCCAGCACTCGGAGGCGGAATACTTTCTGGCGGAACGCCCGGGTGGTGAGATGGTTGGGCGGATTGCCGCCATCCACAACCGGGCCCACAACGATTTCCACGCCGACACCGTCGGCTTTTTCGGATTTTTCGAGTGCGTGGACGATCAGATTGTGGCTGATGCGCTGTTCGAAACCGCCGCCCGCTGGCTTCGTGAACGCGACCTTACGGTGATGCGGGGGCCCACCTCGTTCTCCACCAACGACGAATGCGGAGTGCTGGTTGACGGCTTCGACACGCCGCCCACGCTGCTCAACCCTCACAACCCACGGTACTACCCTGTGCTGGTGGAGCGGGCGGGATTCACCAAGGCAAAGGACCTGTATCAGTACGAATCGACGAATCCGGAGATACCCGAGCGGCTGTTACGCGCAGCGCAGCACCTGGCGGAACGAAAGCGGATAACCCTCCGCGGACTCAACCTCAGGCAGTTCGACGCCGAGGTGGAACGTATCAAGACGGTATACAATCAGGCATGGGAGCGGAATTGGGGTTTCGTTCCCATGAGTGACGCAGAGATCGACCATCTTGCAAAGCAGCTGCGCCCGGTGGTCGTGCCGGACCTCGTCGTATTCGCTGAAGTGGATGGAGAGACGATCGGGTTCGGTGCCGCTCTGCCGGACCTGAACGTGGCACTGAAAAGGAATCCATCGGGCCGGCTCTTTCCCGGTATACTCAAGGTCCTGTGGGCGGCGCGCAGGGTCAGCCGTCTCAGAGTGCTCCTCCTGGGCCTGCTCAAGGAGTACCGCATGAGCGGCGCCGACGGCCTCATGTACCACTGGATCTGGGAGAAGGGCCGGGCGCGCGGCTACAATTGGGCGGAGGCCGGCTGGGTACTGGAAGACAACACCACTATGAAGAACGCCTCCGTACGCGTGGGATTCCGCCACTACAAGACGCTTCGTCTCTACGACCGACCGCTGTGAAGGCGTTCGTTACCGGGGGCACCGGATTCGTCGGTTCCCATCTCGTTGAAGCGTTGCTCGCCCGAGGCGACGACGTAGTCTGCCTGGTAAGGGATCCCGGCAAAGCACGGCGGTTGTTCGGCGAACGCACTCCCACGCTCGTTCAGGGAGACATGAGCGACGTCGGCGCGCTCGCGAGCGCCGCCGAAGGCGCCGACGTGATCTTTCACGTGGCTGCTCTGACCGCCGCACGTAACGAGCGCGAGTTTCTCGACGTCAACGTCGGTGGAACCGAACGGGTCCTCGCGGCTGCGCCGGCCGGTATCTCCCGTTTTGTCCACGTGAGTTCTCTGGCGGCTGCCGGCCCATCGAGGAGGGGCCGCGCCCTGCAGGGCGGCGAACCGGAAAAGCCGGTCACCCCCTATGGCGCTTCCAAGCTGGCCGCAGAGCAGGCCGTGCGCGCGAGTCGGATCCCGTGGACCATCGTGCGCCCTCCCACCGTGTACGGCCCTCGTGACCGCGAACTGCTGCGCCTGTTCCGCCTGGTGCGATTCGGGATCGCGCCGGTATTCGGAGACGGCTCCCAGGAGCTGTCGGTCGTCTATGTGGAAGATCTGGTCCGGGCCCTCGTGGAGGTGGTTTCGGCACCCACTGAGGGGAAGATCTACTACGCGAACCACCCCGACATCGTACGCAGCCGGGCGCTGGTGAAGGCCGCGCACCGCGCAATTGGCGGGCGCAGGGGTCCTCTCGTAATCCCGATGCCGGCGCTGCTGGCACGTCCGATGCTCTGGCTCACCGGAACCGCGGTGCGGATTGCGGGCCGCACCACCCTCCTCTCGTCTGACAAGGCGGACGAGTTTCTGGCCGAGGCCTGGACCTGTTCGCCCGCGGCACTGATGCGTGATACGACCTGGACACCATCGTACGATCTCTCCACCGGCTTCTCGAAAACCGCGGACTGGTACCGGAAACACGGTTGGCTCTGAAGCCGGTTGATCTGCTGCTCGGCGGATACGTGGTGTTCGCCACAACGGTCGTGGTCGGAATGGGAATTGCCGGCTCGGGGACCGGTATCGCCATCCTGGCCGCCCACGCCCTGTTTGTCCTCATGCTGGCGGCCTTCGCGAAACTCGACACCAGATCTCGAGTGGGGCCGTTGCTGCATGACCTGTATCCTCTGGCCATGCTCCTTCCGTTGTACGCGATTATCGGAGCCGTCAACGAAACTCGCGGGCTGTCGGAGATCCTGGGCAACGATGCCGTTGTTCAACGGTGGGAAGCGGCATTGTTCGGCCGACAGGTATCGTACGAATGGATCCGCTCGGCACCCTCGGTGTTCTGGTCGGGACTGCTGCATCTTGCCTACCTGATGTACTTCCCCGTCGTCGTGGCAGGACCGGTGCTGCTCGTGATGCGTGGCAGACGCGTGGAGGCGAGGTCAGTAGTGTTCGCGACCATGCTCGCCTTCGTTGCCTGCTACATGGTGTTCCTGATCTTTCCGGTAGCCGGTCCCAATTACGCGTTCGCCCATCCCACCGGTCCCGTGCGCGAAGTCTGGAGCGCCCGGCTCGTGTACCGCGTTCTGGGCGAGGGATCGTCGGTGGGCGCCGCGTTTCCGTCATCGCACGTGGCCGCTGCAGTAGCCGCCACGCTGGCGTCATGGCGCGCATGGCCCGCCGTCGGCAGGTCGCTCGCACTCCCTGCTGCCTTGATGACGGTGGCTACCGTGTACTGCCAGATGCACTATGCGGTTGACGCACTGGCCGGACTGGTCCTGGGAACGATCGCAGCCTGGACGGCAGCGATCCTTTACTCCTCAAGGGGCGCTGACGCCGGCCGTCTGTAGCTTGTCCGGTGCACCCATGCCACCCCGCCGTCGTTTGATGAGCCATATCAGCACCGCGGCACAGATGGAAAGCACAGTGATGATCACCAGCGCCCTTGTACTTACGTGCCAGTAGAGTCCCAGGGCCGCAAAGAACCAGAGCCGTGGCAGCCTTCCCAGAAAAGTGGCCAGCAGGTAGCGCCGCACCGGATATCCCGCCAGCGGCGCAAGAATGCGTACGGCCCAGTAGGGCAGAGGCGACCAGCTGCACAGCCAGACGGTGAAGAAGGGCGCCCGGTCAAACCACTTCACGACCCGCCGCACGATCCGACTGTTGCGCGCCGGCTGAAACGCATTCAGCTCCAGCAGTTTGCCGTAGAGGTGGTAATTCAGAAACTCCACATACAGAATCCCGAAGATGCCGAGTACCGCAATCAGCAACGGCGGATAGATCCGGCCGAAGATGATCAGTATCGGCTCGTACGTGGCAGGCAGAAAGATGCCGAGCGGGCCGTTCACCCATATCGTCACCAGGACAAACGCCACCAGCCCACCCACTGCCGCAGGCATGAAGACCACCACGGGGATGGCAAGGAACGCCAGCACGCCCGAGCCGCGTACCACGCCGTCCCACGTCAGGTTGCCCCGGCGGCGAAACAGAGCTTCGCGGGTTACGAAGGCCATGGCGGCGCCACTCCGTCCGTTCCCTCGGGCACTGCAATACCCAGGTGACCCAGCATGGCCGGAAAGAGATCAACCGTTCTCACCGCCTCCACCCGCGGTCGGTTGACGGCAACCAGGCATCGCATATGCTCGGCGATCAGGCTGCCGTGACCGGAGCGGTGCTCGGGAATCTCCCAATCGCTCCTGAGATCAGTGCCCGGCTCCGCCACAACCACCAGATCTCCCGTTCGCGCCGAACGGAAGAGCTGAAGCAACTGGGTGGGAGAATCGGGGAACGCGGATTCCATTGTGGCGGTGAGCCAGTCACGATCCGACCGGACCGCCGCATCACCGAGCTTCAGTACATCTCCCGTGCCGGGCACGTATCCAATGCATTCTCCCCTGTCTTCGATACGGGAGCGCCCGGATGACGATATCAGATCAACTCCGCCCCCCGCGCCGGCTCCGGCCACCATTGCTATTCCCGGAAGCCCGGCCAGATACCCGACGAGGTCCCGCGGAATCCCGGCGATTTCTCCGGCCTCGATCTCCTCGACCGTATGTTGCCGTTCGCGGAGCACTCCCGGCCTCAAGTACACCTGGGCTGACCCGTTCCCGGAAACCATCACCGCCGCGAGCGGGTCGCGCCTCCATACCACCGGGTGCCTGAGTGTCGCTACGCCACGCGCTTCAAGCGCCAGCGCGATGTCCGTGTGCTGTTCCACTCGTTCAAGCCCATGGTCACTCACAAGCAGCGTGAGGTGATCTCCATCGAAACCTCCGGCCGCGGCACAGGCTCCCATGATCGCATCGAACTCGCGGTACACATTCAGCACGTGGGCGTGCCACGGGTGATGGAAGTGAGTGACCCCATCGACTCCCGGGAATACGGCCAGGGTTAACCGGTGCCTGCCGGACACCCGGGCCAGCTCGCGACCCACCGCCCTCTCGAGCGGCAGATACCCGGCCGTGTAATGCGCCAGGCCGCCCCAGAACATGCGCGCGAATCCAACCAGATCCCGTTCCGGAGCCAAACCCCGTTTGAACGGGGAGCAGAGCGCAACGGAATCGGGTTCGAGGTCAAAGACAGAAGCGATTCCCTGACGCAGGTCGTCGTTCAACATGCCGCCCTGGTAGCCGCAATAGCTCCGTACATGAGCCCGATCCGTCCACCACCGGCCCCGATACCTGGCAACATCCATCCAGCGGATCCCCGGGATGTCGCAGGTGCCGGGGTAGCATCCGGTCAGGAACGGAAGGTACGCGACGCCGGTGGTCGAAGGGAAAACGGTGGTAGCCGGCGTCTGGCCGCCCGGTTCCAGCAGATAGCGGCTGATGTTGGGGAGGTCGCCCGCTGCGACCAGGTGGGAGAACACGTCGTGTCGAGCGCCATCCAGTATGATGAGCGTGACCCGTCGGTCGCCGATTCGTGTCATGGGGGCGGCGGAACGAGAGGGCCGCACGCGCCGGCCATCGGCGTGTGCGGCCCGTACAGGTTCATCCGGAGTTCACTCGGTGATGGTGAGTTTGGCAATCATCCCCAGCATCTCGTGCGGGGTGCAGAAGTACTCGTAGACCCCGGGAGGCGCATTCGCAAACGAGATTGTGTACACCTCGTTGAGCTGCATCATGAGCGGGCCGGAAAGATCACCCATGCGGTTGGGCATGGCTGCGTTGAGCACTTCCCGGGCGCCCGAGGGGATCTTGTCCGCGTAGAACGCCACGTTGTGCGGCGGCCCCGAAATGTTGAGCCAGCGCACGGTATCGCCCGTCTTTATGGTGAGTTCAACCGGATCATACACGTAGTCACCGCCGGGCGTAAGCAACATGCGCACTTCGTGCACCGTTCCGGTGGTCGCGGTTTCCGCCGGCCGCGCCTCGGTCGTCGGGGCCCGGTCCTCGGCCTGATCGGCACCACCGCAGGCCATTACCGCCACTGCAAGACCCGCCATCAGCTTCCGCATACTCCCAACACCTCCGTCAGAGTAGAAATTCGGGGATTCCGGCCTGCGCCACGTCGGTCGACCGGCTCACAACCCACCGGAATCGACACAAATGTACCACCGGGTGCATGACTTTGCGACGGGGCGGACTCCACGCCTCGGAGGGTTGCATTTTCGATCAGAATCCGGGACGTTCCGCTCCATGCCACAACTACCCCCATGCCGCCGTCTGGGCGCACAGTGCCGCGGTCTCTCGCTCACTGTGCGGATCGCCGACCTCAAGGATGACACACCGGCATTACAGGACGCGGCGGCCACCTGGATGCTGGGACACACAGAGAGAATCTCGTTCAGCCGCCCGTACGTGCTGGACGGCGAGCTTCTCGTCGACGCCGCGGTGCGGGTCGGGTGCAAGTACCTGGTCGCCGAACCCGGGAACGGCGACGGGAGGCAGGAGGTACGGTGCTCGGCTCACGGATTTCGTGGAACCCTTCCGCCGGAAACGCCCGTCGACCGGGCCCAGTTGCTGAACGGCGGTGGCCGGTTCACCGTCGTGCAGGGCCGAAAGCTCCAGGCCATCGCACTTCCCCGCAAACCCGAGCCGCGCCGCAGCCTGCCCACCCTCCAGCCCAATCCCTGCGCCGGCGCTCCCTGCCGCACGGCGGACAACACCCGCGGAGCCGCATGCTGCCGGGACCTGACGCTGGACGTGGCAACCTCCCCCCGGGATCGAAAGACGGAACTGCTGCTGCGCTCGCGCCGCTCTCCCTATCTGTGCAAGGTCAAACGGACCGACGAGCGGACCATCGAATGCGAAGTCATCTCGGCCTGCGGTTACCTCGATCCGGCCGACGGCTACAGCTGCACCCTGCACGGCCGCCTGCGGCCGGACGGCAACCCGGCAAAGCCCTCGATCTGCAGTGACTGGCCGGACTTCGACGACGAAGAGTTTACCGGACATCCTGGTTGCCGGTTGTTGTGAGACGTGAGCGGCGAGCGCCGCCCGCCGCCCGCCGCAACCGGATGAGTTCGGCCATGACTGCAATTCCGATCTCGCCAGGCGTATCCGCTCCGATCTCTTCGCCTATCGGAACCCGGACCCGCTCGAGCGCCTCAACAGGCACACCGGCAGCGGCAAGCGCCTTCCAGATCACCGCCTGTTTCCGCCGGCTGCCGAGCATTCCCACGTAGCGCGCCGCCGTCCCGGCCGTCCGTTCCACAACCACCGCATCCATGGCATGGCCGCGCGTCGCAGAGATCACGTAGTCATCGGTGTCGAAGACGAGACGATCCAGTACCGCCCGCAGGTCATCTACCACGATCTCCTGCGCCCATGGCAGTCGGTCCCGATTAGCGAAGTCCTCTCGATCGTCCACGACCACGACGTGAAAATCCGTTCCTGCAGCGGCGCGTGCGATCTCGGCCCCAACGTGCCCCGCGCCGAAGATGATGAGCCGAGGGGAACGCGTTACGGGCTCAAGAAACAGACCTGACTGTTCGTCCAGGCCTGGCTCAAGAGGCAGGTCAGGCGCCGCATTCTCGGGAACGCCACCCACCGATGCGCGCCGTACCCCTTCCGCGAAGACGGCCTTGGCCGGCCCGCTGCTCCAGTCGAGCGCAGTCACCACGCCGCCGCGTGCCCGGTCCTCGAGCATCTGCGCAACTGCATCGTAGAGACCCGCCATCTCCGGCCCTGCAACCACGGGCTCCACGAACATCTCCACGGTGCCGCCACACGAAAGTCCCAGATCGCCCGCAAGATCGGCGTTCAGGGTGTGTCGTACGAGAGCCGGATACCCGGTGTCAATTGTCGCGAGGGCCTGCCGGGCCACGTCCGCCTCAACACATCCTCCACCCACCGTTCCCCACCTCAGCCCCGCCGCGGTCACCAGCATCTTGGCGTCCGACGCCATGGGCAGCGATCCGCGCCGCCTGGCAACCGTCGCCACCGCCGCAGGCGCGCCTTCACCGGCGATTCGTGCGGCCTCGCGCCACAGGATTACGCGATCGCGCACGTGGCGTGCAATCCGTAACGATTCATGGTGGAAATCTAGCAGGAAGGGAGCGGGACGTCCGGAGCGCCACCCGGGCCCGTCTCCTAATGATGCAGCCGACCGGCCTTCTCGGCGAGCCGCGGACTCACCATCGGGAACGTCCGCGCAAACAGACCGTAGGCAAGGAGGAAAAGACCCAGGAAGCCCAGCGTGATCCCGAACTCGGGGAACCCGAACGCCGGGTGCTCGATGAGCGACGGCTGCACCAGCAGATTTTTCTCGAGCCACATCCCGCCGAAGGAAATTGCCGCGAACAACGTGAAGGTGAACGGTGTGACCTTGGCCTTGTACCAGATCAGACCCCAGAATGGGATCAGGAATACCAGCAGGAACACAAGAATCGAAACTGGCTGCCACGGTCCGAACATCCGCCAGAACAGGTATGCCGTTTCTTCCGGCAGGTTGCCGTACCAGATCACGATGATGTGGCTGTACGTGAGGTACGCCCAGAAGATCGTGAAACCGAAGATCATCTTGCCCAGGTCATGGAACTGCTGCTGGCCGATCATCTCCGTGAGGCCCAGACGTCCACGCCAATACACCATCATCATGCCCAGCATTGTGAGCCCGGTGAGGAACGAACCCATGAAGTAGTAGGCCCCGAACAGGTTGCTGTGCCAGTAGGGCGACAGCGACTTGATCAGGTCGAACGCGATGAGCGAGAACACGTACGCGTACACGAGGCAGAGCGCCACCGCAAGCCGGCTCAGCCGACGCTCCAGCACTTCCGTCTGCTCGGGGGTGCCGGTGTATCCGCCCACGATCCGGTCGTACAGATCGCTGCGCCATCCGCTCGCGTGGCCCTTGAGCCGCGCCAGATCGGGCTTGAGGTCGGCCAGCACGAACGCAATTGCCACACCGAACAACAGCAGGAGGCTCACGAGATCGCGCCAGAAAACCCAGGAAACGGTGAGCCACTGGCCCCTGAGCGGCGTGGGCTCCTCGATCCACGGGAACAGGTGGTGCTTGCCCAGGAAGAGGATCATGAACAGCATGATCGAGACCGGCAGGAAGGCCACCGCGGCCTCCGCAAACCGGATGATCGGCCCGGCCCAGACGCCCTTGGTGATCTTCTGCGTAGCGGCGAAGATCACGGCTCCGGTGGCCAGACCCGTGAAGAACACGAAATTGGTGAGGAAGCTGCGCCAGGCGCGCGCCGGATCGTCACCCATAGTCAGCATCAGGAACAGACCAAGCCCGATGGCCGCCAGCACCGCCCCACCCATGACCAGAGTTCCGGTGGGCGCATTCGCCGCCCGCGCGTACGCCTGTTCGTTCGATGCGTGCGCGCTCATCGGGCGGCTCCCTGGAGTACCCGTACGTAGTTAACGATGTGCCAGCGGTCTTCGGGCAGTACGCGGTCACCCTGTGCCGGCATGACGCCTCTTCCATGCCGGATGATGGCGTACAGGTATCCGTCGCTGAGCCGCCGGGCTCTGTCTTCCAGCAGGCTCGGCGTGACCATGAGCACGCGGTTCACCGGACCGTCTCCCGCCCCCGCATCCCCATGGCACGGCAGACAATAGATGCTGTACATCAATTCGCCCCGCTCGAGCGACGCCGCGGTCCGTTGCCCCGGGTTGCGCAGCGCGTTGATGCGCGCGAGATCGGCGGGATCCGCCGTAATGGGTGTGGGTGGCTCGTTGCCGGTGACCGGAATGGTGCCCGGCACCGGTGGCCTGGGCTCCGGCATCTTGTATGGACCGATGGCCGGACCCCGGTACATGTTCGAGAACCAGGGGACCAGCGCCACCATATCGTCCGGCCCGGGAAAGCGCTGCCACTGATCGCGGGTGCAACCCGCCGCCACCACCAGGCAGACGGCCGCAGCCAGAACCTTACGCTTCAACGCGCACCTCCGCCGCTCCCGCCGACTGCAGCAACTGCTCCACCGCCGGCCGCCGCTCCACCGGACACGGCACGAAGATCCCTATCCGGTCGTCGCTGAACCGGCCGTCGTAGCTCGCCTTTCTGCGGTCGAGGAACGAATGCACGATGAGCCCGGCGATCGTGGCCAACGCGCCAAGGAGAATGGTGAGCTCGAATGCAATCACCACGTAGGGGATGGGCGATGGAATGGGCTTGCCACCCACCACCACGGGATAGTCAACCGACATCCAGAGGGTCATCAGGAATCCGAGGAAACACCCCGTGAGCCCACCCACCAGAGTCCAGATCCGCACCGGACTGACCTTGTGACCAACCGCGTCCGCAATCTCGTGGCTCGGCACGGGCGTGTAGACGGTGAAGTCCCTGTAACCCATCTCCTTCAGGCCTCTGATGGCCTGCGTCGCCGCATCCACGTAGTCGAAGGAAGCGAGCAGGCCGCCCGTGCCGGCGCTCATGCCTTTGCCCCTCCCTTCCTCGGCATCGGAATGATCTCCTTCACCTCGGTGATCGACACCGTGGGGAATGTCTTGGCGAAGAGCAGGAACCACATGAAGAACCAGGCAAAGCTCCCCGCCAGAATCGACCAGTCAATCCAGCTGGGCGTGTAATGACCCATGGCGTAAGGCACGTACTCATGCGAGAGCGACACCACGATGATCACGAATCGCTCGAACCACATCCCCAGGTTCACGAACAGCGACAGCACGAACATGGCGGCGATACTGGTCCTCACCTTCTTCCAGAAGAGGAAGAGAGGCAGTATCCCGTTGCAGGTGAACATGGTCCAGCTGGCCCACCAGTACTCTCCGAAGGCGCGGTTCCAGAATGCCCGGCGCTCATACGGGTTGCCGCTGTACCACGCCGTGAAGAACTCCATGAGATAGGCGTAGCCCACGATGAGCCCCGTCAGCAGCAGGAGCTTGCCCAGGTTGTCGAAATGCATCGTGGTGATATAACGCTCCATCCGGAAGGCCTTCCGGAGCGGAACCAGCAGCGTCACCACCATCGCCACGCCGGAGTAGATGGCGCCGGCCACGAAGTAGGGGGCGAAGATCGTGGCATGCCATCCCGGAATGATCGATATGGCGAAGTCCCATGACACCACGCTGTGCACGGACAGCACGAGCGGGGTGGCAAGCGCCGCCAGGTACAGATAGGCCCTGGTGTAGTGCCGCCACTGCGTGTCGGTGCCGCGCCACCCGAGCGATGTGATCTCGTAGAGCTTCTTCCGCCAGCCCGTAGCCTTCTCCCTCACTGCGGCGATGTCCGGCACCAGGCCCACGATCAGAAACAGGGTGGACACCGTGAGGTATGTGGTGACCGCGAATACGTCCCATACCAGTGGTGACTTGAAGTTCACCCACAGCTGGCGCTGGTTGGGGTACGGGATGAGCCAGTAGGCATACCACAGGCGGCCCACATGAATCAGTGGGAAAAGCCCGGCGGTGAGCACAGCAAAGACCGTCATGGCCTCGGCCGTCCGGTACACGGACGTGCGCCAGGCCGAGCGGAACAGGTACAGAATGGCAGATATCAGCGTACCCGAGTGCGCAATACCCACCCAGAAGACGAAGGTCGTGATGTACACGCCCCACATGACCGGCGGTGTGTAGCCGGCCACGCCAAGTCCGAATCTGATCTGGTACAGGAGGGCAAAGGCGCCCAGCGCCAGTACCGCCAGTACGAAGGCAAAGAGTATGTAGTACCCTCGGCCGGGCTTGCCGAGTGTTGCTGCGATGTCGCGGGTGACATCGCCGTAGGTGGGAAGCGTTTCCGGTGTCTGCGTCTGGGCGGTGGTTGCCATGTGCGGTTACGCCTCCACCACGTTGCGGACCTTCTGGAGGTAGGTGATGGCCGGGCGCGTATTGAGACCGTCCAGCACCTGATATCCCCGGTCGTCGGCCGCCAGCGCCGCCACGCGCGAGTCCGGATCGTTCAGATTACCGAACACGATCGCATCGGCGGGACAGGTCTGCTGACATGCCGTCAGCACGT
This sequence comes from uncultured Gemmatimonadaceae bacterium, assembly GCA_964613905.1. Taxonomy (GTDB): domain Bacteria; phylum Gemmatimonadota; class Gemmatimonadetes; order Gemmatimonadales; family GWC2-71-9; genus CAZTIV01. The sequence continues at coordinate 28,271 of CAZTIV010000016.1, read as the reverse complement.
CTCCGTCCCGGAGCTCGGTGCCGTCCAGCCTGGCCCGGTTCTGTGCTCCCCGAATCCGCTGTACGCAGAAGGTGCACTTCTCCATGACGCCCTTTGACCGTACGGTCACGTCCGGATTCAGCAGCCAGTTCATCGGCTCCGGCCAGGCGAAGGTCTTCGGATCCACGGGCGTGCTGTGGTCGTACCAGTTGAAGTAGCGAACCTTGTAGGGACAGTTGTTACCGCAGTAACGCGTACCTACGCAGCGGTTGTATATCTGACCGTTCAGCCCGTCCGGCGTGTGGTATGCCGCAAACACCGGGCATACCGGCTCGCACGGCGCGTTGCCGCAGTGCTGGCACAGCATCGGCACGAACCGCGCTTCCAGGGGCTCTCCGTTCTCTCCTCCCTCGTAGTAGCGCTCGATACGGATCCACTGCATCTCGCGGCCGCGCCGTACCTGATCTTCACCGACGTGCGGCACGTTGTTCTCTGCGTTGCAAGCTGCAATGCACGCGCCGCAGCCCGTGCACTTCGAGAGATCGATGGCCATGGCCCAGCGGGTCTGCTCGTAGGCATACGGGCCATACCGCGTGGCCTCCTGCTGGCGACGCGCAACTTCCTCCAGCAACCGCTTCTTGTGCGGAGGCACATCCGCCGCGTGCGGAGCGTGATAGGCGTGGAAACCGTGGCTCCGGGCCTCGGACAGCGTGGTTGCCTGCGCGATGCCCCGTCCCATCTGGCGATTCCGGCCTTCAGTCTTGGCCAGCCGCTGGTATGCCCCCGTCTTGCGCAAGGTCACGGAGGTGTAGTGCGTAACCGCACCGAACACGTTGGCGTTGGCCGGCAGCAGACCGTACACGCTGGCACCCCGGCCTTCGGCGTAACGGCCGTACGCGGTGTGCCCCTGCCCGGTGGCCATTGCCACGACATCTTCCCGGATGCCCGGATAGAGATACGCCGGGACCTCAACCGATCCCTGTTCAGAACGCACCTCGACGAACTCACCTTCGCCAATGCCGAGCCGCGCGGCAGTGTCCGGATGAATCTCCACCCACGAACCCCAGGTGATCGTGGTGACCGGGTCGGGCAGCTCCTGGAGCCACGGCCGGTTGGCCGCGCGCCCGTCGAACAGAGCCGTTGACGGATACGCCACCAGCGTGAACTGACCATCCGGACTCGACCATCCAGGCGTGGCAAACTGTTCCGCCGATGGGGCGAGCCTTACTGTCCGGGCGGGCACGTCCGTCCACACCCCGCCGTGCTGCACCACGTGCCGCCAGAACGTATCAAACGGCTGACGGTCGCCAACCTGGCGTTGAATGTCGCGCCAGCGGTCCTGCAGGTAGTCCTTGTATGTCGAACCGTCTGCCCGCGCCGCCGGGAGTTGCTGGCGTGCCGCTCCACCAGCCTGCCGCGCCGCCGAGATCAGCACATCACCCGTCTGCCTCGTGTCGAACACCGGTTGCATCACCGGCTGCTGGAACGAGAACACTCCAGCCCGGGGCTGGAAGTCGTTCCACTGCTCCATGGGATCGTGATCCGGGAGGACCAGATCGGACAGCATGGTCGTCTCGTCCATGAAGCGGGAGAAGCTCACCTTGAAGCCCACTGAACCCATGGCCTCCGCTACTCCCAAACCGGAAGGCGTGGCGTAAACGGGATTGGCGCCGTGAACCAGCAGCACGTCCACGCGCCCGTCGCGCATGGCCGCCACCAGATCCCGTACTCTCTGATATGTGGAACCACCGTCCGCGTGGACATCCGGACCGAAGACGACCGTACGCCCCACGTTGCCGGCCACATAGTTGAGCACATTGGCCGCGGCCGCGGTGATGTGCGCGTCACTGTGTTGCACCGAGGTGCCGCCTGGCAGCGCCACGCTCGACCCGGCTGTGAACTCCCGCGCAAGCCTCACAAGCGTGGCGGCCGGTACGCCACAGAGGCGTTCGGCTTCGGCCGGGCGATAAGCGTCGAGTGCGGCACGCAACCGGGCTGCATCAGCCGGCGGACTGCCCAGCGCTTCGGCCAGAATCACCTGAGCCATGGCCAGCGCCACGACACCCTCCCGACCGGCGGCCGGATGGATCCACTCGTCGGCGCTCATGCCGGTCATGCTCATCCGCGGCGCCACGTACACGAACCGACCCATCCCACCATCACGATACGCATGGGAGGCTGTGAACCCGCGGGTCTGCTCCATCGGGCTCTGCCATGTCTCCAGGAAGTCCGCGCCGAACGAAATGACGTACCGGGCCTCGGCAAGGTTGTACATGGGAAGCGCATCCGTACCGAACACCTCCCGGTTGGCATGCCGGTTGGCCTCCTGGGCCAGCGGCTCGAAGACCACATGCCCGCGCGGCGACCCGAACGCCGCGACCCACTCACCCACCAGCCGCTCGAAGCTGCCCCGCTCGTTGCCGGTAACGAACCACAACCGGTCCGCCGCGGCCCCTCCGGCCCGTTCAGCAAGCCGGGCTATCGCATCGTCCCAGGAGATCTCCTCAAAGCCGCCGTTTGCCGACCGGGCAAGCGGACCACGGATACGGTCCGGGTTGTAGGTACCCTGAAGCGCTGCCTGTGCCCGCGAACAGAGCTTCCCACGGTTGATGGGGTGGTCCGGGTTCCCTTCCAGCTTGACCGCCCTGCCCTCACGCACGCGTACGTGGACCCCGCATCCGGCGGAGCATTCACGGCATGTGGACGCGTAGTAGGTGGCGACACCCGGAACCTGGTCTTCCACCGGCACCAGATAGGGAATCAGCTTCTCTACCTGATCGGTGGAACAACCGGTAAGTGCAGCGGCACCACCTCCCGTGACCCCCAGAACCTTGAGGAAGCGGCGCCGGTCCATGCCCGGAGTGGTATCAGGGGGAGCGGTCATTCCGCGTCCTCCGCGTCTCCGCGTGAGTTCAGCATCAGTAGTGACATGCGGTGCAATCGGTCGTTACGGGCCGCGATGGATCGCCGGCATATGTACTCTGTTTGTGGCAGTCCAGACACCAGCCCATCTTGAGCGACGAGTACTGCCATACGCGCGCCATCCGCTCCACCGGACCGTGGCAATCCTGGCACGCTATCCCGGCGTTTACCACGTGCCGGTGATGCGGGAAGTGCACGAAGGGAGACATGGTATGCACTTCCACCCATTCAATGGGTGTCTGCGTACGCTGTGACTCCTGGATCTTCTGCACCTCGGGACGGCCCGCCCCCACGATCAGATGGCATCCCATGCAGGTGGCCGTTGAGGGCAGACCCGGGCTGGAACTGCGTTCCACGTACGCATGGCAGTAGCGGCAATCGATGCCGTACTCACCGGCGTGTATGTCGTGTCGGAAGAAGATGGGCTGCTCGGGGCCCCTGAGACGGGCCGTGTCGAGATCACGGGGAGCGGTGTACGGCTCCGAAGCCTGGTACACGACCGCCCCCGCGGGTTCGGAGCGCAACGCCCCCACCGTGGCCACTGCCACGGCACCCAGCGCCAACGCCCCACCCACTTTAACCCACCTGGTCATAGCCCACCCTTCAAGGTGTCTGGCGCACGACGACCAGGCGCGGCTCTGGCGCGGTCGCCGTGTGACGGCAATGTACCTCTGCTATCTGCTAGTGGTGTGGCCGCAGGGCGGATACGCCGGCCTGCCAATCGCACGCGGCCGCCACCAAAATAACCGTCTGTCGCCCCAGCACAACCGCCCCCGTCCGGACTCACGAGCCGGCCCTTCCCGCCCGTTCCAGATACCGCACCACCTCGATGCATACCGCGCGAAGCAGCGCGGCCTCCCGTGCGTCCAGCGGCACGCGCGTGCCCACTCCCCTCAAAGTGCGCATCACCGACGCCGCCTGTCGCGTCTTGAAGAAATCGATTGCCCGGAGCGCCCCCTCAGCGTCACTGAACAACTGTTCCAGCTGCTCCTGGCCCGCCGGAGGCGCCTTGCGCCTGGGCGACTTGAACGGCCGGACGCCGCGCAACTGATACAGCTCATACGCCATGACGCACACCGCCTGCGCCAGATTGAGCGACGGGTACGCAGAATTCGTGGGTACCGTGACCACACGGTGGCATCGGTCGAGCTCCGCATTGGTGAGCCCGGCGTCCTCCGGCCCGAATACCAGGGCCGCCCGACCGTCCTGTGCCCTGGCAATCAACTCTTCAGCGGCCTCGCGAGGCCGATCTACATTGCGTTTGGCCGTACGCTCCCGCGCGGTGGAACCCACAACGAACGTGCAGTCTGCCAGAGCCTGGTCCAGCGTCTCGTAAACCTGCGCGCGTTTCAACAGGTCGCCGCTTTTGTGCGCTATACCTTCTATCCGGAAGGCGTCGTACTCGTGCGGTTCCACCAACCTGAGATCCCTGAGCTCGAAGTTCTTCATCACGCGAACTGCGGCTGCGATGTTCACCAGGTCCCGGGGACGATGCAGCACGATCACGATGCTCACCGATCAGTCTCCTCCGCCTCCAACACCAGGCCATGCTCGGCAAAGGAAACATCGAGCAACTCGGCACCGGTGCTCCGCAGTGCCGCGCGAACGTGTCCATCGTCATCCGCAGGCGCGAGCGCCAGCACGCAACCACCGGCGCCCGACCCGGTACCCTTGACCCCAAGCGCCCCAGCGCGGCGCGCCGCATCCGCCGCTCGAGCGGCGGCACCTACGGCCAGAGTGGGATCGATCCGGCGATACGCCGCCCACTCGACATTCATCGCCCGGCCAAGGCGCTCCAGATCTCCCGCAACAAGTCCCGCCTCCGCCTCTACGGCTGCGGCCCGCATCTCCTCGAGTGCCGCCGACACATCCGGGTTCCCGCTCGTGAAAGCCTCCGCTACCCGCAGCCGCAGGTCCCTGTGCCGATGAGAAGTTGAAACCCAGGCGAGCGTCAGGTTGTCCGCAAGAGTGCTGAGCGTCGTTCCCGACACGTGGAGGCGGGACGGCTCGGGCCCCACAACTCCCACCACCAGCCGGAGACATCCGCCGAGCGCCACCGTCCAGGCGTCCCACCCGTCTTCCCTGCCAAGCTCGGTTACCTCGAGTTCAACGGCGAGCGCAGCCGCTCCCTCCGTGTCAACCGGTTGCTCGCGGGCGTGCGCCAGCGCGGCAACAAGTCCCACAGCAAGGGCACTCGATGCTCCGAGACCTGCCCCATCGGGAACATCCAGTGACGTGGCCACCTCCACTCCACCCGAAACGGGCAGCATGTTGAGAGCAGCCTTGTGCAGGTCAAGCGTGCCGTCGTAACGGAGTTGATCAGGAGAAGTCAACGTGATCCGCTGGTCACGGTCCTCGGCCAGCAGGCGGATATTCCCTCCCCCCGTAGTCACCTCCACCCGCGCGTAGTGATCCAGCGCGACCGTGAGCATGAGCCCCCCGCGCAGTTCTGCGAATGCCGGAATTCCGGTCCACCAACCGGCCAGATCCAGACGGAGAGGTACGCGGGCGCGCACCACCAGGCCGGCGCGGCGGGATGACCGCCCGCCGCTACCGGCCGAGCTCGGCACGCGCGTCGGGAGGGAGCAGCGGCAATACGAGCTTCACGGGAATCGTGAACCCCAGTCCTGTCGCTTCCCGGAGCCCCGCCGAGTGAACCGCCACCACCTCGCCGTCGGCGTTGAAGATGGGGCTCCCGCTGGATCCCGAGACGGTGAATCCGTCGAACTGGATCAGGTCGTCGGTCACCTTGCTGAAGATTCCCGCGCTCATGGACGTGCGGACCGTGCGGGTGCGATCCAGAGCCGCGGCAACACCGGCCGGAAACCCGATCAGCGCTGCGGGTTCACCCTGCCCCGCGCGGGTTCCTGACCAGTCGATCTGCCTGACCGCTGGACCCGAGTAATTCCTGACTCTCAGCACGGCCAGGTCCGGCCCCGGCGGATGGGAAACAGCCACCACATCCGCCCGGCGTGGTGTTCTCTCATCCGCCATCGTGACGAACACCGAGTCCGCATTGCGCCGGCCGGGCGCAACTACGTGCCGGTTGGTCACGAAGTATCCGGAAGCGGAAATCGCGAAGCCGGAGCCGTCGTACACGTCACCGGCGGCGAAGGTTGTCACGAGCCCCACCGCCGCCTGATTGGTCTGCGCCACCTGAGCCAGGTTGGACCCGCGAACCGCGCGCAAGCCCGTGGCAATCTCCTGTGCCCTCACCTCGGCGGATTCCACCGCCTGCCGCAAGCTGTCGAGCACCGCAGCAGATCCACCCCCTGCCGCCGCCAGTTCCGATCTCAGACGCTGCGTCTCGCGTTCGGCGGCACGACGGGCGGAATCGCCGGCTGCCAACTGGAGCCTGAGCGACGACTCGGCGCGCCGGAGCGCACTCTCGAGTGCGGCGGTGCGTTGTTCGGCATCCGCCAGCGCCTGTCTCAGGCTGTCCACCACCTCCGCGGGCGCCGCCCCTTCGCGTGCCCGCTCGAGTTCACGCGACAGCCGCTCGTATTCAGCCTGCGCGGCCATTCTTATGGAATCCGCCGCAGCCTGCTGCGCCGCGAGAACGTCACGCTGTGCCTGAAGCTCACGCGCCGTACCACGCACCCGGTGCTCGCTGAGCCACACCACACCCACCACCGCAACCGCGAGCACCGCCACGAACCCCCAGATTGCAGTACGCAACCGCTTGCTGGCCCGCTGCTCGTGACCGCTCAGCGCCTCCTTGAGAAACATCGTCCGACCCACCCCGCCAAAACTGCGGCGAGGTGCCGGTTTGGGCTCAGCCTTCGGAGGCTGCGCCTCTGGAGCGGGCGCGGGAGAGGACTTCACCGGAGCCGGAGCACCTGCCCCGGCGACATCGAGCAACTCGATCGCGAGCTCCGGGCCGGCCGGGCCCAGTTGGATCCTATCGCCGACTCTGAGCGGCCGATCGCCCACGGCGGGGCGACCGTTGAGCAGCGTACCGTTGCGACTCTGGGCATCCCGTAACACCGCAGTTCCGCCCGGCCTGAGCAGGATCTCGCAGTGTACCCGAGAAACCGATGTGTCGTCCGGCTGCACGGGACGCAGCTCGCACTCCTTGCCCCGACCGATCCGGATCCTGCCGCCGCTCAGGTCGTGACTCCGATCCGCACGCAGATCCTTGAGTCGAAGGCGCATCGGTGGCGGAGCAGGAGGAGGTGCCGGCGGCGGGGACGTGGGCACAATCGGCCGGGCAGCGGTTACCTCGCCTGCGTCCATCGGCAACGTGGGTGCCGATGACCGGACCGGGCGGGGCGCTTCCGGAAGTGTCTCCGCCAGGTCGACGCGCTCTATGGCATCGACGCGGAGACGGGGGCCCTCCTGCCCGAAGCCTACCACCGCTCCCACCCGCACCGCGTGCGGCGCAGCTACTGCGAGCCGCGTTCCGTCCACCAGGGTGCCGTTACGCGAGCCAAGATCTTCCACCCACCACCGACCGTCCCGCCAGACAAAGCGGGCGTGGCTCGTGGATACCCGCTCGCTGCCGGATCCGGACACCGCAAACTCGGCCGACGGGTCGCGACCCACCCGCACTTCGGCGGACTGGAACTCGTGCGGCGACTGGTCGCGGAGGTCGGTCAGACGGAGGAACGGCATCCCCGCCAATATGCAGGAACGCGTCGCGGCGGACCAGAGTTTGGTGGCTGGCGGTTATGTTTGTATCGGGATGTCAACCAACCGCCCGTCACGCCCCCGCATCGAAGGAGTCGATGCCGCCTACCTGTTCGCACGGGCGGAAGAGACTTTTTCGGACCTCTTCGAGATTGAGCGCGTCGTAGCAGCTACCGACATCCGTGCATTGTTCGTGGCGCGTCACACGGTGCTGAAGCGGCGCGTCGCGCTCCGCGTGCATTTTCAGCCGAACAGCCAGGGGCGCCGCTGGTTCGAGCGTGAAGGAGAGCTGCTCGCCTCGCTGGACCATCCGAGCCTCCGGCCGGTTTTCTCCGCCGGCTACCGGGGCGACTGGGCCTACCGCACCAGCAAATGGATAGAAGGAGAAAGTCTGCACGAGGCCGTGGAGCGGGGACCCCGACCCATTCCGGCCGTGCTCCAGATTGCACGAGACATCATAAGCGGTCTCGACTACGCTCACGGCGAACGCGTGATCGTGCGGCGGATCATCCCTGCGAGCCTCATGCTGGGCCGCGGGGGGCGGGCGATCATTACCGACCTCCGTTGGTCCAACCCCTGTCTCGAGGTGGCCGAGCCTGACATCGATCCCTCGAGCGATTCGTTTCTGGCTCCCGAGACCCGTGGCGGCCGCCCGGGTGAGCCCGCGTCTGACGTCTACACGGCGGGAGCCCTGATCTACTTCGCAGTGGTGGGACACGAGCCCGCGGCCGATCCTGCCGAGATCGTTCCCCCTCGAACACTGAGGGAAGCATGTCCTCAGGCCCTCGAACGGATCATCATGCGAGCGCTGAAGGCAGACCAGTCACAGCGCCATTTCACGGCCGCCGAGATGGGCGACGATCTCCTCTCGGATCTGGGCGACCTTTCCTTTCAGGGGGCGGCTGCGCCGGCAGCTGGGGCCGCGGATGATCCGGCGGCATGGGAGAAGCGGCTGCGCCGGGCGCTGGGCGATGAGTACGAGCTGCTCGACCAGCTGGGATCGGGAGCGTTCGGCCGGGTTTACCTCGTGCGCGATCTCGCACTGGAGCGCCAGGTAGCCCTGAAGGTCTTGCACCCGTCGCTCACCGCCGATCGCCACGTGGTGGAGAGGTTTCTGAAGGAGGCACAGCTCGCGGCTCAGCTCCGGCACCCCAACATCGTGGATGTTTACGACACCGGCGGCCGAGCCGGGCTTCTGTGGTACACCATGGAGTACGTACGAGGTGAGAACGTTGCCCAGCTGGTGCACCGAACCGGACCGCTTCCGGCTTCCAGGGTGGTTGACCTGCTCGAGCAGGGTCTCTCGGCGCTCCAGCATGCGCACGCCACCGGTCTGGTGCACCGTGACCTGAAGCCCGAGAACCTGCTGATCGAGCATCTTTCAGGACGGGTCCAGATAACGGACTTCGGCCTGGCGGTGGCGCTGGATGACCGCGGCGGCGGCGCCAGCTCCAGGTCCGGCACCCCTGAGTTCGCCGCGCCTGAGCAGTTGCTGGGCGAGCAGGTGGATCTGCGATCCGACCTGTACTCACTCTCCATTGTGGCGCTGTACGCCCTTACCGGCAGGCCGCCGTTCGGCGGCGGCAGCATCGAGGCAGTGCTCGCACGGCAGGCTGCCGGCATGCTGCCGGAGGTCCGGCGCGATGATGTGCCGGACGAGCTGCTGCACGTGTTGGCGAAGGGAGCCGCCCGCGATCCCGAAGATCGATTCCCTTCCGCCGAAGCGTACCTCCAGGAACTGAAGCAGGCGATTCGGCGCGCCCGCGCCAATCCCTGGCGGGCGTTCAAGCGGCTCTTCGGTGCGGCGTGACCCCGCTCCGCATTGCGCTGGCCCAGCTTTCGGCGCGTCCTGATCCCGCGGAGAATCTTGAACGGGCGCTCGACGCCATGGAGGCGGCGTCCTGGGCCGGCGCGAAACTGATCGCTTTCCCGGAACTCGCCCTCACAATGTTCTTCCCGCAGCGTCCGGACGACGCTTCAGCCCGCTCTCTGGCCGAGCCGATTCCGGGACCGAGCACGACCGCCCTTGCCGAGCGCGCGCGCAGGCTGGGCCTCGTGACCGTGTACAACCTGTATGAGCACGCCGACGGCGTCTGCTACGACAGTTCCCCGGTATTCGATTCTGACGGTTCTCTGCTGGGCATCACACGGATGGTACACATCACCGACTACGCCTGCTTTCACGAACAGGCCTACTACGCGCCGGGGAATCGCGGGGCTCCCGTGTATCAGACGGCGGTGGGGCGGGTGGGCGTAGCCATCTGTTATGACCGTCATTATCCCGAGTACATGCGCGCACTGGGACTGGGAGGCGCCGAGGTTGTGGTGATTCCGCAGGCCGGCGCGCTGGACGAGTGGCCGGAGGAGATGTACGAGGCGGAGGTACGGACCGCCGCCTTTCAGAACGGTTACTTTGCCGCGCTATGCAATCGCGTTGGAAAGGAAGATAAACTCACCTTTGCCGGCGAATCATTCGTGAGCGATCCCGAGGGCCGGATCATCGCGCGGGGGAAACGCGGTGAAGACGACCTCGTGATCGCGGATCTGGATCTTTCGCTCATCGAGAACTCGACCGCTCGGAGATTGTTCTGGCGGGACCGGAGGCCGGACCAGTATCAGCACTGGTAGATGCGTTCGCGTCACACCGCCGCTTCGGCTTCTTCGAGGTGCCGTGACATCGGCACCGGCACACGCACGAAAACCCGGCGCGCCCAGGCATCGAGGTCGTCGAGCAGAGCGTACATCACCGGTACAAGCACGAGCGTCAGGAAGGTGGCAAAGGTGAGGCCGGCAATCACGGCAATCGCCATGGGACCCCACCACGCCGCCTGTTCCCCACCCCAGTAGAAATCGGGGGTCAGAGCCGTATAAAGACCCAGAAAATCGAAGTTCAGGCCGATCGCCAGAGGCGTGAGGCCCAGCACCGTTGTGATGGCTGTCAGCACCACCGGCCGGAACCTGGTCTTGCCCGCCTTCACGATGGCCTCGTGGCGGTCCAGCCCGTCTCGTGTTCGCAGAACATCTATGTAGTCGATCAACACGATCGCGTTGTTCACGACCACGCCCGCTAGACTGATCACGCCTACACCGCTCATGATGATCCCGAACGGCATCCGGAACACGATAAGCCCTATCAGGACGCCAACCGTGGACAGGATCACCGACGACAGGATGATTACCGGCTTGGTGACCGAGTCGAACTGAGCGACGAGGATGAACCCGATCAGCAGCACCGCCGTTATGAACGCGCCGGTCAGGAATGCCTGCGCCTTCTCCTGTTCCTCCTGCTGTCCCGCGTACCGCATGAAGTACCCGTTGGGGAGGGTGCTCTCCAACTCCGCCAGAGTGGCCTTGACCTCGGCCAGGACCGCGTTGGCATTGTAGCCGGCACGCACGTCCGAGGTGACGTTCACCACCCGGTCCAGGTTCTTGCGTTTGATGTCGGCGTAGCCGCGCCCCACCCTGAGGTTTGCCACCGATGACAGCGGCACCTGAGCCCCGGATTCCGGCACGATGACCAGATCTCCCAGGGCGCTCAAATCGTCGCGATACTCGCGGGCCAGGCGCACGGTTATGTCGTACTCATCCTTGCCGTCCCGGTATTTGGACGCCTCGGTCCCGTTGATCGCGCTCCGTACCGTGTAACCGATGTCCTGGGTGTTGAGACCCCAGAGTGCCGCGCGCTCACGGTCGACGTCCACCACGAGTTCCGGACGTCCCGCAGCCAGGTCGCTCACCAGGCCTTCGAGCTTCCGATAGACCGGCGACTGCTCCAGCACGCGTACGGCCCGGTCACCCAGTTCCCGAAGCACCTCGGGATCGTCTCCCCAGATCTCTACCGCCACGGGTGCGCCGGTGGGCGGCCCCGCGGGCGGCAACTCCACCGATATCTTGGCGCCCGCGATTTCGGCGCCCAGCTGTTGCCTCATCCGCTCGAGGGTGACGAAACCATCGGTCTGACGATCCTGGTACTCCACGAAGTTCACGGCAACCGTAGCGAGGTGCGTACCGCGGCCGCCGCTGAAGTCCTGCGTCATCTGCGTGCCCACCGTGGCCACCACCGATTCGAAGTCTTCCCGGCCGCGGAACTCACTGAGTTCGGCTTCAATCTGTCGAGCTATTGCATCCGTGCGCTCGATCCTGGTGCCTATGGGGGTCTCCACCTGGGCATATACCGTACGCGGCGGGATGTTCTCGGGGAACAGTTCGACGCCGGCGTTCAGCACGCCGAACGCCATGACCGCAACCACAAGAGTTGCTCCGGCTGCGACCATCATACGGAATCGATGTCCCAGCGCCCATACCAGAGTGTTCTCGTATCGCCTGAGCATCCACGGAAGCCCATGAGCCACAAACCATTTGCCGACCGGCACTGCCACGTATCTGTGGAACGCGTACAATACGAGCGCAGTCACGGCGAGCAGCAACCCTGTAAGCCAGTTGTTCACGCCGGCCACCAGCAGCACCAGTACACCTGCTCCGATCAGTGCACGCCTCGCTCCCACCGTGAGCGGCGCTCCTGGCGCGCCCTCAGGCTCGAGGAACAGGCTGCACACCGCCGGTATGATCACCAGCGCCACGAACAGCGATGAGCTGAGCGTGATTATGAGCGTGAGCGGCAGATACTTCATGAACTCACCCATGAGACCGGGCCAGAAAGCCATCGGCAGGAACGCGGCGAGCGTCGTTGCGGTTGCCGCAATCACCGGCATGGCCACCTCGGCCGTGGCAAACTTCGCGGCATCCCCCCGATCGAACCCCTGCTCCCGGAACCGGTAGATGTTTTCCACTATCACTATGGCGTTGTCCACCAGCATGCCGAGCGCCAGTATCAAACTGAAGAGCACCACCATATTCATGGTGATACCGGCTATCTGCATGATCGAGAACGACAGCAGCATGGACATCGGGATCGCGAGCCCCACGAACGACGCCGTCTTGAGCCCCATGAAGAAGAGCAGAACCGCCACTACCAGGATCAACCCCGAGATGATGTTGTTCTCGAGGCTCAGCACCATCTCGCGGATATCCTTGGACTGATCCGACGTGATGTTCACCTGCGTACCCACCGGGAAGTTCCGCTCGGCCGCGGCAATCACAGCCCGCACCGCATCCGCCGTCTCGATGATGTTCTCGCCGCTCCGCTTCTTGATGGCGAGCGAGACCACCGGACTGCCGTTAAGCCGCGCGAACGAGTCGCGTTCCCTGAACCCGAAATCCACCCGCGCCACGTCCCGCACGTAAACGGGCATACCGTTCACCGTCTTCACGACGATGTCCGCAATGGGCTGCGGCTCCTCGAATTCACCGGGCACCCGAACCAGAAACTTCATGTCGCCCACGTCGATCGACCCGCCCGGCGTGGTGACGTTCTCGCTCCGGATGGCCTTGATGACATCATCGAAGCTCAGGTTGTAGAACTTGAGCCGCGCGAGGTCCACATCCACCTGAACCTCGCGCTCGAGCCCGCCCGCGAGATCCACTTCGAGCACGCTCGGGATCTGTTCCAGCCGCTCCTTGAGGTCTTCGGCGACATCCCGCAGACGCACGAGACCGTAGTCACCCGCCACGTTCACCTGCATGATGGGAAACTGCGACAGGTTGATCTCGAAGATCCCCGGCTCTTCAGCGGCCGACGGCAACTTGGGCTTGGCGATGTCCACCTTCTCCCGCACCCGCTGGAGCGCCACCGTCATGTCCACGCCGGCGTTGAACTCCACGTTGATGCTGGAATAGCCTTCCGCCGACACCGACATGATCGTCTTCACGTCGGTGATCGTGTTGATTTCTTCCTCAAGCGGCCGCGTCACCAGACTCTCGATATCCCGGGGCGCCACACCCGGATATACCGTATTGACTATGACGTTCGGGATCACGATCTCCGGCATCGACTCCTTGGGCACGCTGAGATACGATGAGATACCCATGATGACGATGATCGCGGCCAGCACCAGAACCACCGTTGGGTGCCGTACGGCCAGCGAACTGAGCCAGAACTCCTTGTATTTCCTGGTGTCGGGGCCGCTCATTACCGGGTCGCCTCCCGCACCACCGGAGCGGAGTCGCCGATCACGCGCACCGGTGTGCCCGGATCGACCAGCTGGTGCCCCACCGTTATCAGCAGATCACCCGGCACCAGCCCTTCCGTTATCACTACCCGGTTCCGGTAGGAGGGGCCCAGCACCACCGGCCGTGACTCCGCTCGCCGCCGCCCATCCCGTTCCACCACCACGAAGGCCTCGTAACCGGTCTCCGTACGCATCACCGATTCCTGCGGAACCACGATGACACCGTCCAGCCGCTCACGAACCACGCGCACGTTGGCAATCATCTGCGGCCGGAGAACACCGCCGGGATTATCGAAGATCACCTCGATGGGAACGGTGCGATTGACCGGATCCACGCTGGCGCCTACGAACCCGATGCGGCCCGTGAGCTCGCGTCCCGGGAGCACGTCGAACGTCACCGTGGCCGAATCACCGGTCCTGAGATTGGGAGCGAATCGTTCCGGGATGCCGGCCGCCACCTTGACCTGCCGGGTGGCCACCACCCGTGCCACCCGCTGGCCCGGCATCGCCATTTCGCCAGCTTCCATGAACTTGTCGTCGAAGATGCCGGCAACCGGCGCCCGGATACGCGTACGGGCCAGCCGCGCTTCCAGCATCTGCTGCCGCGCCTGCGCCACCTCTGCCTGTGACCTCGCGGTGAGGAACGCGATCTCGCTGCCGATGCGCTCCTCTTCCCACAGCACCCGCTGGCGCTCGTACTGCACCCGCGCAAGTTCCGCCGCGGCGCGCGCCTCATCCACCTGTGCTCGCAGTACCGCGTCGTCCAGCTCGGCAATCACCTGACCGGCTGAAACTCTGGCTCCCCTGGACACGAGAAAACGCGCAATCGTTCCGCCCTCCTCCGCGGACACCACCACATCGTGCAGCGCCTGGACTTCACCCGTGACCCGTACGTAGTCGGCGAATTCGCCGAGCGTTATCGGCGTCACCTCCACGTTCACCTGACGGCCAACCTCTTCGTCGTCCAACGGCGCTCCCTCCGAAGCCCCGCAGGCCCACACCAGCATGACGGACAACGCCGCCGCCGGAATCGATCGCATCCCGTGTACTCCGTACATGTGATCCCTCTCCCCTGTCATCGATCGGCACCCGCCGCGAGAGCCCTTGCGTCGGCCGGCGCTGTTCCCGCGGCGGCATCGAGACTGGCCCGCGCGGTCAGGTAATCGAACACCGCCTGTGCGTAATTGAATTCCGACTGCCGGAGCGCCACCTCGGCGTCCGTAATCTGAAGCTGCGAACCCATCCCGGCCCGGTACTCCGCCGAGGCAATCTCGAATCCGCGCCTTGCCTGATCCACTGCGCGTCCCTGGCTCACCACCCGTTGCCGCGCTTCATCCAATGCATCCAGCAACGTGCGTATCTCGTGCGCGGCGTTCGCCTCGGAGAACTCGAGCCGCGCATCGTGCTGCCTCACCGCCGCCCGGGCCTGCTGCATCCGTGCCGGCCTCGCGAACCCCGTAAAGATCGGCAGTTCAACCCTGATTCCACCTGCCATCGCCCGCGTCCGCTGGTCGGGACTGTCCCCGAAGAACGCGGGCGCGCCGTTCTGCTGGGCCGTGAGCGAATAGTTCCCGAACAGCGACAGCCTGGGAAAGAACTCGGCCCGCTCGACGGCGTAGCGCGACTCCTCCAGCGAACGGCTCAGCCGGATCTGTCTGAGATCGGTTCGCTCATTCAACGCCCGCTGATATACCTGCGAAAAATCCGGTCCTTCACCGACGTCGAATCCCGAAAGGGCCAGCAACCGGGCGTTGTCCGGCTCATTCCGCTGCGGGTCCAGGACATCCAGACGGTGGAGGCTTCCTGCAACCTCGAAGGTGGCATCCGGGCTGATTCCCATTTCGATGGCGAGCGTCCGCCGGGCCGCCGCGACACCATCACGCGCGCGGCGGAGACTCGGCTCCAGGTTGGCCAGCTGAACTTCGAGCCTCAGAACGTCATAGTCGCTGGCAAGCCCCGCACGATTGAGCGCACGGGTTTCGTCCAGAGTCCGCCTCACTCGATCGACGCTCTGCTCGGTAAGCCGCACCTCTTCCATGCGGAGCAGCACCGCGAAATAGCGCTGCCGTACGGCCGATACCACCTGCTGAGCCACCCCCCGCACGCGCTCGGTTTCCAGGGCCCGGTATCGGCTTGCCGCGCCCACACCGATAAATACGTTGGCCTGGAACAGCGGTTGGCTCACCGAGACACCCGCCTGCCACAGGTTGTCAGCGCCAAATCGCACGGGCACCAGGGCGTCGGGAGGCGCGGTCGGGTCGAAGATGATGGCCGGCAGGAAGGCTTCCTGAACCTTGAAGTTGCGCTGATAGAACGCGTTGGCCGACACGTCCGGCATGACACTGCCCCACGCCTCGCGCACGAGTGCCCCGGCACCCTTCAGAGCCCACTCGGCTTCATCGAGCGCCTGATTCTCTGCCAGCGCAGTGACTATTGCACGTTCGAGCGTCACCGTCTCGCCGGCGGCTATCTGCGCGCCCGCCGGCCGCACCGACAGGATAAGAAACCCCAGCATGACCCAGGCAGACCGCACCAAGCGCATCATTCCGCCTCCCCTGCACCGGGCAGTGCGACCGCCGCCACCCGGGCTTCGTCCGAGAGGACGCCGGCCTGCACGAACGGTCCGAGCGCATGAAACAGTTCCAGCGGTGAGGTCGGCACGTTCCCCCGCTCCGAGCACTCTTCGAACCGGCAGGCAAGCGCAAGCGTTATGAGCCCGTGGCAGACCGACCACAGATACAGCGACATCAGGTCCGGGTCGGCCTTGCGGTAGTTGCCGGCTTCGATGGCATCCTCGACGCTTTGCCTCAGCAGCTCGTACCCTCCGCCGCCCGGCAGATCTTCCAGAGCGCGAGGATCGGGCGCCTCGAGACTGAAGATCACGCGGAAATAGGCCTGGTTCTCAAGCGCGAACCTGATGTAAGCCTCGCCCAGCGCCCGAATGCGCTCCACGGAGCCCCTGGGATGCTCCCGCATGGCCCGTTCGAGATAACCGCCGAACCGCTCGAACGCGCGTTTCACTACGCGCTCCACCAGATCCTGTTTCCCCTGGAAATAGTGGTAGATGGCCGTGGCCGAGACCCCCACCTTTTCGGCAACCGCCCGCATCGACAGACGATCCAGGCCGCCCTCGGCGATCAGGTCTCGCGCGGCGTCCAGGATATCGGCTTCCAGATCCTTGTGAATTATTTCACTTGGCGTCATCTGACGTCTAAATCTCCATATGACAGAGGCTTGTGGCGCTTCACAGTTTTGCTTAACGCCGTTAACTTGACGGCGTCAACCTAACATCGTTAACTACGGAGTCAAGGGGTTGATAGTTGCAGCGTGGGGTGGGGGGGGCTACCCGACGAACCGCACCGCGTCGGCGGCGTTGGCCCAGCGACGGTCGGCATCGCGTTCCAGGCACCGGGTAACGGCTGCACCGAACGCCGGTGGGGTTTCCGATCTGAATTCCCGGACATTGGGAGCCACGGCGGATGCCTGCTTTGACAGTATTTCCTGCACCGAACGACCGGTGAAGGGGAGAGTACCGGTCAGCATCTCAAACGCGATCACCCCCAGACTATAGATGTCACTCCGGTGGTCCAGGGCGCGGCTGCCGGAAGCCTGCTCCGGGCTCATGTACTCCGGAGTTCCAATCACGGCGCCCGTGAAGGAAAGGCTGCCACCGTCGGCGGACAGGCTCTTGGCCACCCCGAAATCGAGGAGCAGAACCCGTCCGTGCTGGTCCAGCATGATGTTCGCCGGCTTGACGTCCCGGTGTACCACACCCTGGTCGTGGGCGTAAGCAAGTCCGGAGGCAAGTTCCTTGAAAATGCGAATGCATTCACCAATCCGGAGCGGCGCCTCGCGCTCGAGATGCCGGTGCAGGGTATCGCCATGAACGCGCGGCATGACGAAGTAGGCCAGACCCGCCCCTTCCCCGGCGAAGATGATCGGGAGAATGTTCGGGTGATCGAGTTGGGCCACCACCTTGGCCTCGCGACGGAACCGTTCGGCGGCCGTGGGAGCGCCAAAGATCTCCGGCCGCATGACCTTGACCGCAAGATAGCGGTTGAGTTTGAGGTCGCGCACGGCGTAGACCACAGCAAAACCGCCGCGACCGAGCTCGGCCAGCACGCTGTAGTCCGGGCCCAGCGCCATCCCGAGACGCTGGGGCACAGACGCATCGAGGGCCGCCTGGACCCGCGCGGCCGTACCGCAGCGGGGGCAGAAGCGCGCATCTTCGGGCAGGGGCTGCCCGCATTTCTGGCAGGAGAGACGCTCCATGGATCAGGGCACTAAGCTACTCGTTCCCTCTCCCGGCGCGAGCCCTGGGGGAGCTGTTGCGCTCCTGCTGCCGGGCATGTCGCTCAACGCCACCATATTCCCTTCCCTCTCCGTTCCAACCATAAGTGCTGATTTCGCCCGGTTCGACGCGTCGCACGAGGCATTACGGCCGGCCCGGGACGGCGTCGGAAATCCTCTTATGGAAGCCTATGTCGACGTCCTGGATGATCTTGAAAGTGAACCTCTCTGGCACTCCGCTGAACGCCGCATCGTGGTGGCTCACAGTTTTGGCGCCATGCTGGCCCTTGCCTGGCTCATCCGGCACCGGAATTCCGGCGTGGCGAGAGTGGATGGCGTCGTGCTGTCGAGCACGACCGCGGGCCCGATGTACGACATCTGCCGCGTACGACTCGGCAGGCTTGTCGGACGTGAATTCAGGTTCCCGGTGAAACCGCTCATGAAGCTGTGGGACAACCCGACAGTAACGAAGGGCCTGAAGCGAATGGCCGGCGATGCCGACCAGGCAAGCCCCGTGGACTTCAAGCGTCTCCGGCGCCCGAGTGACTGGCGTGTGGGGCTCGCCGGGTGGCGAAACTCGACGTGGCCGGCCAAGCGTTCCTTCCGCGCGGCCATGCAGGGCTTCGATGCCCGGGAGTACCTTCACCTGATCACCGCCCGCACCATAGTGCTGCACGGCGACCGCGATGTCTACTTCGGTATCCCCGTGGCGGCGGATCTCGCGGGACGCCTGCCGTCAGCCGAGCTGCGGATCATTCCGGGGGCGGGACACACCGTTCCCCTCACACATGGTGACAGGGTGAGGCAGGCTGCGGAAGAATTGCTGGGCTAATCTGAGGATTCCTTTTCCATTGCATCGATCTCAAGCACCATCTTCTCCTGTCGCTCGATGGCCGCGCGCAGGGTTCCCGTCAGTTCCCGGAGACTTCTGATCTGCGACTGCGTGACGCCTCGGCGGACCAACATCACGATCTGGTTGGCGCTGTCGGCCATGGTGCCCAGCCCGTTGTTCATGAACAGGCGCCCGAGGTCGGTGGCGGCACGGCTGATCATGGGTGCGAACGCGGCCTGTCCTTTCTTCGTGGCGGCATACTGCTCCACCAGCGCATAGATCCGGTCGACTTTCCTCCGTCCCTCCTCGAGGATCTCGAGGGAGCGTTGGGCCTTTGCACTCACCTTTTTCGCCATATGCGCACCTCCTTCACTGCCACCTGAATATCCAGAGCGCCACACCAAAAGTTCCCACCGTCCACGCTGCAAGCATCGCCACCGGCCCGGCCACCGCCGTGGGTCCGGCACCGTCCAGCATCACGGCTCGCAGGGCATCGTTCAGCACTGTGAGGGGCAGCACCTGGATGACCGGATGCAGTCCCTCCGGAAAGCGTGACCACGCGAAGAATACTCCCGATACGATCCACATTGGCAGCATGACTACGTTCATGAGGCCCGATACGCCCTCGATAGTGCGTGTCCGCGCCCCCACCAGCAGGCCGATCCCCGAGAAAGCCATAGCGCCCACCAGCACTACGGCGCCGAGCGTTACCAGCGAACCTCGAACCGGGATGCCGAACGCCAGCACGCCAAACGCCAGGATCGCTGTGACCTCGAACACGAGAAAAGTAAGCCGCGCCAGGACCTGCGCGGCAAGAAACTGCGGCTTCCGCATGGGCGAAGCCAGAAAGCGTTTGAGCAGACGCTGACTCCGCGCCCGCACGACGTAATATGAAATTCCCCACAGGCCGGTCATCATCACGTTGAGACCGAGCAGGCCGGGAATCAGAAAGTCTATGTAGCGCGACCCGGGCTCCGTAACGGCAACCGACGTCACGTGGCGGAGGTCTTCCCGCCCGGCCGCTTCTTCGAGCGCGTTGGTCACGCGCAGGCGCGCCAGTTCGCTTTCCTCGCGGGTCGAATCGAACACGAAAGTGAGCGGATCGCCGGGAACAATGACCAGCGCCACCCGGCCCACGCGCAGGCGGTTGTATGCCTCCACGCTGTCCAGGCCGGAGGCGCTGAGCCCCGGCACGTCCAGCGCCTGCACCACCGCCTCGTGTCCCCCGCCAGCTTGCACCGCCACCTGGAGCGTGGGCACGCCGCGGTTGGCAAACGCAACGCCCAGGGCAATCGCCAGCAGAATGGGAAACGCAAAGATCCAGAAAACGGCCTCCGGCTCGCGGATCATCTCCCGCAATCGCCAGAGCGTGAGCTGCAGCAGCGGCCCGCCGTGCCGGTCAGCCATCGCGAAGGGTCCGGCCGGTAAGAGCCAGGAAGACATCTTCCAGCGTGGCGTGGTGGGTGCTCAACTCCGCCAGCGGCGCACCCCGCCTCCTCAACAGCTCGAGCAGAGCCGGCACCGCCTCATGCATCCGCGTCACGGTCAGCCGGATCCGGCCGTCTTCGGCCTGCACCTGTTTGACGCCCGCCAACGCGGTCAGCTCCGCCGCACCCGGCGGTGAGGTACCGTCCAGCGCAAACTCCACCACATGCTCCGCTCCCAACGACGCGATGAGCTGCCGGGGCGTGCCGAGTGCGATCACCCGTCCGTAGTCCACTACCGCTACGCGGTCGCACAGACGTTCCGCCTCGTCCATGTAATGCGTAGTGAGGCAGACCGTCTTCCCCTGCGCTCCCAACGCCGAGATCACATCCCACAGCTGGCGCCGTGACTGAGGATCGAGACCGGCAGTGGGTTCGTCCAGAAAAAGCAGGTCCGGCGCGCTCACCAGCGAAACGGCAATCGCGAGCCGCTGCCGTTGTCCGCCCGACAGCGTCTTGACGGACGCCCTCCGCTTCTCTTCCAGGCCAACGAGCGCCAGCACCTCGTCCACCGGCGTGCCGTGCCGGTAGAAGCTTCGGAACAACATCACCGTCTCTTCGACCGTGAGCTTCTCCGGGAAGATGGTTTCCTGGAGTTGCGAGCCAAGGCGCTCGCGCAGATCGTTCGCGTCACGGTCCCAGGTGAGACCAAAGAGCGCTACGCGTCCGGCATCCGGCGCCAGCAGCCCCTGAAGGATCTCCACGGTCGTGGTCTTGCCCGCGCCGTTGGGACCCAGCAGGCCAAAGCATTCGCCGGCCGTCACCTCAAGGTCCAGACCGTCCACGGCCACCACCGCGCCGTAGCGCTTGTGTAATCCCTGGCACCTGATGGCGGGAGGGGACATCCGGGCAATCAATCCCGGACGCCGTGGTCGGACAAGCCCGCCTCCCATTACCTTAATGCCCATGCTGGCCACAACCATGCGCGTTCTGGCCCTCCTGGCAATGGCCTACTCTGTGCTGGTGGTCCTCGCGTGGGTCTTTCAGGAACGTCTTGCGTTCCCCGGGCCCAGCGCGCGTTTCCCTGACCCGGCCAGAGCCGGAGTTCCGGATGCAGAGCGAGTCTCCACCGTTGCGGGAGACGGCGTCCGGCTCGAGGGTTGGTACCTGCCACCCGATCCCAGACCGGAAGACGGCAGGGCGCCCGGACTGCTGTGGTTCACCGGCAACGCGGAAGCGGCACCATTTCTGGGACCGGTGCTCGCGGACCTGAGACCGCCCGGCATGGGAGTGCTGGTCCTCGATTATCGGGGCTACGGTGAGAGCGCCGGTCGTCCTACGGAGGCAGGTTTGTACCTCGACGGAGAAACGGCGTGGCGGCTGATCACCGAGCGTTCGGAGATCGACCCCGAACGTGTGGCCGTGTATGGCCGCTCGCTGGGCAGCATGGTGGCGCTTCACGTTGCCACGAATCACCCGGTGGCCGCCGTGGTGCTCGAAGCGCCGTTCACCGACGCCCGCGACATGGCACGCCGGCACTACCCCATTCTACCCCGGTTCATTCTCCGTCTCAGGATGAACAATCTGGAGCGAGCACGGTGGCTGGAGGCGCCGTTGCTCGTTTTCCACGGTACCCGCGACGAGATCGTGCCCTTCTGGATGGGACAGGCTGTGACGGAGGCGGGACGCGGCACCCTTGTTCCCATTGAGGGTGGCGGGCATAACGATGCCTATTTCGTGGCCGGCGCGAGTTACCGCGAGACCATGCATCGGTTCCTCGGAGAAACGCTGCAGTGACAACTCCCGATTTCTCACCGGAGAGTCTGGACCGCCTGCTCGATCAGGCCCGCGAGATGGCAGTCGAGTACGTGCAAGGTCTCCCGGAGCGCCACGCGTTCAGACGGCCGCCGGACGAACTCGTGGCACAGTTCCGCGATGCTCCGTTGCCGCTCATGGGTGTTTCATCAGACGAGATCATGTCTGACATAGCGCGTGACGTATTGCCTCACTCGCTCGGTATCGGCCACCCGCGCTGGTGGGGTTATGTTCGGCCTTCGCCGGCGCCAATCGGGGCGGCGGCGGCGTTGCTGGTAAACGTCATGAACAACAACTGCGCCGGAAGCGCGCAGCTGGCCACGCACATGGAGATGACGGTCGTCCGGTGGCTCGCCGAGATGGCGGGTTATCCGGGAGGCGCTGGTGGGATCCTCCTCAGCGGCGGCTCCGCCGCCAACTTCGTGGCGCTCTCCGCGATGCGGGAAGCGATGCTGCCCGGCTCCCGTGTGACAGGCCTGGTGGACATGGACCGCACCCCTGCCATCTACGCGTCGCCGGAAGCCCACTCGTCGATTCGCAGAGCGGCCGAAATGCTGGGCCTTGGCAGCGATGCAATTCGCCTGGTGCCGGTCGACGCAGAACTGCGAACGGATGTGACACAGATGGAGCGGATGATCCGGGACGACCGGGCGAACGGCCGCCTTCCGCTGTGCGTGGTGGGGAGCGCCGGCACGGTGAATACCGGAGTGATCGACCCTCTGGATGATCTGCTGAGGCTGGCTCGAGCCGAGGGGCTGTGGTTTCACGTGGACGGGGCGTACGGGGCGTTCGGTGCTGCGCTGCCGGAGCTGGCTGACCGTTACTGCGGCATGGAGCAGGCCGACAGCCTGACCCTCGATCCTCACAAGTGGCTTTATGTGCCCTATGAAGCTGGTTGCATACTGGTGCGTGACCGGGATGCGCTTACCCGCGCCTTCGCAACCCGGGCCGAGTATCTCGAGGTGAGGGATGACGACTACTTCAACGGCCCCATGTGGTTCTACCAGCAAGGTCCCCAGCTATCGCGCGGGTTCCGGGCGCTCAAGGTATGGGCCGTAATACGTCAGATCGGGCTTGCGGGTTACCGGACCCTCTGGCGGAACGATATCGCGGCTGCTGCGGAGCTCCGGAAACTCTGTGAGGCGCATCCACAACTGGAGCCGGTGGGAACAACCGATCTCAGCAT
>CAZTIV010000016.1:0-5026 GCA_964613905.1 uncultured Gemmatimonadaceae bacterium | reverse complement strand
CCGGCGCCGTCCGGGCATGAGGAGGTCAGAGCCGCCTGGGTCAGGGCTGAACTGGAAGCGCTCGGACACACGGTGACCGTCGACAGCATCGGAAATGTGATATTGCACATCCCGGGCACGGGAGGCGGCCCCACATTGGTATTCGCCGCGCATATCGACACCGTGCACCCCCTTGAAACAGACGTTACCGTGAGACGTCGGGACGGCAGACTGTACGCCCCCGGAGTATTCGACAACAGCGCTTCGGTGGCCAACATGCTTCAGGCCGCCCGCGCCATCCGGCATGCCGGTCTCACCTTCCGCGGCGACATCATCCTGATCGGCACGGCTCAGGAAGAAGTGGGCCTCAAGGGGATGTACTACTGGCTGGAAAGGAACCCCGGTGTCACGGACATGCTGATTGCGCTCGACGGCGGGCTGGGTCCCGTGATGTACGGGGCGCTGGGGATTTACTGGTCGCGCATGGTGTTCTCAGGTGAGGGGTCGCATACCAACACTTCTCGCGGCAGGCCCCATCCGGCCCGGGCGGCGGCGCGCTGCATCCTGGACATCTACGACATTCCCCTGCCTCCCCCCGACTCCCCGGATCCTGCGGTATATAATGTTGGCATGATGCGGGGTGGACACGTGGTGAACGCCATTCCTGAAGAGATTTCCTTCACGGTGGATCTCCGCACCGTGGATCCAGTGCTGCTCCAGAGTCTCGACTCGGCGATCGTATCGGCCTGTGAGCGCGCCGCCGCCCTCGAAGGTGTGCGGTTCGAGCGACAGTTCATCCAGCGGTCCGAAGCCGGGGGAACTACTGCGCAGCTATCTGAACGACGGCAACACCCTCTGGTGGTTACCGCCATCAACGTGCTCAAGCACCTGGGTTGGCAGTTTCGGGGCGGCCGCGAAGCGGTGGCCACTGGATCGACCGATGCCAACGCCGGGGTCGTGATGGGCATTCCATCGATAGCCATCGGACGATCGGTGGGGGGAGACCAGCACACGCTCCGCGAGTGGTCTGACATCGAAACTGCAAAGATCGGCACCAAGCAGATCATCCTGCTGGCAGCGGCGCTGGCGGGAGTGGCAAACTGACCCGAATGAGGAGCCCATGATTCGTATTCCAGTCCTGCTTTCTCTGCTCGTACTGCCGGTGTCGCTTTCATCCCAGCAGTCTCCTGCTGACCTCATCGTCACCGATGCGCGTATCTACACGGCGGATGTCAATCGTCCTCTCGCAGAAGCGATGGCGGTGAAGGACGGCAAGGTCGTATTCGTCGGCAGTCGGCGTGGTGCGGAGGCGCTCGCCGGACCGCGTACCGAACGGATGGATCTTGGAGGAAGGACCATCATCCCGGGGATGATAGACGCGCATGCGCACCTGCACGGATTGGGTCAGGCGCTGCGCACCGTCGATCTCGTGGGTACACGCTCCTATGAGGAGGTCATCGCGCGAGTGGTGGAACGGGCACGGAACGCGCGCCCGGGCGAGTGGATTCGCGGACGCGGATGGGATCAGAACAACTGGCCGGATACCCGGTTTCCCACGCACGAGGCGTTGTCGCGTGCGGTGCCAAACAACCCCGTCTTCCTGACACGAGTCGACGGACACGCGGCGCTGGCAAACGCAAGGGCACTCGAGGCGGGGGGGATCACGCGCGAAACGGCCGATCCGGACGGCGGCCGGATGATCCTGGATGAACAGGGCAACCCCACAGGTGTGCTGATCGACCGCGCCATGGATCTGGTGTCACGGCACATACCATCGGAATCGCGTGAGGAGACCCGTCAGGCCACCCTGGCTGCTATCGCGGAGGCAAACAAGTGGGGACTTACCGGCGTCCATGACGCCGGAGTGGGGCCTGAGGTGATCGAGGTGTTCGAGCAGATGGCGCGGGCGGGCGAGTACAACCTGCGCAACTACGTCATGATCCGCTCGGACGACGCCACGCTCGACCGGTTCTTCCAGCGCGGACCCCAGAGCGGGCTTCACGACGGGCGCATCTGGATCCGCGCCATCAAGATCTCGTCCGACGGCGCGCTCGGGAGCCGCGGCGCCGCACTGTTGGAAGATTACAGCGATGAACCGGGAAACCGCGGCTTGATTCTGGCCAGTCCCGAGCGCCTTCAGAGAGTGGCGGTGCGCGCGCTCCAGACCGGATTCCAGCTCAACGTGCATGCCATCGGTGACCGGGCAAATCGCGTGGTGCTGGATGCGTTCGAGACTGCGCTGCGAGAGGTCCCCAGAGCAGATCATCGGTTCCGCGTTGAGCATGCGCAGATCCTGCACTGGCATGACATCCCGCGGTTCGCGGAACTGGACGTGATTCCATCAATGCAGGGAAGCCACCAGTCGAGCGACATGTACTGGGTGCCCAACCGCATCGGGTGGGGGCGTTCGCTCGGTGCGTATGCGTGGCGCTCGCTACTGAACACTGGTGTGGTGATCCCGAACGGTTCGGATTTCCCTGTAGAGCCGGTCAATCCGCTTATTTCGTTTCACGCGTTCGTCACCCGCCAGGATGCCGATGGCTTTCCGGCCGGTGGATGGTTCCCGGCTGAGCGTACCACACGCGAGGAAGCCTTGCTCAGCATGACCCTCTGGCCGGCTTATGCAGCGTTCATGGAGAATGAGGTGGGGTCGTTGACTGCGGGGAAGTACGCGGATTTCGTGGTGCTGGATCAGGATATCATGGCCGCGGGGCCTGACCGGATACTCGCTACCAAGGTGGATATGACGGTGCTGGGGGGGAGGGTGGTGTACCGGAGGTAGGAGCGGGAACTCACTGATGGCGTCCCTCGAGCGGCCATACCGCTTGACGTTCACCTGACGGGCCAGGACGAGCGTTCCCTCGAACCTTTCCGGGGGCACTCATGCGACGCGTCTTCCTGTTCATGGCACTAGTCACAGTTGCTGCACCACTTGAGGCCCAGATCGATTCCCTGGTTGGCAAACGAGTGTGGGTGCGACCGCTATCGCGGTACGGGTCGCTAGAGCGCGGCGTCAAGGGAACTGTGAGGCGGGTGGCCGCGGACACGCTGTATCTGCGCATGGGACCGTACGACCGGGCCGTGCCCATCCTGACGAACCGGGGGGAAGTCTTTGTCTCGGCTGGAAGGCGGTCCAATGCCGGCCGCGGGGCGGGCATCGGGTTCCTTGCGGGCGCCGTCGTTGGGGCTGCGCTCGGGTACGCGGCCGGCGAGGACTGCGGGGGCAACAGGTTCCTATGCTTGGATCGCCGTGAAATGGCCCTGGGGGGTGGGGTTCTCTTGGGCGGGGTGGGAACACTCATCGGTCTGGCCGCGGGCGCCGCCTTGCCGAGCGAACGTTGGGTTCCCGCGGGATCCAGCCTCACCGTGGGCCCCTCGTTCTCACCGGCCGGCCGCGGCGTTCGGCTCGGGATGGCGGTCGACTTCTGAGGCGGGGGTGGGCGGCACCGACCGTGGTGCCTCGAATCAACGCGCTCCGGATTCGCCGGGCATCTCCGGTAGCACGTACTGTGGCCCCAAAAAGATCCGGACCCGCCCAATCCGCATCTCGGTCTGAAACGACTCCAATCCAAGGCCCACGTACGCGCTGCGGGGCTGCTCGGTCACGGGTGACGGGGAACGCCAGTGCAATCGCCCATTTACAACCAGTTCCACTACTCCACTGGGAAGCAACTGGAACGCGTAGGTGTTCCATCCGCTCACACCGCGCGGCACCGGAATTTCATCCCGGCGCTCCCGCGTTGCCACTGACGCCTGCGTGGGCCCCACGCCGGAACCTCCGACAATCTGAAACTCCGCCAGCGCCCCGGCAGTGCCGGCCGCGAGGACCGAGTCGGAGGGCTCATCCGCATACAGGGACACGACGAACTCCTGGTGCAACCGACCCGTGAACGGGAGGCGTGCTTCCATTTCCACCGTCAGCCCCTGATCAAGCTGAAAGGCCTCGCGGGTCAGTACCCCACCCCAACTCACGGCGTGTGCCGCGCGTCCCAGCACCCCACTCCCCGCCGGCCCGCCCGAGGCGCGCGTGTCCGGCTCTGGATCACCAAAGGCGCGCCACCGCTCGGGAACGAGGCCCTCGCGCCACTCCTCCTCCAGCGCCGGCGGCGCGTCTTCCGTAACCAGGAGAAGGCTCACAAGTCGCAACGTGTCGGCCCGCCACCCACCGATACTGGCGATCACGTCGGTGCGGCCGGCCGCCGCGATCTGGATCCGGCCGCGGCCGTCGCTCCAGGCCACCCTTCGATCGCCGACCGACCAAGTCACCGGGGGCCCGCCACCCGCGATGTCTTCGCCACCGGCGGTCTCGAGCCGAGCCCTCAGTGCCAGATGCTGGCCCGGGCTCACGTGCCGCGTGCGCGGCTCGATCGTCAGGCGTTCGATCCACTTCGGGCGCGGCGCGCCCACCACGACCACGCTCGCCAAATCCCCCGTCGCGGTCAGCCGGCGGAACTGCCCCGTGAACGCGTGTACCGCCCAGAGGTCGCGCGCGTGCTCGACGCCAGTGACGTATACGATCCAACCGGCCGAGATCCAGCGTGGGTGGCGGGCACCGGTGGCACTTTCGGTGAGCCGCTGCATACCCGACCCGTCCACGCGTACCATGTATACATCGCCGGGCCCGTCGCGGCGGGACACGAACGCGAGCCGGCCACCGTCCGGTTCCCACGCCGGGTGGCCGTCCCACGCCGCGTGCCGCGACACGTTCCGGCGGCCGGTACCGTCCACCTGGACGACGAATACGTCCGACGTTCCGTCCCGGTCGGCGGTAAAAGCGATGCGCGTGCCGTCCGGCGACCAGCTCGCCGACGGTCGCTCGGTGCTCGCCAATTGAGTCAACGCCCACGTCGAGTCGGCGGTCAGGTCATACACGTGGAGCGTGTGCGCCTGCGCCCGGCCGTCGGCCAGGAGACGCCGCCGCGCGTAGAGCACGTACCGGCCGTCCGGCGACCAAGTGACGGGATACTCGTCGCCCCCGCCGGTTTCGAGCACCCGCGCTTCCCTGGACCCGGCGGCCCGGATCGCGAGCTTGGCGCCGCCGGTCGAG
>CAZTIV010000015.1:0-56468 GCA_964613905.1 uncultured Gemmatimonadaceae bacterium | reverse complement strand
GGTGCGCCGGCAGGAACTCCAAGATCTCCTGGACGCAGGTGGAGACCGGTTCGGCAATCACCTGGAAGTATCCGAGCTGCATCCTCCAGGGTGACAACTCGGTGGGCGAATTCTACTCGGTGGCGGTGACCAACCACCACCAGCAGGCCGACACCGGCACCAAGATGATCCACATCGGGAAGAACACGAAGAGCACGATTGTGTCCAAGGGAATCTCCGCCGGCGTGAGCCAGAACACCTACCGCGGTCAGGTGAAGATCATGAAGGGGGCGGAGAACGCCCGTAATTACTCGCAGTGCGATTCGATGCTGATCGGCGACAAGTGCGGGGCCCATACGTTCCCGTACATCGATGTCCGGAACAGCTCGGCCATCATGGAGCACGAGGCGTCTACGTCCAAGATCGGCGAAGACCAGATCTTCTATTGCCGGCAGCGCGGACTTTCCGCGGAAGATGCGGTTTCGCTGATCGTGAATGGGTTCTGCAAGCAGGTGTTTCGTGAATTGCCCATGGAGTTCGCCGTGGAAGCGCAGAACCTGCTGGGGATCAGCCTCGAGGGCAGTGTTGGGTGAGTCGTGCGCCGCAAGCTGTGAGCGGTGAGCCGTAAAGACGTGATACGTAAGACGGGATAAACAGGGAACCACAGGGACATATATGCTAGAGATCAGGAATCTGCACGCCGGAGTTGAGGGCACCGAGATCCTCCGCGGCGTCGACTTGAAGGTGAACGCGGGCGAGGTACACGCCATCATGGGGCCCAACGGCTCCGGGAAGAGCACGCTGGCGCAGGTGCTCGCGGGCCATCCCGCTTTCGAGGTTACCGGGGGTTCGGTCACCTATGAGGGACAGGACCTTTTCGAGATGGAACCGGAAGAGCGGGCAGCTGCCGGGCTGTTCCTCGCGTTTCAGTACCCGGTGGAAGTCCGTGGCATCACTAATGCCTACTTCCTCCGCTCGGCATTGAACGCGCTGCGCAAGGCGCGCGGCGAAGAGGAGCTGGATCCCATCGATTTTCTCCAGGTGCTGGAAGAGAAGCTCAAGGCGATCGGCTGGGACGACAGCTTTGTGAACCGTCCGGTGAACGACGGTTTCTCGGGCGGTGAGAAGAAGCGGAACGAGATCCTGCAGATGGCGGTGCTCGAACCGAAGCTTGCCGTGCTGGACGAGACCGACTCAGGGCTCGACATCGACGCGCTCAAGACCGTGGCCGACGCGGTGAACAAGCTCCGCCGGCCGGACAGCGCCACCATAGTGGTGACGCACTACCAGCGGCTCCTGGACTACATCGTACCGGATTACGTGCACGTGCTGGCAGACGGTCGGGTGGTCCGCTCCGGCGGCAAGGAGCTGGCGCTGGAACTTGAGGAGCGGGGCTACGACTGGCTCAAGCCGGAAGCGGCGGTGGCGGGATGACGAGCGGTACGCTTGACCGGCAGGACACGGCAATAGACCGCTACGTGGCTGAGTTCGAAGCGCTTCGGCAGAACGGTGCGCCTGCCTGGTGGCTGGAACGCCGGCGGGCGGCACTGGAGGCCTTGGTCGCGAATGGTTTCCCCACGATGCGAGACGAGAAGTGGCGGTTCACCAACGTTGACCCCATAGCGAGGACCACGTTCGCCCATCCGCCCACGGTGGCCGAGCGGCGCGTGGCCCGCTCGGAGGTGGGGGAGATCCTGCTGGGAGGGGCTCCGGCCATCACCGTGGTGCTTGTGAACGGCCGTTTTGTGCCAGGGCTTTCTGATATAGGCCGCCGTCCGGATGGGGTGACGGTACAGGGCCTTGTTGAGGCTGTGAATGACGGTGCGGAAGCGGTCGAGCGCCATCTCGCGCGCTACGCGGATCCCGCCGACAACCCGTTCACGGCGCTCAACACGGCAATGGCGCACGACGGCGTTCTGGTACAGGTAGCCCCGGGCGCCGTGGTGGATGTGCCGATTCACCTGCTGTATGTGACCACGCCGGCCCCCGAGCCGTTCGTGGCCTATCCCCGCACGCTCGTGGTGGTTGGGGGTGGAGCCCGCTGCACGCTTATCGAGACGTATGCCGGCCTGGGTTCGGATGTCACCTGGACCAACGCGGCCACCGAAGTGGTGGTGGGCGCGGGCGCGCGGGCGGACCACTACAGGGTTCAGCGGGAAGGCGGAGCTGCCTATCACACCGCCGTATCCCAGTCGTACCAGGAACGCGACAGCGTCTATTCGATAACAGTTTTCTCCTTCGGCGGACTCATGACAAGGCACGACATCAACGTCGTGCTGGACGGCGAGGCCGCCGAAGCCACTCTGAATGGGCTCTCCGTGCTCACCGGCCGCCAGCACGTGGATTACCACACGACGATCGACCATGCCAAACCCCATTGCAACAGCTGGGAATGGGTAAACGGCATCTACGCCGAGCGTTCACGCGGCGTGTTCAACGGCCGGATCATCGTGCGTCGGGGCGCTCAGCGCACCGATTCCAAGCAGACCAACAACAGTTTGCTGCTCTCCGAAGATGCCCGGGCCGACAGCCAGCCACAGCTCGAGATCTACGCCGACGACGTGAAGTGCACCCACGGCGCCACACTCGGGCCCATTGACGAGCGGGCCATGTTCTATCTCCGGAGCCGTGGTCTGAGTCAGGTGGAGGCGCGCAACCTGCTCACATACGGGTTCGGCGCCGAGATTCTCGGCGGCGTATCGGTGGAAAAGCTCCGTCAGGCGCTGGACGGCATGCTCCGCGCGCGGCTCGCGGAGACGGCGCAGGCGATGTCGGGGTGACCTCGACGGTTGCTCGCTCGGAGCGGGCGGAGACGTTCGACGTCCGCCGCGTGCGCCGGGATTTCCCCATCCTCGGGCGGACCGTACACGGCCGCCCGCTGGCGTATCTGGACAACGCGGCCACTAGCCAGAAGCCGCGCGCCGTGCTGGATGCCGAGCTGCGCTACTACGAAACGCAGAACGCCAACATCCATCGGGGCGTCTACGCCCTGAGCGAAGAAGCCACTGCAGCGTACGAAGGCGTGCGTGAGAAGGCACGACGATTCCTGAACGCCGAACAGGCGCGCGAGATCATATTCCTGCGCGGTACCACGGAAGCCGCAAACCTCGTGGCCTCGAGCTTCGGCCGCGCCGTCGTGAGCTCAGGCGACGAAATCGTACTCTCTGCCATGGAGCATCACTCCAACATCGTCCCCTGGCAGATGCTCTGCGAAGAGCGCGGCGCCACGCTCCGCGTGATCCCCATGGACAGGCACGGCGTCCTCGATCTGGACGAATATCGCAACCTGCTCGGGCCCCGCACGAAGCTCGTGACGATCGTGCACGTTTCCAACTCGCTCGGCACCGTCAATCCCGTGGCAGAGATGATCAAGGTGGCGCGTGAGCGCGGCATCCCGGTGTTCGTGGACGGCGCGCAGGCGGCCCCGCATTTCCGGGTGGACGTCCGCGCGCTGGATTGCGACTTCTACGCGGTGAGCGGCCACAAGATGTTCGGCCCCACCGGTATCGGCGTGCTCTACGGCAAGGCCGCGCACCTCGAAGCCATGCCCCCGTACCAGGGCGGCGGCGACATGATCCGATCGGTCACGTTCGAGCGAACCAGTTATGCGGAAATCCCGGCAAAATTCGAGGCCGGGACCCCCAACATCGCGGGGACGATCGGCCTGGGTGCGGCGATCGACTACCTGGAGGCGCTCGACTGGGATGGCGTCGCGCGTCACGAGGCGGATCTGTTGAAGTACGCCACGGAACGATTGAGCGGCGTTCCGGGAGTCAAACTGATCGGCACTGCGCCGCACAAGGCGAGCGTCGTGTCGTTCGTCCTGGACGGAGTGCACGCGCACGACGTGGGTACGATCGTAGACCGCGAAGGTGTGGCCATCCGCACCGGGCACCACTGCACCCAGCCGGTCATGGACTACTTCAAGGTGCCGGCCACGGCGCGCGCCTCGTTCGCGTTCTACAACATGCGGGAGGAAGTGGACGTCCTGGCTGCCGCGGTTGAGCGCGTGCGGGAGGTCTTCTCCTGATGGCGGATCTGCGCGAGCTGTATCAGCAGGTGATTCTCGACCACAACCGGAATCCGCGGAATTTCCGCGGGGTGCCGGACGCCAACCGCACGGCACACGGCGACAACCCGCTCTGCGGTGACAAGATCAAGCTGGACGTTCGGCTCGACGGTGAGAGAATCGCCGATCTGGGATTCCAGGGGTCCGGCTGTGCCATATCACAGGCCTCCGCCTCGCTCATGACCACGATGGTGAAGGGCAAGACGGTAGCGGAAGCCGAAGCGCTGTTCACTGCTTTTCACGCCATGGTTACCGGCTCCAGCGGTCCGGCGCCCGGCAAGCTTGCAGTCTTCGGCGGGGTAAAGGAGTTTCCTGCGCGGGTGAAATGCGCCAACCTGCCATGGCATACGCTTCACGCGGCCCTCGCGGACAGGAGCGAGCCGGTAAGCACGGAGAAGGAATGAGCGAGTTCGTGCGCGCGGCGATTTTCACGGAACTCCCCGAGAACCAGCCCACGGCTGTGACCCTCTCCACCGGGCGCGACATCTGTCTCCTGAAAATCGGTGAAACGGTCTACGCCTTTGCCGATCTGTGCACGCACGCCGAATACCCCATGTCCGATGGTTCGTTGGTAGACGACCACACCATAGAGTGTTGTCTGCACGGCGCGCAGTTCGATCTTAGGGACGGGCACGTGGTGGCTCCGCCAGCCGAGGAACCGCTCCCGGTGTATCCCGTGAAAATCGAAGACGGGGCCGTCTGGGTGGCGCCAAAGTAGCATCCCGCCGTAGACTCCATATCACGTATGATCGGTCGCTCCTCGGCGTTGGTTACGCTGCTCGCGGGGGCCGTGGCCGCGTGTGGTCCCCGCTCCATTCAGGCGCCTCCCCCGGAGTTGCGCGCCGCCCCTGAACGCATAGCGCCCACTGACGCGGCGAGGGCGGTGCGTGACGCTCGCGCATGGCAGCAGGCTTTCGAGCACACCCGGCGACTCAACTTCACACTTACCAACCGCGGCTCGCCCGGCCGGTGCGATGAAATCGTGGGGCGGTTCTGTTTCTGGCACGGCGAACGCCGAACCACGCCGTGGGAGGCTCCTGAAGACCCGGACGCTGTGGTCCGGGCTCGCGAACGGCTGCTGGGCGAACTTGAAGCGGCCGTGGCCTGGACGCCGTCGGACTGGTGGGTGGTGGGGCAGCGGGTGCGGTATCTGGTTGAGGCCGGCCGGTTCGACGATGCGCTGGCCGGCGCACGCGACTGCCGGGCCGACCCGTGGTGGTGTGATGCACTCGAAGGGTATGCCCGCCATATGATGGCGGACATCGAAGCTGCTGAAGTCGCGTTCGACCGTGCGCTCAGGCGCATGCCGGAAGACGATCACTGTACCTGGAACGACATCACGTGGCTGCTCGACGGCAGCGCTCGGCGGGCCTACCGGCGACTGTCTTGCGTGGAGCGCAGCGCTACCGAATCGACGTTCTGGTGGCTTGCAGAGCCTCTCTATCTCTTGCCGGGTAACGACCGCCGCACCGAGCATTTCGCGCGGAGGGTGATGGACCGGTTGCAAAACCGTGCGCAGTCCGGCTACGGAGTGTCGTGGGGTGGCGACCTTACCCAGCTCACCATCCGGTACGGTTGGCCCCAGCGCTGGGAGCGCCGCCTGCCACGTATCGGTAGCCTTGAAACCCAGGGGATCATTGCGCATTCCCCCTCTCAGGCCCGGACCTTCGAACCGGCACCTGCTGTGCTGAACAGCCCGTTTGAAGCGGACGCGGCGGCATTCCGCCTCGATCCGGACGAGCCGCGCGCTACCCATCTGCCTCCGTATGCGGACTGGTTCGACCATCTCGAGCACCAACTCGCGAAGTTCTACCGGGGTGACTCGATCGTGCTCGTGGCCGCGTTCGATGCCACCGGCGACCATATCCCGCCAGGAACTGTACTGGATGCCGGACTCTTCGCATCATGGGATGTGGGACGCGCCGTACCGCTCGACCGCCGACCGGAAGGGCCGGTACGGGGAGTACTGGTGGGACGGGCGCTGGCGCGCCCCATGCTGATCAGCGTTGAGGCGCTTGCCCGGGTTGAACGCAGGGCGGCGCGAGGCCGCTACGGGGTTTCACCCGCCGCCCCGGACCCACGCCAACTGGGGGTCTCGGATCTGCTCGTAATTGACCCAAGGGACCCGCTTCCCGAGAGCCTGGACGAAGCGATCCCCAGGTCCCGCAGCGCGCTCAGGCTCGCGGCAGGTGAGCGGCTGGGCCTCTTCTGGGAGGTGTACGGCGTGGACACCGCGCGCGTGGAGGTTGCCCTTCACATGCGGCCTGAGGGACGGAACTGGCTCAGGCGGACGTTCGAATGGGTGGGGCTCGCTCGGGAGCGGGGTGCGCCGGTGCGGCTACTTTGGCGTGATGAACCGGACCTTCCCGCCGGCACCATAGCGCGGGCGTTGGCCATAGACGCACCAGACCTGGACCCCGGAGTCTATCGCCTGACGCTGGAGGTTACGCGGTCGGATGGGGCGCAGGCCTCGGCAGAGCGAGTGGTGGTTATCGAGGGTCGGTGATCGGGGAGAGGCGAACAAAGTCCTCCGGTCCGCGGTACAATTAGAGTCATGCACATGCGGACCCACTTTGTCGCCGTCCTGCTTTCAGGGCTCGTGCTCGCCGCACCCCTCCAGGGGCAGAACACGTACTGGAGCCCGCTCTCCACGGCCGGCGTTTTCCGCGCCACCGCGGCGGTGGACTCGGTGTTTCTGGACCGGATTGCCGATGAGGCCACCGTGGACGGCGGCGACTGGGCCGCCTACCTCATGGCCCGCCTGGGTGTGTACCCCATCCCGGACATGGGATTCGGGGTAGCCGTCGACTCGAGCCGCCTGCTTCTGGCCGGTCGAGTGGGCGACCTGCCGCCGGAAGCCCGGGCCATCCTCGCGCCCCTCTTCCTGCTCACGGGGCCCGACGCCCGCGTGGCCGCGGAGATCCATCTCCTTGCGCCTGCTCCGCGACTGGTGAGGTTCCACCTCCGTGCCGTAACGCTGAACGGCGTCACCGTGCCGGATATTCTGGTCCAGACGGTAATGATGCAGGTGGGCCGCTACTATCCGGTACTCACCGCCAGCGGCCGCGACCTCTACGTTGAGATCCCCGAAGGCGGCCGCGTTCTGTTGGTGCCTGGAGGAGTCCGTCTTGTCGTCGAGGTTGCCCTCGGGGAGACGTAGCGATAGCCTCTCTGGCATGCGACCAATCCATCTGCTCACGTCTGCGGCGCTCGTGGCCTCGGCAGCCTGCGGGGAAGCCGAAAGCGACAGGGATACGAATGGGGCCCCCGAAGCAGCGCCACCTCCGATAGTCGTCCTGGAAACCTCACGCGGGGACATCACGATCGAGCTCTATCCTGACGATGCGCCACAGACCGTCCGGAATTTCCTCGCACACCTACGCGCCAGCTTCTATGACGGGCTGGTGTTCCACCGCGTGATGCCAGGGTTCGTTATCCAGGCGGGACAGGTGACCGAAGACTTCAGCCGGCGCCGGAGCAGCGTGTTCCCCATCGAGAACGAGGCGGATAACGGCTTGAAGAACCTCCGGGGGACCGTGGCCATGGCGCGCACCAGCGATCCCCACAGTGCCACTTCGGAATTCTTCATCAACCTGGCCGACAACGCCATGCTGGATTTCCGCGAACGGACCGCACAGGGCTGGGGCTACACCGTATTCGGCAAGGTCGTGGACGGGATGGCGGTGGTGGACACAGTCGCGGCCGGAGAGACCAGGCGGCGCGGAGAACACGCCAGCTTCCCTGTTGGTCCGGTGGTAATCCGCCGGGCATACGTGCAGGCGCCGTGAAGCAGCCGTTCCGGTCGATCAAGGTCGACCTTCCCGCATGGATAGATGATGTAGTCGACTGGAATCGGACGTACTCGACGGACGACGACAAGATGGGCCTGGCGATAACCCTCTCTCGGGAGAACGTGACCCGCGGAAGTGGCGGACCGTTCGGTGCCGTCATCCTCGAGCGGGAAAGCGGTCGCCTTGTGAGCGTGGGCGTGAACAGCGTGGTAAGGCACGCCAACTGTACGCTGCACGGCGAGATGGTGGCATTCATGATGGCTCAAGCCCGGCTCGGCAGCTTCACGCTGGGCGCGGAAGGGATGGCACCGCACGAACTGGTGACGTCCTGCGAGCCGTGCGCCATGTGTCTTGGCGCCATCCTCTGGAGCGGCGTTACCCGCGTGGTCAGCGGTGCGGCGCGCGAGGACGCTACCGCACTCCGGTTCGAGGAAGGGCCGGTGTTCCGTGAGTCTTACGCTTACCTGGAAGAGCGCGGGATCGAGATCGTGCGCCGAGTGCGGCGGGAAGAAGCTCGCGAGGTACTGGAGTTCTACCGCCGGCAGGGTGGTCCCATCTACAACGCGTAGGATACATCCCCCCCGTAAGACATTAACTTTCATGGCATGACGTACGATGTGATCGTGATCGGCGGCGGACACTCGGGCTCCGAAGCGGCGGCGGCAGCAGCTCGGCTCGGCGCCCGCGTGCTGCTGCTTACGTCCAACCTCGAGACAATCGGCCAGATGTCGTGCAACCCGGCCATCGGCGGGGTGGCGAAGGGCACCGTGGTGCGCGAGGTGGACGCCCTGGGTGGCGTGATGGGCCGCGCCGCGGACCGGGCCGGCATTCAGTTTCGCATGCTGAACCGTTCGAAGGGCCCGGCCGTGTGGGCGCCGCGCGCTCAGTGCGACAGGGCACTCTACCGGAGTGCCGTACGGCGAGAGCTCGAACGGTTCGAGACTCTGGAGTTCCTCCAGGGGACGGTCGCGGCGCTCCTGTTGGAAGGTGACCGGGTGGTGGGAGTGAGGACCACCACGGGGGCGGAGGTACGAACCCGCTCTGTGATACTCACTGCCGGCACGTTCCTCAGAGGCCGGATTCACATGGGCACCGACACGCGGATTCCGGCGGGCCGCGCGGGAGACCCGCCGGCGATTGATCTGGCTGAGCAGCTTGAGGCAATGGGGCTCACCGCCGAGCGCTTCAAGACCGGGACGCCGCCAAGGATTGATGGCCGGTCGGTGAATCTCGATGCTGTAGAGCGCCAGGACGGTGAGCAACCGGAGTACCGGTTTGCGCACTTTGTACGCTCGCCGCGCGCAGGCGAGCTGCCCTGCTGGATCACATGGGCCGGAGCGGAGGTGAAGGAGATCGTGCGCCGACACCTGCACGAGTCGGCGCTTTACGGCGGAGAGATTGCCGGACGCGGTCCAAGATACTGCCCGTCGGTGGAAGACAAGATCGTCAAGTTCCCCGACGCTGAACGGCATCAGATATTCCTCGAGCCCGAGGGGCTCGACACGGTCGAGATGTACGTGAACGGCTTGTCGACCTCGCTGCCGGCGCACGTTCAGGAGGAGATGTTGCGTGCGGTGCCGGGGCTCGAAGGTGCACGGATGACGAGGCCGGGTTACGCCATCGAGTATGACTACTACCCTCCGCACCAGCTCACGCCGTGGTTCGAGGTGAAGGCGTTGAATCACCTCTTCTTTGCGGGCCAGATCAACGGGACCACAGGCTACGAGGAGGCGGCAGGGCAGGGCGTGATGGCCGGGATCAACGCTGTGCGGCGGATCCGGGATGAAGAGCCGGTGGTAATCCCGAGGGACCTCGCGTACATAGGCGTGCTGGCGGACGATCTGGTGACGCGCGGGGTGGATGAACCTTACCGCCTGTTCACGTCGCGTGCGGAGTTTCGCTTGCTGCTGAGACAGGATAACGCACTCAAGCGACTCGGGCCGCTGGCAGAGCGACTGGGGCTGCTTACGGATGACGAGCGCGGCGTGCTCGAGGGTCGACTTGCTACCGAGGATAGGCTCGTAAGGCTTGCGTGCGAAACGCGGGTAGACCCCGCCGCGGTGAATTCCTTTCTGGGGGCGGTTGGGGAGCGCGAGATCACGGAGCCCGTGCGAGTGGCTGAACTCGTGCGGCGACCGCGCGTGAGCCTCAAGTCTCTGTTGCCGGAGGGAACAGCGGATGCGCTCGATTGCGACGAGGCCTGGCTTTCGGTGGAGATCGAGCTCAAGTACGAGGGGTATCTTGCGCGGGAACGCCACGCGGCGGAGCGGCTCAGGGAATTGGCCGAGTTCAGGTTGCCTGAAGACCTGGAATACCCGGAGTTGAGGAGCCTGAGCACGGAGGCACGCCAGAAGCTCGAGCTTGTGAGGCCGTCGTCGCTGGCGCAGGCAGCCCGGGTACCGGGAGTGACACCCAGCGATCTCCAGAATCTGGTGACGGAGGTAGTGAAGCGCGCACGTACTGCCTAACTTATTGTATATCAATTGATTATACATCTATAGTTTCACGTGAAACGCGCTGGCCCCGTAGCTTTTCGAGCTGCGGGGCCCGGTCGTTTCTGCTTGTTTCACGTGAAACATGGTTCCCACAGGCGTTTGCGGGGCCATGCACGACGCCTATATTGCAGCTTCGCATCAATCTCAAGCCGGGAGCAAAGGTTTCCTCGATGGGCAGAGTGATTGCCATAGCCAACCAGAAGGGTGGTGTTGGGAAGACCACCACGGCCGTGAACCTCGCCGCATCGCTGGCGGCAGCAGAGCGGCGCACCCTTCTGGTTGACGCCGATCCCCAGGCCAACGCCACCAGCGGTATCGGGCTCGAGCGGGGGAGCGTGCGTGCCTCGCTGTACGACGCGCTGCTGGGTGACGCCTCGCTGGACGAGGTGATCCGCCGCGAAGTGAACTTCCAGAGCCTGGACGTTCTCCCGGCCACGCAGGATCTGGTTGGTGCCGAGATAGAGTTGGTGGGGAGAAAGGGTCGAGAATCAGTCATGCGGCGGCTGATCGGGCCGGCGCGAGGGGAATACGACTTTGTTCTCATAGACTGTCCGCCCTCTCTGGGCCTCCTCACGCTCAACATGCTGTCAGCCGCAGACGCCGTGCTGATCCCCATTCAGTGCGAGTATTATGCTCTGGAGGGGCTTTCCCAGCTGCTCAACACCATCAAGCTGGTCCAGAAGAACTTCAACCCGTCTCTGGCCATAGACGGCGTGCTCCTCACCATGTACGACAACCGGCTCAACCTGTCGCGGCAGGTAGCTGCCGAGGCGAAGGAGTACTTTGGGCCCCGGGTGTTCCGAACCGTGATCCCCCGCAACGTGCGCTTGGCGGAAGCGCCAAGCTTCGGCAAGCCCATCCTGCTCTACGACGTGCAGTCGGTGGGGGCCAAGTGCTACCTGGCTTTGGCTCAGGAACTCATCCGGAGGGTCGATCAGCTGACTCAGCGTCTTGAGATCCGGGCAGACGAGGTTCCGGCGTGAGCGACAAGACGGCCAACCGCCGCCGCTTGGGCCGCGGCCTGGAAGCCCTGCTTGGCCCCACTTCCCAAGCGGCCCTGACGCAGATCCCGCTCGGATCCATCCGGCCAAACCAGTTCCAGCCCCGTCGCACCTTCGATCCGGAAGCCCTGCAGGAACTTGCCGAGTCCATGAGGCAGTCAGGGCTGCTGCAGCCGATCGTCGTAAGGCCGGGGGAGAACGGTACCTACGAGCTGATCGCAGGCGAGCGCCGCACCCGCGCGGCCGAACAGTTGGGCTGGGCGGAGATCGGTGCTGTTGTGCGAGAGGTGGACGACCGCACGCTGTTGGCGCTGGCGCTGGTCGAGAACCTCCAGCGGGACGCGCTATCCCCCATCGACGAGGCGCATGGCTATCAGCGGCTGGTCGAAGAGTTCAGCGCCACCCAGGAAGATGTGGCAGTGTTGGTGGGGAAGAGTCGATCCGCAGTGGCTAATGCACTGCGGTTATTGAAGTTACCGCAGTCAGTTCAGGAATACATGCATACCGGTCAGTTGAGCACCGGCCACGGCCGCGCATTATTGCAAGTGGTTGATACAAACCAACTTGTAGCCATTGCCCAGAGAGCGGTGCGGGACGGGCTCTCGGTTCGTGAGCTGGAGGCCCTGGCCCGGGGTGACCGCGCACCGGCCAGGAGGCCCCGAGCGAGTAAGTCCGCCGCGAGGAAGCCAGCGCCGGAAGTGAGGAGAGTGGAGGACACGCTGCGCCGGCACCTCAAGACCGATGTGTTCGTGAGCCCGCGTGGGAAGGGCGGCAAGATCACGATCAACTTCTACTCCAACGACGATCTGGCCCGGCTGCTCGAATCGCTCCTGGGCCGACCGTACGATGGGTGATCAGGTGAAGCGCGAGTATGTGACGATAGTCATCCACCGGGACGGGATGCCCGAATCGCGCACCGTGCGGTTGCCCATCTGGCTCGTGCGCGCGGCGACGACGGCCGCCGTGACTGTGACGGTACTCGTGCTGCTGGGTGCTGCGCTCTACGCGCCCATCATTCGACTCGCGACCCGAGTTCCCGGTCTGCAGGAGCAGGTGGAACAGTTGACTGCTGAGAATGCACAGGTGATGGAGCTCGCGCGGTCGCTGGAGGAACTGGAGGAGCGGTACACGCACATGCGAGGCATGCTGGGGGGTGACGTGGTCCCACCCAGGCGGCGGGATACTGACCGGCTTCCCTTGCTGCATCCGGTCGTGGCAGCAATCCCGGGCGAGCGTCGCTACCACGCCGGGCCCTCGCCGCCGCAGCACTGGCCGTTCGACGATCGCGGTGTGATCACGCGGGGCCAGGTATATGTGGGTGGAGACGACGAGACCCACCCGGGTATCGACATAGCGGTCCCCATGGCTACCCCAATCCGCGCCTCAGGAGGCGGCATCGTTACCGGAAGTGGGTATGACACGGTCTACGGGTTGTTCGTGGTGATCGACCATCCGGACGGCTTCCAGACTGTGTACGGGCACGCGTCACGAGTACTGGTTGCGCCGGGTGACATGGTGGATGCGGGGCAGGTCATAGCGCTGTCGGGTTCATCTGGTCGGTCCACCGGGCCGCATCTTCATTTCGAAATCCGGCGTGACGGGCAGTCGATCGACCCGCTCTCGCTGCTCAACGAGGAGCGCTGATATGGGTGTACTGGGATCATCAAGGAAGGCCGAGGGGTCGACCGCCAATCTGGAAGCGACGCTCACGATCATCGCGCCGGGCACCAAGGTCGTTGGTGAAGTGACGTCGAGCGGCGTAGTGAAGGTGGAGGGAGAGGTCAAGGGCACCGTGCGCGCCGAAAGACAGGTGCTGGTGGCGAAAGGCGGTGTGATAGACGGCGACGTGATAACCCGCGATGCAGTAATTGGCGGCGAAGTCCGGGGCGGTGTGGTCGCCGATGAACGCATCGAGGTGCAGGCCAACGCGCAGGTGCACGGAGACATCACGACCCAGCGTCTGGTGGTGGAGGAAGGTGGTGAAGTGAACGGCACGGTCCGCATGGGCACCACCACCCCTGCCCAGGAGTCGAAGCCACTCAAGACGGCCTGAGAACGATGCTCCTCTCCAAATTGGTCGGTTTCCTAGACGGCTTCCTCCGCGTGGCCGAGCTTCCGGACCATCCTCATGCACTGAACGGATTGCAGGTAGAGAACACCGGCAGTGTTAGCCGTATTCTCGCCGCGGTTGATGCATGTCAGGGGACCATAGACGCCGCCGTAGCACGCAACGCCGACATGCTGCTGGTCCATCACGGGCTCTTCTGGAGCGGACTCAAGCCGGTAGTGGGCCGCGACGCGCGGCGGCTCAGAGCCCTGCTTGAAGGGAACGTCGCTCTCTACTCGGCCCACATTCCACTGGATGTTCATCCGGAGGTGGGGAACAACGCAATCCTCGCGCGACATCTGGGACTCAGCAATACGGAGCCGTTCGGTAGCGACAACGGGATCCACATAGGCGTTGCCGGTCACCTGGGAACCGAGCGTGGCGCCCTGGCCGCGCTCCTCGAGAAGCAGCTCGGTTCGGCGCCGCGCCTGCTGGCGGGCGGCCCGGACCAGATCTCACGCGTGGCCATAGTGACCGGGGCGGGGAGTTCGTTTCTGAGACAAGCTCACGAAGCGGGGATCGACACCTTCATCACGGGCGAAGGTGCGCACCATACCTTCTTCGATGCGGAAGAATGGGGTATGAACGTGTTCTATGCCGGCCACTACGCCACAGAAACCCTCGGCGTAAAGGCCCTGGCGCAGCTGATCGCGGACCGGTACGGGATCGAGTGGGAATTCTTCGACTATCCGACGGGGATGTAGGCGCGCGCGTTTCGCTTCATCCCCTCCCTGCCCGGCCTCGTAAGAGGCGTCCTTCCGAAGCGGCGGTCGAACTCGTCCTCATCAATCTCCAGTAGATCCCGCAAATCGACCTGTGCGAGGTTCGGGTCAAGGTCGAGCAAAGAATCACCTGCCTCGCGGGCAAACTTCTGGTTCCACGGACATACGTCCTGGCAGATATCGCAACCGAACACCCAGCCCCCCAACTGTCTGGCCAGGTCGGGTGCAATCTCGCCGCGGTGCTCTATGGTGAGGTAGGAAATGCAGCGCCGAGCGTCGAGTATCCACGGCTCCGTGATGGCTCCCGTGGGGCAGGCGTCGAGGCAACGTGTACAGGTCCCGCAATGATCTGTCCCGAATGGTGGGTCCGGTTCGAGATCGAGGTTCGTGAGCACGGCAGCAAGGAAGAAGAATGATCCCCGATCCGGATCGATCAGCATGGTGTTCTTGCCGATCCAACCCAGGCCTGCTCGCTGGGCGAGTTCCCTCTCAGGCACCGGTCCAGCGTCCACATACGCCCGCGCCACTGTGTCGGGCCCGCCAAGTTCCGCGAGGAAGGCGCAGAGATCCCTGAGGGGCGCTTCGAGCGCATCGTGGTAGTCCCGTCCCCGGGCGTATTTGGCCACTCGGCCTGAACCGCGTTTCAGAGGCGGGTCCGGGTTGTAGTAGTTGCGCGTGAGCATGATCGCCCGGGTGGCCCCGGGTACTATGCGAGCGGGGGCAAGCCGCTTCGGTGCCTGCCGCTCCATGTAGCCCATCGTCCCATGCATCCCGTGTTCGAGCCATCGGGTGAGTGCGTCCCCATGGGGCGGTGGAGCGAGATCGGTCACACCGCAGGTATCGAATCCCAGCTCCCGCGCTTTCTGCTTGACGCGGTCGGTCAGGACCTGGGCAGCTTGCGGCGCCATCTGGCAAAACGGATAACGTCCTCGAGCGGAGGTACCGCCCGGTCGTCTCCGTAGGCGGTGTACATCCGCCACTTGAGGTAGTCACTGGGTGGAAGCGGGAGGAACGGAGGCTTGCGGTACCAGTCGTGGGCCCGGAATCCCCACGTCAGCGCAATCAGGTCGACCGCGAGCCGAGGGCGAATGGCCGCCCGGAGCGTGAGCTTGAACGCCAGCTTGAGCCAGCTGCTCCTTCCATCGCCGGATGCTTCGGACATGTCGGGGTTCATCTGCATGGAAGGTAGCGCGAGCGGCTGTCCGGGCCCAAGGGTCCCGCGAAGTCCACCGTCGTGTATATTGGCCCGGTTATTTCCCCAGATCACTCATTCTCGAGGTGCATGGTCATGACTGATCACGAGCCGACCTCGAATCCGGAGCGCCCCACCGCCGACGAACAGCTGTTTGCGGCCCCGGTGCGCGAGCGCCGTTCGTTCACCCACACCGACCCGTGGCGCGTGTTCCGGATCATGGGCGAGTTCGTGCAGGGCTTCGACGAGATGTCGGACGTTAGCCACGCCGTATCCATCTTCGGATCCGCCAGGGTCGGGCCCGAGGATCCCTGGTATCAGGCGTGCGAGCGTACCGCCCGGCTGTTGGGCGAGGCGGGATTCGCGGTGATCACCGGCGGCGGACCCGGCATGATGGAGGCGGGCAACCGCGGGGCACGGGAAGCGGGCGCACTTTCAATTGGCCTCAATATCGAGCTCCCGCACGAGCAGCACATTAACCTCTACGTGGATCGAGAGATCGATTTCAGGTACTTCTTCGTGCGGAAGACCATGTTTGTGAAGTATTCCCGGGCGTTCGTGGTATTTCCCGGCGGATTCGGTACGCTGGACGAACTCTTCGAGGCGCTGACATTGATGCAGACGAAAAAAATCTCGCACTTCGCCGTGGTGCTCATGTCACGAAACTACTGGTCGGGGCTGGTCGACTGGCTGAAGGAGCGGCTTGTAGCCGAACGGAAGATTGCCCCCGAGGACATGCGTCTGCTGCACGTAACGGACGAGCCGGAGGAGGCCGTCCGCATCATCGTCGATACGGCGAATCACTTTCAACAAGGACCGGTGGATGTCTGATCTCAGGCGTCGATATCTGAGCGGACCGCGGATCGATCCCCGTGGGGTAACGGGGAAGGAGACCGCGGCCGACCTGATCGATAACGCTTTCCTGGCCTACAACGCCGGACGGCTGAGGGAAGGTTGCCGGCTCTTCTCCGAGAAGATGCTTCAGAAGGACTGCACGGTGGGTATGAGCATAACCGGCGCGCTCACTCCCGCGGGGCTCGGCATGTCCACGGTGATTCCACTCATCGAGGCTGGATTCGTGGACTGGATCGTATCCACCGGGGCGAACCTCTATCACGACGCCCATTTTGGGCTGGGGCTGTCAATGCACCGTGGGCATCCGCACGCGGACGATGTG
Source organism: uncultured Gemmatimonadaceae bacterium (assembly GCA_964613905.1). Taxonomy (GTDB): domain Bacteria; phylum Gemmatimonadota; class Gemmatimonadetes; order Gemmatimonadales; family GWC2-71-9; genus CAZTIV01. Next base: position 39,935 of record CAZTIV010000015.1, on the reverse strand, counting down.
GCCCTGAGAGACATGGGCGTAGTACGGATTTACGACGTGTTCTTCGACTACGCGGTGCTCCTGAGGACCGATGCGTTCATGCGGGAGGTATCGGCAAGGCCCGAGTTCCAGCGCTCGATGTCCACTGCAGAGTACCACTACCTGTTGGGCGGCTACCTGCGCGAGCGGGAGCGGGCCCTGGGCCTCACGCGCAAGTCACTGCTCAGTGTGGCCCACGAGTACGCCGTACCCATCTACACGTCATCTCCCGGTGATTCCTCGATAGGAATGAACGTGGCCGAACTGGCGCTGGACGGTAAGCAGTTGAGGTTTGACGTATCGGCCGATGTGAACGAGACCGCCGCAATCGTTCTCGATGCCAAGCGTGGCGGCGGAGCGAGCGGAATACTGATCGTAGGCGGCGGCAGTCCCAAGAACTTCGTGCTTCAAACCGAGCCTCAGATTCAGGAAGTGCTGGGGATCGACGAAAAAGGACATGACTACTACCTCCAGATCACCGATGCCCGGGTGGATACCGGCGGGCTGTCCGGAGCCACGCCGGGCGAAGCAGTGAGCTGGGGGAAGGTGGATCCCGACAAACTGCCAGACGCTGTAGTGGCGTATGTGGATGCTACCATAGGGTTTCCGTTGCTTGCGTCGTACGCGCTTGCCCGCGTGGAGCCACGAACACCGAAGCGGCTTTACGAGCGGCGGGCAGAGTTGATGAAGAAGCTCGAAACCGCTTACCGGGCCGCCCGTGCGTTCCGGGACCAGCGGGCAAAGGAAGCCGAGACGGGGACGGCGGTGGGATTGCCCTGATGTGACGATCTACTCGCCGCGGTCGAGTTCCTGGAGAAAGGCATTCTGCCGTTCGATCTCCTCCAGGTAGAGCGCCAACTCACGTGCCTCCCGCACGGCGTCCCACCCGAGTTCCTGTGCGGCGAGATCGGCCACGGCGGGCGCCTGCCCGGCACCTTGTCCCTTGAGTTCGTAGAACAGGTGCGTGCGCCGGATGAGAAGATCTTTCAGGGTCATCGCCATCTCTCGGCGGATGGCGTGCACCATCTCGGCCCGAATGGTCTGGTGGGCTGGAGCTACGGGCAGCGCCAGGTCGGCGTTACTTGACGCGAGCCTGGCCACGGCGGGCGCTTCCGCGCCATAGCGGCGTACGAGGTGTCGGGCCAACTCCACAGACGTTCCCTCTTCCACCATCTGAGCAGCCAGACGATCGAGATCCTGCGTCTCCCCGCCCGGCAAGGGTACGCTGCCTGTGGGCGCGTCCGGCGGGATCGGCCGCCCATCCAGCTCGGCGAGTCGCTGTACCACAAGCTGGATGACATCGTGCGCCATGACACGGTAGGTGGTGAGCTTGCCACCCACGATGGAGATCAGGCCGTCTCCGCGCTCCTGAATGAGGTGCTCACGGGGTACCTTGCCCGGCGCATCAGCCGGCGCCCGCACCAGGGGTCGGAGAGAGGCCCAGGTGGATATCACGTCCGCCGGCTGGAGTCGCGCGTCGGGGAAGTATGCGTTCACGGAACGCAGCAGGTATACCACGTCATCCGCAGTGGCGTGAACGTCATCCGGACCACCCTCGTGGTCGGTATCGGTCGTGCCGATGTACGATACGTTTCCCCAGGGCAGCACGAACATCACTCGACCATCGATGGGCGAAAGCATCGTGACGGCCTCGTTGTGTCCGATACGGGAGCGGGGTACCACCGCGTGAGCACCGCGCGTAGGACGGAGGATCTGCGTGCCGTCCGCACGCACCAGATCCGACCACGGACCCGTTGCGTTCACTACTGCGAGGGCCCGGACGGTGTGCTGGGAACCGGTGATCACGTCGGTCAGTCGGGCTCCCCGCACGCGCCCGTCGGCCAGATCGAGGCGGTCCATTCGAACGTAGTTGGCAACGAGGGCGCCGTGCCGGTGAGCGTCGCGGGCGGTGGCAAGTGTCAGGCGGCCATCGTCGCACTGTGCGTCATGGTAACGACCGCCGCCGGTCAAGCCCTGGGTTCGCAGCGCTGGCTCGGCTTTGAGAATCCCCCGCTTGCTCAGCCAGCGATGACGCTTCACATTGCGGAACAGGGCGAGCATATCATACGCCAGGAGGCCCGCAGCGAGCTTCCAGCCCGGTACCCGGTTGCCTTTGTAGGCTGGGAAGAGGAACGACCGGGGCCATACGAGGTGTGGTGCGATTCTGAGCAGTGTGCGCCGCTCCCGGCTGGCTTCGAAGACGAGGCGCAGGTCGCCAAGTTCCAGGTAACGCAGACCGCCGTGAATGAGCCGTGAGGACCGACCGCTCGTCCCGGATCCGAAGTCGTCCCGGTCCACCAGCGCCGTGCGAAGTCCGCGCATCGCGGCTTCACGGGCGATCCCGGCGCCAGTGATCCCGGCGCCCACAACCAGAAGATCCACCGCACCTTCGCCCAGGGCTTGAAGGTTGCGGGCGCGGGTCTCAGCCGAAAAGGAGGCGCCCACGAGCCTGTTCAACCGGAAGTCGGAGCGGCTTCAGCCGCCGAGTGCCTGGTTCACGTGGCACGCCAGCATCTTCCAGCCTGGAATGCGAGTGCTGGACGTCGCTTGCGGTTCCGGCCGGCATGCCCTGCTGGCGGCGCAGTTGGGGGCGGATGTGCTGGCGGTGGACGCGGACGCTGAGCGGCTCAAGGTGGTTGAGCGCGAGGCGGCCCGGTGCAAGGTGGCCGTTTCCTGCGCGCTTGCCGATCTCAGAACCTACACCATCCCCCCGCATTCCTTTGACGTGGTGATGATGTTCAACTATCTCGACCGCGATCGCATGGGGGACTTCCGAAACGCGGTGCGTCCGGGAGGATATCTGCTGGTGGAGACGTTCCTCGAAGGCCAGCGGGATCACGGTTGGGGGCCTGCGTCCGATGAGCACCTCCTGAAACCGGGAGAACTGTTGCATCTGGTCGAGCCATTCGACGTAGTGCTCGAGCGCGAAGTGGTCGATATGGTGGACGGCCGGCCAGCAAGCATCGCGAGCGTCCTGGCGCAACGACCGGTGCAATGATGCGCAGGCGACCGGGCTTACCACAAGCCCCGGCGCAGCGCTAGCTTTCCGCCCATGTCATCCCGTCGCGTCGCCGTTGTGGGCGGCTGCCGCACCCCATTCTGCAAGGCCGGCACGGACTTGAAGGATATCTCCGCAGTCGATCTTGCCCGCCGCGCCGTGGTGGAGCTCGTGCATCGGGCGGAGCTGGACGGTGCCGTGGTGGATGAAATGATATTCGGCCAGGTCGTGGCGAGCCCCGTTGCGCCAAACCTGGCGCGTGAAGTGAGCCTGCTCCCCCAGTTCCCGAGCGATATTCCGGCGGCCTCCGTAAACCGTGCCTGTGCATCGGCCAACACGGCCATTGCGATGGCGGCGGACCAGATCGCAGCCGGCCGCGCGGACGTTGTGATAGCGGGCGGTGCGGAAAGCCTCTCCGACATCCCCATTCTGCATTCCCGCCCATTCGCCGACATGCTCGTGGGGTTGAGCAAGGCACGCGGCCTGGGCCAGCGCCTGGCGCTGCTGGGAGGGTTCCGGCCGCGCCATCTCGTTCCGGTCACACCGGCCATCGCGGAGCCGTCCACGGGCGAGTCCATGGGACAGTCGGCGGAAAAGATGGCCAAGATGAACGGCATAACCCGGATGGCTCAGGACGTCTGGGCGCTGGAAAGCCATCGGCGCGCGGCGGCCGGTACCGCGGACGGCAGACTCACGGCCGAGATAGCACCCATTCTGCCCGAACGCGGGTCTCCGGTAACGGGAGATAACGGAATCCGTGAGGACACAAGCCTCGAGGCTCTGGCCAAGCTCAGACCGGTCTTCGACCGGAAGTACGGGACGGTAACTGCTGGCAACTCTTCGCCGCTCACAGACGGTGCGTCGGCCGTACTCCTGATGAGCGAGGATCGGGCACGTTCGCTGGGTTACGAACCGCTGGCGTATATCCGGTCCTGTGCCGTGGCCGCAGTTGACCCCGGGTGGCAGCTGCTCATGGGGCCTGCCATTGCGGTGCCGCGCGCCCTTGAGCGCGCAGGGATCAGGCTGGCGCAGGTGGGCCTGATCGAGATGCACGAGGCATTTGCGTCACAGGTGCTCTCCAACATCCAGGCGTTCGAGTCGCGGCAGTGGGCGGAGGAACATCTCGGGCGATCGGCGCCCATAGGTGAGGTAAATCGCGATATCCTGAACGTTATGGGTGGTTCGATTGCGATAGGACATCCGTTTGGCGCCACCGGCGGGCGGGTGACGCTGACACTGGCCAACGAGATGCGACGCCGCGGCACTGAGTTCGGGCTGATCTCCGTATGCGCACAGGGCGGGATGGGATTCGCCATGGTGCTGGAGCACGCATGAGCTCGGCGCTCACGGTCGAGGTGCGGGAGGGGATCGCTCGTGTCGTTCTGGATCTTCCGGGTGAACCGGTCAACAAGATCACGCGCGGTTTGCGGGACGAACTCCAAGCGCTGTTGGACCGCGTCTCGTCGGACAGCGGGATCCGTGCCGCGGTCCTGATCTCGGGCAAGCCGGAGAACTTCATAGCGGGCGCAGACATTGACGAATTCACCCGGCTGCCGTCCCGCGATGCCGCCTACCAGCTGGTCCGCACCGGCCAGGCGCTGATCAACCGGCTTGAAGCCGCCGGGAAGCCGATCGTGGCCGCAATCAACGGTTCCTGCGTGGGCGGTGGCCTGGAGGCCGCTCTGGCGTGTACCTACCGCGTGGCCACCGATCACCCGAAGACGGTGCTCGGGTTGCCCGAGGTGCAGCTCGGCATCATCCCGGGCGCAGGCGGGTGCCAGAGGTTGCCGCGTGCCATCGGGATCCGGGCGGCTCTGGATATCATCCTCGCCGGCAAAACCGTTCCGGCCAGTCGTGCCTACCGTATGGGTATGGTGCATGAGTTGGTCCATCCTGCAATCCTTGAGCAGGTTGCAACGGACGCGGCACAGAGGCTGGCCTCCGGTTGGCGGCCCCCCAGGCGCAAAACGGATGTCGCAACCCTTCTGCTGGAACGCAACCCGCTGGGCCGTGCCCTCGTTTTCCGGATGGCACGCAAAGCGGTCCGGAAAAAGACACGCGGTCACTACCCCGCCCCGCCGGCCGCACTGCATGCCGTCGAACACGGTGTACGCCACGGTCTCGAAGCAGGTCTGGATATGGAGGCCGCTCTGTTCGCCGAACTCGCGGTGAGCGAGGTCTCGCGCGAACTGGTGAACATCTTCTTTGCCACGACCGCGCTCAAGAAAGACAGCGGCGTGGACCTGGATGTGAAACCGGTCCGGGTCAAGCGCCTTGCGGTGGCCGGAGCCGGGTTCATGGGTGCCGGCATAGGGGCCACGGCTGTGGCGCAGGCCGGAGTGGATGTGCGCTTCCGCGACAAGGATCTGCCGAGTGTGGGCAAGGGACTCGCCGCGGCCCGGAAGATCATACGGGAACGCGAGAAGCGCCGCAGGATCACGCGCTACGAGTCCAGGCGCCTGCTGGCATTTCTGTCCGGCGGGACTGATTGGGCGGGATTCGGGAGCGCGGATCTGGTCATCGAGGCGGTGTTCGAAGATCTGGACGTGAAGCACCAGGTGTTCCGGGAACTGGAACATCACACCAGCGATGATTGCATCCTGGCATCCAATACCAGCACCATTCCCATTGGCCGGATTGCGGACGCGGTGACGTGCCCGGAACGCGTTCTGGGCATGCACTTCTTCTCGCCGGTTGAGCGAATGCCGCTGCTCGAAGTGATCGTGGCGGAGCAGACGGCACCGTGGGCGGTGGCTACGGCGGTGGATTTCGGCCGCCGTATGGGGAAGACGGTTGTGGTGGTGCAGGATCATCCGGGCTTCTGGGTGAACCGGATTCTTGCTCCTTACATGAACGAGGCGGGCCATCTGCTTGCGGAAGGCGTGCAGATGGACGTTATCGACCGGACCATGCGGGACTTCGGATTCCCCGTAGGTCCCGTAACCCTGCTCGACGAAGTAGGTCTGGACGTTGCAGTGAAGGCGGCAAAGGTGATGCACGAGGCGTTCGGTGACCGGCTCAGGCCCGCTCCGGGCGTTGCCGCGCTCGTGGCCGACGGCCGTATGGGGCGCAAGAACGGACGAGGCCTCTACAGCTATCGCAAGGGCAAGAAAAGCGGCGTGGACAAGACCGCATATGCGGTGATCGGCGCCGGGACGCCCCGGACGCTGCCCTCCGTTGAGATAGAGCAACGGCTGGTGTACGCGATGTTGAACGAGGCGGCACGGGCCCTTGACGAAGGTGTGGTCAGGTCACCCCGTGATGGCGACATCGCCGCGATCTTCGGCATCGGCTTCCCGCCGTTCAGGGGCGGCCCGCTCAGGACGCTCGATCGCATTGGCGCCGCGGAGGCGGTGCGCATGCTCGAGGAACTCTCCCGCCGACACGGCGACCGGTTTGCCCCAGCCGCCGTGCTCGTCCGTCACGCAGAATCCAGCGGCCGGTTCTACCCGCCGGCCTGAACGGACCAGTACGTGCTCCGAAGCGGCCTGCTCTGGCTCAGTGAACGTCGTTCAATCTTCAACTTCGCCAAACGCAACGGTCTCGCCCGCAGGTTCGCCACCCGATTCGTGGCGGGCGAGACGCTGGACCAGGCGGTGGCGGCCACCCGCGACCTGAACGCCCGGGACATTACAACCAGCCTCGATCTCCTGGGCGAAAGCGTCCACAACCCGGACGAAGCCCAAGGGGCGCGTAACGAAGTTCTGTCCATCCTGGACCGTATCCGGGGGGAATCCCTTCTCGGTAATGTGTCGGTGAAACTGACCCAGATGGGGCTGGATATAGACCCGGCTCTGGCCGCCGGGAACATGACTGCCATTCTGGAGCGTGCCAGAGCGCACGGCATCTTCGTGCGAATCGACATGGAAAGCTCAGAATACGTCGAACGTACGCTTGAGATCTTCCGCAGCACGCTCCATCCCGTCTATGGTGATCTGGTGGGTGTGGTCATTCAGGCCATGCTGCGGCGCTCAGGCGCGGATATCGAGGACCTGATTCGCCGGCGTGCGCGGGTACGGTTGGTGAAGGGTGCATACAAGGAGCCGCCGCCGGTGGCTTTCCCGGCCAAAAAGGACGTGGACAGGGCGTTCACGGACCAATCGGAGCGCCTGCTGTCGGAAGGGAACTACCCGGCAATCGCAACGCACGATGAGCGGCTGATAGAGCATGTGAAGCGCTATTCCGAGCGCGAGGGGATTGGCCGTGATCGGTTCGAGTTCCAGATGCTGTACGGTGTGCGACGCGACCTTCAGGACAACCTTCGACGACAGGGATACCATGTGCGCGTGTATGTCCCCTTCGGTACGGAATGGTATCCCTATCTGATGCGGCGACTCGCGGAACGTCCGGCTAACGTGGCGTTCATCATGGGGAGCGTAATGCGTGAGGCTTTCGGGCGCAAATGACGGAAGACGCGACGCTCGGCGGCTATATCAGGAAGCACGAACGCCCGCCCGCGTTCACAGGGAGCGACGGTCGCGCCTATTCGGTGGCACTCTTCGTGGACGAGGAACCGGATTCAGCCGGCCGGCATGCGGCGTCCATCCTGTTCGTGCAATGGAACGAACCGGGCACGGCGCCCGAGGGGCACGTGGAGACCGGGGTGCTGGCCCGCGGCGCGACACCCGATGAAGCGAGGCAGGCTCTCGAGGCACTTTCCCTCCACGAGGTCAAGGAGCACCTGGACCGCAGCATCGCCGACCGCTCCGGGAGCGCAAACTGGTGACGGGAAACGGCCGGAACGGGATTGTGCTTTCCCGCTCCGGCGGGATATACCGGGTTCACACCGTTCGCGGAACGCTGGAAGCATCGCTTCGGGGCCGCATGAAACAGGAGAATCACGAGCGGGTGCTGGTGGGGGACAGGGTGAGGGTTCAGGTCCACGACGACGGTTCAGCCACGATTGAAGAGATCAAACCCCGCAAGGGTCTGCTCAAGCGCCGCAGTCCCGGGAAGAACAAGGGCGAGCGACTGATCGCTGCGAACATCGATCAGGTGGTGGTTGTGGGCTCGGCCAGGCAGCCGGCCTGGGATGGCGGGCTGATGGATCGGTTCACCGCAGTGGCGGAGGCGAATGGCATTGCGCCGGTGGTGGTGATCAACAAGTGTGACCTCGATCCGGACGCGGCGCGGCTGGGCACATCGTACACGCGGGCAGGATATTCGGTGCTCATCACGAGCGCCACCACCGGCACCGGGCTTGAAACGCTGAAGGAGCGCCTGACGGGACGAGTTTCGCTCTTCACCGGGCCCACCGGCGTTGGCAAGTCGAGTCTGTTGAACGCGCTCTGGCCGGGCCTGAGACTTCGCACCGGGTCGGTGAGCCACCGTACGCGGACCGGCAGGCACACGACGGTTTCCGCCGAGATGCATGCGATGGACCACGATACGTTTGTGGTGGATACGCCGGGGCTGCGCGACATCGGTCTGTGGGGTCTGGACCAGCAGGACGTGGAGCGGGCCTTCCCGGATCTTTCGAACTACGCGGCCGCTTGCCGGTTCGACAACTGTCGTCACCGCGACGAGCCCGACTGTGGATTGCGTGCTGCTGTAGAGTCCGGCGAGGCGGACGCGGGGCGCTACCGATCGTACAGGGCGCTGCTCGAGGAAGCCGAACGGGCGTTGCGATTCTGGGAGTGAACTATCCTATTCTGGTGCCGTTGACCGTTGGTTGATCGGGCGCGAGTAGAATCACATCGTCATCCTCCGGCATGGCGCCCAGAACAAGTACGTCAGAAATGAAGCCGGCTATGCGGCGGGGCGGGAAGTTGATGACGGCCACGACCTGGCGTCCGACCAGTGTCTCGGGCGCGTACCGTTTGGTAAGTTGGGCGCTCGAGCGCCTGACGCCGGCGAGGCCGAAATCGATCTCCAGCTGGATTGACGGCTTGCGCGCGGCTGGATGGGGCGCGGCGGAACGCACGGTACCGACACGGATATCGAATGACTGAAACTCATCAAAGGTGGGCATGACCGATTCTCCCAGGGCGCCACTTGCTGCCCCGGTAAGGGGCGAGCGTTACGCGGCGGTTGAACGGCTGAGTTCGCTGATCGCGCCTCCCTACGACGTGATCGGCGACGAAGAGCGTGAAGCACTGGCTGCGCGCGACCAACGCAACATCGTACACGTGATGCTGCCGCCGGGGAAGCGCGACCGGTACCAGCGGGCTGCCAGGCTGCTCACGGCATGGCGGGACGACGGCACCCTGGTTCGGGACGAAACGCCTTCGGTATACGTGGTGCAGCAGGAGTTTGTGATCCCCGACGGCCGAACCTGCGTACGGACCGGAGTGGTGGCGGGAATCCACGTGGAGCCCTACGAGCAGGGCCGGGTGAGGCCGCATGAACGTACGCACAGGGGTCCCAGGGAAGACCGGCTCGAACTGATGCGAGCCACGGCCACAATGGTCGAGACCATCTTCTTCCTGGCGCGTGACGAACGGGACCGTCTCAAGCGGCGGCTGGATGGTGTGACCCGGCACGAACCCCTGGCGGTGGCTGAACTGGATGGGGTGGCCGTGGGATTGTGGCGTGTGGGCGGTGCGCAGGCGGCTGAGATCATCCGTGCCGTGGGTGACGATGCTGTTTACATAGCCGACGGGCATCACAGATTCGAGACGGCCGTGGCGTACCGGGCGGAGAACCCGAGGGCCACTCACATTCCCGGCCTCATCGTGCCAGTCGGGGACCCGGGGCTCGTGGTGCAACCGACGCACCGGTTGATCCATGGTGGTGCGCTTCCGATCGAAGTTCTGATTGAGCGTTGGAAAAAGGATTTCGCGGTGGAGGAGCGCGAAGCAGAGTTTCATCCGGGCGCCATCCTGACGGAACTCGCGGCCCGCGGCCCGGCATGCGTGGTCGCGTTGCCGAACGGACGGATCCTTACAGTGGTCCTGGACCGGCGTGAAGCAATGTCAGACGGCGAACTCGAAATCAGCGTGGTCGAGAAGCATGTGGTAACCCCGCTGGCCGAAGCGTGCGGTGGCAATCCGGTGACCTACTCGGCCTACGCCGGCGAAGTGTTCGACCTGCTTGGTCGCGGACAGGCCGCCGCCGCGGTGCTGGTGCATGCCACGCCGGTGGAGGCCGTGCTGTCTGTGGCCGACGCCGGCGGGATCATGCCGCCCAAGTCCACATACTTCGCCCCCAAGATGCCGGCGGGACTGGTGCTGCTGCCGGCTGACTAGCTTCCGCCGGCGAGGGCCCTGATCAGCGCCCGGCAGAACAGGGGAAGATCCGCCGGGGTCCGGGAACTGATCAGGTTGCCATCCACGACTACCGCCTCGTCGCTCCAGATCACGCCCGCGTTTTCCATGTCGTCCCGGATGGCACCTACGCTGGTGGCACGTTTTCCCTTGAGGATCCTGGCAGAGATAGGCACCCAGCCTGCGTGACAGATGAACGCCACCGGCTTTCCCGCCTCGAAGATGTCTCGTGTTGCTTCGAGCACCGCCTTGCTCCGGCGAAGCTTGTCCGGGGCAAAGCCACCCGGAATCACGAGCCCGTCGAAATCCGTTGTCTTGACGTCGTCTATTGCAGCGTCGCAGGTAACCGGGTAACCGTGTTTTCCCCGATACTCCTTCTCCCCGAGTCCCGCCACGACGGTGGATGCGCCCTCCTCTTCGAGCCGGATCTTGGGGTACCAGAGTTCCAGGTCTTCGTACACCGGGCCGGCCAGAAACAGCACTTGCTTACCCGCCAGAGTCGGTTGTGCCATCGAGTCCTCCCTCATGGAACGTAGCGGCTGTTGCCCACAGGGGCCGCCGAGTGTGAGATTAGCCGGCATGAACCCACGTCCTCGCCAGCGGATTCTCGAGAATCTGGAAACTATTTACCGTGAAGCCTGGGATCTTGCCAAGGCGGCGGGAGATCAGACACGGATGATGGAGTTGGATGCCTCGTTCCAGCGCGAGCAATTGCTGCTGGAGGTCCTGCTGGATATCAGGGACGGCCTGTACCACGCTTCGGCAGATGATCCCTCGGTGGGAACGGCGCTCGACAAACTTGAGGTGCTGCGGCGCCTCACGCGCCTCAGGTAAACCGGCTACCTTTTTGAGACCATGGCAACGAAAACCAAGTCGAAGACACAGACCAGATCGCCCGCCGCCCGGCTGGACAAACCTGAGCTGCTGGACATCTACCGGCTCATGCTGCTCTCCCGGAGAATCGACGACAAGGAGATCCAGCTCAAGCGCCAGAACAAGATCTTCTTCCAGATCTCCGGAGCCGGCCACGAGGCCGTACTGGTGGCGGCGGGAAAGGTGTTCAAACCCTCACACGACTGGTTCTTCCCGTACTACCGGGACCGCGCCCTGTGTCTCGCACTTGGCATGACTCCCACGGAGATGCTGCTCTCGGCGGTTGCCGCGGCCGACGACCCGAACTCCGGAGGACGGCAGATGCCGTCTCACTGGGGTCACAAGGAACTCAACATTGTCAGTTCCTCAAGCCCCACCGGCACACAGTTCCTGAATGCGGTCGGTTGTGCCGAGGCCTGGTACCGCTATGACCGCATTCCGGATATTCCGGACAGAGACGACAGGATCAAGGGCGATGAGGTTTCCTATTGCTCTGCCGGCGACGGCACCACGAGCGAAGGAGAGTTCTGGGAGGCACTGAACACGGCCAGTAACCTCAAGCTCCCGGTGCTGTTCCTGATCGAGGACAACGGATACGCGATCTCGGTCCCCGTGGAGGTTCAGACACCCGGGGGCTCGATATCGAAGCTGGTGGAGAATTTCCCGAATCTCCTGGTGGAACGGGTGGACGGCTGCGATCCGATTGCGTCGTACGACGCGCTTGCGAGCGCCGTGTCACACTGCCGTGGGCGCAAGGGACCCGCGCTGGTGCACGCCAGGGTGATCCGGCCGTACTCGCACTCGTTGTCGGATGACGAGATTCTCTATCGGCCGCCGGAAGAGCGTGAGGAGGACGCCAACCGGGATCCGCTTGTCACCTTCCCGGCCCGTTTGGTATACGAAGGCACGGCCACGGAAGCCGAGATCGAGGAAATCAAATCCGGCGTCGAAGAGGAAGTGGAGCTTGCGGTGGAGATAGCGTTGGCGTCGCCGCAACCCGCCACGGATACCATCTACCACTATGTCTATTCGCCGGACGTGGACCCCACGGCCGAGCAGTTCGACACGGAAGACGATCCGCAGTTCACCGGCGAGCCCACCACGATGGTGGACCTGCTGAACAAGTGCATGGAAGACGAAATGCGGCGGGATCCGCGGATTGTGGTCTTTGGCGAAGACGTGGCCGACGTATCGCGCGAGCGTTACCTGGATCAGGTGAAGGGCAAGGGCGGAGTGTTCAAGGTAACGTGGGGGCTGCAGCGCAAGTTCGGCGGCGACCGGGTGTACAACTCTCCGCTCGCGGAAGCGAACATCGTGGGTCGGGCCGTAGGTCTTGCCGTACGCGGGATCAAGCCGGTGGTGGAAATCCAGTTCTTCGACTACATCTGGCCCGCTTACATGCAGATCCGGAACGAGTTGGCGCTCATGAGGTGGCGCAGCAACAACGCGTTCAGCGCACCGGTGGTGATCCGGGTGACGTACGGAGGTTACCTCAAGGGCGGTGCAGTGTATCACTCGCAGACGGGTGCCGCCATCTACACCGGAGTGCCGGGGCTCAGGGTTGTCTGTCCATCAACGGCGCTTGATGCCAGCGGGCTGCTCCGCACCGCCATACGCTGCGACGACCCGGTGATTTTCCTCGAGCACAAGCATCTGTACCGGCAAACGTACAACAAGGCCGCCAACCCGGGTCCCAATTTCATGATTCCGTTCGGTAAAGCGAACGTGGTACGGGAGGGGACTGATCTGACGGTCATTACATACGGTGCGGTGGTACAGCGGGCTGTCGTGGCCGCCAGAAAGTTGGCGGAGGAGGACGGAATCAGCGTGGAGGTAGTTGATCTGCGGTCATTGAGTCCCGTTGACTGGGAACGGGTGGGCGATTCGGTGCGCAAGACGAACAAGGTGATCGTGGCCTATGAAGACTCCCTCTCCTGGGGCTACGGAGCGGAAATAGCCGCGCGCATAGCGGACGACCATTTCGCCTGGCTGGACGCGCCGGTCAAACGGATTGCGGCCGCCGACACGTTCGTAGCCTACTCGCCGGAACTGGAAGACGTGATCCTTCCACAGGTGGAGAATCTGGCGGAGGGAATGCGGGGGCTGGCGGAATTCTGACGGGCGGTCAGCGCCCGAGTTCCTCTCGAATCTCGGCTGCGGCTGCGATGGCTGCTTCCACGTCATAACTCAGCGCGCGCGCCTGCTGTGTGGCTGACGTAAGGTCGTCCAGCACGGCCGCCACTCCCGCCGATCTGAGACGCAGCAGGTCGAACCTGACGTTCTGGACGGCGAGGACGCACGACTCGAACTGGGATATCACTTCCCTGCGGCGGTTCACCAACTCGTCCAGCGCCTGCCGCTGCCGGCGGAGCAGATCAAGCCTGCGGTCGTCGTCGGCCGCCCCTTCGGCTTCGAGGCCGGCAATGCGCTCGTCGAGCCGTCTCACGGCGTCAACGTCGATCTCCTCTTCCATATGACACAGTACCTGCGCCAGCTGGATGGCACGCTGCGCCAGGGACTCGACCGTCTGCACGACGTCGGGCAGCATCTTGCGTTCGGAAGCGGGCAGCTTGTCGACGATCTGCCGGACGGCGGCGCGATCGCGATTCAACTGGCTGATCTGATCCTCGAACGGCCCGAATCCCTCGAGGGGTGCCGCCGGGGGCTTCGGCTGGGGCAACATGTGAGGCCGGCCACGCGGCGGCATCGCGCCCGGTCGCGGAGTCGTTGCCTCAAGCGCATCGTGCGCCGGCGGCCGGTTGATAACGTCACGCCAGCTGTAGCCCGCGGTCCAGAGCCTGGCGTACTGGGATCCGATGGCGAATCCCCACCCCGCCAGCGGAAACAGGAACCATGGGGAGCTCAGGCCCGTTGCCACGTTGAGCAACAGAAGACCGCTGTTCACAGAAACGTAGGTGGCAAAATGCTGGCGGAACTTCACCACAATGTTTGGCTCGCCGCCTTGCACAGGCTGGGAAGCTCGTGTTGGTGACGTGTCCCTACGTCCACCCACCGGAAGGGGCTCGAGTGGCTCCAGGGCGCGTGACGAACTGCTGCGGGCCCGGGCGCGGAGCGCCGAGGGTGGCCGGTAGGGGATCGACTTGCGGCTCTCGAGCGCCCGCCTGAGCGAGTCGGCCGTGGGCCATCTGTCTGAGGCCTCCTTCTCCAGACACCGCATGGTCGTGGCCGCAAGCTCGTCGGGCAGGTCCGGGCGCAGAGCCTTGATGTCGGGCGGCGGCTCGGTGATGTGCTTCATGAGCACGCCGGGCACCGTGGGAGCCTGGAAGGGGAGTTGGCCGGTGGCCATCTCGAATGCCACTACACCAAGAGCGTAGATGTCGCTCCGCGCGTCGATTTCCCTCTCGCCGGCCGCCTGCTCAGGACTCATGTAATGCGGGGTCCCTATGGCAACGCCGGTGCCGGTGAGGGAACCCGGACCCGCTTCGCTCAATGCCTTGGCGATACCGAAATCCGTCACCATCACCCGGCGTCGGGTTCCTTCGAGCAGGATGTTGTCGGGCTTGATGTCGCGGTGAACCACTCCCATCGCGTGGGCGAGCCCGAGCGCGTCGGCCGTCTCCTTCATGATGCGGCGGACTTCCTCGATGGGCAGTTGGTGGCGGCGGCGCAGCCGGGCGGCCAGAGATTCGCCGTCCACGTAACCCATGACGAAGTACACCAGCCCAGCCTCGTCACCTACCGTATGGATGGGAACTATGTTGGGGTGCGAGAGCCGGGCGGCGGTCTGGGCTTCGCGCGTGAACCGCGTCCGAATCTCGTCGCGGAACGCGAGTTCGGGAGGAAGAACCTTGATGGCCACCCGGCGCTTGAGCTTGAGATCGCGCGCTGCGTACACCACACCCATGCCGCCGCGGCCGATTTCTCCCTCCAGCACATACGCGCCTTCGAGAATATGGGCCAGCCGCTCGGCGAGCGGGTTCTGTGTCAGCGTAAACTCGTCCATGTGGCGACCGTCCCTCCCGGCGGATACATTAGTCCGGCATGAAGGTAGAGGCAACCGTGGTGACGCCGTAACCGCCGAGGTACCGATGCGTTGGATCACCGACGATGCCGGACGCCGTTGGCTCGCCGAACGTGTGGGCCGAACCTCGGGTATCGTCTCTACGAAACGCGAGGGCCGGGGTTTCCCCGAGCCGGCCGACATCGTCAGGTTCACCTGCGAGTCGGACCAGAAGGAGTCTGCCCGCGAGGTCACCACCCGGGCCGGATTGCTGGAACAGTTGACCGAGTCCGAGCTCAAGGCACTCCTGAACGTCGCTCCCAAAGTTCCCGGCACCTGAGGCAGCAGCCCCCGGTTTCCTGTCATCCTGACACGAGAGGGTTCGGAATCCCCGCCTTTCCGCTGGAACGGCAGGGCGTACTGGCGTGTTTAATACGGGGGATGGCAGGGGTGGCGGCACGAAACGTGAGACTGTCTCCCGAGAGAGAGGAGTGCGACTTTGTCGGAATCCCTGAATCTTCCAGTCCTTCCGCTTCGGGAGGTGGTGCTGTTTCCAGGCGTATCCGCGCCTATTGGCGCGGGCCGTCCCGGTACGCTCAAGGCCATAGAGGCGTCGCTCAAGCGGGAGGACCGGCTGATCTTCGCGGTCTGCCAGCTTGAGAACACCGACACCGTTGATCCGAACGGGTTGCATGTTGTGGGAACGGTGGCCCGCATTGCACAGTCGCAGCGGGGGTTAGGTGGTGTGCAACTGCTCTTGCACGGTGAGTACCGGGCCACTGCGGAGCAGTACCGGGAGCACGAGGGGTATCTGGAGGCCTCGCTCCGGAAGGTGGAGGAGGTGCCCGTAGCGCGTCCGGAGGACTCAGCATTTCAGGCGCTCCACAAGGAGGTGCGGGAGCGCGCTGCCGAGCTGGCGCAGAAGTCGGGTCTCCAGCCGGACGTGGTGGACCAGGTGCTGGAGAGCGTAGCCGAGCCCGACCGGTTCGCGGATCTGGTGGCCGGCTATATCACGCTTGCGGCGTTTGAGCGTCAGGCTCTGTTGGAAACGTTCGACGTCGAGGAACGGCTGCGGCGAGTGCTCGTGCATGTGCAGCGGCAGATAGGTCTGGCCGATGCGCAGGAGGAAATCAAGTCGAGGGTTCAGGAGGAGCTGGGGGAACGCCAGCGGGAGATGTTCCTGCGCGAACAGATGCGCGCTATCAGGAAGGAGCTGGGCGAGGAGGACGAAGCTGCCGACACGGACGACCTCGAGGAGCGGCTCTCCGCCCTGGATCTGCCCGAGGAAGCGCGCAAGGAGGTGAAGCGCGAACTGGCCCGCCTGCGCCGCGCCTCACGCGAATCCATGGAATCGCAGGTTATCCGGACTTATCTGGAAACCGTGGCGGAACTGCCGTGGAACGTGCGAAGTGAGGAACACCTGGACCTGAAGCGGGCGGCAGGGATCCTCGAAGAGGACCATTACGGTTTGAACGACGTGAAGGACCGTGTGCTCGAGTTCCTGGCCGTCCGGCAGCTCACGGCGGAGCGCGCGCAGGCAGCAACCACAACCAGTGCCGAACAGACGGACGTCCCGGGCAATGAGGACGATAGGCGGGCCAGGGGCTCCATTCTCCTGTTCGTGGGGCCTCCTGGCGTTGGCAAGACGTCAATTGCCAAGTCGATCGCGCGGGCGATGGGACGGGAGTACGTGCGGATCTCGCTCGGCGGCGCCCGGGACGAGGCGGATATCCGCGGTCATCGGCGCACGTACGTGGGAGCCATGCCCGGGCGGATCATTCAGGGGATGAAGAAGGCCGGAAAGAAGAACCCTGTGTTCCTGCTGGACGAGGTGGATAAGCTGGGCGTGTCGTTCCAGGGAGACCCCGCAGCTGCGCTGCTCGAAGTACTGGATCCGGCTCAGAACGACTCGTTTACGGATCATTATCTGGGCGTAGCGTTCGATCTCTCCGAGGTGTTGTTCGTCGCGACGGCCAACTTCATGCAGAACATTCCGGCGCCATTGCTTGACCGGATGGAAGTGGTGGAGTTCTCGGGATACACGGAAGAAGAGAAGCTCCACATAGCGCGCAGGTACCTGATCCCGCGGCAGGTGAGCGACGCCGGATTGAAGCCTGAGCAACTCACAATCACGGATAAGGCGGTCCGCGCCATCATTTCCGGGTATACCCGGGAAGCTGGAGTGCGCAGGCTCGAAAGGGAGCTGGGCAAGGCGGCCCGCAAGGTTGCCCGCAGGATTGCGGCCGCGGAGACGGACCGGATGGACGTGGAAGCTGATGACGTGCGGTCATTGATCGGGCGGCCCAAGGTGCATCCGGAGCGTGCGGCTCCCGAGAATCAGATCGGCACGGCTACCGGCATGTACTACACGCCGGTGGGCGGTGACATCATGTTCGTGGAAGTGTCGGTGATGCACGGCAAGGGTGATCTGGTACTGACCGGACAGTTGGGCGATGTGATGAAGGAGTCGGCCCGGGCGGCGCTCACCTACGCCAAGACTCATTCCGTCGAGCTGGGGATTCCGGACTCGATGTTCGAGAACAAGGACTTCCACATCCACGTTCCGGCCGGTGCCATACCCAAGGAAGGGCCGTCCGCGGGTGTTACCATGGCCGTGGCCCTGGTGAGCGCACTGGCGCGCGTACCTGTGCGACATGACGTGGCCATGACCGGCGAAATCACGCTGTCGGGACGCGTACTATCGATAGGTGGTGTCAAGGAAAAGGTACTCGGCGCATGCCGGGCGGGAATAACCACGATCATTCTGCCCCACGATAACGAGGCGGACCTGGAGGATCTCAGGGAGGACGAACGGGAACGCCTGACGGTGCACGCGGTTCAGCATCTGAGCGAGGCGCTCGAAGTGGCCCTGCATCGGCCTTCAGAGGATGGCGCGAGGCGAAATGTACCGAGCGAGCCGGCGCTCGCCACATGAAAGTCTGAGATCTTCAGGGACTGAGTGACGAAATCCAGTCCGCCATCTGCTGGATCATCGAATGATGGCGCAGTCGCACACCCAGCGCGGGCATGCTCCCCGACGAGAATCTGTTGTATATCGCGCTGGCCCCCGGATTCCCCGCTGTGATGAGCGGGGAGCCGCTCACCGGGCCGTTCACACCCACAGTTCGGTCCAGAAACCCGTCGTGGTGCAGGTTGAATCCCTGCGACCCCGTGGAGCCCGCGTTGTGACAGTGGACACAGTTCCCCTGGATGTAGCCTATCACCGCCTCTTGCTGAGCCGTTCCGGATACCGCGGCCGGAGTCGTCGGCATCGTGCCTCCAAGGATGCCGTTGTTATGGAACTGTTGAAGCTGCG
Organism: uncultured Gemmatimonadaceae bacterium; assembly: GCA_964613905.1. Lineage (GTDB taxonomy): Bacteria > Gemmatimonadota > Gemmatimonadetes > Gemmatimonadales > GWC2-71-9 > CAZTIV01. The sequence goes on along the minus strand of CAZTIV010000015.1, from coordinate 21,564 downwards.
TCTGCACGGCCGGCGGTATGGCGACGTTCAACTGCAGTTCGTTGAAGCCCAGAATGAACACCGGCGCGGCGGCGTGACACAAGCGGCATTCCTGCCGGCTGGGGATGTCGTGTGTGAAGGTGCTGTCTTCCGGGTTGGTGATCGTCACAGATACCGGAGCGTTGCCGACCAGTAGCGTGGCGTCGGTCTGATCCTCACGCCAACGGTACGCCACGGTCTCCCACTCGCCGTTCCTGAGCCGGATGATGCGGGTTTCGATCTTCCGGAGACTCTCAGGCGATTCCTTGGTGAGGTACGAAAAGGTCTTGGTGAACATCGTGCCTTCAGGGAACACCCATGAGGAACGGTTGGATGTGTTCACCGAGCCGCCACCTGTGAGCCGGATCGTCCGCGCCTTCACCGATCCATTGGTCCAGAGCTGGTACCTGGGCTGGAAAAAGTGTGTCCCCGGGGCATCGATGTTGAGTTGAGACAAGAGCTCCGGGAATGCCGGCCCGTTTACGGGCGGAGTCGTAGTTCCTTCACCGCAGGCCAGAGTACCAAGGGAACCGAGCAGGGCGGCGACGAGGGCGGATTTTGTTCTCATGGGACAAATCATCGGTGTGTCGAGCGGACGGCGCAAGTGCCTGGGTCACATGAAGCGCTACCAGGTCAGCGACCGGAGCAGGATGTCTGCCGTAGTCCGGGCCCAGGTCTGGACGTCCTCGTTATCATGGTCCGGGTCGATGGAGCGGGCAGGCCCGAGTCGGCCAAGAAGGGCGGCCACAGCGAGCCGGGCAATGAACGCCGGGTCGGCATCGTCGCGGAAGTACCCCAGCCCCTGTCCAGTGGACACCGTTTCTTCGATTTGCCGGGTAAGCTGACGCATGGTCTCAAGGGCAGTCCCTTCGGGATTCGCCATGGACAGGCTCAGGAGAAGCTCAGGGCGCGCCCGGATGTCGGCCGCACGATGGGCAAGAAGCTCCCTGAATCGCTCCGTTGGACTCGATCCGTGGGGTTCCAGAGTTTGCTCGATTCCCTGGGCGGCGGTCTCCAGGACCGCGCGATGGAGACCGGCCTTGGACCGGAAGTAGTAGAAGAGGAGCTGCTTGTTTACGCCCGCGCGAGCAGCTATTCGGGCCACACGAGCACCGGCAAACGCATGTGAAGCAAACTCTTGGCGTGCAGCTTCGAGGATGGTTTCGCGCGTGTTGTGGCTCGGTCGTGCCAATTCAACCAACCAGTTGGTTTATTACAACTTGCCCATACATGATCTCCCGGTCAAGTCCTGCCGGTGATCGAGTCTGCCGCGGCGCGAATCAGCCCCACAAGTACCGGCTCCGAGGTCCAGTACCCGCCCATTCCGTCGCCCTGCTCCCAAGCCACGAGGGCCAGCCCATCGGATTCCAGTATGAGAAGGCCTTCTATGGCTGGGAAGATGCGATTCAGGTCGTCCAGCACCACGGTTCCGTTGGGACTGAGTGCGAGACCACTACCGTCGCCGGTCACCCAGATGTTTGCCGGCAGGCCGTCGGAGGCGCGTTTGCGCCATGCAGGGGTGACTGAAGCGAGAAGCCCGGCCTCTGCAACCAAACGCACCGGACTCGGCTCGCGCACCAGCGTCCGGTTCACCAGCTCCTGGACCGCTCGCCTGCCGCCTACGGGTATCAGTGCCGGCTCACCATCGGGGCTGCGTTTCTGTACCTGACGCTCGAGCTCGTCGAGCTTGGTTGTCTCTCGCTCGACCAACAGTGTCAGTACTGCTGGTGGCTGGATGGCGCGGAATCGGGCAGGGCTTCCCTGAGCCTTGGTAGCCGTGCCTTTGGCGACAAGGCCGGCCAGGGCCTGGTAGGTGTTCGCCCGAGCTACACCAATCTCCCGGGCCACCACGTAACCGGTGGACGGGCCCAGCTTCAGCAGGGCTGAGTACGCAAGATTCTCTGTGGGCGTGAATCCGAATGGAACAAGATCAATGGACGACATGGTAGTAGTATAAACTACTACCTAACTCTGAACCGGCAAGTATGAGTTCGGTCCTCAGGTATATTCGAGCTGCCAACCAGCGAATCTGGCTATCAGCGCCAGCCGGAAAGTCACGTCGGATTGCCGCTCCTCGAGTGTCTTCGACCCGCCTTCGAGCGGCAAGTAGAATGCGCCGAGGTTCGTGGGGCTCTTGGGCAGCCCTCGCAGGTTCCTGGGGCTCCAGACGCCCATCTCGTTTACGTCCGCCAGGAGGTGCAGCAGGACCCGCTTCGCGACCTCCGACGTGTGCAGCATCCGCATCCGTGCAAGCAGTTCGATCCAGAAGAGTGCAAGCGGAAGATCCTTGGGCGTCCCTGACCGGTCCGCTTCCACGGGATTACCGAGTAGGTGGAATACCGGCTTGATGACCTTTCGGCCGATCGTTATGACGTACGCCTTCTTCGGCGCGGGCTGAGCCAGGTAGTTGCAGAGGCGCTCGATGAAGCCCGCCCGCTCCCTCTGCAAGTTGGGCATGTACGCGAACGTCGCCACGGACAGGATCGTCGGGGGCCTGGCGTCCGGATGCAGGATATTGCGTGCTCCTCGCCGCATGACCGGCTTCTCAGCCAGTTCGCTCCTCAGAAACTGCGAGACCTCGGACGCAATCCGGTGCGCAGCACCTCGGACCCGAGGGTCCTCGATCCGCCCCGCATGCGCCAGTGCAACCGTGGCTCCCTCACGCATGAGGGCGCGCGACCAGTCGACCAGGTCGGGGTTGCTCTTCGCCGAACTGCGATGCTCGTAGAGCAACTCGGGTGCATCGTCCCGTGACAGCAACCGGAAGAACACCCTCTCGGTCGTCCGGAACGCCCGGTCGTCGTGGGGCACTCCCATCTCGATCAGGTGCCGGTACTGGGCAACAGTGCCGACGTCCTTGATCCCCTGTGCCTTGTTTGGGGCTATCCCCAGGATGTTGTCACCCCAGAGGCCATTCTTCTTCTGCTTCTTCAGGGTCTGGAGTACCGGTTTGTACTCCAGTACTTCCTGTCTCAGCTGGGCGTAATCAGCCGCACTGGCAGCCCCGGCAGGCAGTATGTCGTTGACAGTACGCCACTTAATGGCCGGGCATGCATGCGCGCGGAGCCAGGATACAGGGACCTTGTGGGACGTGGGCAGTTCCAGAATGGACCTCCCGAAGGCTTGGGGGGGCAGAAAGGCGCGCGCAAATTAGCTGTAACGCCGCTCAGTTGCAACGGACGCGATGGATGGGACCAGTGCCGCCCATGCCGGCTTCACTTGTAAGTACCACGGTTTCTTCGTCAAGAAAATCGACGGCCTCGCCCTGAGGCTCCGCCGGGCCGAGCCAGCAGGCCCTGCCATCCTGGCGCCAGATCTCTCCCGGTTCCCTGCGGTAGAAGTAGAGTTCCGTGTAGGTACGGACCACGACCCGTCTTCCCGAGGGTGAAACGGAGGCCCCGGTCACCAGGCGCCCGAGAACCGCCATGGGGCGTATGGGCAGGATGTCGCGCGGGGCAATCGTGACGGAATCCTCGAAAAACGCTTCGCGTGACAGCACAAACCGGAGCACCCTCCCGCTCCGTCCCTTGGTCACAATCACGGCATCGCCCTCAGGCGTGACGATAAGGGCTTCCGCATCGTCTGGACCCGTGGTGTAACGGATTGCCAGGGCACCGGCCCGTGCGGTTGGTGTCATGGAGTCCGGCGATCCAGCCGCCGGATCCGGTTCAGGGATCACGTAGATCACCACGCGCTCCCTCACGCCGCGATTGTCACCGATGTCTCCTATGTAAAGGCAGTCGCGGTGAGGAGACCGTGGGCACTGCCCCACCGCAATATCCTCCCAATCGACGGATTCCGCTCCCGCTACCTCGAAGGTCGCGAGGATCTGTCCCGTGATGTCGACGGCATACAGATGCGGCCCGTGCCCGGAATCGTTATGCGTCCAGAGGACGCCGGCGTGTTGCCGACTCACGGCGACTCCGGAACTCTCGGAGATCGGCTCAGCCGCGAACTGTCCGGTGCGCTCAAGAAGTGTGGGAGTACGGTTCTGCGCTGCCAGGGGGATGCCGGCGAGTGACAGGGCAGCAGCCAGTGGAATTGCGTTACGCATCATCCAAACTGCAACGAACCGCTTGCCTGTGGGAAGGGGTTCGGTCACATTTCGATGGTATGATAGAAGCGCTTAAACGACGCAAGCTCGTGAAGCGCCCGGGTGAGGTAGACCTGACCGGACGCGTTCTCTTCCTGGTGGATGACGGGGATCTCGTTCGTCGCCAGCTGGACGGCGAGGATCTGTCATGGCCCTGCGATGCTCCGCTCAGAGACAACATCTCCACCGATGAGATAACTCCCGCGTATATCTGCTACTACTACGACGAGACGCTGGGTGATTTCCCGTACCTCGGGCTCAAGGCGGGCTCCGAGTTCCCCATCACGCGAGGCAGCGTCCGTAACGGCGGCTTCGTCTGTTCGGTGAGCGGCAAGCGGCGCGGCAAGGGCTCATCCCGCGAACAGTCACCCTACGCCGAGCAGTGCGCCGGCATCAGGCTTGTGATAGCGGAAAGCATCGAACGGATCTATCGGGAGAACTGCCAGAACCTTGGTATTCTCACCAGTACCAACTTCGACCTGATCGACCGGGTCCGCCGCGGTGAGAGCATCCCCCTGAGCGAGTTCACCGACGGGGAGGGAGAGATTACCCGTGGAATCATCGAGTACGGCGGTCTCTTTCAGTACAATGTGGCGCGGCTGCAGGGGCTGGTAACGGTGCCGGCGATTCCGGCAACACAACGTTCGATGACGCTGGCCGAGAAGATCCTTGCCCGCCATTGGGTCACAGACCTTGCGAACGACAGGGTTGGTGTGGTGGCGGTGCGTCCCGGTGACGAGGGGTTTGTCCGTACCGACATACGTTTCAGCCACGAGTATGTGACTCCCATGTCGGCAATCTTCTGGCGCGACTACGTGGGAGAGAACGAGCGAATAGTCGATCCCGCCTCCGTGTTTCTCTTCAGGGATCACCTCACGTTCCTTGCGCTTGCCATGACCGAGGAACGCAAGGCCGAAGGCCTGCTCGATGTGGCGCTCGAACTCAAGCGCAAACAGGAGGAATTTGCCGAGCAACAGGGAGTGAAGCTCTACGGCGAACTTCCCGGATTGGGACTGGGGCGGATGGGGATCCCCACCGGTTCCGAGGCCATCTGCCATTCCAAGATTCTCGAGGCGCACGCGCTCCCCGGGCACCTGATCATCGGGAGCGATTCTCACACACCGCACGCCGGTGCGATAGGGGCTATGGCGTTTGGCGTGGGTACCACGGCGATCTTCAACTCCTGGCTCACCAAGGATGTGCGGATATCGGTTCCGCCCTCGGTTCTGGTGCGGGTGAACGGCCGCAAGCCTGCCGGCACCACCGCCAAGGACTTCATGCTCGAGATTCTGCGCCACCCGTACGTGAAGAACGGTCACGCCATCGGCAAGATCGTGGAGTACGCGGGACAGGCGGTCGAAGCTCTTTCGATAGACGAGCGGGCCACCATGACCAACATGGCGGCGGAAGTGGGAGCCTTCACCGGCATCGTGCGGCCGGACGAGAAGGCGGTGGAGTTCCTTGCACGTGAGCGCGGGATCGACCCCGATTCGGTGCGACCGTTGCTCGAGGGCCTCTTCTCGGACCCCGACGCCGCGTACGAGACTGTCATAGATATAGACGCCACCTCCCTGGAACCCATGGTGGCGCTCCCCGGCGATCCCGGGAACGGCGTGTTCATAAGCGAGCTGAGTGGTCCGGTGAAGATAGACATCGCGTACGCCGGATCGTGCACCGCCGGCAAGAAATCCGACATGGACATGTATGCCGCGGTGTTCCAGCACGCTGTCGAGCGCGGGGAACGGATACCGGCGGACGTAAAATGCTACATTCAGTGCGGCTCTCAGGAAGTGAAGCGTTACTGCGAGGAGCAGGGATATCTGGAAATCTTCCGCCAGGTGGGCGCCGAGTTCATCGAACCTTCGTGCGGCGCCTGCATCAACGCCGGGCCGGGCGTTTCCTACGACCGCAAGACGGTAACGATCAGCGCAATCAACCGGAACTTCCCGGGCCGTTCAGGCCCGGGTCAGCTCTATCTGGCCAGTCCCTACACGACGGCGGCGAGCGCGCTCGCCGGCCACATCACCGCCTGGGAGCCTGAAGCGGTCACCGTCTAGCCATTTTTCATGGCTTTGCGTCGGCCACCCGTTCCGATTCGCGCCGGCCCGATGCGGGCAGGAACGCGTCGGGTGGGTATACCGAGCGGGGGTTCCAAAGCACCCACTCACTGATCCCCACGTCCGCCGCGGCCTGAATCTGCGCGCGGATCTCATCGGCGGTGTAGCGCACCCGGTAGATGGTGAACGCCTGAAGGTACGGCCTGATCCGCGCCGCCCGCGGAATTCCGGCCGAACGGCGCACCGCATCCGAAAGCGCACGGTGCACTACAGCATAGGGCTGGGCGTTGGGGTGCTCGATTCCGTAATAGCCGCGCCGGTAATGGCTGGGGTACACCATCGGGAGAACAACGTCCGCGAGCGGCACCAGGTCTTCCCATACCTGCCCGATGCCCGGATCGCCGTCCACGCTGGTAGTAAGCCCGAAGATGTCCAGCGTGAACGGCACTCCGAGATGGGCAAGCCGATTGCGCATCAACTCCACGTTGCGGCGCACAGCCGCCCGATACGATTCACCGGGCCGGCGGGACGGGAATATTGCCTGCACCAGCATCTCGCGCGGCTCGTCCGGGAATCTCAGGTAATCGAACTGAATTTCGCGGAACCCCATGAGCACCGCTTCCGCTGCGATGTCCGCCGCATAGATCCAGACTGAATCGTTGTATGCATCCACCCAGCGGGACCGGATGCGATCGGTCCAGAACCCACCGTCCACGTGGAGCACAGCCCACTCGGGTTTGCGGACAGCGAGAAGCGGATCCTTGGCCACCACGATGCGGGCTATGGGATGGATGCCGCGCTCCTTGAGCAAGGCAACGCGTTCCGCTGTGTCACGCGCGCGGATCATCGCGTTTGCCCCGGTTTCCACCGCTACGGGCACCCCGGAGCGATATGTCATGTAGCCCGTATCGTCCTTCACGTCGATCACGAATGCGTTGATCTCTGTGGTATCCGCCAGGCGCACGAGATCGTAGAACCGCTGAGACCCGAACGCCCATGCGTTGAGATAGATGCCCCGGACGGAAGCAGGCGGCTCGCCGCGAGGCGGCGGCGGGATCGGGATATGGTCGAGGGACAGGCTCGGCACCAACTCGGCCAGATAGTCCGGACGCGGGCGGTCGTGCACCGGATGAGGCCGTTGCTGCGCCGGCGCCGATCCCGCGACCAGGACAGTTGCGGCCAGAACGCACAGACCAGCACGGATCATCGTGAACCCAGGGCGTCGAACAGCAGCGGATACGTGGCCAGCGACTGGCCGCGGTACTGCGGACGGAACCCAAAGAGCACCACTCGGCCGCGTCCGTGGGTTGCCTCGACCAGCGCGCCCGTCCCGGCAACCCGTTCGGCTCCCAACACCCATCCGGAAAGGAGCAGGCGGGCTGGATCCTCCGGGTAACGTCCCACTACGCGGGCACCGGAGGGATCGGTCACCTCAAACGCGGCGCTCCGCTGGAACCAGGCAATCGATTCTCCCGGCATGTTGCGGGATATGGGATGTGTGGTGTCGAGCTCCAGACGGAAGATGGAGCCAGGCGCAAAGAAATCGTCCTGAGAAACACCGGAAAGTACGTTGCGCACCGGAAGATCGAAGGCGTCGATTGCCCAGAGCGACGAATTGTTAAGCGTGATCAGCGTTCCGCCGTCCCGGACGAATGCGCGCAGCGCCTCGATACCCCGGTCTCCGAGTCCTCCGGCATACGGAGCGGGATAAGCCGGTGGCAGTCCGTTCAGGATCTGCGCACCCGTCATGTCCGGAATCACGATTACATCGAAGGTCCGGTTCAACCGCCCTGCACGAATGACTGAATCCACTACCGAGGTGTACGGCACGCTCCAGGTGTCGAATATCCAGCGGGTCCAGCCTTCATCCATCGATGCCGTGTAGCTCCTGTAAAGGCCGATGCGCGGCGTGCGTCCCGTGGGTGGCTGGTACGCATAGCGGGGTGCGGGCGGCGCGATGGGTGTGGAGAGCGGGACGGCAATCGAGTCGTGTACCTCGTGCGCCTCGATTCCCATCAGAAGCGGCAGCGTATGCGCGGTGACATCGTACGGCGGGCGCGGCGGGCCGCCGGGATACAGCCTGAGGTTCGGATACTCCTGGCGCTCAAGCAGCGCTTTGGCGAACGCGGCGTAAGGCTGACGCAGGACTACCACGTAGCTGCCGGCGGGCCAACTGCGCCCATCGGCGTTGAAGGATCGTTCGGCTGTGCGAACCTCAACCAGCCCTCTGTGAAGAATGCCCAGCACCGTGTTGAGCCGAGTGGCATCCTGGCCTTCGCGTGGAATCACAAAGGCGTATGGCCATCCTTCCCAGCCTCGAACGGCCCGCTCGCCTATCCGGGTGAAGTTCTCGAGCCATGTGGAACGCTGGGCGGCCGCATGTCTGAGCAGGGCGAGCGCCCCGGAGACCTGGTAATCGATAATGTCTGCCATGGTCCAGCGCCCGCCGGTCCAGGGCGCCGGGAAGTTCCAGCTGGAGGTAAGTGCCTCGAACCCGCGTCCGTCACGCAGCTGCCCGGCACCCACCTCGACCGGAGTAGCCAGGCGTGCGCTGGCCGTCTCCGACAGGATGCGTACTCCGGCGTGGTAGTGCTGGTAGGCGCGCGCAGGCGTCCACGCGTCGTACGTGGCGTTCACCACCACCCCCTGCTTTCCCTGCCCGATCATTTCCCAGGCGATGTGGGTGCCCAGCGAATTGAAGCCCGCCACTATCAGCGGATCGACGTTGGGCTCGACCGGATCGACAAACGGCGGCACGAAGAAGCGCGCGCCGAACGGGCTCTGCTGGTGGATATCGTGCACGATCTGGGGATGCCAGGCGTTGTGCATGCTGTCCACGGTGAGCTGCGTCTCCACCTGCGTGAACGCATACCAGTCGCGGTTGTTGTCGTGACCGATGTAGTGATGGTACAGCTCGGGCGGTCCCAGGCCCTCGGCGGGGGTGTCGAGTGTGCGGTTGTACCAGTTACTCACCATGCTTATGCCGTCAGGGTTGAGCGACGGCACGAGCAGGAGCACCGTCTGATCCAGAATCTGCAGGATGTCCGCCGAATTCCCCCGTGCAAGGCGATCGGCGATCACCACCGGAGTGTAGTGCGTGCCTACTTCGGTGGAGTGAATGCTCGACGTGATCAGCACCATGGTGCGAGCGTCCGCGATCAGGCGGGCCCGTTCCTCCGGGCCTGTGATGGTGCGCGGATCTGCGAGCCGGCGGTTGATGGCCCTCAGTTCTTCCAGGCGGGACATATTGGCGGGGCTCGTGATCACGAGTGCTGCGAACGGTGCGCCCAGCGTGGTCTTGCCGAGTTCCCGGAACTGAACCCGGTCGCTCGCTCGGGCGAGTTGCCGGAAGTAATCCACCAGCACCGGCCACTCAACGAGACGCCGGTCGGTACCGGGCTCGAATCCCAGTACGGAAGCGGGCGTGGGGATCTGCTGGGCAGGCGCGACCGCGGGAAGGAGCAGGAGCCATGCGGCCCCGAACAAGACTCTGTAGCTGATCATCGTTGATCCAGGAGATGCAATTCGACCCTCCGGTTCTGAGCGCGGCCGGCGGGCGTTGCATTGGTGGCGACCGGTCTGTCCGGCCCGTATCCCCTCGCCACCATGCGATCAGGGCTCACACCCCGCTGGGCGAGATAAGTGCGGACGGCGCCGGCGCGCTGGAGCGACAGATTGACGTTGTGCTGCCGCGGCCCGGTGCCGTCGGTGTGGCCGGCTATTTCGATCCGCACGTTCGGGTGCGCAAGGAGCGAGGCGGCCACCTGGTCGAGTACGGAGTAGGACGCATCGGTGAGCGTAGCGCGGTTGCTGGCGAACGTTACGCCCTGAAGTATCAACGGACGCGCTCGTCCCTCTTCCACCTGGAAGAGTATGGGACAGCCTACCGCGTCCACCGGCGTGCCGGGAGGAGTGCCGGGGCACCGGTCAATTGAGTCGGGTACACCGTCTCCGTCCTCGTCTCCGTCTGTTATGCAGCCCCACTCGTCCACCTCAGCGCCCGCCGGGGTATCGGGACACCGGTCGATGCCGTCGGGAACGCCGTCACCATCGGAATCGATGGGGCAGCCGAACTCGTCCACGATCGCGCCGAGCGGGGTGTCGGGGCAGCGATCGATGCCGTCGGGTACCCCGTCACCGTCCGAGTCGATTGGGCACCCGCGTTCGTCGACGATGGCGCCGCGCGGCGTGTCGGGACACTGATCGATCCCGTCATACACGCCGTCCCCGTCAGAATCGATGGGGCACCCGCGTTCATCGACGATGGCGCCGAACGGTGTGTCAGGACACTGATCGATACCGTCGTAAACACCGTCGCCATCCGAATCGATGGGGCAGCCGTCACGATCGACGATCGCGCCGCGCGGGGTCTCGGGACACAGGTCACGGCGGTCGGGAACCCCGTCACCGTCGGCGTCACGCATGGGCCCGCCGAACGCGAAGATCGAAAGACCGACGTTGGCGCTCAGGTTGACGGCGCGCTGCGTTTCAGCACCGAAGTTCGAACTGGGGTAGTACGACAGCCTGCCCTCGATCCGGAGGGCGGTGCGCCGGCCCACTGGTAAACGGTCGCCCAGGATGAGTACGGCCCCCTGCTCCGTAGCGGTACGGGCGCCGCTGTAGGAACCTCGCTCCCAGCCCGCCCCCAGGTAGAAAGCGTGGTCTCCCCCGGCCCGCAGGTGGTACAACAGAGAACCACCAAGCCGGGTAACGCCCGCCTGTCTGCCGGGGATGCCGTCAATTGTCTGGGTATGGTCTCCGGAAAACTCGATGGCGAACGCGCGATTGAGATGCAGTCCGATACGTCCGCCGGCGCCGAATTCATTGGCGAGATTGATCCGGTTGGCGTCGAATCTGGTGTAGCTGCCGAACGCTCCCAGTTCCACCTGCCCGCCACGGCCCAACTGCGCCGCCATGTGGCCTGCACCAACAGCCTGAAGCAGGGCCATTCCCGCGACGAGGAGCGTGATACGCATCATGCGGAATCTACAACAGGATGGTGGCCGCGTCAGTCTCCGCGTACGAACCGTACGCCTTCGGCGAGCCGGCCGGTTACCTGAGCGAGTTCATGCGCGGCGCGGGTCAATTCCTCGATGGCCTGTTGCTGCGCCTCTGCCAGGCGCGCTACGTGCACGACTTCGTCGGCGGAACGGCGGGCGGCTTCGGTGGCCTGGCCGAGCGTAGTACTTGCCTGTTCGGCCAGCGCCACAGTGGAGCGGGGCACCTCGGCCATCACTTCGCCGGCCCTCCGCGTCTCTTCTGCTGCAGCGACGATGGCCAGCAACTCCCCCTGCCACCTGGCCGATGTCTCGGCCAGCTCGGCCAACCGATGCCCGATGTCCTCGAGGATGTGTGCCGCTCTGTCCAGTACTCTGCGCGTTGCCTGGGCGCTGCGTCCCATACGGTGAGCTGCGTTGGCGCTCTCCTCCGCCAGCTTGCGCACCTCGTCGGCCACCACCGCGAACCCGCGACCGTGCAGTCCGGCGCGGGCGGCCTCGATGGTAGCGTTGATGGCAAGCAGATTGGTCTGGTTCGCAATCTGGGCGATGGTTTCGGCAAAGCGTTCCACCTCCTGCGAGGCGTCGCGCAGGTGCCCCACCTCCTGCGCCCCCTGCCCGATCGTCTGACTCAAGTCCGTCATCTGATTGGCGGTCTCGGCGCTTGCGTCCTTCACGGATACGGCCCGTTCCGCAACAGCGCGAGTTGTCTGTTGGGTCTGCGCCGCGGCATCCAGGGTCCCTCGTACCCCAGCCATCAGGCGGCTCAGTCCCTCCACCGCGTCTGCCACTCGGGCCGATGCCTGCTCAGCCTCCGCGCGCGCGCGCTTGGCACGGCCGGCCACATCCTCCGCTGCCCGGCGTATCGTGGCCGTGGTGCCGCCCAGATGACTCACATAAGACTCTGTCTGGCCGGCGGACTCAGCCAAAGGCTCCACCATCGATGTGAGAGCGAGTGAGAGTGCCAACTGTGGCGCGAGCAGATTGAGAAGGTCGCCGTCCGCCTCCCGATACATCCCCGGATCTGTGTGGCGCACACTCCAGACACCCATGAGTTGGCGGCCGTGGAACAGCGGGACCAGCAGCTCTGAGCCGCTCCGCTCGGATCCCTGAAGGACTGCGTCTTCGCCGTCATCCCGCGCCACCACAGGACGCCCGGTGCGCACTGCGCGTGCGGTCATCCCCGCATCCGGGCTGAACCTGCGCCGTTCCTGGATCAGTGTGTCAGCCAGAAGCACCATCTCGTGGCGGGCCGTGTCGTAGCGGGCGAACCCCATGTGCGTCCACGGCACGAGATGGTGGGCGAGCTGCTGAATGCGGGCAAAGCTGCGCTCAATGCTGACCTCGCCGGCGACCGCGCCGGCGAGCCCCTGGATCATGCGCAACTCGTCTGCCCTGACTCCCATCGACACCACATAGAACAGCAGGGCGAATGCGCCGAGCAACGCCACCGCCAGGACCGCCAGCGCGCCGACGGGGGGCCTCACGGCTATCAGCGCGGTCCAACCGATGGCCAGTCCCGCCGAAATGAAATACACGACGGTTTCCCACCGCAGCGTGAGCCTTGCGTCCGCCCACCGGAACGCTCCGCGAAGGGCCAGTTCCAGATAGAACGTGCCGTTCACGACGACCGGCAGGAGCAGGGTGAGCACCGTGAGGGGTGGCAGGTTGGAGACAGAGAGTGCCTCGGCGCCGGAGACGCCGCCCAGGGACTCGTAGAGCAGGCCGGTGATACCGGTGCCAAACACCAGGTGTCCCACCACGGTGGCTACTTCTCGCACGCGGAGCCGGCGGAGACCAAGGTCGCCGGCAATCAGCCCTGCCGCGCAGGCGAGTACCGCGAATTCCCAGCCGAACAGCAAAATGGCAATGAGCACCGGAATGAATACGAAGGACGCAAACCCGCGTCCGGGGAGTGCTATGCCGTAACGGCGGGTAAGCGCTATGGCCGCGACAATCAGGGCGAAGGGAACGACGAATGCCCGTTCCGCGAGAGCCGGCACGGTAGCGAAGCGGATGACCGCCAACGCAAGCAGCAGCACCGCGGCCGCTTCGATCACGAAGCGCGCGCGGTCGGCCAGTCGTTTCCGGGTGTTCACGGCGTCGGTTATGGCAGTCTCGGGATGCGGTGCGGCGACAATGTTGTTTCTTCGGCGCCATTGTGCAAGCGCTTCCGCCCGTTGTTACCTTACAGCCACCATGCGCTTTGGCATCCAGTACTGCGTCGTCTGAAACTACGAGCCCCGTGCCGCCGGTCTGGCGGACGAGATCCGTGGCAAGTACCCCGACGCCGATATCCGGTTGGTGGAGTCGTCCGGAGGGGCGTTTGAGGTCACCGTGGACGGTGATCCGGTGTTCTCGAAGCTCGAGTTGGGACGGCACGCCGAACCGGGCGAGGTACTGAGACTCATCGCGCAGTACCTCCAGAGGCGCTGAACGTGCGCATCGCCATTTCCACCGGGGGCGGAGACGCTCCCGGCCTCAACGCCGTAATACGTGCAGCGGTTCTCTCCGCCATCCACCGTGGCTGGGAGGTACTGGGAATCCGCAAGGGGTTCGGCGGACTGCTGGGTGCCGCCGAGGTGGTCCCCCTTGGCCGGGAAAGCGTGCGCGGCATCACCCACCTGGGCGGCACCATTCTGGGCACCACCAACCGCGGGAACCCGTTTGCCTGGCCGGTTACGCGGGATGACGGAACCGTGGAAGAGGTCGATCGATCGGATGAGGCCCTGGAGAACTTCAGAGGGCTCGGACTGGACGCGCTCATCGTGGTAGGAGGAGACGGGACGCTCCGACTCGCTCACGATCTCTGGAAAAAAGGGATGCCGGTGGTGGGCGTGCCGAAGACCATCGACAACGACGTGGGCGGTACGGTGGTGACCTTCGGATTCGACACGGCGGTCACCACGGCCACAGACGCGATCGACAAGATCCACTCCACGGCGGAAAGCCATGAACGGGTGATGGTGGTTGAGGTAATGGGCCGGCACGCGGGCTGGATTGCGCTGAACGCCGGGCTGGCCGGCAGCGCCGACGTCATACTCATCCCGGAGATCCCTTACGAACCGGACCTTGTCTGCGAGAAGATCCGCGAGCGCGAGCGCGAGGGGAGAGGCTTCAGCATAGTGGTGGTTGCAGAGGGGGCGCGGGCAAAGGGCGGCAGCGTGACATTGCTGGAGGGGGCAAAGGCGGGCGGCGCAGAGCGGTTGGGAGGTATCTCCGAGCAGGTGGCCAGGTACATAGGGGAGAAGACCGGCAAGGAGACCCGTTCACTCATCCTGGGCCACCTCCAGCGAGGCGGTTCCCCCACCACATTCGACCGGCTGCTGGCGTTGAGGTTCGGGGCTGCTGCGGTGCGTGCCGTGGGCGACGGCAGGTACGGCCACATGGTAGCGCTCGATCCGCCCAAGGTGATCACGATCCCCATTGCCGAGGCTCTTGGCGGTGTGCGAGGTGTTCCGCTGGACAGCGACTCGGTGCAGACCGCGCGCGATCTGGGGGTCAGCTTTGGCGACTGAGGCAGACCGCCAACCGCCTCCTCGCATACGGGACCACTACCTCCCGCCGGATCCGGAGGCTTTTCGACGGGCCGAGCCGCCCACCGGGCGCGTGATTGTCATCGCTCCCACCCGAGCCGCCTGTGAAACCATCGAGCTTGCGATGGGACTCCACATCGAGACGGTACTCGAACGCGAGCACGGGCATGAGGTGCGGGACCTGGCTCGGCGGGGACTGGGTTTCGGCATCGTAGCCGGGACCGGCACGGGCAAGACGCTCGCCATCCGCCCCGTAGCCGAGGAAATCCTCAAGGCCTCGCTCAAGGTGGGCGTGGTAAACCGTGAGCGTGAAGCAACCCCCGAGACTCCCACATGGAACGTGGTGATCGTCACCACGGGCATAGCGCGGCGCTGGTTTCAGAGCGACCTGATAGACCGGCATGACACGCTGGTGGTGGACGAGATCCACCAGACTTCGGCCGAGCTCGAACTCTGTCTGGCGCTGGGGAAGCGAGTGGGGTGCCGGTTCATCTGGCTTTCGGCCACGGTGGATCCCGCCTTCTACGCCCGCTATCTCGATTCGGCGGACGTCCTCGAGACGTCGGCGTTCGATCCAGGGAAGGCGGCGCGCGTCACGACGCGGGCGCAGGAGCCGCTCCAGTTTCTCGATGACCGCTTCATCCGGCGGGTCAAGCGCGAGAAGCGCGGAGTTGCGGTCTTCGTGCCCACGCGTGCGGAGGTCGAGGCCATAGCGGCGGAACTGGGCGACCGCTGGGGTGGGCTCACGACGGCGTTCTATCACGGGGGCGAGCCGATCCGCGTGATCCGGCCCTTCCTGGAGGGTGCCGCGCCAAGGCCCTTTGTCCTGGCCATGACCGCGGCGGGACAGTCGGCGCTCAATCTTCAGGGGCTCGACACCGTGGTTATCTACGACGCGCGGTACGCAAACCGGGTGGAGCGCGGCCGAAATGTGCTCTCCCGCCAGTACCTGGGCGCCAACGAGATCCTGCAGATGGCGGGCCGGGTGCACGGCCGCGTGGCGAACGGCGAAGTGCATATCCTGACCGATCGTGAGATCAGCTTCACGGAGTTGGAGCCCACTCCGCCCGAGTTCCAGCTGGCGGGTGACTCGGAGCGGGTGGCGCTCACAGCGGCGGCGCTCGGGATAGACCTGGAGCAGTTGGACCTGCCGGTACCGCTCGACCGGCGGGCATACCGGGCGGCGGTGAAGCGACTCACCGAGCGGGGCATTGTGTCCGAGGGGCGGCTCACGGACTACGGCCGGAACGTGGAAGCGCTTCCGGTTGACCGGCCGTGGGGCGAGCTCCTGGTGCATGCGCCCCCCGAGCTCATACCGATGCTCGCGGTTGCGTCGAGCGTCGATTCCCTGCACCGCATGACGCGCGACGAGCGGGATCTCAGGGGCCTCATGGTGCGCGGCAGCGATCACCTGACGTCGTATCAGATCTACGCCGAAGCGGTGAACCGGTACGGGTACATGGGAAAGGTGCATGGGCTGCCGCGGCATCTCTTCAGCGAGGAATTGAGCGAGTGGGGAGAGGAACGGGGTGTGCTGGTCAAGGCCGTGGAGGACATGGCGCTCGGCATGGCTTCGGTTTATCGCACGCTCGAACGTCCGCTCCCCGAGCGATTATCCCGTCTCTCACCGCAGCAGATTGCGGCGTTCGGTGATCTGGTTGCCCGGATCATGCCGTTCGATCTCGTGATCGAGCAGGAGACCGCCCGGGGCGAGCCGGTGCGCGTGAGCCGCAGCTCCATGTGCACTCCGTTCGGGGCGGTGGCCGGTACGATCCGTTACTTCGCCGACCGGTTCGGCACGCCGCGCGGTGCCATCGAGGGCACGAGCATCCCGTTCGAGCTGATCAGGCGCTATGCCGAGCGCAGTGAGCCGGTCGTGCGGTACCGCGACGGCAAGCGGCGCGGCGGACTCATGGTTGAGCGGCAGACCGTTTACAACGGCTTCGAGCTGGAGCGTGACCGCCAGCTGCTCGAAGGTGTGTTTCCACCCGAGCTTCTGGAGGCGGCGCGAGAAGCCCTGGCGCAGGCGATGCTGGAGGGATCGGTGCCACATCGCGATCAGGGGAGTGTGGTGAAGGCGGCGCGGCGGCTTGACGAGTACTGGCGGCGCTCCGGTGGTACGCTCGAAGCGGCGTACCCCGATCGCGTACGGGATATCGTGCGGTTACAGCTCGACGGGATCAGGAGCTGGCAGGATTTCCAGGGGGCACGGGTGGCGCTGGACCCGGGGGAGATAGTCCCGGCGGCCACCAGAGAAGAACTCGACCGCCTGCCGACGTCGCTGCATCTGCTGGGAGACCGGATACCGCTGGTTTACGACATGGAAGACGGCACGGCGGTGGTCCGGGTGAAGTTGAGAGAAGGCAAGGCTCGAAGGCTCAGGGAGGGGGACCTGCCGGAACTGGATCGTCCGCTGCGCTACGACGTCGTGCGAGGCGGGCAGGTGGTTCTCAAGGCCGGGTCAATTGAGGAGATGGAGGAAGGGCTCGAGCGGCTCGGAGCTTCCCGGAGCCGCAGCTCGAGCCGGCGCGAACATCGGCGGCACCACAGGAGAAGGCGCCGATAACAGCTAGCGCCTGGCGGGCTGGGTCAGAGAGAGTACGGCAGCCCAGAACGCGTGATATGGCTCTTCGAGCGCCTTGGGATCGGCGCCGGTCACCAACTGGAACCCGAGCCCCTGCACCACCGCGCTCACGAGCCTGGCGATGTCACCGGTGGGGATCGTGGCCCTGAGACCCGCTCGCTCAAGCAACCCGGAAAGGCCCCGCTCCACGGCCGCCGCCAGCTCAGCGATGGATTCACTGACCGCCTGACCAGTCATCTTCCCGGGCTCCTGGCTGATCGAGAGGCAGGCTCGGACCGTTCCTGACGCGGCCTCCTCGAGCAGCAGATCCCGGGTTGCGCCGATCGCCTCGCTCGGGGTGCCCCTGAAAGCCTGCTCCCAGGCCTTGGCGCGCTCGCGCCAGATGTGTCGAGCGGTGGCGGCAAAGAGCGCGTCCTTGGTCTTGAAGTGATAGTGTATCAACCCTTTGGCGCATCCGGCCCGCTCGGCCACCAGATCCACGGTGACCTTGCTCGCTCCCAGCTCCTTGAGCGCAGCTGAGGTGGCCGCGATGATCGCGTCCCCGGACGGCTTCCGCTTGGCCATACACACCTCCACCCTGACTGATCGCTCGGCCAGTATACCGGCCGCCTTGCCGTCGCGCAAGCGGACTCGGATTGGTTGGGTGGCCAGCCAATGCCGAGGTGTCGCTCCAGACAGCAACCGCGCTCATTCACGGCTGAAACCCGGTACCAGGGGGAGCGTAGTCTCATGTGTGAGCGCAATACGTTTTCCTTCAGCTCCGGCTTTCTCGCCGCTTGCCCGCGCCGTTATGGATCGTTTCGACGAGGGCGTGGTACTCTTTGACACCGATGGCCAGCTCCTCTACGCCAACGAAGCGGGGGAGGAGGCGTTGCGTGAGCTGTCCGGGGATGGCGGTCTCCCCAGTCACACGTTGCTCCAGAAGCTCGGGCGTATGGGTGGCAGGATCGAATGTCTGGTGGCCGGCAAGGTGCCGATCGGCAATGCGGTGTATCTACTCCCGCGCCCGCCGCACGATACGCTGGCGGAGCAGGAGCGCCGTGCCATCGTCGACACCCTGCATTCCACCGGTTGGCGCCTGACCGAGACCGCCCGGCGGCTTGGTATCTCACGCACCACGTTGTGGCGGAGACTCAGAGCATATGGGGTCAGCAGGAACGATGCTGGCGGCGATCATAACGGCGACGCTGATGGCGTCACCGCCGATCCCGGCCCGCGCTGAACGGCCGGACACCACCGCCTACGCCAACCCCGAGACCCGCGCGCTGGTCGAGCGCGCGCGGCTCCGTCATCGGCAGCAGGACGACCTGGTCCGCGACTACACCGCGCGGGTACACACTCGCGCGGACGCGCGGTACGGCCGCAGCCGGTTCGGGCGCCTCGCCCCCGTCATCACTCACGAGACCACCGCCCGCGTTGTCTGGACCCGGCCGAACGATCTTCAGGTAGAGGTCATCGGCGTACGGTCGGCGTCCATTTTTCCGGGAGCGCGTACGGAGGTGTGGTACGGCAGGCCGTGGTTCGTGCCCCGGGCGCTGGGGGACAGCGTCAGGCTGATGGGGGTGCCGGAGACCGGCGCCGCGCACCCGCTCGCTTCCGGGGCGGAGCACCTCTATCGCTACGCCATCCGGGATTCGGTTACCCTCTCGCTGCCGGGGCGCACACTTACGGCGGTTCAGGTGCGGGTGGAACCGAGGCGGATGGCGCCGTCTCTGGTGGCGGGTGACCTCTGGCTCGATGCCGAGACGGCGGACGTGGTACGGCTGAGCGTCACCTTCCTGGGCGAGTACCTCTGGGATACGCCGCGCTCGGACTCACCGCGCGACAGCGCCAACGCGCGTGCCGGCAACCGGCGTGCGCAACGGTTCGTCACCGTTCAGGCTGATCTGGAGTACGGCCTGCACGAGAACCGTTACTGGATGCCGTACCGTCAACTGCTCGTGATCACCGCCGAGGTGGGTTTGTTCATCAACGCCGCGGTGCCGATTCAGGCGCTCACCACCTTCAGCGACTACCAGATCAATACGGCGCCGGTGATAGCGTTCCGCATTCCGGACTCGGCGCTGGGCGACCGCCGCCGGACGGAATACCGCTGCGACACCTGCCGAGCGCCCGACCGGCGGCGGATGGATCGGCGTCGGGACGGTGGATACGAGCGGGCGGGGCTCTGGGGGGACGGCCGATGGGAGGTCGTCGTGCCGCCGCGCGACTCCATCGAGGCCTTCGCGTGGGAGGCGCCGCTCGCGTTCGATCTCTCCCCCGCCGACCAGGAGCGGATCCGCGAAACGATTACCGCGCTCGCGCGACTGTCTGAGGGTTTGCCGGATGAGTGGATGGGCCGCCGCCGGCTTGCACTCGGGTGGGACCGGGCGGGTGACGTGCTGCGGTTCAACCGCGTGCAGGGTATCTCGGCCGGCATCGGGTACGACTACCGGCCGGGCCCCGCGTTCACGACGGTTCGTGGTATCGCGCGTTTCGGCACGGCAGACCGGCGCTTCACCGGCTCGCTTGCCTGGCGGTATGACGGTCCCGGCGCGGAGTGGAGTGTTGCGGCCTATCGCGATCTGCACGAAGCGGAGCCGTGGACCGGGGGACTAAGCCTGGGCGGGAGCGTCAACGCGCTCTTTGCAGGCAACGATCACGCTGATTATCACCTTGCCATGGGAGGGGCGCTCGCGGTCACGCCGCGCCGGGGAATGCTTGCCGGGGCGGAGTTCCGGATTGCCGGCGAGCGGCACCGTTCGGTGGAGACGCGGTCGGGTTCCGTAATGAACGAGTGGTTGGGAGGGAGCGGCGCATTCCAACCCAACCCGGCTGTGACAGAGGGAGACTTTGCGCGATTCGGTGTGGCGCGGCCGATGGTCTGGCAGCGGGTGACGTTTGAGCCCAGGTTCGAGGCGCTCGTGGGAGAGGCCGGGACTGCGATGCGGGCATCGGCCGCTGCGCTGATCCCGTTCCGTGTGGCTGAGCGGGGGCATGCGCTGTCGCTCAAGGTGGCGGGGACGCTGGGAGATGGGTTGCCGCAGCTCACGCCGCGGGTGGGCGGGCCGGAGACGGTACGCGGGTACGGGTACGGTGTCCGGTCTGCCGATGCGATCTGGGCGGCGCAGCTCGATGTGGCGCTCTGGAGGAGCTGGATTCTGACACCGGTTGTGTTCGCAGATGCAGGGGGTGCTTTCAATGAGGCGCCGCTGGTTGGTCTGGGCGCCGGACTGTCGTTCCTGAACGGGCTGATGCGGCTGAATCTGTCCAGGGGCGTGAACCCGGACGGTCCGGTCCGGTTCGATCTGCTGTTCGGGGCGCCGCGCTAGCGAGGGCACGCCGACCGGATGCTCGATCGAGCCGATCCGTTCCCCCTGTGCGCTCTCGCCATTCGTCAGTCCACCGGCAGCAGCTCCAGGCCGAGCCTGCGCAGCCCTGCGTCGAACGAGTGAACACCGTTCAGCTGGCGGCTGGTGCAGAGCGCGGCGAGGGTAGGGCCCCTACCCGGAAGAAGTTTCAGCTCACCGGATGCGTTTCACCCCGGCTACGCGCCGGGGCACGCGTGCCGCGTCGCGTTTCACGTCTGCCATGTCTCATGTCACGCGTGCCGCGTGGCATAGTCGATTGACTTCGCGGCAGGGCACGCCGGCTTTGCGGCGCGGCACGCCGACTATGTGGCAGGGCACGCCGACTTCGCGGCAAAGCACATCGACTATGCGGCAGGGCACGCCGGCTCCGAGGCATTGCCGATCCACCCTGTTGCATTGCACACCGGCCATGCGGCGTTGCGGGCCGGCAGGTCCAGGATGTCGATCTGCAACGCAGTGTTGCAGGCCAGTCATTCCACCAAGGTCGGGAGGCCAAGTCCGCGATGGCACCGCCGGCTCGCCTGTACGGAGGCCGGGGTTTCAAGCTCGAAGCTCCGGGCTGCGGATTCCCAGCTTCCGGCGGCCCATTTGAAATATCAAATAGCCCATTTGAAGCTTCAAATGACCGATATGAAATATCAAATAGCGCGTTTGAAGTTCGCGGTAACGGCATCTCAAGCTCAAACCGGGCATTTGATATATGGAATGGTGCAACCTGAACCTTCGGGCGCGTCATATTGACATTCCAATGCGTTACCCGAAGCGTCAAGTCGCGGAATCGAAATTTCATATCGGTCATTTGATATTTCGAATTGGCTATTTGAAATTTCAAATGGGCAGTTTGAAGCTTCGGAAGCGTTACCAGTATGCCAGAACGGCGGTTTTGAGGAGTCAGCCAGCGATGGGACCAGCGTTACCGTGGCGTTCGT
>CAZTIV010000014.1:55163-58082 GCA_964613905.1 uncultured Gemmatimonadaceae bacterium | reverse complement strand
TGGACGAAGGCGAGATCGTGGTATTCATGATGGCGCTGGCCGCCGGACTGAGCGCCACCGCGTGGCATCGCACCGGCAGCCTGCACCGGCTCTATTTCCGCAACAATCCCGCTCCCGGCATCGTCCGGTTGGGCGTGCTGCTCAGCTTGGCGTGGATCGGCTACGTCATCTGGCGACACGCCGACCCCAGCGTTACCGGCCCATACGTCTGGTTCTACCTCGTCATGGGGTTCGCCGTGGTGAAGCTGTTCGGGCAGACGATGGCGGGAGCCTGGGGGGGGCGCACACGAGTGGACGCGGTAGAGCGCCGCAACGTGCCCGCGGCCGTGCTCATCGCCGCCTTTACCCTGGCCACCGGGCTCATCTTTGGCGGCAGCCTCTGGGGTGAAGCAGATCCGGTGGGAGACGACGAAGGCGGCTGGTGGATACCGGTAACGTTCTTCCTGCTGGGCTGGGCCTCGCTGGTGATCGTGTTTCTCCTCTTCATTGCCCGGGAGGAAGGCCGGTTCAGAGGCCGCATCCAGCGCGACCGCAGCATGGAGGACGCGCGCGCGGCCGCCATATTCCTGCTCGCATCCGCATCCGTGCTGACCGATGCCGTTGCGGGCGACTTCTGGGGTTGGCGTCACGCACTGCTCACCTTCGGCGTACTGGCCGGGATGCTGATTGCGCGCGAGCTGTTCGCATCGTGGACCCACCGCAAGGAACGTGATCCCGCGGCACGGCACGCCCCGCCGAGCCGGGTCGTCGAATCCGGCTTTTACGTGATGGTGGCCCTCATGGCATGGGGACTCAATCGCGCACTCGATCAGATTCTCCTGGGCAGATGACGCTCCGCACCAGACCGTGGGGCCTCAAACCCGCCGAGCACGCCCGCGTGCTCAGGGAACTCAGGTTCCGACATTTCAAGTGGGATACATACGCGTGTGGAACGTGTCTCGTGCTCCCCGAAGCCATGGTGCTTTCGCAGGATGCGCATCAGGTCGTAGTTCAGGCCGTGGAGGGACTCCACTCCGCCCTCGCGCGCTTCGAGCGGCGGGTGCGCGGCGACCGTGATGCGCTGTCACGGCTCGGTATTCCGGCCGCGCTGCATCCGCTGATTGCCGATGAAGAGGAACACGGACTGGAACTCGCGCGTTACGACCTGTTCCCCACGGAAGACGGCCGCTGGATGGTGTCGGAGTTCAACGAGGACGTACCGGGCGGCTTCAACGAGGCAGTGGGAATCCCCGAACTGCTGGGCGACATGGGCGATGGTCTCAGGTGGGAATGCGGGCTGAAGGATGGCTTCGTGCGGGCCTTCGAGCGTTACGAAACGGTCGCCCTGCTCTACGCCACCGGTTTCTCCGAGGATCTCCAGCACATGCTGGTGCTCGAACGCTGGCTGCTCGATGCGGGACATCGCACACTCCTCGGCTCGCCGGCACATCTCAGACGCGGATGGAGACGCCCGCACATACTGGGTGAACCCGTGGATGCGGCGTTCCGGTTCTATCCGGGAGAGTGGATGCCGCGGCTTCCGAATCTTCGCACGTGGCTCAAGGTGGGGCCGCGCCTTCCCATGATGAACCCGGTGATGCATCTGGCACGCCAGAGCAAGACCATGTTTGCGCTGTGGCGGGAGGAAGCGCACGCGGCTGATCGCGAGATCGTGGAACGCCACTGCCCTTGCACCTTTCCATTCAGCCCGCAGGCAGGACCCGCGCTGCTCGATGAGCGGGAGCGCTGGGTCCTGAAGCGCGCGTTCGGCCGGATGGGAGACTCAGTGGTGATCGGCGCGCTGGTCACGGACGCGGAGTGGGCAGGTACCGTGGCGGAAGCGATGAGAGCACCGGTCGACTGGTGCGTGCAGGAGCGGTTCACGGTGCGGGCGCTGGACTTCGAGGTGGGCCCCCTGTACCCGGCGGTGGGGGCGTTTGTGGTGAACGGGAAGTTCGCGGGTTACTACAGCCGAGCCGCGCGGCGACCACTGGTGACACACGAGGCATATCATGTGGCAACGCTGGTCCAGGCTGCTTGAACTGTTGGGTCGCATCCGAGTCGGCATCAAGTTACGCCGATCGGTGCGCGTGGGAGATCCGGGGAGGGCGGACGCGCGCGGCGGGCTCGGCTGGAAGCCCTTCGCACTCGCGGAGCGATTGTATGACGTATGGGGGCCGCATCCGGAGAGCCCGTGGGTTCCCTTCCACTGCGTGCCGCTGTTTGCAGCGCTCGACCGTATCCGGGAGCGGGACATCGGCCCGGCGAAACCTGCTGAAGAGGATGGTTGGGAGCACCCGCGACCGAACGCACGACCGGGCGCGCCCGCGCCTGAGTGGATTGCGCCCGACACCTGGATATTCGTGGATGTGCCGGGCCCTGACGCCGTTGAGGTTGGCACCTGGCTGGTGACGGCAGGCTGCCAACCGGTGTGCACGTTCGACAACTGGCCGCACAGGGACGGCGTGCTCAAGGCGGAAAACGTGCTGGCCGAGTTGCTGAGGTGGGCTACCACGATAGCGGAGGCACGGAGGGACTTGAAGCCGGACTCACCGCCCGTCTGGATATGCGACAGTCAGCGACTTGGATCGCGGAAAGGTACTGGGGGTGAGTTCGACAATCGATACTATCTGGACGATTCGATTCTGCCGGGTCCCGCCCTGCTGCGCTCGGCGGGCATCCGTCAGATTGTGTACGTCACATGGGATCTCAAGGAAGTTCCGCTGGTGGACATCGAGCACTACATGTGGGACCTGCGCAGGGCGGGGTTCGGGCTCTTCCATGTGGATCTGTCGAAGGGACTCGAGATGGAGCGGCTGGATGTCTCTCCCAAACCCCGCAAGCCGCCGCGCTGGGGATTCAGACGTTCGGCGGCAGGCGGGTTCGGGACGGAGGTGCCGGAGCAGTCGTCGGGGGGCGGGGGCGGCGGTTAGACGCGTC
>CAZTIV010000014.1:3120-55063 GCA_964613905.1 uncultured Gemmatimonadaceae bacterium | reverse complement strand
GGGACGGAGGTGCCGGAGCAGTCGTCGGGGGGCGGGGGCGGCGGTTAGACGCGTCGTTCTGGAAGGACGCTTTGACGCCATCGATCACAGACTGGACAGCATTGATCGCCGATTCACTTCCGTCGATCAGCGATTCACCGTTGTTCGATGCGATGGACGTCAAGATCTCGCGGCAGTTCGTGTGGCTCGTGGGGATTCAGATATCGGTCCTGCTGGCGGTCGTAGCGGTGCTGGTGGGCGGATAGGCCGGCGCCCGTCCGGTGCTATTGTACCGGTACCTCGCGCACAATCGTGATCATTCCACCGCTCGGCTCTTCGCGACCAACGAAACGGATCGTGGCCTCCCCCGGCTGATGAAAGGTCACCCAGGCGGTGTGCCGAATCCCGCGAAGCTCTCTGGTGCAGCCGACGTACGCCGGCGCCCTGACGAGGGTTGAGTCCAGTGGTTGTATTGTGGCCAGCGTCCCAGTAACGAACACGTCGGTCAGTCCCCGCCGCAGGCATCCCCCTCCGAACGTGATGATGACCACCGAGTCTGCCACACCAACGGTGAAGCGCTCAGGCGTGTGAATCCTCGCCGGACTGCCGAAGTGGTGGATCACGCCGGGGTGCAGATCCCATTGCATGACGGAATCGCAACCCGATGTGGTGACTGCTGCCAGCAACGCACCTGCGGTAATGACTCGGTGTGTGCCGGTTTTGCTCTGCCTGAACATTCCAATCCTCATACGTTCATGCTACACCGGCCCGCCGAAATGGCTCCAACAGCCTCGTCTGGAATACCGGCCCTCAATACCCCCACGGCCGTGGAGGCGGCTCGATCGGCGTCGAGAGATCGAATTCGAAACGCACCGAATGGCCGAACTTGGGCCAGTGCACCCCATAATGCAGCCTCTCGGCGTCCACGAAATCGAAGAACCAGAAATTGTCGGCGCGGTCGGGAAGAATGCGCGCGGTATGCGCATCCGCCGGAAAGATCTGCCGCGTGGCGAGCCCCGGGACCGGTGCGTCCCCCCCGTACTGGCTGATCTCCTCCTCGGTGCCGTCGGAGTGGCGATGGTCGTGCTTGAGGCGGATCGTGCCGCCGACGCGCGTCAGGATCCAGTTCCGCGAACGGTTCTCGCCCAGGTGGAACGGGATGTGGATTCGGTCCTCCGTGCAATCCATGAAATGGGCCACCGCATCGCCAGCCAGGGCGGCGCGATAGTAGTCCGTCACGTCCGAAACCCGGCCCCTGTACGCATTACCGCAGTGTGACTGCAGTGTTGCCCAGAACGCTTCCTGCTCCGGAGCCAGCCCGCCCGCCGTCGCGGCATCATCCGTCTCACCGCCGCACGCCGCGAGGATCGCCAACGCAGGGAGCGCCAGGGCCGCGGCCCATTTCGTCGTAGCATTCATCCAGTAAGTGTACGCGATCTGGTGCCCCCGCGACAGCCGCAGTAGCTTCGCCGGGATACTGCTTCCAGCTGATGAGCGAAACCTTTGTCGAGGTCCACTCATGTATCGAGTCCTGATCGTACTCGCCGCCACTCTCCTGTACGCCACATCACTGCAAGCCCAGAAACCACCGGTACGCACGAGCTACTGGGAGAACTCCACCGGCTTCTGCGACCGCCCGAACGCGTGGATGCCTGAATCGGCGCGCCACGAACGCTGGTACACGGTCGCCGGTGAGCGTGATGGCCCCAGCATGTTCCCCCGCGTCAGTCATCCGGAAGTGGAATACGAAGCGGGCGAGCGGCTCACATTCGATCGCTACCACACGGTGGACGTGATGTACACCTGGCTGTGCCGCTGGGCGGAGCAGTACTCCAGCATTCTGGAGGTGGTTGAAGTGGGGCGAAGCTTTGAGGGACGGCCCATCCTCCAGGCCATCGTAACCAGCAAGGCCACCGGCAGGTACACCGACAAGCCCGCCGCCTACTTCGACGGCGGCCGACACGCCGGCGAGATCACGCCCAGCGAGTCGGTACTCTGGCTGCTCCAGCACCTGCTCACGAATTACGGTCGCGACCGTCGCATCACTCAGCTTCTTGATTCCAGGACCATCTATATCCGGCCGCAGCACAATCCGGACGGATCGAACCTCTATCTTCACACCGCCCAGCGGAACCGCAGCAGCGTGCGCCCCGTGGATCAGGATGGGGACGGCCTGCTCGACGCCAATCCACCCGTGGACCTCACAAACGACGGTACCATCCGGCTGATGCGCTGGCAGGTGGAGCCCGGGGAAGGCACCCATGTTCTGGATGATCGTGATCCCACGGGACGGCTCATGCGGCGCGTGCGGGACGGTGAGGGCGACTGGCGCGTGGAGACCGAGGGGATCGACCACGTGGGCGACGGCCGCTACGGCTCTGATGGAGTGGGGGGACTCGATCTCCACCGTAACCTGCTCGCAAACTGGCGCCCGATGCCGGGAATGGATGAAACGGGACGCGGTTACACGCAGCTTGGCGCAGGGGAGCACCCGTTGAGCGAATCTGAGCAGTACTCGATGGTGATGTGGATGCTCACCCATCCGCACATAGCGGTCGTGAACCACATGGACACGCACGCACCGTTCCATCTCCGGCCACCGTCCACGTCTTTCGACGAAGACCGCATGTACCCGGAAGACCTGGCCTGGTACGCGTACTTCGACAGCCTCGGGGTGAGCATCACCGGTTATGAGGGCGCCGGCAACGTGTACTCGGACTTCCTCACCCGGGCGGTAGTCAGTCCCGTAACGGGAGATACGCTCAGGCCCACGCCGCTCTTCGGCCACGGCCCCGACTTCGGCTACTTCTATTACGGCGCCATCTGGTACGGCGACGAGCTGTGGAACAGCATGCGGTTCGCCGACTACAACGATGACGGCGAAATCGACGATGTGGACCGCCTGCATTGGGACGACAACTTCAACGAAGGACGCTGCTTCAGGAACTGGGAGGCGTTCGAGCACCCGCAACTGGGCCGGGTGGAGATCGGCGGGTGGCGCTTCAAGTTCTGCTTCCAGAATCCCCCACCCCACCTGCTGGAAGAATGGGCGCGGAAGCAGGCGCTGTTCAACCTGGAAATGTCACATCATCTGCCGCAGATCGAAATAGTGAACGTCGAGGTGCAGCGTATCTCGCGGGACGCAGACAGCACGACGTTCGAGGTGAACGTATCGTGGACCAACTCGGGCCGGCTGCCCACCGCTCTGAAGCAGGCGCAGCTCGTGAAGATCGTACGGGAAGATCACGTACGGCTGTCCTTCGATCCTGAACTCACCGAAGGACGCAACCCCACGGTCCGGATCGTGGATCCGTCGCGGACCGACAAGACGATCTGGGCCGGATGGACGGAGCCCACGGAGACGAAATCGGTACGGTTCGAGGTGCGAACTTACGGTGTGGCCGAGGTTGAGGGGAACGTGCAGGTACTCAGCACCAGGGGTGGGGTATCCGAGCGTGCCATCAGGTTGAGACGCTAGCCTGATTTTCGAGCGCTACGTAGCCATAGGCGACAGCTCCGCCGAGGGACTCGACGATCCCGACGGCAGGGGCGGCTATCGCGGCTGGGCGGACCGCCTGGCGGCCCATATTGCCGCAGTCCAGGGCTCGGTGCTGTACGCCAATCTCGCAATCCGCGGTCGCAACACGCACCAGATTCTGGAAGAACAGGTCGAACCGGCTGCGGCAATGAAGCCCGATCTGGTAGTACTGTTCTCCGGCACCAACGATGTGATCGGGTCCGGATTCGACGCCGGCCTTGTTGCCCGGCACCTTGAGCAAGTCCATCGCATGCTTACAGGCGACGGTGCCACGCTGCTCACGTTCACGCTACCGGATCTCACGCCGATACTGCCGCTTGCCAGACCCATAGCACCCCGCGTCCGTGCTCTGAACGACGCACTCCGTTCCGTCTCAAGGACAAGCGGCGCCATCCTGGTGGATTTTGCCATGCACCCCGTGGCCTCCGACCCCCGCCTCTGGAGCGCCGACCGACTGCACGCCAACTCTGCGGGACACGCGCGTATGAGCATGGCGTTGGCTCACGCGCTCGGCCTGCCGGGATTCGATCCCGGTTGGGCCGATCCCCTTCCCCCGCTACCGGAACGCTCGTTGGTCCAACGAATTGCAGGAGAGATAGACTGGGGCCGCAGGTATTTCCTTCCGTGGGTGTGGCGCCACGCGCGCGGCCGTTCGTCCGGGGACGGTCGCACGCCCAAACGACCAGCCCTCATGGAAGTGACCGGTTTGCCCTGAGGCACTCTGCCGGCCATGTTTCCTGAAGTTCATCTTCAAACGGAAAGGAAGTCGAATGCCGAATATCAGCCTTTCTCAGGCCCGCGCCCTGTGCACGGCATCCGAGTACGCTCTCGTAAAGGCGAGCACGAGGACGGAGGTCGTGAAACTCTCACCCTCCAGACTCAAGGCCAAGATTGCCCGGGCGCGCAAACTCAGGAACAAGTGGCGTGACCAGCACCGTACCCAGCGCAGGCGCGTGCAGAGTCAGCGTGGCAAGCGGGAAGCGCCTGAGGATACGAGGAGCCGAAAGAAGCGGAAGTTGTTCGACCAGGTGATCGAACGGTTTGAAACTCAACTGGCGCGTGCATCCGTGCCGAAGAAGAAGGCAACCACCAAACGGAAGCCCAAGGTGCGTGCACCGCGCGGATTGAAAGCGGATCGTCCCGACAAACGCCTGCAACGCAAGGCAAAGTCTGCGGCCAAACGGGCCGGGTTCAAGGCGGCCGGTCGTGACCGGAAGCGGGGGCACAGTTCCGGCCGTTCAAGGCGAGCACAGGCGCGGCGGGATGGCCGCTAGGAATACATGAATCGAACGACGCGCTGGCTGGGCGGCATTGGCCTCGTTGTGATGCTGGTGCTGCTGTGCTCACCGGTGCCGGCACCCAACCCATCACAATTCGTTGAGCCCCAGCCATTCCGCTGGGACCGGGACGGACTCTTCGGCATCCTCGAGGAGGAGTTCCGCACAGCCCGCCACGCAGCACCCGACGCACGAACAGCCGCACTCCGCACGCTGGAGTCACACGGTGACAGCCTGCTGACGGCAGCAACCCGAGAGTTTTCTCCGTCTGATGATTTGCTGCGCGAACTCGAGACGGTGCAGTTCAGGATTGCCACTATCGCCGCCGCCGACTCATCCCTGCTGCCCGACGCATCCCGGTTAATCACCAGAACACGGGTATCCATGTTGCGCGCCGCGGCAGGTTGGGAGCCCGGCAGACCCACACACGAGGCCCTGTACCGGATCGTGTACGGCGGGCGGGCGGCACTGGAGGAAGCGCTGGTCCAGGCCGGACCGGACGCACTACCAGCGCTCAGGCTGATCGAGCCTGTACCGTCAGGAGCCCCGTACACACTGGTCCACGGAGTCCGCGTGCACAGCGGAGACATCCTGCTCTCGCGCGGCGGCGCACCAACCTCTGCCCTTATCGCACGCGGCAACGACTTTCCGGGCAGCTTCTCGCACGTGGCCCTGGTTCATGTGGATGATCAGACCGGAGTTGCCACGGTAATCGAATCTCTGATAGAGCACGGAGTCGTCAGGTCTGCTCCGGAAGAGTATCTCCAGGCAAAGAAGCGCCGCGTACTGCTGCTCAGACTGCGCGACGCGTCGGGGGATCTGTCGCATCGCGCCGCCACCGCTATGCTCGAACGCGCCCGCTCCGAGCGGATCAGATACGACTTCCCGATGGACTGGCAGGATCCCGACGCGATGTTCTGCTCGGAAGTAGTCTATCACGCGTACCTGGACCAGGGACTCGACCTCTGGGCCATACGATCCGCTATGTCGTCGCCGGGGCTGATGAAATGGCTTGCGGGTCTGGGCGTGAAGCATTTCCTGACGCTGGTCCCGTCAGATCTGGAGTACGACCCGCGCCTGGCAGCCGTGGCGGAGTGGCGTGATGTCGATGCGCTGCGTGCTGAGCGCCGCGATAACGCGGCGATGGATGCGCTGCTCGAGGCCGCCGACGAGGGCTACCGTCTGGGGTACGAGTGGTACCGCCTGCCCGCTGCACGGGTTCTCAGGCTGGCCGGACGTCTGCCGCCAGGCATGAGCGCACCGGCGGCCCTCCGGGTGGAAGCTCTCAACAAGCGGGTCTTTCCGGTGATTATCGAGAAAATCGAAGCGGCAGAGCAGCAGTTTCGCGACCAACAGGGTTACCACGCTCCGTACTGGGAACTGGTGAGGTTCGCGCATGATGCCGTTCGAGAGCACGCGGCATCGCTGACTCCGGGGTTGATGCGGTGAAGTTCCTGACGTGTCTTCTCGCAGTGACGGGCGTCGTTGCCGTTTCAGGTTGCGCCGCGCGCGCGCCGGTGCACGAACCGCGCGCCATGGTGGTGTCCGACGCAATCCTGCTGGAGCTTCCGGAGCCAGGGCACGTTCTGCTGGTCCACATGCGACCCGGATCTTCGGTGCGAGTGGTGCATCCCCCACCGGCGTTCACCAGCACGAGCGAGGCACTCCCCGCGGGGGGATACCGGATTGACCTCACGGACCTTGTGCCCGCTCCCTTCTCGGTGGCACCCCTGCAACCGTGCGAGCCGTTCCGGCCGTACGCGGCGCACCCGGTGCGATTCCTCGAATGGCAGGAAGTCGGGCTGCCGGCGGCGAGTGGTGCGACGCCCGAGGCGCTGTACCATGTGCTGGTGCTGGTTGCCGCCGACCCATGGGATGTTGCTGCCACCGATGCCCGTCTTGCGGCCATGCTGCCGCCCGCGGCGCGCGACCCCTGCGGGATCGATCCGGCTGATCTCGAGCGCGCCATAGCCACGGCACGTGGCAACGCTACGGATCGGCCCTGGGCAGGCTACGTGGCCCTCACCCCGTCATCGGGGGCGGGGCGCCGATGAGCACCTCGGTGCCGGTCAGGGGGATGGCACGGCGACAAATCGGAAGTCGTACTCGAGTCTGATTTCGTCCACCACGCTCAATACCGATGCCACGCGCGGAATGGGAAGGTCGAAGTGACCGAACGTGAAGCTGGTCTCCGCTGTTCCCCGCACATCACCCTGCTCGAACCGCGCAGTAACGTTCCACACCGTGGGACGGGTGACGCCCCGCAACGTAACTGCACCCACAAGTTCGAATGTGTGTTCCCCCGCATCAGGAAGCGGAAACGGGAGACCGCGTACCTCGGTCGGTATCAGCACCATGGTGGGGAAGCTGTCGGTTCTGAGGGTGTTGCGGCGCAGGTAGTTATCCCGCCGCTCCTGGTCACTCTGCAGGCTCGCGAGGTTCACTTCAAAGCGCGACTCATCCCGTACAATGCCGCCGTTGCTGTCGAAAACGATCTGTCCCTGTATCCGGCGCGTGCCGCCCACAGCATCGCTCGGGAAGGGGATCCGGGCCAGCTGCTCGCGAACCTTGTACCGGACATCATTACCGTCCGGACCCACCACGTAGCGAAGCTCGGAGGAGCCCGGGTCCTGGGCGACCGAAGGACCGGCCACCACAAGGCCGGAGATTGTCAACAGGATGGGAGCGATACGGAATGCAGACACAAGGCCCTCACGAGTTGAGTGAAAACAGCATACAAGCATACGACTCACGGGACCGTTTCGTTGAATCCCGGCCTCATGTCTTGCGCGGGCGTGTCCGCCCGGAAACGTTTCTCCGTAATTCATCATTCGTGCAACGAGGGAGTCAGATGATCCTGCTTTTCCCGCCACTACGCCACGCTCTTGCGCTGACAGCCATTGCGACGAACCTCGGTCTGCACGACGCGGCCGCCCAGGAACGAGGCCACCTCGACCGCGAGGTTGATCGGCTCACAACCGAGGTGCTGCCCCGGGTGGTGACCTGGAGGCGCGACATCCATCAGCACCCGGAACTCGGCAACCGTGAGTTCCGGACCGCGGCGCTGGTCGCCCGGCATCTGCGGTCCCTGGGGATGGAAGTCCGTACCGAAGTGGCGTACACCGGTGTAATTGGCGTTCTGCGGGGCGCCCGGCCCGGTCCCGTCGTGGCTTTACGCGCGGACATGGATGCGCTCCCCGTAACGGAACTCGTGGACCTGCCGTTCGCATCCAGAGAGCGGACCGTTTACCAGGGCCAGGAGGTGGGGGTCATGCACGCCTGCGGCCACGACAATCACGTGGCGATCCTCATGGGAGCGGCGGAGGTGCTGGCCCGGTTGCGCGACCGCATTACCGGAACCGTGGTTTTTATCTTCCAGCCGGCAGAAGAAGGGCCACCTCCGGGTGAAGACGGCGGCGCAAGTCTGATGATCCGTGAAGGAACTCTCGCGAATCCCCGGCCGGAAGTGATTTTCGGATTGCACGTCTGGCCGCTCCGCGTTGGCACGATTGCCGTGCGGCCCGAGGGTATGCTTGCCAGTTCCGACTGGCTGCAGATAACGGTGCGGGGCAAACAGACCCATGGCGCGCAGCCCTGGGGCGGAGTGGACCCGATAGTGGTGAGTTCACAGATTGTCACCGCACTGCAGACTATCGTCAGCCGGCAGGTGGATATCAGCGAGGCGCCGGCTATTGTGACCATCGGAAGCATTCAGGGCGGGGTACGCGGCAACATCATTCCGGATTCGGTGGTGATGGAAGGCACCATAAGGACCTTCGATCCGCGCGTACAACTGGACATACACGAGCGGATCCACCGCACCGCCGCCAGGATAGCCGAGAGCGCAGGCGCGGAGGCGGAGGTAAACATACGTGCGTATGCGCCGGTCACCTACAACGACCCCGCACTTACCGCCCGCGTGCTCCCAACCCTCGAGCGAGTGGCGTCCGGCCGGTTCGAGACCGCCCGCCGCCAGACCGTGGCCGAGGATTTTGCCTATTTCCAGCAGGAGATTCCCGGAGTGTACTTTCTCCTGGGGATAGTACCGGAGGACCAGGATCCCGAAACGGCACCGAAGAACCACTCGCCTCACTTCTACGCAGACGAGGGAGCACTGCCGGTTGGAGTAAAGGCAATGACGCACCTGGCTCTGGACTACCTGCTCGGCCACCGATGAAACCCGTTACGTGGCGATTCGGTCCCATAGATCCCGGTGTGGACATCGGGCACGTACACCTCAAGGTGGCTGATCTGGATCGTGCCCTGGGTTTCTACTGTGGCGTACTGGGCTTCGAGCTTACCCAACGCTACGGGCCGGGCGCGGCGTTCGTTTCGGCCGGTGGGTATCACCATCACATCGGGCTCAACACGTGGGAAAGTCAGGGAGGCTCGCCGCCACCGCCCGGAACGACGGGACTGTATCACGTTGCCATCCGCTACCCTTCACGTGCGGCTCTGGCCGACGCGTTGCGCCGTCTTCGCTCCACCGGCATTCCACTCGACGGAGCATCGGACCACGGGGTAAGCGAAGCGCTCTATCTCCGGGATCCCGACGACAACGGGGTGGAGCTGTATTGTGACCGTCCGCGCGAGGAGTGGCCGCGTACGGCGGATGGTGGGCTGTCAATGACCACGCGGCCGCTGGACGTTGAAGCACTGCTGGCCGAGGCTCCCGAATGAAGGCAGCGCTCGTCGGCGTCGTTGCGATTGCTGTGACAGGCTGCGCGCGCGAAGAGGAGGCGCCACCGGTTCCACTAGATGCCTTTCCTTACGCTCAGGCCGTGGCCGACTGCTCACCCTGGGACGGACCCGCGGTGACCATCTTCTTCTCGTCCGACTCCATGGACGTAACCAACCCGGTGCCTCCGTATGTGGCCGTATCGCTGTACGCTCAGCCGTGGGAGTTTGCCGGCCGCACGGCGTGGTGGCCCGGGCCGGAGGACATGGGCACCGGGGGACGCTGCTTCGATATCGATGACTGCGACATGGCGCGCGCCGGCGAGGTGGAGATCACCGCGGTCGATCCGGGGTACGCATTGGAAGGAGTGTTGGAGTTGATCTTCGGGCCCGGTGACCGAATCGCCGGGGTGTTCCGTGCCCTGTGGGAGCCGCATGAATCACCGTGTGGAGGCTGAGCGGCATATGATGATACCTGGCAGACTCTGCGTGGCAATGGCGGCGCTGGCCCTCGCGGGTTGCGCCACCCGTACTCCCCCGCCGCCCGCATACGACCCTGATACAGGGCTCGCCACCTTCGACGCAGCCTGGCGCATCGTTCACGAGCAGCACTACGACACCACTTACAACGGGGTCGATTGGCCCGGGCTCAGGGACGCGCTTCGCCCCGAGGCCGCCGCCGCTGCATCTCGCGATGAGCTGCGCCTGATTATCAGGCGCATGCTGGAGCGCCTTGGTCAGTCGCATTTCGCGTTGATCGATCAGGACGCCGCCGATGCGCTGGACCCGGCCGAACGTTACTTGGGCGAAGTGGTGGGAGATGTGGGGCTGGACGTGCGACTCATTGGAGATGACATCGTGGTAACACGGGTCGATCGGGGCGGCCCGGCAGAACGTGCCGGAGTTCGTACCGGCTGGGCCATCGATTCCGTGGGGACACGAAGCGCTCAGGACGTGATCGCACGACTGCGCACCATTGAAGGTCAGACGCCACTTGGCGTGATGGTGCGCGGATGGACCTCCGGCATGCTGAGGGGAGTTCCGGATACAGAAGCACGGATTGTGTTCCGCGATGGAGAGAACCACAGCCGACCTGTCACAGTTCGCCGCACGCCCATGCGCGGCGAGGCGGTGAAACTGGGTCATTTCCCCACTTTCTTCGCCGTCATCGAGCACGATGTGATCCCGCTCGACAAAGGAGGCACCGCCGGCCTCATCTGGTTCAGCCCCTGGATGGCACCTCTGATGCGCGAGCTGGACTCCGCAGTATGGTCATTTGATGGCGCCGACGGCATCGTGATTGACGTCAGAGGCAATCCGGGCGGCGCACTGTTCATGATTGCCGGAGCCGCCGGACACTTTTTCGACGCCACAACCGAACTGGGAACCATGCAGACCCGTACCACTACGCTGCGCCTCAACGCCAACCCGCGTCGAGTTGATGCTTCCGGCCGGCGCATCACTCCCTTCGCCGGCCCTGTGGCGGTGCTGGTGGATCAGACCTCAGCCAGCGCCTCGGAAGCGTTTGCCGGCGGGCTCAGGGCGGTCGGGCGGGCGCGAGTCTTTGGAGAGACCACGGCCGGGGCGGTGCTTCCGGCCGCGTGGGCACGGCTCCCCAACGGAGATGTACTGTACTATGCAATGGCCGACTTCATAACGGCCGACGGAACACGACTCGAAGGGGTCGGTGTGGTTCCCGACGAGCCTGTTGCAGCAGGTCGAACAGATTATCTCGCCGGCCGCGATCCCGTTCTGGAAGCGGCCCTCGCATGGATCGCGGCGGAAAAGGCCGCATCACTTACAGGAGCCTCACCATGATAGCGTATTACATCCGTGGCTCGGCCTTCGGGCTGGCCATGATCGCCGGCCTTGGGGCGGCCATGATGCCGTTGCAGCTCGCCGGGCAGGACCTTCCTGCGGGACGGCAGGTTGTCGACCGGTTCGTCGAAGCCATCGGCGGGCGAGACAGGATCACGGACATGCCGGCACACCGCTCAACCATGCGGTTCGAAGTACCGGCTCAGGGATTTGCCGGTGACATCGTGGGTTACGCGGCACCGCCCAATCTTCTGCTCGTCACCATCGAGTTCGCAGGCCTCGGCACGGTGCGTACCGGCTACAACGGCCAGGTGGGCTGGACCATCAACCCGATGATGGGCCCGATGGTAATGGAGGGGAAAGAGCTGGAGCAGATCCGCGAGCAGGCACGGTTCGACACCTGGTTGTATCCGCCCGACATGGTACAGTCGCTCGAAACCGTGGAGCGGACGACCTTCGAGCAGCGACCGGCGTACCGGGTGAAGGTAGTCACCGTCTCCGATGAGGAGTATCACGACTACTTTGACGCCGAAACAGGACTTCTGATAGGGAGGTCACGCACGTCTTCCACTCCGATGGGGGACATCGAAGGCATTACCGTCTACTCCGAGTACCGCGACTTCGGTATGGGAGTGCTCATGCCGGCCCGGCAGCTGCAGCGCGCCATGGGCATGGAGCAGATCATCACATTGTCCGGCATGCACGTGGAGGCGATCCCCGACTCCATCTTCGCGCTGCCTCCCGAGATCCAGGGACTGATCAACCCATGACTGATCCATTCTACGTAGCGAAAGCTGAAGTCGAGAAAGTGGAAGGCGTTCACAGGCGGATCCATCTCGAGGTGGGTCCGCCCATCGAGCTTGGGGTACACGGGGCCATCAAGCGGCACTACAAGCTCGACACCAGAGATCTGCCGTTGCCGGTGGACTACCTGGTGGGCGCCACCGGCGCCTGAATGCTGGGGACACTCAACGGCGCACTGGAGGTGCGCGGGATCCCCATGGCGCCGGATGCAATCAAGGCGTCAGTTCGAGGCATCAACGAAGTGCGCGACCGCGTGCCCGTGCTGACGAGAATCGACGTCCACTACCGGCTCAGAATACCGGCCGGATCACGCGAGACGGTCGACCGGGCGCTGGCGTCTCATCAGTCCAAATGCCCTACGGCGCAATCACTGGCCGGCGCGGTGGAAGTGGTGTGGACAGCCGATATAGTGGAGGAATAGGTTGGCGATCCGCGGTCATTGCGTGCAGGTGCAGTCCAGACAGCCGTGAGTAACGCAGGTACCGCAGGCCAGAACGAGCTGCCGTTTCAACGCTTCGCGCGCGCGGTGGAGGCGGACGCTGGCATTATTTGCGGAAATGCCGGCCTCAGCCGCCCAGCCTGACACGGACATCTCCTCCAGCTCCACCTTCCTCAGTGCATCGGCATATTCGGGCTTGAGCGTATCCAGCAGGGCCGTAACGCACTTGCAGACGGTGTCCATCATCTCTTCGTCAACCGGCGGTTCCGACTCGTCCTCCAGGCCTGCAGCCCGCTCAAACGCCCGCTCCTCAGCACTGCGCCGGCGGTAATGGTCGACGATGGCATTCCTGAGCACCGTGTAGAACCACGCCATGGCTGATTCCGAATTCCTCAGCGCGCTCGCCCGTTCGATACCCCTGACGAACGCTTCCTGCAGGATGTCTTCAGCAACCTCCCGGGATCCCACCCTGCGCTCCACGAACGCAAGGAACCGGGCGTGCTCCGCGACCAGCACGCGGAGCACGTCCGGACCGGGCTCGTGCCCGGGGATTTCCGGTCTGCTCAGCTCCGGCATCCGCAAGCGCAGTTCTCTCCGCACGGCTCACCGCACCCGCACGAGGGGGCAGACTCGCCCGAACCGCACGTGCAGGCCGTGCACCGACAGGGATTGCAGGAACAGCCACTCATGGTGAACTCCTTGTTGAGGTTCACCCCCTGAGACGGAGAAGGGCCCGGGACCTTACACGTCTCAGTCACAGCCTACCTCCCCGCCAGAGCAAACAGCAGATCCACGTATCCCTTCTCGATCTCCGACAGCCCGGCCACCCGGGACCCCTCGCGAGGCCGTATCACCATGTATTCGTCCGGGGCGTGGGCGCCGGAACCGTGACCCAACCCGGCGAACACGAGAGGCAGGCCCAGCCGCTCCGTGAACTGATAGAACGGCGCACTGCCGGCAAGCCGGGGTGAGATACGTGGAGTGACCCCGTACTTCCGGAATACCGAGATTGCTGCCTGAACCAGCGGGGCCTCAACGGACGTCTGCGATGCCGGATACCCGGAGAGCTTTCTGATCTCGATATCGGCAAAACCGTTCTCGTCCAGATGCCGGCGTATCTTCGCGAGCGCGGTGTCCGGCGAGAGATGCGGCGGGAGACGTGAATCCACCTTGGCTGTGGCAACATGCGGCAGGATCGTCTTGACGCCTTCGCCGGTATACCCGCTCCACATGCCGTTGATGTTGAGGGTTGGATGATAGAGGTGCCGCACAATGAGGTCGCGGCCGGCGAGATCGTCTATGAACCGCTCCACACCGAGCGCCGCCCGCTGGCGGTCTTCAACGGCCAGGGCTGCCATGGCGTTGATCAACCTCTGTTCCTCAAGAGTGGGTGGCCGAATGCCGTCGTAGTAGCCCGGCACCACGATCGTGTTGCCGTCATGCGAAGTGAGCGTCGCCAGCGCCTGCACCAGTCTCCATGCCGGAGCATCCACCGTTGCCTTGTTGGAACCGTGGATCTCGGCCCTCGTGGGACCGCCGTGCGGACCGCCCCGTGATTCCATTTCGAGGTAGAGAATCCCCTTTACGCCAAGCGACATCCCTATGTCACCCCAGGGATCCTGGGAATTGAAGGGGAAGAACACACCGTCAGCGCTGCGCAGCCGTTCCTCGAACCGGTCAACCAGTTCGTGGTAATGCGGTGATCCCAGCTCTTCTTCGCCCTCGGCCAGCACCATCAGGTTCACCGGTAACGTGCCTTCAACGGCCAGGATGGATGAAAGCGCGTTAAGAAACGCCCGTTCGGGACCCTTCTGGTTGGTGGCTCCCCGCGCCATGACCACCTGTCCATGTTCCGTATCCACCAACTCTGCTGCGAACGGAGGAACCCGCCAGTTTTTCTCCACGGGCTGGACGTCGTACATCATGTAAACGAGCAGCGTCCGCTCGGCCCCGGCGTCGTAGTACCCCCACACACCGGGGTGCCCCGAGGTAGGAACTACCTCGGCCTCGTGGAAGCCGAGCACGCGGAGGTCGTTCCTCAGCATCTCCGCCATGTCGCTTATCCCGACGTTCTGCGCGCTTATGGATGGCTGGCGCAGCCACCGCTGGATCTCGGCGAGATGACGGTCCAGGTTTGCGTCGATGTGGCGGTATATCGCCTGATGATCGCCGCGATATGCCGGAATACGCGAGGCATCGTAGCGTTCGTTGGTGGAGAACTGGAAGACCGGCTCACCGGCGCGTTGCGCGAACGCCGGAGTGGTTCCCAGGACGGTGAGACATGCGATGGCAATCAGTACACGGTCCACCATGTCGGTTACAACCTCCCTATTGGGTGTCATGACTTGCTCCGAGGCAACGGGAAGAACGCACTCGTCCGCTCCGTATATGATCGATAGGCCGGCCTGGTTTCGACCAGTGTCTTCTCAAGCAGGGTCACGCCTGAAACGCGCATCAGCAGGACTGTCATCAAGAGGGGTCCGAACGCCGTCCACCAACCTCCCGCAGCCACCGCGATCAGCCAGTAACCCCACCACACCACCGCATCACCGAAGTAATTGGGATGCCTAGTATATCTCCAGAGACCGGTATCGAGCACCTTGCCGCGATTTCCCGGATCCGCCTTGAAGCGGGCCAATTGGTGGTCCCCCACAGCTTCGAACAGGAAGCCGACCAGCCACACGGCCGTACCCGCCCACACCAGCCACCCCAGGTGGCTTCGCGGACTTGCCGCCGCGTAGAGCGGAAACGCAATCAACCACGCCAAGGCGCCCTGCAACAGGAATACGGTGAAGAGAGACACCCATCCGAACCTTGCCCCGTGAGTCTCACGCATGGCCCGGTAGCGGAAGTCTTCTCCCTTGCCCCAGTTCCGCCGAGTCAGGTGCCACGACAGCCGCACTCCCCAGATCGTGACCAGTACCGGTGCCGCCAGGTGAGGCCATCCCCACTCTCCCGATTGCCCGGCCCAGTAGATCCAGGCAAGGATCACGAACACGATGCCCCAGACACGGTCCACCAGGCTGGCAT
The DNA here is from genome assembly GCA_964613905.1 of uncultured Gemmatimonadaceae bacterium. Classification (GTDB taxonomy): domain Bacteria; phylum Gemmatimonadota; class Gemmatimonadetes; order Gemmatimonadales; family GWC2-71-9; genus CAZTIV01. The sequence goes on along the minus strand of CAZTIV010000014.1, from coordinate 39,501 downwards.
CCTGGCGCGCAAGGCTCGCTGACCACACCAGAATCATGAGGGAGAGCGAAGCGACGAACCCGGCTGAGAGGATCGACACGGCCGCAAGATGCGGCGTCGCCGTCCGCAACGCTAGATTAGGCCGATGCCTGAGCCAGCTCGTGCCGTACTGATCACCGGTTCGTCAAAGGGGATCGGACGATCCTCGGCGTTGCTTCTTGCCGAGCGCGGATTCCGCGTGTTTGCCGGCGTGCGCCGAGAGGAGGACGCACAGGCGCTCACCGCCGAAGCCGGCGGCCGGCTGGATCCCGTTATTCTCGACGTAACGGATCAGGCATCCATTGACGCGGCGCGTGAACGGGTGGAACGGGAGACCGGAGATGCAGGGCTCTTCGGCCTGGTGAATAACGCCGGTGTTTCGATTGCCGGCCCCCTCGAGTTTCTTCCCGTGGATGAAGCGCGCCGTCAGTTCGAGATCAATCTCTTCGGCCAGTTGGCGGTGACCCAGGCCATGATGCCGGGCATCAGGCGAGCCTGCGGCCGGATCATCATGATGAGTTCCGTGAGCGGCCGGATTGCGTCTCCCTTCATAGGCGCTTACGCAGGATCCAAGTTCGCGCTGGAGGGGATGTCGGATTCGCTTCGCGTTGAACTTTCCCCCTGGGACATACATGTGGTTCTCATAGAGCCCGGCGTGATCATGACACCAATCTGGGATACGTCACTCGCTATGGCACTGAGGATTGCTGAGCAGTACCCGCCGCGGGCTCGTGAGTTGTACGGCAGGACCATGGATCGCATTATCGACAGAATGCAGAAGGTGGGTGAAGGAGGGCTGCCTCCGGAGCGGGTGGCCGCGGCCGTGCTGCGGGCCCTCACCGCCAGACGACCTCGAGCGCGATACCGGGTAGGGATGGACGCGGTTGTGGGATCCCTGGCGGCGCGTATCCTTCCAGACCGCCTGCGCGATCGGTTGATCCGCAGACGGCGGTCCCGACGCTGACCGACACGGAGGTATGATTGTCGGACGAACCCAGGCAACAGATTTATGAAGGCGACGGTGTCACGGTACGGTTCGAGCCGCGTCTCTGTTTGCACTGGGGGCGCTGCTGGACCAGACTTCCGGAGGTGTTTCGTCCTCGCGAGCGACCCTGGATTCACCCCGATCAGGCGCCGGCAGACGTGATCGCGGAGGCGGTGATGCGTTGCCCGAGCGGCGCGCTCACGTTCCAGCGCACGGATGGCGGCGCAAATGAGGAACCGGAGGAAACCATTCAGGTACGTGTGGTACCCAACGGTCCGCTCCTGGTTACCGGTGACCTGGATTTCCGGCGCAAGGACGGTACTGCTCTGCGCCGGATGACGCGGGCGGCCTTGTGCCGGTGCGGCCATTCCCGGAACAAGCCGTTCTGCGACAACTCACACGAACAGGCAGGTTTCCGTGCCGATTGATCCCGACACCGAACCTCCGGGTATCGTGGTCCGCAGGAATGGCCCGCTGTTCATGGTAGGGTCGGTTGAGGTGCGCCGACAGAACGGCCAGCTGATATGCCGGCGGAACCGGGTGGCGCTCTGCCGTTGCGGACAATCGAAGGACAAGCCCTTCTGCGACGGTACCCACAAGACCACCGGATTCGAGGCGGAATGAACGTAATCCCGAACATCGGGCCGCGCAGCATCGTCAGACGCCGCACAACGGGGGTCGCAGTGCTGGCGATCGGCGTGGCGATCGCCATCATGCTGGTAATCAATGATGCCTCGCGAGTCACCCGACTGATACTCCTTATCCCCTTCATCGCGGCTGGATTGGAATTGCTGCAGGCGCGCGAGAAGACCTGAGTGCGACTCGCCGCGCGCGGGGCGCGCGACATGGATGGGGGAGAAGAACCGATCGTGCACAGCGCCGAGAAGGAGATGATACGGCGACAGGCTAAGCGCGTATGGATCGCGGGAATTGCGGTTGGCGTTGGATTAACCGCAGTTGCGATGATCCTCTAGATCAATCGCCGTAGGGTATCCAGATATTCTTGACCTGCGTCGCGCGTCGAAGGAAGGATTCTCCTTCCCCCTGCCGCCCGTCGGTCCAGTCGCGTGTACGTCCGTAGTTCACCCACGTCTGCTTCATGTTTCCGGCGGAGAGTCGCTCAACGGTACCGCTTCCATCGGCGGTACCGAAGTACCAGATGCCGTCCACGTCGTCGTGACCGGCAAGGACTTCCGTGAGTTCGTCACGCGGCCCCGTCACGATGTTCACCACGCCACCCGGTACGTCCGACGTGTCGAAGACCTGGTAGAGATCGGTCGCGGCAAGGGGATATGGTTCGGACGGTATGGCAACGACGGTGTTGCCCATGGCCACCGCCGGCGCAACCGTTGATACGAAGCCGAGCAGCGACGGCTCGTCCGGACAGACAACGCCGAGCACGCCCACCGGTTCGGGCATGGCCAGCGTCACGTTGCGGTACGGTGTATGGTGAACGTTGCCGTCCCACTTGTCGGACCACGCAGCATACGTGAACAACCGGCGAATCGACAGTTCAACTTCGCGCTTCGCCGCCTTGCTACGCACGCCGGTCATTGCGGCGATACGGTCGGCAAACTCCGCTTCACGCGCCGCGAGATTCTCCGCCACGTAGTAGAGTACCTGTGCGCGCCCGTGCGCCGTCTGCCTGCCCCAGGCATCCGCCTTGCGGGCGGCTTCCACCGCATTCCTGATGTCCTTGCGGTTCCCTTTTCCCGCTTCGCCTGTCAGCTTCCCATCGGGAGCCACCACGGGCATTGAATAACCGCCGTCGGGTCGAGCCTGTTTTCCACCTATGTAAAGCTTGGCGGTACGGTCTATTGGCGGTACCGCCGCATGGCGGCGCCCATCGGCGCGGGCCTCGGATCCGCTCCTGTCCGGTGAACGCCGTTCCGCCGTTACACCGTTATCCCAGTCCGGCTTCACATACTCCCACAGCCCTTCCTTTCCCCCTTCGCGTCCAAAGCCGCTCTCCCGATAACCGCCGAATCCGCTGGCCGCATCGAATACGTTCGTGCAATTAATCCAGATCGTACCCGCCTTGATCTTCGGCGCGATATCCAACGCAAGGTTGATGTTCTCGGTCCAGAGGCTCGCCGCAAGACCGTAGCGAGTATTGTTGGCAAGCTCTACCGATTCCGCCGGAGTGCGGAACGTCATCAGCACCACCACCGGACCGAATATCTCCACCTGCGCGATCGTTGCCGCCGGCGCTACGTTGGTGCACAACGTGGGCGGGAAGAAGTAACCGTCCCGAGGAACGCTCCACGACGGTTGCCACACCTTCGCGCCTTCCTCTTCTCCCTGCTGCACAAGCTGCCGGATCTTCTCCAGCTGCACCGGAGCTATGATCGCCCCTATATCCACCGCCTTGTCCAACGGATCGCCCACCCGGAGCGTTTCCATGCGGTCGCGCAGCTTCTGCACCAGACGCTCGGCTATACCTTCCTGTGCCAGAATACGTGACCCGGCGCAGCAGACTTGGCCCTGGTTGAACCAAATGGCATCCACCACACCTTCAACCACACTGTCGAGATCGGCGTCCTCGTACACGATGAACGGCGACTTCCCACCCAGCTCGAGCGACAGCTTCTTGCCGCTCCCGGCCGTGGCGACGCGAATCAACCGGCCCACATCGGTGGATCCGGTGAACGCGATCTTGTCCACGTCCGGGTGCCTGACCAGTAGCTCTCCGGTGCGGCCGTCTCCGGTGATGATGTTCACCACGCCCGGGGGGAGCCCGATCTCGTCGCAGATCTCGGCGAACAGTAGTGCCGTGAGCGGCGTGAACTCGGCGGGCTTGAGCACGACCGTGTTACCCATGGCCAGCGCCGGCGCAATCTTCCACGACAACATCAGCAACGGGAAGTTCCACGGGATGATCTGGCCGACCACACCCACCGGCTTGCAGCCCGCCATCCCGGTCTCGAACAACTCCGCCCAGCCCGCGTGGTGATAGAAGTGTCTCGCCACCAGAGGGATGTCTATGTCACGGGACTCACGGATGGGTTTCCCGTTGTCGAGCGATTCGACCACCGCGAACAGACGGGAGTGTTTCTGTATATGACGGGCGAGCGAATAGAGATACCGGGCGCGCGCGTGACCCGACAGCCGCGCCCAGTTCTTCTGAGCCTTGCTGGCAGCCGCTACCGCCCGGTCAACATCTTCAGCCCCGGCCTGCGCCACCGCAGCTATTGATTCACCCGTGGATGGATTGACGCTCTCGAAACTCTCTCCGGAAGCGGCCTTCACCCACTTGCCGCCGATGTGCAGGCCGAACTTCCGCTTGTGACGCTCCAGCCATTCGAGCGCAGGAGCGGCGCTCTCCGGTGCCGGACCGTATTCCATCGTCTCGAAGATCTCGGCGATCTTGCTCATCCGTACCTCAGGCCATGGGATGGCGGAACGATGCAGAGTACCGCCCCGTGAGATGATGCTCGAGCTGGCGTTCGATGTCAGCCAGCAGACTGCTCGCGCCAAACCGGAACAGCGACGGATCGAGCCATCTCCGACCCAGTTCGTCGCGCATCATGAGCAGCCAGTCCAGAGCTTCCTTTGCCTTCCTGATTCCCCCGGCTGGCTTGAACCCCACACGATACCCCGTGCGTTCCAGGTAATCGCGGATCTGCCGAGCCATCACGAGCCCCACCGGCAGCGTTGCGTTCACGCTCTCCTTGCCGGTGGACGTCTTGATGAAGTCCGCACCGGCCATCATGCAGACGGCGCTCGCGCGGGCCACGTTGCGCAGCGGGCCCAGCTCGCCCGTTGCAAGGATGGTCTTCATGTGAGCTTCCCCGCAGGCCTCGCGGAACGCCTTCACCTCATCATGAAGCGCCTGCCAGTTGCCGGTAAGCACGTGCATGCGCGTGATCACCACGTCTATCTCTTCCGCACCTGCCTCCACGGAGGCCTGTATCTCCGCCAGCCGCTGCGGAAACGGGCTCAGGCCCGCGGGGAAACCGGTCGATACCGCCGCCACCGGAATGCCGGATCCTTCCAGAGCCTCGACAGCCGTGGGGACGAGCGCGTGATAAACGCACACCGCCCCCACCTGCAGATTCAGCTGAGAGACGCCGAGCCCTTCGAGAATGTCCGGCCGCACCGGCTGGCGTGCCTTGGCGCACAGCCGGCGCACGGTGCCGGGGGTATCGTCACCGGACAGAGTGGTGAGATCCATGCAGGTAACCGCACGCAGCAGCCACGCCGCCTGCCAGTCCTTCTTGACCGTGCGGCGCTTGGGAATGGTTGCCGCGCGACGTTCAACCGCGCTGCGGTTTACGCGGATCTCGTTCACCCAGTTGAGATCGAGTGGGACGCCGGCGTTCCGGGCCGGAGTGGGCCGGGATTCGGGAGCCGTGACCGGGACAGACCTGCCCCGGTGCCGTGTGACGGTGGCCATGCTGTGATAATAACTGTCTTCAGGGTGGACCGGAAACGAAAAGCCGTGCAACCAGGCTCCGCCGACAGCCTGGGATCGGGGGGAATCCCGATCTTGCCCCTTGTCCTAAAGGATTGGAATACAATAGTTTATGATGCGATGCCAGATTTGAAGCGGGCCGGTTACACCATGGTGGAAATCCTGTTGGTGATGCTCGTCATGGGCATCGTGGCGGGCATTGGCTACCTTCGCCTCGGGCCGGCGTTCGAGCGCAACAAGGTCCGGGGAGCAGCCAACGTGATTGCCACCGACATTCAGCTTGCCCAGATGCTCGCCGTGCGGCAACGGCAGCCCATGACATTCTCCGTGGATGGCGACCGGACCGTGCGCATAAAGGATCGCGGGGATTCCGTCTATCGGGAGCGTCCGATGGGTGATGCATCTGACTTCGGTCTGGAGCAGCTTGAAGCCACAGCCGACATCGAGTTCTTCCCGTCCGGGATCGCCGGGGGCAACACCGTGGTCACCCTTCGCCGCGGAAACACCACGAGGCAGGTCAGCGTCACCAGAACGGGGCAGATCAGGATTGAGAATGTTCCGTAGAGCTGCTTGCGAGCGAGGCATATCGCTGGTCGAGATCGTCGTAGCACTCGGAATCCTGAGCATGGTCCTCGTATCCCTCTCAGGTATTCTCTGGCAGATGGGCCGGCAGACGCGGCAGTCGGTCGGGATGACGCTCCGGACCGCTGCGCTGGAGAACGCCGGCGCCCGTGTGCAGACCGTTCCCTGGAGCGATCTCCCTGCTTCTTACGGAACCGCCGAGGACTCGATCGGTCCGTTCAAGTATGTGAGAAACGTGACCGTGGATGAGACGCTTACGCGCACGCGTGAGGTGACCGTCCAGATCGTACCCTATACACCGTTGCTTCAGCCGGGCACGCTCGTGATCCGCCGCGTGAGGCCGCAGCAGTCGAACCCCCTCGACACGCTTACCCGGCCATGAACCGGAAGGGATTGACGCTGGTCGAACTGCTCGTCACGATGGCTCTGTTCGGCATACTGGGGACGGCGCTGGCGCAGCTGCTGATAAGCAATTCAAGGTTCGTGAGCCTGCAGGAAGCGATGCTGGAGGCACGTCAGACTGCCCGGGCCAGCGCGGTAGTGCTCGGCACGGAGATCCGCATGGTGGGAGCACATGCGTTTTCCGGATCACCGTCGGCGAGTCAGGTCACGCTGCGCGTTCCATTCGCAATCGGCATGCTTTGCGGTACCGACGGTGCCGCACGTGTCGGCGCGCTGGCGCCGGTTGATGCCGCCGTATATGACGATGCCACTCCAGACGGGGTCTTCGTCCGGTCAGGTATCACGTCCTATCAGATGTTTGGCAGCGTGATCGTGAACTCTTCCACGACGGTGTCAGCCTGCCTGACGGAGGGCGTGGATACGATTCCCGGAGGTCACCTTGTTCAGATGACCGGCACGGGAGCCCCCGGGCTCGGCGGAGCGGAACCGGGTACCCCCTTCGTCGTCTTCCAAACCGTAACATATTCGTTCGGCGCGTCGACCCTTTTCAGCGGGCGCCGAGGTCTCTGGCGTCAGGCCAACGGACAGAACGACGAGGTTGCGGCGCCGTTCGCGGACGATGCGGAGTTCGGATATCTGGTTGACAACGGTGATACCCTGGGTATCGAGCTCCGGCTTTTCGCGGAAAGTGTGAGCACGCCGCCCGGAGGGGCCGGACCGCAGCGGTTCGATCTGGTGAACCAGGTCCGCTTTCAGAATCGGGGCAACTGATGACCTCCCGGGACCAACGCGGTTTTGCCCTGCCCGTCACCATCCTGCTCGTGGCCCTGCTTACGGTGATGTTGACGGTGGGCTTTGCGAGGATATCGGCGGAGCGGGAGGTGGCGCGGAGCAGTGGAGAGACGATAGACGCACTGGCCATCGCCAACGGCGGGCTTCAGACGTACTTCGGATTCACCGCCGATGAGCCGTTGGCGGGAGACTCCATAAGAGTGAATCTTCCGGGCGGTTATGCCGACGTCATCAGCACGCTCGTCTATGACCCGCCAACCGGCAACGACAGACGCTATCTGGTTCGCTCCACCGGCTATGTGATCGTTCCGGCGCTGGGATCGGAGCCTCAGGCGCGGCGGACGGTGACGCAGCTCGCCGAGTGGCGGTTGGCCGGGATGGCCACCGACGTACCGGGTGCCCTCGGCGCCCTCACCGTGGCCGGTAACCTTCAACGGCGCGCGAACTCGTCGGACGACGCAGGTGTGTTCAACGGCAACGACGACCCCGCCTGGTGCGCTGCGGCCGGCCCGCCCATACCCGGCCTGCGTGCTTCCAATCTGATTCTGTCCGGTACAGGATCGGCACCAACGGTCACGCCCAGCACAAGCATCTCTGGAACAGCCCTCGCCGTACGGAACGGAACCGGTATCGACTGGACAGCCGCGATGGGCGATGGGATCGCACCGGATGCCACGACGATACTTCCGGTCGGGTCCGGTTGGCCGATTCAGCGCATCGCCGGGAACGTGACACTGACCGGGCAAGGCCGCGGCCTGCTCCTTGTGGGCGGTGACCTCACGTTTGAAGGGAGCGTATCATCGTGGGTTGGCGTGATTCTGGTTGGCGGATCGATCAACTTCGACGCGGAGCTGAACGATGTAGTTGGCCTCGTAGTGGCGAACCTGAGCACCGGCGGGGGGAATTCCGAGTTCGGTGGTCGCGCTCCCGGGACGGGCCCTCCGGAGGACCGTCCACCACTCATTGCAAGTGTCCAATACAGTTCGTGCGCCGTCCGCGCCGCCCTGAGCAGCCTGGGCGGATTCACGGCCATCCCCGGCACCTGGAGCGATCACTGGGCTTCATACTAGCCGGGTGAGGTTGTAACGCCCCTCCCTCGCCACAAGCCTACCTGCACCGTACATTCCGCCCAAGCCAAGCCCGAGGAATCCGTCCGTGACATCTGCATCTGCATCCGCCACACCGCCGCTGTCCGTCCTGTCCGAAGACGAGCAGATGTTCCGCGACGCCATTCGCGATTTCGCCGAGTCGGAAGTGCGTCCCCTGGTGGAGGAGATGGACCGCACCGCCACCTTCGAGAAATCCCTGATCCCGAAATTTGCCGAGCTGGGCCTCATGGGAATAGACGTTCCCGAGAAGCTCGGGGGCGCCGGCGGCACGTTCTTCATGAGTGCGCTCGCCGTGGAAGAACTGGCGGCCGTGGACGCCAGCACCGCCGTTCTGGTAGACGTCCATAACACCCTCATGAACGTTGCCCTGCTATCCTGGGGGAACGACGACATCAAGCAGCGGTATTTCCCCCGGCTCTGCGCCGGTGAACTCGGTGCCTATGCCCTGTCCGAGGCCAACTCCGGATCTGACGCGTTTGCCCTGGAAACCCGCGCCGACAGGAAGGGCGACCACTGGATTCTGAACGGCCAGAAGCTCTGGATCACGAACGGTGCCGAAGCCGAGTTGTTCATCGTGTTCGCCACCGTCGATCCCTCGAAGGGCTACAAGGGGATCACCGGATTCATGATCGAGCGCAACTTCCCCGGCTTCACCGTCGGCAAGAAGGAAGACAAGCTCGGCATCCGTGCTTCCAGCACCACCGAGCTGATCCTGCAGGACTGTGAGGTCCCGGCTGAGAACGTGGTGGGCGAGGTGGGCAAAGGCTACAAGGTTGCCATCGAGACGCTGAACGCAGGCCGGGTGGGAATCGGGGCGCAGATGGTTGGCGTGGCGCGGGGCGCCCTCAACGCCACTATCAAGTACGTGCAGGATCGCAAGCAGTTCGGGCGCGCAATCGGCGATTTCCAGGCGGTGCAGTTCCAATTGGCTCAGGCAGCCACCGAACTGGAAGCTTCGCGCCTGCTGGTGTACAACGCCGCGCGCCTCAGGGACGCCGGCCTGCCGTACACGCAGGAGGGCGGGATGGCAAAGCTCTATTCCTCGCAGGCGGCCGAACGCATCACAAGCCTCTGCGTGGAGCTGTTCGGCGGGTACGGTTACACAAGGGAGTACCCGGTGGAGAAGTACTACCGCGACGCCAAGATCGGTACAATCTACGAAGGCACGAGCAACATGCAGCTGCAGACCATAGCCAAACACCTGCTCGCACAATGAACAAGTCATCTCTGGCTTTTCTGAAACGCCTGCTGGACGCGCCGGGTCCTTCCGGGTTCGAGGCGGTGCCGGCTCGTGTATGGCGCTCGGAAGCGGAAAACATTGCCGATGAGGTAAGCGCCGACGTATCGGGCAACTCCGTGGCGGTGTTGAATCCGGCCGGTTCCCCGCGCGTCATGTTCGCCGGCCACATCGACGAAATCGGGCTGATGATCGTCCATGTAGATGACGACGGTTACCTCTATTTCTCGACGATAGGCGGCTGGGACTCGCAGGTACTGGTGGGCCAGCGGGTGAGCATAGCCGCAAAGGGCGGTTCGGTGCCCGGCGTGATCGGCAAGAAGCCCATCCACCTCATGAACTCCAAGGACAAGGACAAGGTCTCGACGGTCAAGAGCCTCTGGATCGACATCGGCGCGAAGAACAAGGCGGACGCGCTCAAGCGGATTCGTGTGGGTGACCCCGCAGTGCTCGCAGGCCCGGCGCTGGAATTGCCCAACGGCCGACTGGTCTCGCGGAGCATCGACAACCGCATAGGCGCGTTCGTGGTGCTCGAGGCATTACGCCTTCTGGTGCGGCGGGAACCGCGCGCGTCTGTGGCGGCGGTGGCGACCGCGCAGGAAGAGATCGCTCTGCTGGGCGGCGGAGCACGCACCAGCGCCACTGGTTTGAGCCCGTCGGTTGCCATCGTAGTGGACGTGACCCACGCCACCGACTGTCCCGGCGTAGAGAAGAAGGAAGTGGGTGATTTCAAGCTGGGAGGAGGACCGGTGCTGTCGCGCGGCTCTTCAGTGAACCCGGTGGTGTTCGAGCTGCTGGCCGATACGGCTGAGCGAGAGAAGATTCCCTGCGCCATCCAGGCGGCACCCGGCGATACCGGCACCGACGCAGATTCGATCTTCACTGCGGACCGCGGCATCCCCACCGGCCTCGTATCTGTACCCAACCGCTACATGCACAGCCCCAACGAGATGGTGGCGCTCAGGGATCTGGAACTGTCGGCTAGATTGCTCGCGGCCTTTGCCCGCCGCGTGACAACATCGAGCGATTTCACTCCCCGCTAGAACGCGCCTGCGCGAGAGCCTTTGACGCGGCCTCCTGAACGTCCCTGGCACGGTCCTGCGTCAGAACTCTGAGGGTGGCAACTCCACTCTTTCCACCTGCGATGCCCAGGGCCTCGATAGCGGCAAGCCGTGCCGGAGAAGCACGCCGGGACAGGAAGCTCCCTCCACTTTCCGCGACCTTGACCAGGGCCTGTACCGCTTCGGGCGAACCGATCCGTCCCAACGCGCGATAGTACTCGGCCTGAACATCGGGCCTCTGTTCCTTTGCCGCAGCGTTGAGCAGCGGCATCGCCAGCGCGCTCATCCCCTTCCCGCCAATGGCACGCGATACCGCCACCCGCACATCCGCATCCGCGTCACGGAACACCTTGGAGAGATGCTGCGCCGCCACCGGAGTTCCCAGCTTGGCCAACGCGATCCCAACCGACTTCCGTACCCTCGCATCCGGATGGTCGACCACCTTGCCCAGCGCCTGCGTCGCCTCCTCCACCCTGAGTTCGCCCACGAGGTCCGCCGCGTTCCGCACCACGAACCACTCGTGATGATTGAGCAGGCTCGTAACCACGTCCGTCCCTTCGTCCACCTGCCGTAACGCATTCAGGTACGCCTTCCGCTCGGCAAACGACGGCGCCGCGACGAGCAGGTCGATCATCACCTTGGTACCGGGCTTCCCTGCCCGACGCATGATGGTCACGACGTCCTCAGTGTACAACTCGTCGATCAGGAAACCGGCTATACGATGAAGCGTTTCGGTGGAGAGGATCCGCCGGAGCGCAATGCCGAACGCGCGTTGCGCATCCGGCGTGGTGTCTTCCGCTTCCAGGCGGATCAACCCTATGATCACCTCAAGGGCCTTGGACGGCTCGTCCTGCTGCACAGCCTTGTTGATACCGGCCTGCACCGCCTCCAACTGGTTCATCATGTCGGGCGTCCCGATGGCCTCGCGCAGCCGATTGATCGCGGCGGACAGTCCGGATGCCGAAGCCCGCATATGACGTTGCAGCTCGTCATATGCCGCTCCCCTGGCCGCGGGGACAACGCCAAGATCGCGTTGAGGCGGCTGTGGCGGCGGCGCTGATGGCGCGGGAGCTTGCGGAGGCGGCGCGGGAGCTTGCGGCGGCAGCGCTGGAGGTGGCTGTACGGGACCAGGTGGCCTCAGCGCATCCGTCACTCGCACCGCGCGCCGCTCGTGGCGTGTGCGGTCTTCGTCAATCGAAATCAGCGTTACCGAAGTGACGCCCTCTCCGCGGAGTTTCTGTTCCACCGCTCTGGCGCCGCCGGGACCCGGATCACCCGCCAGAGCCCGCAACAGCCACGTGAGGTCCAGAGCCGGGATCTGATTGGCCAGCCTGATCTCGGCAACGCCGTGAGCCTGAAAACGACCAACTATGTCCGACAGTTCCGGCGTGGACGGGGGGATGGGAGTTCCTTCCACCCTGAGGTTGCCCGTATCCACCCGGAGCGTGATGCTGCGCTGGCTGGTAAACGCCAGCAGGGCACGTAACGCCGCCTTGTGCTCCTCACCCCCTTCGGGCGAGTCGCGCAGGAGATTCAGCATCCTGCCGAACAGGGATGCAACCTGGATATCGTGGCTCATGATTAGCGCGAAGATAGGGCCACATCAGGCATCGGGCAACGCACTCCGTCCCAGAAGTTCACGCACGGCCAGGCGCGCAGCCTGCCGGACCTCACGGTCGGGGTCCTCCGCGAGACCCTCCAGCGCTCCGACAGCAGCCGGCGTACCCACAAGTTTAAGACCGTCAATGGCCGCTATGCGGGGCCCCGGTGGCCGGCGGCGCAGAAACCTGCCGCCGGGCTGAACCGCCTTGATCAACGCCTGTATGGCGTCCGGAGTTCCAATACGGCCGAGCGCCCTGAAATACTCCCGGCGCAACGCCGCGTCGGTCTCGGTTTCGGCCGCCAGCACGAGCGGCATCGCCAGGGCGCTCGACTGCCTCCCCGCAACGGCACCTGCCACCAACCCCTTCACCTCCGCCTCCCCTTCCTTCAGCGCGCGGCGCATGAACTCCACTGTTGCCGGTGTTCCTATCCTGGCCATCGCCACCGCCGCCGCCTTCCGAACCCGCGGGTCGCTGTGATACATCGCGTTCCCCAGAACGGGTACCGCCTCCTCAAGCAATAACTCTCCCACAAGCTCCGCGGCATTCCTCACAACATACCATTCCTGGTGGTTCAGCAGCCCTATCAGCTGCTTCACCCCAGACTGCGCCTCCTTGAGTGCGTCGAAATAGGCCCGCCGCTCCCTCGCGCCCGGTGCTTCGACCAGCCGCTTGAGCAGGACCTCCACCCCGTCCCCTCCCGCACGCACAAGGACGCTGGTGGCAACCTGCGATGTGTTGGGATCCAGCACGAGCCCCGCAGCCTGTTCCAGCACCGGCGGCGTCAGCAGACGCTTGAGCGTGATACCGAAGGCTCGACGCGCCGGTCCCTCAGGGGCCTCACGCTCCAGCCCAATCAACACCTCCAGTGCATGAAACACCCGACTCATACCCCCCTGCGCCTGCTCGAGCATTATCACCTGCGCAGCGGTGGCCAGCTGATCCAGGATGTCGGGAGCGGCCGGGTTGGCACTGATGCGATCGAGCGCCCCTCCCAGCAGATCGTGATGCGGTGCTCTACGCGGGTCGGGAGAGGCCCGTACGGCGCGATGCCGTTCTTCCTCCTCGACGTCGGCCGTCTCTTGAGGCTCCTCCTCGTCGGGAGCATGGGGATCCAGTTCTATGAGCGGCGGTTCCGGAAAGTTGTCGGCGGTTATCGCTGCAAAGGCCGCACTCACCCGCACGGCAACGCTGCCCGAGCCCGACCTCTGCAATCGGACCTCTACGTTGCGTTCCGGATCATGATCGATCAGGCGTTCGGCGAGCGCGCGGAGCAGCGTGAGCAGGTCGGCCGCCGAAGCCTTGTGCGCTACGCGGATCTCGTCCACGCCGTGCAGCTCGAGCCGCGACGCCAGCGCCTCGATACCCGGCAACGTGGGTCCCACCAGCTCCCGGTTTACGAAGAGGTTTCCCTGGCCAACCGTAACCATGACTTCACCAAGCCGCGCCAGGGCCACAAGCGCCCGCAGCGCGGCCTTCTGGCCCGGGATGTCATCCGGCCGGTCGGCTATGGCCTCCAGAGCTCGGGCCATAGTAATGGCGAAATGCTGGGCGTTGATCATGCAGGTAAGGCGAACATACCTCCACCTAGGACCCTCGGCAACGAGAGGCAATGGACCGAGCCACATCCCGTTCCGTGAAGGGGCGCTCAGGCAACCCGAGCGCGGCCGCAACCTCCGCCGCGGGCGGAAGTTGCAGTCCCAGCGAGGCCACCAGATCCGGGGCTCCCATCAAGCCGGCCACCGGAAGATCCGCGGCCAGCACACCCTCTCTCAGTACGGCCACCCGGTGGCACCATTCGGCCACAAATCTCAGATCATGGGTCACTGCCAGAACCGCGGCGCCCCGTAACCCGGAATCCCGTACCGCTGTACCTGCTCTGGCTGTCGCCGGCCGGTCGAGTCCAAGAGTGGGCTCGTCCAGAATGAGCACCTCCGGCCGCTGAGCGAGACACGCAGCCATAGTAAGCAGCTTCCGTTCAGCCGGACCGAGGTCGTGGGGATGAACCTCCGCCGCGTGCCCAAGCCCCACCGCGTCGAGCGCGTCTCCTGCCCTGACCCTCGCCTCACCTTCCGACACACCCAGCCGCCCCGGCGCGAACAGGACTTCGTCCAACGCCGTGCGCGCGAACAACTGCTGATCGGGATGCTGGAACAGGTACGCCGCGTGACGCGCCATGTCTTCAGGTGCCTTGCCGCGTGTTGTATTACCGGCAACACGTACATCACCCGCCTGAGGATGCAGCAACGCCATGGCCAGACGGGTGAGCGTGGTCTTGCCGGCACCGTTGCGGCCGAGCAGGGCAACGACCTCGCCGGGCGCAACCGCGAGGCTCAGGTCCGTCAGAACCGGCACGGTCGCATATGCGAACCGGACCCTGTCGAACACCAGCGCGGTCACTGGGAGAACCGCCGCGCCACGCCGTCGACCGTGATGGGAAACGGCGGCGCGCATTCCGCCATGTGAAGGAGCGCCGGGATGGATCCTCCAACCTCATTCACGGCAGCCTGCACCGATCCCAGAACCGCCTCCGGCGCACCATCGGCCATGACGCGACCACGATCCAGGAGGATCACGCGCGACGCCCGGCTCGCCGCGCGATCCACGTCTGTGGTTGCGAGCATCACGATTGCGGTTTCAGCGAGCGCCGGCAGCATGTCGTAAACCTTGTTCGCCGCCTCGGGATCCAGTTCCGCCGCCGGCTCGTCCAGCAAGTACACGTCCGGCTGCATGGCAACCACGCCCGCGAAGATCACGCGCTGTAACTCACCGCCGGACAGCGTCGCGGGATCGCGCTCCACCAGATGCTCAACGCCACCCATTGCAAGCGCGCGGCTCACGCTCTCGATGATCCGTTCACGCGGCCATCCCAGATTCGCCGGTCCGAACGCGACCTCATCCCGCACAGTGTGCGTCATCCCGGAGAGCTGCGTCCAGGGCGACGGAAGGAGGAACCCCACGCGCCCCGCGAGCGCCTGCCGGCCGGGTTCGGTCCACGGGGTGTGCTCGAGGGTGTGCACGGTGCCTGCCAGGGTTCCGCCGGTAAGACGCGGGGCAAAGCCTGCCGCTGCCATCAGCATGGTGCTGCAACCGGCACCAAGGCGACCGGTAACCAGCGCTACCTCTCCCCGACGAACTTCCGTAGACACCTGATCGAGTGCCGGTACGGTTGAGCCGGCGTAGCGGAAGGTGACGTCATGAAACACGACGCTCACAGGATCCGCACCATCAGCGCCACGAGCACAAGCACTGTGAGGAAATAACGGACCGATCGGTCGAGCACGCTGTCTCGTGGCGGTTCAAGCGGCGTACGCCGCTTCGCCGCTCCGGCACCACGGGCTTCGAGCGCCACGGCTCTCTCATCCACCTCGGCGAGCGACGACAGCACAAGGGGCACCGCCAGCGGAACGATGGCCTTGGCTCTTCCGGCCAGCGAACCTCTGAGTCTCAATCCTCTGCACCGCTGCGCGTCGAGTATCGTACGGGCCCGCTCCCGCAACCGCGGCACAATCTGAAGGGTTGAGGCGAACAGAAACGTGGGTGCAAACGGAACGCCGCGGGCTATCAGGGCTTCAACCAGCCGTCCCGGATGCACGGTGGCGATCGCCAGCACGAACGCCACAATGATGGAAGTGATCCGTGCCGCGAAGACGAGCGCCGCTTCGGGATCGGCGCGGATGACGCTGTGGATCAGAGTGAGGAAGATCCAGAACGGCAGCGCCACAGTGGCCGCCGAGCGGAGTGCGCCAGGCACACGCTCGAACAACGCCGTAGAGATAACCGCCAGGAGCACGGCAAGTGGACCCCAGGGAGCGGGGAGCGCAAAGACCAGAACCGCGCTCGCTCCCGCAATTGTGAGCGGGGTGAAAGGGTGAGCGCGCCTGAGTGGCCCGGGTCCCGGAGTGTACCCGATCACGACTCGCGGCCCAGGGCTCGAGCGGCCATCGGGAAGCGGGCGGCAGTACGGCCTGGCAGACTCACAAGCAGCGTCCGCACCAGCAGGAATACCACCGTCTTGTCCACCAGGTCGTTGCTCATGCTCGCCGCCAGAACCGCCCACTCGAGCGGCACACCGATAGCGGTGAGCAGCGCCGTTACGGCTGTCACTCCACCCCCCGTCACCCCACCGAACGCGAAGTAACTGATGGGCCACGATACCGAAGCGGCGATGGCTCCGAGCAGAAGCCCGAAGGCAACCGTACTCCCCACCGACCGGAACGCACCGCGCCGGCACACGAACGCTGCGTAAGCGCCTATGAGGAGCTGGACCGGAAGGAAGGCCAGCCAGGTGGCGTTACCGGAGAGCACCATGAAGGCCACCTGCGATAGGGTTCCCGTGATAAGGGCCGGAACGAGACCGGCCAGAGCCGCCACGAGTATGGTGCCGGCGGTGTCCAGGAAGACCGGGAGCGCAGTGGCCTGGGCAAAGAGACCCAGGGCCAGATTGATGCCTACCGCCAGGGGTATCAGGGCCAGCAGACGTGGAGACAGAAGGCACTCCCGGTTACGTTGTTGGTCGGAAGTTTCGGTGTATTAAAGATAAAGGTGGAGAGACAATGATACGGATTCGGACATTGCTGCTTGCGGCCGTTGCGCTGGTGCTGGGGCCGCAGGTTGCGTGGGGACAGGCGGCCACCGCCGCTCCGCCATATGCGCAGGTGGAAGCAGACATTCATTATCTGGCAGCCGACGAACGGGAAGGCCGCGGCGTCGGCACCGCCGGGCTCGACTCGGCGGCCGCGTTCATCGCCCGGCGGTTCGCTCGGATCGGACTTTCCGGACCGGGGCGGGACGGATTCTTCCAGCGCTTCCGGATAGATCCGACCGCGCCGGCGGCCGCACACGCCGGGCTCGGCGACACGCCGGTCAAGAACGTGATCGGCATCCTGCCGGGCCGCGGACCGCTCGCGGGCCAGGTGGTGGTGATCGGGGCGCACTACGATCACCTGGGGCTCGGTGGCATGGGGAGCCTTGACCCAGACAGCATGGGTGTGGTGCACAACGGCGCGGACGACAACGGCTCCGGCACGGCCGCCATCCTGGAGATCGCCCGACTCCTGGCCGAGCGTCCGGGCAACCGCCGAACCATCGTATTGATAGCGTTCACCGCTGAAGAGATGGGTCTCATAGGGTCTACGCATTACGTCCGGAACCCGGTGCGGCCCAACGATTCCACCGTGGTGATGCTCAACCTCGACATGGTGGGACGGCTCAGCAACAACCGGCTTCAGGCGCTGGGGGCGGAGACGGCACGCGAGTTCAACCACCTGCTCGATTCGCTCAACGCCATCCACAACTTTGCGCTTGAGGCGTCGGGTGACGGCTGGGGCAGGAGCGACCACGCGTCGTTCTACGCGGAAGGGATCCCGGTGCTGCATTTCTTCACCGACCTGCACGAGGACTACCACCGCACCACAGATAGTCCCGACCGCATCAACCACGAGGGCGTTGCGCGGATCGCCACATTCGTGGCGGATCTGGCTCAGGCCATCGCCACGCGGCCCGCGCGGCTCACTTTCGTGGACATGCCACGGCCGCAGCCGGTGATGGCTGGTTCGGGAGCTTCGCTGGGCACCATCCCCGACATGAGCGGGAGCCCCGGTGGAGTGCGGCTCACCGGAGTGCGCGCGGGCACACCCGCGGCGGACGCAGGCATTCAGGCGGGCGATATCATCGTCCGCATCGGTACGCACACGGTGGAGAACCTCTATGACATGACCAACGCGCTGGCCGCCCACCGACCGGGTGACGTGGTGGTGGTCGTCGTACGCCGGGGCGACAAGACGATGGAGTTCACCGTCACCCTGGGGAGACGGGGTGGCTGAGACACACCTGAACGGCGACTCGGTTGTGAAGGCGCTTCAAGGCGCCTTCAGCCGTGCTGCCACGCGGCAGGAGCTGCTTCAGCTTGCGGCCACGCGTATCCGCCAGGCGGGCGGCCCCTACACCGGCGTGTACATGTACATGCTGCACGATGACCGGATGCTGGCGCTGGAAGCTTTCGACGGCCGCCCCACCGAGCACACGTTGATTCCCGTTGGCACCGGTATCTGCGGGCAGGCCGTAGCCAGAAAGCAGGACATCAACGTACCCGATGTATCGCGGGCGGATGGATACCTGGCATGCAGCGTAGAGACGAAATCCGAATTGGTGGTATTGATCCGCCGGCACCAGGAGATTCTGGGTCAGATAGACATCGACAGCGACATGACGGACGGGTTCAGTCCGGATGAAGAGGCTGAAGTGAGGAAGGTGGCGGAAGGTCTGGCCGCGCTGCTCTGACCGGATCAGATTTTCCGTGAATCGTATGCCCAGTGGAGCAGCGCCTGCCGCTGGCGTCTCCGGCAGTCGAGGTCCCGCGGGGCACAGTTCTTCCGGATCTGGACCGCAAGCCCTATTCCATCAGGATCTGCTCGCGCGCGGTCACGAACAGAACCTCCTTGAGTTCCATGTGCCTGAGAAACAGGTCCGCGCCCTCCGTCTCGAGCCGTTCGTCGGTGAGCCCGAGCAGAACCAGATCGGCGTCCCCCGCCCTCTCTTCAACGACGGCGTCGAAGTCCGCCGGGTCATCCAACGAGAGCATCCGCACGTTCTTCTCGCTGATGGGGATACGGCCCGCCTCCAGCATCGCCACAAGCTTGCTCTGATGGCCGGTCATTTCCCTGCCCGGCACGGCCGCATGAATCGTGACCTCGGCGTCGGCCCAGTCGGGGTGGCCCATCAGGATGTACGCCAGCAGGATCATGAGGCTTGCATTGTTGTAATCCTCCCCGCGCAGCCAGATCTGAATGTGCTGCTTCGCCCCGAAATAGTTGTTGCCGTGCCGCAGCACCAGCGTGTTCATCCTGGCCGTGGCGGCAAGCTGGCACCCCTCGAACACTTCCTTCCGCACCTCTGCCCCGTCATGCACCGAGACCTCGAACAGAATGGTGTTGTTCTCCATCCCCGAGACACCGGGCACCTGGAGACTCTGCGCCAGCGCGGACTTCATGGACGGGCTGATCATGGTGTCCATGTACACGCCGCTCCGGATGTCCGTGGTGCGCTGGATCAGCCGGCCCAGTGCCTCGCGGCTCTGAACGTATGTCTCGTCCGATAGATGCCCCTTGATGAAGTGGAGATACGTGCCGAACCCGTAACGGTGACAGAGCCAGCTGAAGAACTGAACGGGCGCGGAGCGGTCGAAGGTACGGCCGTCCACCATGATGATGCTGGGACGCCAGTCGATTGATGGCTGGCCCCGCATCGTGCGCTGGAGCCGGATCTGCATCCAGCGCGTGAGTTGGGTCATTACTCCATTGAAGATTGCCGCAACGTCGTCATGGTGCTCATCCCGCGAGAGCCTGATACCCTGATAGATGCCTATCATGATGACGGTTGCGAGGATGGCGTACAACGGATCCATCTGAAGCATCAGCAGGAAACACATCACCGCGCCGATCAGGCTCAGATACCACTTGGACCGGAAACTCGGCCGGTAAGCCGGACGGGCGGCAAAATGCTCCAGGAAACTTATGGCGCACAGCGCGCCGTACGTCACCAGGAAGAACATCGAGATGACGCGAGCCACGATATCGACGTTGCCCGTCGCCACCACTATCAGGGCCACCACCGAGGTCGCGATGGTGGCGTTGCGCGGTTCGTTCTGATCACCCGTGCCGCGCGAGAGCACGTAGTTCACCCGTGTGGCCGGGATGATCCGGTCCGCCGCGAGCGCCTGCAGCGTGCGGGGGGCCACCAGTATCGAGCCGATCCCGGATGAGATCGTTGCGCACGCAAGACCTATGGGGATGATGGGACCCCACAGCGCAATGCGAGACATGATCAGCTGGTCCTCCGCCATCTGTTCCGGCGTGGCCGACATGGCGAGCTTGATAACGATGGCCACATAGACCAGCATGCCCACCAGCGTCGCAGACAGGATGCCGAGCGGGATCGATTTGCGGGGATTGGCGAGGTCGCCCGACAGTCCCACGCCCGCGGTCATCCCTGTGAAGCCGGGAAACACAATGGCGAAGACCAGAATGAACGGATCCGGGGCGTCGATTCCGGAAAGCAGCGGGATATCCGCCGGTGCCTCTCCATCAACCGGGCCGCCCAGGAAGAACATGATCAGCGACACCGCGAGCACAACAGTTACCACCCACAGCGCCTTGACCCCGAGGGAAGCCCCGCGGGTGAGTACGAGCAGGATCAATCCAAGCAGACCCGGCAACGATACGAAACGCGGATCGAACGGAATCCCCACCGTGGATTCGAACCAGGGTACCAGCGGTCGGAACGCTTCCGCAAACGCGATCATGTAGAACGCAACGGAGATGGCCTGCGAGAAGTAGAGCGAGATCCCTATGGCACCGCCGATGGTGGTGCCGAACGAGCGGGATATGATGAAATACTCTCCGCCGCCTTCCACCTTGCGGTTGGTCGCAATCTCGGCAATGGCCAGCGCCGTGGGGATCGTTACCAGATGGCCAATGGCTATGATCAGCAGGGCACCAAGCAGGCCCGTGTGCCCCACGGCGTAACCGAACCGCAGGAACATGATGGCACCGAGTATGGTGCAGATACTCGCGAGGAAGACCGGGGCGGCACCGAAGCCGTGCCCGCGCGACGCGCCTTTGGCTGGACTCATGGGAGCATTAAGATGTGGGGGAGCCATGACCGCCACAACTGCACGCATCACCGTAAACGGTATCGAGATGTTCACCCGCACCATCGGTGACGGTCCCGACGTGACAGTCCTGCACGGCGGGCCGGGTGCCCACCACGACTACCTCCTCCCCCAGTTCGACGACCTCGCCCGGGGTCGCAGGCTTCGCTACTACGACCAGCGGGGCGGCGGCCAATCTCCGGTGGACCGTGACACCGACGTCTCGTGGCCGGCACATGTGGCCGACCTCGATGCCCTGATCATTGCCTGGGACCTGAGCCCCGCTACGTTGCTGGGATACTCGTGGGGAGGACTGCTGGCGGTGCTCTACGCACTGGAACACCCTGACCGGGTTGGCCGGCTGGCGCTGGTCTCTGCGGCCCCGCTCTTTGCCGAGGGCCGCAAGGAGTTCGAGGCCAACTTCGCGGAGCGCTCGAAGGCGGATACGATCGTGCGCGAGCGGGAGCAACTTCAGAATTCGGGGCTCAGGGACCGTGACCCGGACGCCTATCGCCAGCGGATGTTCGAACTGTCGGTTGCCGGATACTTCCATGACATGGACAACGTGAAGAGCCTCACGCCGTTCCGCGTCACCGGCAGAACGCAGCAGGCGGTATGGGAGAGCCTGGGCGACTATGATCTGAGAGACCGCGTGGCAGAGCTGGACATCCCCACGCGCGTCTTCCACGGATTCCACGACCCCATCCCAGTACGTCTCGCTGAGGAAACTTCCGGACTACTGGGCGCCGAGCTTGTGGTGTTCGAGAACTCAGGCCACTGCCCGTATGTAGAGGAACGCGAGGAGTTCACGAGCGCACTCGACCAGTGGCTGCCCTCCGGAACGTGACCCGCATCTCTCCGTACGATTTTGTCTTTGGTGGGGTCGAGGAACAGTTTGATGCCATTCGTGCCGGTGCAGCCGAAGTGGGGCGCAACCCTTCGTTGCTGTCAGATTTTCTTCACATACCGGAAACACAGCGCCTGCTCGGCATGGTGGAATCGCCCGACCTCGTGCAGCAGAGTCCGGACATGGCCGCCGAGTACCTGCTGTTGCTCTGGGCAGCGTACCGCTTCCGGGAAGCTGGATGTCACACGTTCCCGGTTTCACGCAAGGACCTGGAACCGGCCCTGGACACCCATCCACCACCGGATCCACCGCGCATCCCGTACGGTGCGTGCTATGTCCAGTTGCCTGAGCGGTGGTTCTGGGCGCAGCCGGGCGACGGCTCACACGAACCCGTGGACGGGATGTTCCTGGTCGCGTCTCCGTCAGAAGATGAACTGGTGATACTTGCGGTGCTGGGGTTGAGACCCGACCGACCCGGGTTCTCCCAACTCTCACTTACGGTCGCCATGAACGACCTGGTAAAGGCCGGGCGCGACGCGCGGACTCCGCGATTCGCACCGGTCATGGAGGGGGGAGGGCGCGCGGGGTTCCGGTCGCTCGTATCGCAGGCCGATCTGTTGCTGCTCGTGCAACTCGCGCTCGCCAGTGCTACGGCGTAGCTTCCTTCGGCAGTATGGACAAGAACGACGTATCGCGCGTACTCGAGCAGATAGCCGCCTGTCTGGAACTCAAGGGTGAGAACCCGTTCCGTGTGCGGGCCTATGAGGCGGCCGCACGGGCCATCGCCGGGTTTCCGGACAACCTTGAAGAAGCGCTGGCCAACGGGACCCTGGCAGAGCTCAAGGGAATCGGCCCCGCCACGCTGGAGATCATTGAAGACGTCCTGAAGACCGGCCGCAGCAAGGTACTGGAAGATCTTCAGGATCAGATCCCGCCGGGCCTTGTGGAGATGCTCCAGATCTCGGGGCTGGGTGTCGCAAAGATCCGCCAGATTCACGAAAGTCTTCATATAGACACCATAGGGGAGCTGGAGGGGGCCGCGCGCGACGGCAGTCTGGCCAAGCTTCCGCGTTTCGGCAAGAAGACCGCTGAGAACATCCTCAAGGGAATCGCGTTCCTGAGGCAGGTAATCGGCTACCATCTGTTCCATCACGCAAAGGCAGAGGCCGAGGCGCTGGTGCGGGTGCTGAGAGAGCTTCCGGGTGTCAAGCGAGCAGAGATAGTTGGCAGCATCCGCCGCTGCCGGGAAGTAATCCGCGATCTCGACTTCGTGGTTGAGCTGGATGGCCCGCCGGAAGCGCTGTATGACCGCCTCAGGCAGGCGCCGGGTGTGACTGAACTCGTGGATCGAGGCGAACGTGTGGTCACGCTGCGGTTTCAGAGCGGCTCCGTGGCGGACATCTATCCCACCACTCCACGCGACTTCGGTTTCCAGATGTTGCGGGCAACCGGAAGCGCCGAACATCTTGCTGCCATCACCGCCCACGCGGGGCAGCATGGCCTGTCGGTTGGTGAGACCGGCATCATGCGAGGCGGCAGGCCGATTCCGACTCCGTCGGAAGAAGTCGCGTACCAGGCGCTGGGCCTCACCTGGATACCGCCCGAACTGCGGGAAGGTACCGGCGAGGTGGAGGCGGCCGCCGCGGGGGAGCTCCCGCTCCTGGTCACGCGGGACGACCTGCTGGGCTTCTTGCACTGTCACACCAACTATTCCGACGGTACCAGCACGGTGGAGGAGTGGGCCGAGGCCGGTATCGCGGAAGGATACCAGTACATAGGCATCACCGATCACTCGCAGGCCGCGGCTTATGCCGGCGGACTCAGGGGAGACGACATCACGCGGCAGCACGCGGAGATCGACCGCGCGAACAGCCGCTACAGCAGCATCCGCGTGCTCCGGGGAGTTGAAGCCGACATCCTCGCTGACGGCTCGCTCGACTACACTCCGGAAGTCCGGCGTTCATTCGATTTCATCATCGCTTCCATCCACAGCCGGTTCGGAATGGACGAGAAGGCAATGACGGCCCGTGTGCTCAAGGCCATGGACGATCCCACGATGACCATACTCGGCCACCCCACGGGTCGGTTGCTGCTTTCGCGGGATCCTTTCCCCATAGACCTGGAGAAGGTGTTCAGGAAGGCGGCGAACCGCGGGGTCGCGATCGAGATCAATGCAGATCCACAGCGGCTCGATCTGGATTGGCGGGTGGTTCGCGAGGCGGCTGCCATGGGGGTCATGATCTCCATAGGCGCCGACGCGCACGGCACGTCCGGGATGAGCAATGCGGATATCGGCGCAGGGATAGCAAGGAAGGGATGGCTCACCAGAGACCGCGTACTGAACACCCGTCCACTCAAGGACTTCCTGGAATTCGCAATGCAGCGCCGAAAGAAGTCGTGAAACCAGCCAGGGAGCGCATCGGTCCGGTCCTGAGGAGACTCAAACGCTCGTATCCCGGGGCTCGTTGCTCTCTGGACTACAGGAGTCCGCTCGAGCTGCTGGTAGCTACGATTCTCAGCGCCCAGTGCACCGACGAGCGCGTGAACCTGGTGACGAAGGACCTGTTCAGGACGTACCGCAAGGCGTCCGACTACGCCAACGCGGACTTCGACGAGCTGGCCGGGATGATCAAGTCCACCGGATTCTTCAATAACAAGACGAAATCGCTGATCGGAATGGGCAGGGCGCTGGTGGAGCGGCACGGCGGCGACGTGCCGCACACGATGGAAGAACTGATCAAGGTTCCGGGCGTGGGCCGCAAGACGGCAAACGTGGTTCTGGGCAATGCCTTCGACATCAACGTGGGCGTGGTGGTGGATACCCATGTATCCCGCATATCGCAGCGTCTCAGGTTCACCAGACACAAGGATCCCGTGAAGATCGAACAGGATCTCATGAAGCTCGTTCCCCGCCGTGACTGGACGCTCTTCCCGCACCTGATGATCCAGCACGGCAGGGCTGTGTGCCAGGCGAGGAAGCCAAGATGTGAAGTGTGTGTGATCAATACACTTTGCCCGGTTCCCGGAAACGTGAGCCGTAGGCGGTGAGCCGTGAGCCTCTCTGCCGCCCGCTCCGCCTACCTTCGCTCCGCCGCCCACCAGCCGGTACGCTGGCATCAGTGGGGCCCTGACCCGTTCGAAACGGCACGAGTTGAAGACAAGCCCATCCTGCTCGACATCGGCGCGGTGTGGTGCCACTGGTGCCATGTCATGGATGGGGAGTCGTACGAAGATCCGGAGATTGCGGAGATTCTGAACCGCGACTGGATCTGCATCAAGGTCGACCGCGACGAACGGCCCGACGTGGATGCGCGCTACCAGAGGGCGGTTCAGGCCATCTCGGGTCAGGGGGGGTGGCCGCTGACCGCGTTCCTCACGCCAGACGGTGACGTCTTCTTTGGCGGCACCTACTTTCCGCCGGACGGCAAGTACGGTCGTCCGGGTTTTGCATCTGTGCTCACGCACCTGGCTCAGCTCTACCGGGCGGAGCGCGGCAAGATAGCGGAGCAGGCTGCTCAGTTGAGGCAGCACCTCGAAGAACGTCTGACCGAAACAAAGCCGGGCAGCGTGTCGGCCGAGACGCTCGGGGCCGGGGCCGATGCAATGGCTCGGGTGTTCGATGTCCGTTATGGCGGGTTCGGCAGCCAGCCCAAGTTCCCACACCCCACCGCCTGCGAGTTTCTGCTTATCCGCGCGTTCGACACCGGCGAATCATGGCCGCGGGACATTGTGGACCGCACCCTCACCGCCATGGCCAGGGGCGGCGTGTACGACCAGATAGGCGGCGGGTTCCATCGATACTCGGTGGACGCGCGCTGGATCGTGCCGCACTTCGAGAAGATGCTGTACGACAACGCCGAACTCCTCAAGGCTTACTGCCGGGCATCGAGTGGCGGCAGGTACCTGAGCACCATTGAGGGGACCGCCGATTGGGTCATGACCGTGATGAGTGATACCGCGGGCGGCTACTACGCGTCGCAGGACGCCGATGTGGGACTCGATGACGACGGCGACTACTTCACCTGGACTCTGGAAGAAGTGCGCGCGGTGGTGAATGCCGGCGAACTGGAGGTGCTGGCACGCCACTACGACATCCGCGAAGAAGGCGAGATGCACCACAATCCGGCGAAGAACGTGTTGTGGGTACGGGATGAACCGTCTGCGATTGCCCGCTCGACCGGGAAACCCGTCGATGAGGTCGAAAAGCTGCTTGCTTCAGGCCGGGAGAAGCTTGCCGCCGCGCGCGCACAGCGCGAGGCGCCGTACGTTGATACCAGCATCTACACCGGCTGGAACGGGATGATGATCTCCGCCATGCTCGGGGCCGGCGCAGTGATGGATCGTTCGGACGTCGCCGCGCACGCGCTCGCCACGCTCGACCGGATTCTGAGCGAAGGCTCGGACGGAGACGGGCCTGCGGTTCTCCATGCCCTGGGCGGAAGCGTACGCGGTATCCTGGAGGACCAAGTGCAGATTGCAGCTGCGTGTCTCGACGCCTTCGAAGCAACCGGGGTACGTTCATACCTGGACCGCGCAACCGCCATGATGGATTGCGTATGGAGTGATTACTGGAGCCCCGATAAGGGTCTCCGCGACCGCGCTGCCACTGAAGGGGAAGGATTCCTCACCCAGCCGGTCATCCCGATCCACGATTCACCCACACCATCACCCAATGGCGTTGCCGGGATCCTGCTGCTGCGGCTGGCGGAACACACGGGAGCCGAACAATGGCGCGAGCGGGCCACGCAACTTGTTTCCGCCATCGGTGGCCTGCTCGATGAACTCGGGCTGCACGGTGCCGCCCTGTTCATGGCGGCCGACTGGCTGATCAACCCCGCGACCCATGTGGTTGTCGTGGCGGCACCGGACGACCCCGCGCGGGCGGCATTGCTTCGCGCCGCGCGCACCACGTATCATCCGCGCAAGGTGGTTGTGCCGCTCGCGCCGGGAGAGAGCGCGCCTGAACTGCCACCGGCACTTGCCGCCATGCTGGACGGCACCACGCCACGAGCGTATGTCTGTACCGGTACACATTGCGCACCGCCAACTTCGTCCCCTGTAGAGCTACGGGAGCTGCTGTCAACGTGAAGATCGATTTCGCCGTCGTCTGCGACTATGCCCTGGTTGATCAGTACGGCAAACTGTCCGTACTGGGGATCTTTCAGCATATCTGGGTTCAGCAGTTCCCAGCCGTGCATCCCAGACTCCACCTGGTGATCCGGCTCAAGGGAAAGCGCACCGAGGTGGGAGAACACAGCATCCGGATCCGGCTCGTGGACGACGAGGGGAGAGAAATCCTGAGCGGCAATGGCACGGTTACGTTCAACGAACCGGCGGCTGGTGTGGTGGAGATCGAGGCAGGCACCGTGCTCTCCTTTGACGTCCCGTTCCAGCACGCCGGCCGGCACCAGTTCGAGATCACGGTGGACGATGCGGTGAACGCCGTCGTACCGATCACGGTCGCGCAGAGTCCTCAGGGAGGACCCCCGCCGCAGAAGCCACCGGCCTTTCATTGAAGGAGATGGCACTGATGAAACTCGTACTTGCTTCAGCGGTAGCGCTGCTCTTTACCGGAGCGGCTGAGTGGACCTCCAAGGCACCGCTCCCCGAGTCGAGAACCGAAGTCAGCGCGGCGACCGATGGACACCGCATATATCTCGCCGGAGGATTCGGCCCGCCTGAGGGAGCCGAGCGGGCCACTGCGCCGCGCCGCCTCTGGGTCTGGGACTCCGGCACCGACCGATGGACTTCTCCAACCGAACTGCCGGAAGGAGTCCATCACGCCGGTATGACGTACCTGAACGGCCGGGTCTACGTAGTAGGTGGATTCCGCGAGACGTCGTTCGTGCCGGTGGGAAACGTCCGGATCTATGACGTAGCCGCAAGCACCTGGAGCGAGGGGCGCCCCATGCCCACTCCCCGGGGCGCCGGCGCGCTCGCGGTGCTGAACGGCCGGATACACTGGACAGGCGGGAACGCAGCAGCCGGGGATCATCTGCACGACCCATCGCACGGGCAGGTGGCGGGAGACCGTTCGGTAGGCACACACGAGGTGTATGACCCGGCCACGGACACCTGGGAACGCCTTGCACCCATGCCCACGCCCCGTAACCATCACGGCGCCACCGTGGTGGACGGGCGCATGCACGTCGTGGCGGGACGGGCGGAGCGGAACTTCGAGATGACCGTCCACGAAGTGTACGATCCCGCGCGCAACACATGGGAAGCAGCACCTCCCATTCCCACCGGCCGGAGCGGCATTGCAACCGTGGAACTGGACGGGAAGATCTACGTGTTCGGCGGCGAGACGTTCACGCAGCCGGCGCGCACCTTCTACGAAGCCGAGCGCTACGATCCGCGCACCCGCACATGGGAATCCCTTCCCCGTATGCCCACCGCTCGGCACGGACTGGCCGCGGCCGTGCTGGATGGAAGAATCCACGTGCTCTCGGGTGGTCCGAGCCCCGGGTTCGCATTTTCGGGGGCGCATGAGGTGTTGACGCCGCCGCGGCAACCGTGATCGCACGAACCTGGCACGGCCGGGTGCCGGCCGACAAGGCGGACGCCTACTACAACTACCTCCAGCGCACCGGGCTCGCTGATTACCGGCGCACACCCGGCAACCTCGGCGTGCTGGTCCAGCGCCGGATCGAAGGTGACTTAGCTCATTTCTGGCTCACGACGCTCTGGGATTCGGTCGAGAGCATCAGGCGGTTTGCGGGGGACGACTACCAGATCGCCCGCTACTATCCGGAAGACGACGACTTCCTGCTCGACAAGGAGCCGTACGTCACCCACGCGGACGCCCTGATGCTGGAGTTCCCCCGCGCCGCCGGTAGCTGACTACGCGGATCTCTGGACGGCCTCCCGTGTCCCCCGCATGTCGGCCGCCATGGCAAAGAGCACCGTGATCAACTCGGCCAGGAAGTATGTCACGATCAGCGCAAGGAACCCGTACGCCCAGAAGATCAAAAAGATGCCGATGCCGGCAAGGAAGCCGCCGCCCGCCATGCCGGGCACCATCGGAATCTGACCGGCCAGATGTGACGCCCCGAACCACATGAGCAGCATCGCGGGGACGCTCAGGACCCCGAAGAACACGATGGCGACCTCGCCCTGGAGCCGGACCAACGTAGCAAAGATGGGCGCGAGCGGGAACTCGGTCTCCGGCAGGCGCGTGATATCTGTGCCGCGGACAAACACCACGTGTCCGACAGCGACCAGCGCCACCAGCGCGACGATCTGAAAGATCACGAGACCCAGACCGGCAAAGAACTTCGCATCGCCAATCAGCGACCACACTCCGGCCCACAACGCGAGCCCGCCCAGCACCAGCAGCACCGCCGCCACCCGCACAACGTTGCCGATCACGGTCCGGAACAGGCCGCCGTCCGCAAAACGGGCCAGCACCGGCCGTAACGAAAACTGCCAAACGTCCATGCCCTACCTCCGCACGCTGAATGGTTGAAAAGGCTTCAAAACGTCACTTGGAACGTCCCCTGGGTTACGGTCCGCGTGGCAATCGGTGACGACCCCGCCGACAGGTCGCCCGTGAACGCGAATGTTCCCGCGGCACCGGCATCGGTCAGGGTGTTGAACGTGATGCTGCCGCTGCCAAGCGCGCCGCTCGCGACCCAGGCCTGAGCGCCCTCACTCACGTTGAGATTGGTGAGGTTGGGGCCGGGTTCGATGACCACGGTGCCCGGCTCGGAGATGGTCACAATCAGGTTCACGGTCAGCCCCTGACCCGTGCCGGAGATCATCACGCCACTGCCGCTCCTGGCCCTGTTGATCGTGGCCGCCGACCACGCCTGCCCGTCAATTGTGGCGCTCATGGATCCGGCTGCCGACGGTCCGCCGGGACCATCGCCGCCGCACGCTGCCACCGCCGCGGCCACGCCCGCCGCGGCCATCACCCGTATCCAGCTGCGCATCCTGCTCTCCTTTTCCCCTTTGGGTTGTCAGGTCTGTTCCAACCGCTCCCGCACGAACGCGTCGAAAGCGGCTTCGACAGCTGCCACGTTTTCCGCGGCGCGCCGGCGCAGCCACCAGCCCAGGATGAGCAGCGGCACGCCGACCGGCACCAGCACCACACTTACCGCCGCAATCGCGCCCAGCCACAGACTCAGCGTGCCAAGCATGCGGGGGAGACGCATCGATTCGAGCCACGCCGTCCGGTGCGCGTGCAGCACGTCCGGATCGCACGAGTCGATCCGGCGAAGCCCCTCTATCACCGCCCCGGGCTCGATCATGCCTAGAAAGTCTGGAACGCCACGTCGAACGCGCCCTGCGTCACCTGTCTGGAACCGCTGGCGTTGCCGGTCACGCCCGTTGCGGTGAACTCGAACGTGCCAACCATACGCGTTTCCGTGATCGAGGTGACGGTGATGGTGCCGGATGTGCCCGGATTGCCGCTCGCAACCCACCCGTCCTGACCGATGGTGAGGTAGCCTGCGGTCACCGAGTTCGCGTCGATCACATAGGTCCCCGGTCCGTTGTCCGCCCACGCCATGTTGATGGTGGTACTCCCGCGCCAGCCGGCCACCCCCACCACGCTCTGCTGGCGGAGCGCGTGCGCCCCCTGTGCGCTCCAGTTCTCGCCATCGATCCGGGCGCTGAACCCGGCGCTTCCCGGGCCGCTCGGCCCGTCGCCGCCGCAGGCCACCAGCATCACACCAGCCAGGATTCCCACGACTTCGCGAGCGTTCATCATCGACCTCCGTCTCCATGAAATGGTTGCGGGCCCGGTCCCCGCGTGATACGCTCTTCCGGTTGCCTGCATTACGCAGAACGGGAGGGAGAACCGTCATGAGAGTTGGCAGCGCCGGAGCCGCCGCGCTCGATGGAGTGTTCAGCGCGGCCTACGAGGAACTCCGGCGGCTTGCCACCAATGTGCGGCGGGACAGTCCGAACGCTACGCTGTCTCCCACCGCTCTGGTGCACGAAGCGTGGCTCAAACTTTCGCGTTCCCCGGACGTGGCCCGGCTGTCACACCTGCATTTCAAGCGCGTGGCCGCCCGGGCCATGCGCCAGGTGCTGATCGAGGCGGCGCGACGCCGCCAGGCGGAGAAACGCGGGGCCGCGGCGGTGCTGGTCACGTTCGATGAAGCCCTCGATGCATTCGAGCAGACGGCGGAACAGGTGCTCGCGTTGCACGACGCCCTGGATGCCCTGGCCGTACTGAGTCCGCGCCAGGCCGCCATCGTCGAAGCGCGCTTCTTTGGCGGGTTCGAGGTTCGCGATATCGCCGCTGTGCTCGACATCTCCGAGGCGACCGTACTCCGTGACTGGCGCCTCGCGCGCGCGTGGCTCTCACGGGAACTCAAGGACCCCCATGGATAGCGCGCGATGGCAACAGGTGCAGGCGCTGTTCCACCGCGCGCTCGAGATGCCGGAATCCGACCGGCGGGCCTGGCTCAAGGCGGCGTGCGGTGACGATCCGGATCTGCTGGTCGAGGTACAGACGCTGCTGGATGAGGATGCCGACAGATCCCTGCTGGATGCGGATCTTGGAGAGGTGGCCTCCCAGGTGCTGGACGGTGCGGCGCGGGCGTGGCCGTCCGGCACGTTCGGCCCCTACCGCCTGGTGCGCGTGCTCGGGGAAGGCGGCATGGCGGTCGTGTATCTCGCGGAGCGGGAGGACCTGGGGAGCCAGGCCGCCATCAAGGTGTTGAAGGACGCGCACCTGTCGCCGGCGCGGCACGAGCGCTTCCTGAGCGAACAGCGCATGCTGGCCGGGTTGGATCATCCATCAATCGCGCGGCTGTTCGACGCCGGCACGCTGCCCGATGGCACACCCTGGTTTGTCATGGAGCACGTGGACGGAGTACCACTCACCACCTACTGCCGCACCCGCAAGACGTCCATTCCGGGCCGGCTTGAACTGTTCCGATCAGTGTGCGAGGCGGTGCAGCACGCGCACCGGCACGCAGTGATCCATCGCGACCTGAAACCGTCCAACATCTTTGTCCGGGCCGACGGCACCGTGAAGCTGCTGGATTTCGGCTTGGCCAAGCATGTGGATCCGGTCGAAGGTGCGGTGGATCAGACCCAGACCGGACAGCGGTTCCTGACACCCGCATACGCGGCCCCGGAGCAGATCCGCGGCGAGCGGGTGGGGATTCACACGGACGTGTACGCGCTCGGGGTTGTGCTGTACGAGCTGCTCACCGATCAGTTGCCGTTCGACCTGGCACGCGCCACGCCCGGCGAAGCGCTCGATATCGTGATTCGTGGCGAGCCGGAGAGACTCTCCAGCGTGATGCGTCGAGCAGGTGGCGCGGGGCAGGAAGCCGGGCGGCGGGTTCTGCCAAGGGCGGCGTGGGCCGATCTCGACGTCCTGTGTCTCACCGCCATGCACCAGGATCCCTTCAGGCGGTACCGCACGGTGGATGCGCTGATCGGCGATATCGACCGCCTGCTCGAAGGCCGGCCGCTCGAAGCGCGTCCCGACACCCTGGGGTACCGGCTGGGCAAGTTCGTGCGGCGGTATCGCGCGCGGGTCATCGGTGCGGCCGCCGCCGTCGTCGTCTTCCTGGGCCTCATCATGGTGCATACCGTGCGGTTGTCCGAGCAGCGCTCCATGGCGCGGGCCGAGGCCGCCAAGGCGACGCAGATCAGCGAGTATCTGATCAGCCTGTTCGAAGCGGGCGATCCCTTTGCCGCGGCCGGCGCGGAGACGGACGTCCGCACGCTGCTCGAGCGGGGGGTCGAGCGGGCGGAGACGCTGGCCGATCAACCGGAGATCCAGGCCCAGGTGCTCGACGTGCTGGGTCGGGTGCATGTGCGGCTGAGCGAATACGACCGCGCTGAACCGCTGCTGCGGCGGGCCCTGGCGATCAGGACCGGCGACGGGGCGTCTCCGCTGGATGCGGCAACCACGATGATGAATCTGGCGGACCTGTTCCGGTTCGCGGGGAGCTACGACAGCGCGGAGGCTTACGCGCGGTCGGCCCTCGCCATCCGCAAGCGGCACCTGCCGTCCACGCATCCCGACCTCGCCGGCACGCTCGACGGACTCGGCGTGGTCTTGAGCAACAAGGGCGAGTACGAGGAAGCAGAGGTGCTGCAGCGCCGGGGCCTTGCCCTGCGACGCGAGATCTACGACCGGCCGCACGAACTGGTGGCTCACAGCCTGAACAACCTTGCGGTGACCCTCGCCAATAACGGGAACTATGACGAGGCCGAGACTTATCTGCACGAATCGATCACCATCGCGGTGGCGGTGCTGGGACCGGATCATGCCAGCCTCGCGTCCGACCTCTCCAACCTCGGCGTGATCCGCGACATCAAGGGCGACTACGCGGGCGCGGACTCGGCCCTGTCAGCCTCGCTTGCCATCAAGCGTGCGAAGCTCGGGGATCTGCACTGGGAGACCGCCTTTACGCTCACGGCTCTCGGCGGCATGCTCCGGCGGGCAGGGCAGCCTGAGCGGGCCGAGTCCCTGTTGCGCGAAGCACTGGCCATCGAGGCTCAGGTACTGGAACCCGACCATCGCAACACGGCCATCACGCGTACCCATCTGGCCGCCCTGCTTCAGCAGCGGGGCGAGTACGCGGAGGCCGAACGCCTGTACCACCGCGCCGTCGAGATCCTGCGCGAGCGGTTGGGGGATCGGCATCAGTTCACCGCCACGGCGCAATGCGCCCGCGCGCACCTGCTCAGGCAAACGCGGCGGCTGCGCGAATCCGAGCACGAATTCCGCGAGTGCCTCGCCGTACTGGAAGATGCCCTGCCCCCCGGTCACGACGTGCTGGCGGGACAGCAGAGCCGGTTCGGCGGACTGCTCACCGCACTCGGCCGACTGGACGAAGCGGGACCGCTGCTGCGCGAATCCTACGACGTGCTGCGTGAGCGGTTCGGCGAAGACCATCAGGACACGCGCGACGCGGCGGCGCGCCTGGCGGAGTGGGAGCAGGCGCGGAGCAGATAGTCGCGCGTCGAGACACGGTCAGCGCATGCTTGCGATAAGGTATCCATATGGCTACTGTATAGCATGCCACGTACGCGCCCTTCGGCCAGCGCCGTTCGCGAACCCCTTGCCTTCGCCCTGGGCACTCCCGCGAAGGTGGCCACCCTGCGCGTACTATCCGTCGCGGGCGAGCCACTCACTCAGCGCGAGGTGGCACGCCGCGCGGGCGTCCAGCATCGCGCCGTCAGCCGCGCACTCGACGACCTGGTCTCTTTGAGCCTGGTGACCCTCAAGGAAGGAGGGCGGGATCACCGCGTTCGGCTGAACGAAGGCCACCGACTCGCCACACCGCTTCGCAGCCTCTTTCAGGCGGAGGCCGAGCATTTCCGCACCCTCCGGGTCGTGCTCGCCGAGGAGGCCCGGGCGATGGCACGCCGCGTCGGTCTCGTGAATCTGGTGTTGTTCGGGAGCGTGGCGCGGGCGCTCGACGGCGTCGGCAGCGACTGTGACCTGCTGGTGGTGGCGCGCGAGCCGGCCGGGATTGACGCCGCACTCGCGGCCCTCGTGCCGGTCGCGCGTCACCTCGAGGGTTCTCACGGGTGCCACCTCCGCCCCATCGGGTACGCGCTCAAGGACGCGGCGCGCAGGTGGCGAGCCAAGGAGCCCCCGTTCCCGGGGATCCGGCGCGATGGTCTGGTCGTGTTCGGCCCTCCTCTGGAGGACAGCCTGAGTGGCTAGAACCGACCGCACGAAACGCGTGGATCCGGGCCAGGCGGACAACTACGCCGAGCTTGGCCGGAGACTGCTGCACGCGGGTCAGGCCATCACGGAGCGCGGCGATCCACGACACGCCTCGGCGTTGGCGATTCTCTCGGTGCACGCGACCATCGCGTTCGCGGATGCGGCGGCCATCCATACTGGTGGCCGCAAGTCCACGAGCCCGGACCACGAGGCCACGCTCCGCGTGCTCCGCTCCGTGCTGGGGCCTCGTCTCCCTCAGCGCGTCGAGCGCCTGTTGCAACGGGTCATCTCTGAGAAGGACCGGCTCGAGTATCAGGGCTGCGTGGTGACCATGCGGGAGGCCGCGCCTTTGTTCGATCGAGCGCGACAGATCGCTGCCTGGACCGAGGGGATCCTGACGGATGTGAGGCGAAGCGAATGAGTGCAGAACGCCTGTGGCCGTGTCGTGAGGGCAGCTTTCCGGTTGTTACGTGTGCCACCTCTCCTGATGTTCGGCGTGCGTGTGCAGGTACGCTCCAGCCTTGTAGTGCTTGTCGTAGAAATCCGTGTCCAGATGATGCGCCTGCACGAGCCCCGGCAACGCGATCGTGCTCCGGATACCGGGGAACTTGCCGTACTTGTCGTAGATGTACTGCGCCACTTCAGACATGCAGTCCACGAATTCCTGCGTGTAAGGCTCAACCGTACGTCTCACACCGGACTCGTCCCTCCACGGCCCTGGAGCATCCTGGGCATACGCCCCGTCCGGACCGAACTTCCGCTCTACGAACACCTTCACCGCCGCGTGCATGTCCGGATAGTTGGGCGGGCAGAGCGCCTCGTACACCCCCGGCAGCCCCACCGGGTTCGGAACCACCCACCGCTCGTCTTCGACAAACCGGAACCCCAACCCGTTGATCCCGTCCCGGGCGTTGGCGCCCAGAATGCTCAGCATGTCGGCGCCGTTGAAGTAGAGGCCGCCCAAACCAAGAGCCTGCAGCATCAGCACGATGTTGTGGCCCATGAACGCGCATTCGAGACACACGCACTCGTGCACGTCCGACAGCAGCTCGGCCAGAGGGAGACGTTTTTCCGGAACGAGCAGGCCGGACCTGACGAACGGTTCGAGATTCCCGGCCGGCTCGCCGGTCTCGTGATCCACCACCATCACGCCATGCCGGAGCATGAGCCCCATGATGCCCAGGCACTCTTCGCTCGCGTCGGCCACCGGCATGAACAGCGTGGAACCCGGTTTGTTGGCCCACCACAGGTTGGGCGGCAGGATGTGCGGCGGCACGGACGGCAGGTCCAGCCGGCCGTCACGAACGCGAAGTGTGTGCTCGCGGCACACAGCCAGGGCGCGCTCGAACCCGGATTCACTGCCATCCAGCTCCCGCATTGCGGTCGACCGTACGTCGCGCGTGCGCGTACAGTAGCACCCGTTGTCATCCGTGAAGAACAGCGCCGGCGTCCCGATGCCGGCAGCGGTGGGTGCGGGGCGACCGGTGAACCGGACCGTGAACTCGGCGTGCGACTCCGGCGTGCGCGGCCCGAACGGCACACCAAAACTCCACCCGGTGACGCCGGTGGCCGCCGCCACCAGAATGTTCTGCTCGAACTCGGTGAGCGGCAGCGGCTCTTTGGCGGACTTGAACGCCAGCGGTCCTGAGGGCAGCTCCATCCCCCAGCCGAACCGCCGAGCGCGGCGGCCGAACAACGCATGGATGAGCGGGAACTGGAGCAGGGACTGCAGGTTTGTCTCTTGGTCGGCCATTCGTGCCTCCGGTCTGGTGTGCCACGACGGCTCAACAATGGAGGGGACTGCGCCTCCCCGGGGAGCGCGCTCAGCCAGCGATCCCGGCGACGCGCGCGAGCGCTATCTCAATGCGCTGCGTGCGGCGGACGCCGAGGACTATGCTCCGTTGCTTGAGTTCGTGCGGAGTTGATCTGCCAAGTTCCCGTTCCGTCACGATCCGGCCGCGGACCGACCGCTTCAGCGCCGCTCCCAGAGCTGCCGGTTCCCGTTGGCGAACGTCAACATGAGGCTCGCGC
>CAZTIV010000014.1:0-3020 GCA_964613905.1 uncultured Gemmatimonadaceae bacterium | reverse complement strand
CGCCGCTCCCAGAGCTGCCGGTTCCCGTTGGCGAACGTCAACATGAGGCTCGCGCCTTCCACGTAGTACCGCGCGTGCGGCACCCACTGGGGGCTGCCCGTCTCCATGACGTACACCACACCGCCCTGGGTACGCCATTGCCCGGTGGTCACGTTCCCGGTACGACCGGTGTTGCCCATGTAGTTGCCGCCCAGCGAGACGTTCCCGGCGCCGTACTCATAGGTCCCATCTGGCTTGATGAGCATCTGGAGCGTGGTGTTGGCGAAGAAATCGCCGCTGCGATACGTGTCGGTGTGGACCCAGTAGCCGATCAGCGACCGGTCCCGCTCGGCGGCGGGCTGCTGCACGCCGGGCTGTGGCCCCGGAGGTTGCATCGCGCCCGGCCCGCCGCCGATCGGCCCGGCTGGTGCCCCACCGGCCGGCAGGAAGTCGAGACTCCAGCTGCTGTTCATGTCGGGCTGGCCGCTCGCAGGATCGCGCTCCGCCACGATCACCCGCAACTGGTTGCCGACGAAGCCGAGCGCGAAGAAGCCGTTTTCCTGCCCCACCTGGATGGTGCCGGTCACACCCTGGCCTTCCAGCATGCCGCGAAGCTGGAAGGCGCTGCCATCGGGGGCGGTCATGGTCCCGGACACGGCGTTCCCCTGCTGCGCGAGGACCAGCTGGACGGATCCCTGCGGGCTCTGGTACACGAAGGTGCCGGAGTAGGATTGCTGGGCGAGAGCCAGACCGGGGGTGAGCACCAGCATGACCAGAAACGAGCGCAACATGAGGCCTCCAAGGCGGAGCCGAGTTGCACTCAAGCATGCGGGTCGAGGGTCGGGAAGTCAATGGAGGAGACCTCCTTGACCCCACCCAACCCCGCGCTCCACCTTATCCCAACCGGCCCACCCTTTGAAGGAATCGCCCATGCGCAACCGTGTTGCATTTTTGGCCACCGCCCTGGCTCTCGCCCCAACGCTCGCCACCGCCCAGGACCGCCGCCCCATCGAGGCCGAGGACCTGTATCGGTTGCGGACCGCCTCGAACGTGGCGGTGTCACCGGATGGGCGCTGGGTGGCGTATGTGGTCCAGCGCGCCGACTCGGCTGACAACGCGTATCACACTCATCTGTGGCTTGCCGCGGCCGACGGGAGCGAACAGCGCCAGCTCACCTTCATGCCGCGCGTGGGCGTTGGCAGTCCCGCCTTCTCGCCTGACGGTCGGCATCTGGCCTTTGTGAGCCGGCGCGAGGGGACGGACGGAAGTCAGATTCACGTGATCCCGCTGCGCGAGCCGGGTGAAGCGCGGCCCATCACCAACCTGCGGACCGGAGTGAGCGG
Source organism: uncultured Gemmatimonadaceae bacterium (assembly GCA_964613905.1). Classification (GTDB taxonomy): domain Bacteria; phylum Gemmatimonadota; class Gemmatimonadetes; order Gemmatimonadales; family GWC2-71-9; genus CAZTIV01. The sequence goes on along the minus strand of CAZTIV010000014.1, from coordinate 1,698 downwards.
CCCGGTGTGGTCGCCCGACGGCCGCCGGATTGCGTTCACGTCCAACACCGCCGCACCCGAGCCCGCGGACACGGGGAAGGCGGGCGAGCCGCTCACCATCCAGCAGCGGCTCGCGCGGAATGCCGCACGCAACGATCCGCGCGTGGTGACCCGGCTCGATTTCCTGGCCGAGACATCTATCCGCGAGGAGCAGTGGCCCGAGGTGTACGTGATCGAGGCGTTCACCGAGGGGGCGGAGCCCGTCAAAGTGGTGAGCGGGATGTTCTCCAAGGGCGGGGTGACGTGGTCGCGTGACGGGCGGTGGCTCATGTATCACGCCTCGCCGCCGCGTGGCGATTATCACCCGGACTACGAGCTGATCACGGATCTCTTCCGGGTGGCGGCGGACGGTTCGGGCGCGCCCGAGCGCATCACTGGCGAGGACGATTCGGATCCCCGCTTCCGCGAGGCGGGGGTGGCGGGCCGTGCAGACGTCCCGAGGCCCGGTGTGTGGTCGCAGAACTCGCCGCAAGTGTCGCCTGACGGTCGCCGCATTGCGTATACGCGGCGGAGCCTCGAGTCGGATCTCACAGCTCGCAACAACGAACTGGTGGTGATGCGGGCGGACGGGTCGGAGGGGGTGTGTGTCAGTTGCGCGCTGGACCGGTCGGTGTCCGGGGTTTCCTGGGATGACCGGTCGGGGAGGCTCTTCTTCACGGTGGGCGACCGTGGCACTCGGCCGTTGTATGTGGCGGAGGCCGACGGCTCGCGTCCGCGTCCGGTGGTGGAGGGGCCGCGCGGGGTGCTGAACTTCGATGTGCAGGGCGGCACCATCGCGTGGACCGAGATGCGGCCGGAGCGGCCGAGTGACGTTTGGGTGGCGCGGGCCGACGGGCGGGATGCCCGGCGTATCACCTCGCTCAACGATTCCCTCCTCGCGGTCGTCCACGTGCAGCCGTACGAGGAGATCTGGTATGCGGCGCCGGATGGCGCGCAGATACAGGGGTGGATTCTGCGTCCGCCGGGGTTCCGGGCGGGGGCGCACCCGTTGGCGGTGGAGATGCATGGAGGTCCGCATGCCATGTGGGGGCCGGGCGAGGCCTCGATGTGGCATGAATATCAGATGCTGGCGGGTGCGGGCTATGTTGTCTTTCTCTCCAACCCGCGCGGGAGCGAGGGGTACGGATTCGAGTTCAAGCAGGTGATCCATCGGAACTGGGGCGACCTGCCCATGGGCGACGTGCTGGCGGGGGCGGACAGTGTGCTCGCGCGCGGCTGGGCGGACCCGGCGCGCCAAACTATCACAGGCGGGAGTTATGCTGGGTATCTGACGGCGTGGATCATCGGTCGGACAAACCGTTTTGCGGCCGCGGTCGCGCAACGCGGCGTGTATCACATGATGGGCTGGTACGGCGGGTCCAACACCTGGCGGTTGTACGAGAGCGAGTTTGCGTCGGTACCGTGGGAGGATCCGGAGCTCGCGTGGGCGTCGGGCCCGTTGTCGCTGGTGGCCAACATCACGACGCCGTTGTTGCTGCTGCATTCGGAGACGGATTTCCGCACCACGATCGCCACGGCCGAGATGTTGTACCGGTCACTCAAGGTACTCGGCCGCGAGGTGGAGTTCGTGCGGTACCCGCGGGAGGGACACGAGTTGTCGCGGTCGGGGGAGCCCAGGCATCGGGTGGACCGGTTGCACCGGATAAGGGAGTATTTCGA
>CAZTIV010000013.1:49378-59059 GCA_964613905.1 uncultured Gemmatimonadaceae bacterium | reverse complement strand
ACCGCCGGCGAGTCCTACCGTATGACTCTCGATGACGGACGCAGCGGCGAGTTCACCGTGCGCAGGAACACGTACGCCGGGGGCGCCGACCGGGCGGTAGCCTGCCACGGGGTGGGGCCGCTGGTGGCACGGTAGACGAGGCTCAATCCCTAGTCTCTGGGCTCTATGTCCCTCACGACTCGCACCGGAATCCGAATCCGGGTTCGCTCCCACTCGAGGATCAGGAGAACAGCGCCGGCAGCAAACGGCTCAGTACGGAAGGTGAAGGTCTCGACGAACCGCTCGGTTCGTTCAACCGGTACCGTACCACGTCCCACATCCTGAGCTTGAATCTCAGGAGTGTAGTTGCTTTCGTGACCCCACTGGCGATGCGAGCGGTTGACAATCACCTGCCACTCGCGCTCCCCGGGAATGGTATACAGGGCAAAGATGCCGGCGGGTACGTCGATCCCGGCCACGTTCAAATGACCGTCCGTCATCAGCTTGGTCGTCTCATTGGCGCCGGTTCGCCACACCTGCCCAAATGGAACAGCTTCTCCCCCAATCATTGTGCGCCCCCTCGCTGACGGCCGGCCGTAGCAGATCTTCACCTCCGTACCGATGATGCTGAATGACAAGGAGTCCAGCGGGCTCTGTCGCTCCGCCAGCGGAAGGCGTGGATTGAATGGACACATCCAGGCAAACTGCGCTTCGGCCGGCACCGCGATCCCGAGAAAGGCCACAGCAAACATGAGACGTATCATGGCTACCCTCGCTGTATGGGTGATCGAATGACTACACAAAGATAACAGGGAGCACTCAGAAGAGGGGCTGATACCGGGGCTTCCACAAACGGTCGTACGTCAAACCCACTCTCAGAAGTGTGCTCATCCCCGGCTGCCGTGTTGCGTCAACCTTTCCCTGAAAGAAGAAGAAATCCAGGGCTACCGACAGCGCGAGTTCATCCAGGAGCGGGACGAGGAATTCGTGTATCATGTTGTAGCGGAGGGCCAGGCTTCTCTCTGTGTCTCGACCAGACGGCAGGAAGTAGGTCAGGTCGTTGCGGAGCCGGTACACCGGGCCTCCACCGTGCGCCGCCCTCCCTACGGGTCGCATGATGTCGGCTCTGGCCTGAAACCCGAACTGCAGGTTGTGCTGACTCAGATCGTTCTCCACCGCAACCGCCAGCTCACCTCGCCGCCAGACCGGCCCTGCGGGTTTGAGCAGCCCGAGACTTGCCCGCACCGCCAGCTGCCGGGGATTGGAGATCCCGGTGGTCGGGTCCACCGTGGGGGTGAATTCGGTGTCGAAGAGCCCGCGGATAAAGGGATGGACGCTCCGACTGCCGGCCGAACGGGTGGACGGCCTGAAGGTGAGATCCAGCTTCAGGTCATCGGCCGACTCAATGACGTCTCTTCCTCCACTTGCGATGCGTATGCTCTGTCGCGCATAGGCGAACCCGAGGCCCAGATCTGCCGCAGTTCCATGTCCTTCGTGGGTGACGACGAAACGCCCGCTTACACCCGCCACCCACGCATCCTGCGCGTTTATTCGGCTCTCGGGTACGCCCCCGTAACCCTCGTTTCCGCGCACGTTGTTCAGCGAGACCCAGATCGTGGGCTGCTCGAAGACAAGCATGAGCAGGTTGGTGTACGGAGGGTCCGGGGCCACAAGGGCCGCAATCTCGTCCATATGTGCCCTGCCCCGCGCTCCCGATCGGATACGGCGCAGCTCATCGAACACGAAATCCTTGAGGGCTATCGGCGTGCCGTCTGGTGTGGCCACCAGGTCTCCCATCGGCGATATGCCGAAGACCCGTCTCACCCGGCGACCCCGTTCGAACTGCCGGAACCGCGCACCCTCGTACAACACGTCAGTCGTGGCAACACGGTAGTACGCTCTATCGTTGATCCTGTGACCCTGCACCGTCCCGCGGGCCGGATCGATGCCGCTGGTGGCAAGATCTCCCCGTACATCTTCCCGGAGAATGGCACGCAGATCAGAGCCCAGAACGTCGACGATCACGATCTCATCTTCCGTCCACAACCACGCGCCGATCTCGTTCTCGTGAAGCTTTCCTATGAGTGGTGGGAAATGTTCCAGCCGCCGAATGATGGCAACCTCCGTCCGGCCACGCAGCCTGAGCAGCCGCGCCATGAACGCCTCCCACATTCCCTGCGAGACACGCCCCAGCGCCGTCACTTCGTCGAAGTTCCTGAGTTCCGGGTGCCGGTCCGCCAGGTCCACAAACGCGGGGAACATGAGCTCGCCGCGCGGGCGCCTGACTACCACGGCCAGTGAGCCGATCTCCTTCACCAGAGCGGTGTCGGGCGGCGTTCGGTCGGTTACGGTCTCAAGACTGTGCTCCAGCGCCGCCAGGAAGAGCCCATTGCCGTCTCCGCGCCGGCGAAACTCCAGATCCAGCCGCCCTGCCCCGATCCCGTTGGCCGCACTCCGCGCAATCAGCGCGGGCGCGCCCGGCCGCACAAAGGGGCGATCAGGCAGGTCCACACGAATGCGCTGAGCCTCCGGCGCCCAGCGTATGGGCACGTCGGCTACAATCGCATCGATGCCCGTCACCTCCTGTGCCAGTTGCGCGTTGTCGGCCGCACTCAGGTTGGACAGCACGACGATCGCGTCGACCCCTTCCACCCGAAGGCGTTCTACCTCCCGCCGGGCCGCACTCAGCGGGTGTTCGAATCTGAAGTCGTCGAGCGCCGCGCGCGGCAGCCGGTCGCGCACCACGGGGTTCACCAGGCCAATGACCCCCAGGCGCACCGGGCCCGCCTCGATAACGCGACGCACGGTGAGCAGGGTGGAATCGCCGGCCTTCACATTGGCGGCCAGCAGATCGATCGTTGGGAACTCGTCCTTCAGCGCCACGAGTTCCGCCGCGCCCAGGGCAAGCTCGAACTCGAAAGGAACCAGAATGCCGTAATCAAGCCGGGTGAGTGCCGCGAGATCGAGCCGGGCCCGGTCTTCCCGCGCCAAACCGAGATCTCCGTCCTGGTGTCCCAGATCAGCCGTAATGATGAAGTCGGTCCGCCCGTTGTCACGCATGCTGCGGAGCACGGTGGCCCGGGGTCCCAACTCACCCAGGTTCATGGGAAGCTCGAACAACCTCGACTCAAGCACGTCCACGCGGTTCACTTCGCCCACGGTCCAGGTATCGGGACCAGCCGGCCAGACGGCGCCCGGCTGCTCGACGATGACCACCCTCTGACCTTGCGGCGTTCGGATGCGCGACACGTTGACCCGGATCTCGATCAGGTCGGGGAAATCGCGTTGACGCCGCGGATTCCGCTCCAGCATGGCCAGGAGATCGTCCTCCGGCCTCCACGGATCACTCAGAAGCAGCACATTGGCCGATATCAGCGCCCGCACCGAGTCGATCCGTTCGGCCTCATCGAGCATGCTCAGGATCAGCGGGAGTTCGTCTCCTTCGGGCTCCTGGCCGGGCATGAAGATCACGATGCCGGGAGTGCGCCAAGCCATGTGGCTCACGAGCCTGAAGGGTATGCCGTCCGCGTTGGCCTGCTCCGTGAGCAGATCATGTTCGTCCTGGGCGCGCCGAACCCCAAGGGCGCCAAGGCTCTTGCCGGTATAGAGGATTGACACGCGCAGAGAATCCGGCGGGGTCTGTGCCATGGCCGGGAATACCGGCAGGCACAGGAAAACCAGCACTACTGCCTGAAGGACCCAAATGACGGACATGAGCATTGCGCCAAATAACACGACTCATCGGCTCATTGGTCAATGCCACGCCTCTAGTCCTTCAATCTGCGGTCCCGTAGCGCTTCAGCGTACCACAGAAACTCGTCCAGGAACTTGTCGGCGCGCTCCACGTACTTCTCATCCTTCGGCGCGCCGTCTTCCGTGAAGCTGTCCTGAACCCGGGATACCGGCAGACGTGCCGGTATTGGCGAGGCGCCCATGGACAGAAGTACCCCACGCAGCTGGGCGAGACAGTTCACGCCTCCAAACCCGCCCGCCGATACCGTGACAATACCGACGGCCTTGCGGCGGAACTCCGGGAGCAGGTAGTCAAGCGCATTCTTGAGCCCGCCGGGATAGCCGCCGTTGTACTCCGGAGTCACCACCAGAACGGCGTCGCCTCCTGCGATTGCGTCAGAGAACTCCTCCAGACCTTCAGGCGGATCGTCGCGCAACCGCAGGCGTTCGGCCATGACGGGAAAATCGTATTCGCGGAGATCGAGCAGGGTTGGCTTCACCACCGACCGGGTGTCCAACCGGCTCACGATGAACCGGGCAACGCGCTCGCTCCTCCGGTCACGACGAACCGAGCCAAGAATGATGGGAATGTTCATGGGGTAGAGATATCCCGGCTTCCGACGCCGTCAAGGGAGTTCCGGCGCGTCCGCAGAAAAATGGTACTGGCCGCATTACTTGGGTTATGTACCCGCCGAGCTTAAACTTACCGTGGTGACCGGCAACCCTCATTGGAGCTCACATGCCGGTAACACCAACTTTGCTTTCCAGATTGCGGGAAACCCTGGGCGAAGAGGCGACGAACGACTTGGTTACCTGGGTAGAGCATTCATCCGACCATGACATGACCAGACTCCGGGAGCTCGCAGAGCTGTACTACCAGCGGTTCGACGCCAAGCTGGAGCAGCGGCTGGCGGAGACCAAAGGCGAGCTTCGCACGGAACTCCGGAGCGAGCTGGCCGCGTTGCGGGTCGAGATGGCATCGCAACGGAGCGACCTGATCAAGTGGATGTTCATCTTCTGGGCCGGAACGGTGATCCCGCTGGCCGGGCTGATGGTGGCGCTGTTCAGGTTGTAGCACCCCCCGCCGTCCCGTTTCGGAAGGCATTGACTTTGTAATACAAAGTACTTTACATTGGCCCCGTACAATATTCCCGGAGCCTCTGTGCCTTCCGCTGCCCGCCATGCCGCATCAGCCCTGATCGTCGGAGGCGTACTGGGCCTCCTGGGTGACCTTCTCTTCTACGACGCCCGTATAGGCGTCAACTTTCTCCTCTGGGCCACAGCGCTCGCACTGGCCGGCTTCCTGATGCTCCGCCGGTCCGGCCGGATCTCCCCGACGACCGGGCTGCTGCTGGGCCTTTTGATCTTCTTCGCCGCCACGCAGGCCTGGCGTGCCTCCGAGTTCCTGCGGTTCTGGAACCTCGTGGCCCTCGTCGCCGCCGGGATCGTTCTCACGGTCCACCTCCGGGGCGGAATCGTGCCGGCCTGGCTGGAACACTATGCACGCGGGGCCATGGAGTCAGCGCGCACAGCGGTGCTGGGACCGGTTCTTTCCGCCCTCCGGTTACGAGTGGATGGCGCAGGTCCCGCCCGGCGGGCCCCGGCGGTCCTCGCGGGCGTGGCCCTGGCCATTCCCGTGATCGTCGTCTTTGGTGGCCTGCTGGTATCCGCCGACCCATTTGTCGAAGGCTTCGTACAACGGCTTTTCGGCTGGGACCTCGAGCGCCTGGTCACGCACCTGTTGATCATCGGTTTCACTGGCTGGTTTGCGGCGGGCTGGTTGAGCGGGCTCCCGGCGGAGAGTTCTGCCGACCGCATACCACCCTCTTCAATGTCGCTCTTCGGGCCGGTGCAGATAGCAATACCCCTGGGCGCACTGGTGCTGATCCTCGCCGCATTCGTGGGGTTACAGACGCGCTACCTGTTTGGCGGAGACGAATTCCTGGCCACAAGCGGGCTCACCTACGCCGAGTTCGCCCGCCGGGGATTCTTCGAACTGGTGGTGGCAAGCGCGCTCGTAGTGCCGCTGCTGCTCGGCTTCCAGCGCTTCCTCAACCGCGATGTCCCGGGAACCGTTGAGCGCTTCCGACCGCTCGCCGCTGTGATCGTTGGTCTCGTGGCGCTGGTCATGGTATCTGCCGTTGCACGCATGCTCCTGTACATGCAGGCCTACGGTCTCACGGAAGACCGCTTCTACGCCACCGCCTTCATGTTCTGGGTGGGCACCGTGCTGGGCTGGCTCGTCTACACGGAGCTCCGCTCCGACCTCGGGCGCTTCGTCGCCGGGCCGGTGTTCGCCGGATTCGCCCTGTTGGCCGCACTCAACGCAGCCAACCCGGACGCGATCATCGCGCGCGTCAACATCAACCGGGCGTTGAACGGGCAGGAACTCGATGTCTCCTACCTCGACCGGTTGAGTCCCGATGCGGTCCCGGTGGTAGTCGAACACTGGAACGCGCTGGATCCGGCTGCGCGCGACGTCCTGCACAAGGGCCTGCTTGCGAAGGTCCGCAACGGAAAGGACTGGCGCGAGTGGACCTGGTCGCAGGCACGCGCAGCGGCCGTCAGGGCGCCGTCATAACGCCACCACCAGACCGGCGCCCACCGCGACACCCGCCAGCACCAGCAGGACAAAACCAACCAGGCGCCGCCAGAAGGCGACCTTGAGCCGCACCGGCCGGAGGCCGAGCTGGAGCCCTTTGCCGGCAAGCCACTGCGAGAGCCCCCGGGCGCGGCCGGTGGGCTTACCGCCGGCGAGCAGATCGGCCGGAAGATCTTCGAGCATCGTCCGGCGGAGATGGCGGCGGATCAGTCGCTGCACGAACGGCGGGAGCCGTAGCGGCCCCATGCGCTGGGGCACGCAGGTGTCTAGCACCTGCTCGATCGCAGCTTCCCGACTTGCGGCTGTGGCGGCGCCGGCGAGGGCATTCGCGGTGGGAGGATCACTCGCCAGCCGACCGCGGACCAGGCGCTCAAAGGCATCCACCGTGCGACCAACGACCACCGCCACACCCAACACCAGACCACCCGCGGCCCCGATGAGAATGTAGATGACGAGCATCGAGCCGCCCCAGAAGGGGGCCACACCGGCAAGCCTGGTGCCTGCCCAGGCGCTGGCTCCGAGCGCGACGGCACCGAGGAAACCGGTTCGGAGGACAATGATGAGATTCCCGAGGAGGAAGCTCAGTCCCTGTCGCATCCCTGACTTCCCTCCCCCAGCCCCATCGTCACGAGCAGCACGAACCTGATCCCGCGGTCGCTGTCCTCGTTCACCCAGTACTCGTCCAGCGAATGCGCATTGGCTCCGACACCACCGCCACCCAAGGTGACCGCTGGAATGCCCAGCGAGATGGGGATGTTGGAATCGGTGGATGACCGCGCAAAAGAAGGTTGATAGCCAAAGTAACGCGCGGATTCCGCCGCCCACTGCACCACCGGATGGTCGAGCGGAATGCTCCCCGAAGGGCGCTCCCCGATCATCTTGACCTCCACCGTGAGCGCGGGACCACGCCGCCGCCGCTCGTTCTCCGCCGTCAGCCCCTCACGCACGGCCCTTTGAAACAGCGAATCGATACCCAGCAGACGCTCCGGACTCTCCGACCGCATGTCCACTTCCATCCACGACTCGTACGCGATGGAGTTCACCGAGGTGCCTCCCCCGATCCGGCCCACGTTGTAGCTGGTGCGCGTGCCCGTGGCGGTGAACGGCCCCGCGAGCGCGGCAAAACGGTCCACGGCCGTCCCCAGGGCGTGATGCGGGTTGGCCAGACCGAACGCGCCCCAGGAGTGCCCACCCGGGCCCCGGTACGTAACCCGGTACCGGTGCGAACCCAGCGCCTCGTGCACGATGCGCGACGCATTGGATCCGTCGACTGAGATGAAGGCGTCGATCCGTTTGCCGCCTTCCCGGAAGAGGTGCTTGACGCCCCGCAGATCACCCAGCCCCTCCTCACCCACCGTCCCCACAAACAGTATGTCACCGCGAGCGCGGAGATCCGCCGCCCGCATGGCACGCAGCACCGTGAGCACGGCAATCAGACCCCGCGTGTCATCCGAGACCCCCGGCGCGAAGAGCGTATCGCCACGCACGCGGACGGTGACATCGGTGCCCTCCGGGAACACGGTGTCGAGATGTGCCGAAAGAACCACGGTGCGGTCGCGCACCGTGCCCCGCCTGAGTGCCAGGACGTTGCCCACTTCGTCCAGCCATACGGAGTCCGCCCCGGCTTGATGCAGCATCTCAGCATAGGCCTGTGCCCGATCTGCTTCGCCGAACGGCGGCGCCGGGATCTCGGTGAGCGTAATGAGGTCGCGAATCGTGCGGTCGTGCAACCGGTCAATCTCCATCATGGCGCGCCGCACCCCGGGACGGTCGGCAAGGTCGGCGGGGGTGTCCTGCGCCATCAGCGGCGCAAGCGGCAGGAGCACGAACAGCGCGAGTGATGGTCTCATGCGTTCAATCGTACCGCAGCAGCCCTTCTCTGTCAGCCTTCCGCCGCAAGGCATCTCCCGCGATCTTTGTTCCCATGGCAACTGCCCATTCCCCGGCCCATCTCCTCAACCGGCGCACCAAGATCGTGGCAACACTGGGCCCTGCCTCGCGGGACCCGGCCATGATAGAACGCCTGCTGGTGGCCGGCGTGGACGTCTTCCGCGTGAACATGTCGCACGGAGATCAGGCAACCCATAAGGAGACCATAGCCGCAATTCACGCAGCGACGGCAACGCGGTCGCCGCCGGTGGCCATCCTGGCCGACCTGGGTGGCCCCAAGATCCGCGCCGGCCAGTTCAGGGACGGATCCATCACACTGGAGGACGGCGAGCGGGTAACCGTCACCACGCGCGACGTGATGGGCGAGCCGGGGTTGATCCCCAGCCAGTACGAAGACCTGCATCGCGATGTGACCGCCGGCGATCGTATTCTCCTTGACGATGGCAACCTGGAACTCCGGGTAGAGGCCATTCAGGGAACCGAGATCACCTGTCTCGTGGTGCACGGCGGCGTGCTCAAGGACCGGAAGGGAATGAACCTCCCGGGCGTCAACATCTCCGCGCCGTCTCTCACGATGAAGGACAGAGATGACGCCCGGTTCGTTCTGAGCCAGGGCGTGGATTTTGTGGGGTTGTCGTTCGTGCGTCGCGCCGCCGACGTGGAGGAACTGCGTGGCGTGATTCGGGAGGCGGACGGCAACGCCAGCATCATAGCGAAGATCGAAAAACCGGAGGCGCTGGCGGACATCTCGGCCATCATCGCCGCTGCGGACGGAATAATGGTGGCGCGTGGAGACCTGGGTGTGGAACTGCCACCGGAAGCCGTGCCGCTCGCGCAGATCCAGCTGGTGGATGCCGCGCGCAGGGCCGGCAAACCGGTGATCGTGGCGACACAGATGCTGGAATCGATGATGGAAAACCCTCGACCCACGCGGGCCGAGGTATCGGACGTTTCACATGCGGTGAGAGCGGGAACGGATGCCGTCATGCTGTCGGGCGAGACGGCGGCGGGCCGATTCCCGGTCGAAGCCGTCCGCATGATGGACCGGATCGCGCGAGACACGGAAGCCTACGTGTGGCAACGCACCAGCTTCGGATCGTTCGCGCGCGAGGACTACGGAACTCCGCCGCTCAGGCTGGAAGACGCCATTGCCCGGGCCACGTCACAGCTCTCGCGCGACCTCATGGTACACGCGATCGTGATCCTCACGAGAAGCGGCAGCACGGCGCAGCTGATGAGCGCGCACCGGCCACAGGCGCCGGTGCTGGGTGTTTCAGCCAACATGCATACGGTGAGGCGCATGCGTCTGTTGTGGGGAGTCATACCTGTGGGGCTGGAAACGGAGCTGGCCGAAGATGATCTCGCCGCGGTGCCTGAGATGGCGCGGCAGGCTGGGCTCGCCACCGGCGGCGATCACATACTCGAAGTGCGGGGGTTTCACCCCAGCGATCCCGCCAGGAGCGTCCCGCTGGTACGCG
>CAZTIV010000013.1:0-49278 GCA_964613905.1 uncultured Gemmatimonadaceae bacterium | reverse complement strand
GAAGTGCGGGGGTTTCACCCCAGCGATCCCGCCAGGAGCGTCCCGCTGGTACGCGCGTTCCGCGTACCCGATGCCTGACCCGCTCTAACTCCCTACGAAAAAGCGGTTGGTGGCACCCAGTACCGCGAGAGCCGCCGCGCGGGCCCGGTCGGCTTCCGCCTGACACAGACCGTGAAGCCGGCGCTTCTGACCGCCGAGGTATGTTCCCACCTCAACCGCCACGGCCGGATGGTCACCTATCTGGAAGGCGACCACTTCGCGGAGCTTGAGTTGATCGGGCGCGAGTTCGAGGATCTGCCTCAGGGCATCGACCGTCGCATCGGCCGAGAACCACAAATCGGCGTCGATTTCCCGCTCGCCCTGTCCTACTCCGGTGAACGTCTTCCCTTCGACGTCCGCGAGCACCACCTGCGCATGTACGCTGCCGTGCTTGTTGTCCAGCCGGCATTCAACGAACCGGACACGCCGCTGCAGTTTTTCGGACATGGATGGTCTCCTCCGCTCGCGAATGGTAAGGTCGGCGAGCGGGAGACGCAACGAGCCCGGCCGCAAGGACCGGGCTCGGCTGAACCAAGGTGGTGGGCGGTGAAAAAAACCGCCAGCACCCCTGCGGTTCAGGGCGAAGCGTGGCACCAGCCGATGGCTCAGCCGATCTTTGAGACGTTCTCCGCGGCCGGGCCCTTCTGGCCCTGGACCATGTCGAACTCGACGGCCTCACCCTCCGCAAGCGACTTGAAGCCGGTCGCCTGGATGGCCGAATGATGGACGAAGCAGTCCTTTTCGCCGTTGTCTGGGGTGATGAAGCCAAACCCCTTCTGGTCGTTGAACCACTTCACTTTGCCCTTGATGCGTGACATACCTGCTCCTTGGTGTTCGATGCGCGTCGGAGTCCGGGATGCCCGCACTGACCGATCGTCCATCGTGGTGTCCGCGAACATCCCCTCGCGGCGGGCGCCGCACGGTGCGGCGTACTGCCAAGAGAAAGGGAACCGCGCGTTGGCGATTCCCTGCGATTCCTGAAGAACGCCCCCTGGTTACATGGAAACCTACTCGACCGGGCCCGAATTTGACAGGGGCCCGACGACCGGGTACAGTTCAAGGGCGGGGAGAGGGGCCAACCCACCCGCCCGACGCCGATCCGAACGCGGGAGCAGCGCCGCAAGCCGCTGCTCCCGCGTTTTTTCGTTGCCCATGGAGGATTGCCGATGAGCCGATCCCTTGTCGAACAGCGCCGGGTCCAGCACCACGGCCGGGAGTTCCACTTCGTGTCCTACGACGGTGTGCCCGCCAACCCGAAGCGGTCGCAGGCCGCAACGGAGCCCGCCTGGTGGCTAATGAATGCCGGCACCCGGTGGGAAGTGATGCCCTTCCATCCGGAGCGAGACGAGGAAGAACTGGACCGCGCGTTGACGGCGTGGCTCGACGCGCACGTGTTCTCTTCCCGGACCGCGAGCGGAGGCTGACCATGGCGAGACGCGGACCCCTGTCGGCGGCCAAACGCAAGCGAGAAGCCGACAAACGCGAGAAGCGCACGATGAAGCAGGAGCGGCGAGCCAAGCGCGCCGAAGAGCGGGCCCAGGCGGCCCTCGAGGAGAAAACACCAGACCCCACCGACCAGGGAGCGCAATGAACAACCGCATCGAGTACGGCGGCTACGTGATCGAGCCCACCACACAGCGCAAGAGCCAGGCGCACGGTTGGACGTTGCAGGTCCTGATCACACCCATGGGCCGTTCAACCGGGGTTCGGCGCTGTCGGGCATCCAACACGTACGAGAGCGAAGCCGAGGCCGTGGCGCGCTGCTACGAGTTTGGTCGGCAGATTGTGGACGGGAAGCTCAAGCCACGGACCGTTGGCTGACGCTGCCGGCCAACCACAGGACGCCTTACTTCCCACCCCGGACAGCACCACACCGCCGAGCCCGATGAGGCCGACTCCGCTGGCCCCGGATCGAACGGAGTAACTCCTTCAGGCTATCCGCATGGCACCCCGGGCTCTCAGCCATCCGGGCGATACCCTGAGGCGACCGGATGCACGATGTTTCCTGTCGGCGTTTGGAAGCCGCCCGGTGGTCGTAGTCGATTATCAACAAGCACGTTGGTTGAGCTACCGCCGGACTTTTCTCCACAGGAGTAACCATCATGTCTACTACCACGATTCTTATCATTCTTGTGATTCTGATCCTTTTCGGCGGCGGATGGGGATTATCGCGTCGCGGCCGATAGAACCGGTACTTGAGCACTCCCAGGGTCCGGATGCCCTCCTTGACATCCTCACAGGCGGTCTTTCAATGGATTCTGCCTGAGAGAACAGGGGGGACCCGGCTGGGGGGGAGCAATGCGTTGGACAGGAAGTCGGCCTAGCTCGAACGTAAAGGATCGGAGGGGCGGCGGGGCCGTGGCCATCGGCGGCGGCCTCGGGGGCATCCTCATGGTCGTGCTTTACCTGGTACTCGGAGGCAACCCCAGCGAGCTCCCGCTTGGCGACGGAACACCCGCTTCAGCCCCGTCCGCCGGCGAGGACCTGACCTTCGACTTTGCCTCGGTGATCCTGGGCAGCACAGAGGAGGTCTGGTCCGGGATCTTCTCGACGGCCGGGCTACGCTACGTCCCTCCGGCCATGGTGGTGTACTCGGGACGGGCGTCCTCAGCGTGCGGGCTCGGCACGTCGGCGATGGGGCCCTTTTATTGCCCGCCTGACCGCACAATTTACCTCGACCTGACGTTCTTCGATGATCTCGCCCGCATGGGCGGTCCCGGCGACTTCGCCGCCGCCTACGTGATCGGGCATGAGGTGGGCCACCACGTCCAGCACCTGCTCGGCACCTCCGATCAGGTGCGCCGGGAACAAGCCCGAGCCTCCGAGCCCGAAGCGAACGCGCTATCTGTGGGCCTTGAGCTCCAGGCGGACTGCTTTGCCGGGGTGTGGGCGAACCGGGCCGAGCGCGACCGCCGATGGCTGGAACCGGGGGACGTGGAGCAGGGACTGGCTGCAGCCGCCGCGATCGGGGACGACCGAATGCAGGCTCGTGCGGGTGGCGAGGTGGTTCCGGAAACCTTCCGGCACGGCTCCGCGGCCGAGCGCCAGCGCAGCCTCAGGTTGGGCCTCGAAACCGGTGACCCAGAAGCGTGCGATTCCCTGGTAAGGTGAATCATGCGGGCTGGTGGCCGTGGTCTGCGTGCCCCCGATCCGCGGGGAGCCAGTCCTGGAACACGTCTCCGTAGATGTGCCAGACGGTCACGAAGAGCGCGGCCACGATCGGCCCCACAATGAAACCCACCGCGCCAAAGAGGACGATCCCGCCCAGGGTGCTGAGAAGGATCAACAAGTCCGACATGCGCGCGTCCCGGCCGATGAGCCGGGGTCGAAGCACGTTGTCGATTGACCCCACCACGATGGCGCACCAGACCAGGAGGCCGACTCCGGCCACGACCTGTCCTGCCATGAACAGATAGATCACAGCGGGGATCCAGATGAGCGTGGCGCCGACGGCCGGGATGATGGACAAAACCACCATGACCGTGCCCCAGAAGGCGGGGCCGGGCACCCCTGCGACCCAGAAGGCAAGCCCGGCAACACCTCCCTGGATCAAGCCGATCAGAAGCGAGCCTCGCAGAGTGGCGCGCGTCACGGAGACGAATCGCTCCAGCAACTCCTCCTTCTGACCCGACTCGAGGGGAACGTACCGGAGGAAGCTCTGGAGGATGCGGGGGCCGTCCACCAGGAAGTAGAAGAGAGCGTAGAAGAGCACCAAGAGCTGGAGGAAGAAGTTCAGGGTCCCCCGGGTGGCGGCCGCTAACATTCCCATGAGGAACGAGCCCGCCCCGCCTGCCGCCTCCCGGAGTCGCTCCACGATCCGGTTCTCCTCGGGGACGAACCGGCCCGCCAAGGGGATCCGCGCCAGTCGATCATGGATCTGAGCCGCCCGACCGTCCTTCAGGAGCCAGGTCTCCACTCCCTTGCTGATCTGCACGGCCTCGGTCGCGACCAAGGTGAGGAACCCCGCCACCGGGAGCCCCACACCGGCCAACAGGAGCACGAGTGTGACCGTGGCAGCCAGCCGTGGGCGCATGCGGGCCAGGAACCAGCTGTACAGCGGGTAGGCCAGACCCGCGAATACGGCCGCCAGCAGCACGGTCAGGAGAAACCGCTGGATCACGAAGAAGAAGAGGATCGAGATCCCGAGGACCAGAGCCAGCAGGAAGCCTCTCCGGACGCGGCGAGCCCTCGTCCCGGGATCAGGCGGCGGGATCAGATTGCTCACGGGACCTCTGCGGTCTCCAGCGGATGTCTCTTTGAAGGCTCACCGGTTGTAAGCGTCGCTCCCCACCGAGTCCGTATGGCCCACGATGGGGAGCTGAGTGTTCAGATATTCCCCGAGGTGCGGGGATCGGTCAGACGGCTCCTCGCCGCCCCGAGAGGAACTGAATCGCCACGACGACAAGGGCCACCACCAGGAGCAGGTGGATGAGTCCGCCCATCGCGTAGCCGGTGAACATACCGAGGGCCCAGAGCACAAAGAGGATAAGGGCAATTGTAAAAAGCATGATCATTTCCTTTTTTTCGAGATGAAGACCGTGCGGTCTTTCGCCTGAACTGAATATCGCGGGGCGGACAGCCCGAACCGTATCGCCCGTCAGAGTGAAAACCGGATCACATGCCAAGGATGGACGTTCGGTCCAACCTGTCACCCGAAAGGATGAGTCCGACTTGGCTCTCGCGGTGATCAGGACGTCGGGGTCAACCGATGACCGTGGACGATGAACCGACGGGGGGCCGGACCTACGTAGTGAAAGGGGTAACACGTCACAAGTGTCACCATCTCGCCGGCCGGCGGGGGGGCGAGCACGTGTACGTCTTCCGGATCGACGACAAACACGCTGTCTACCTGATAGTGGAGATCCCCATGCGGCGTCGCCAGCGAGATCGTGTCGCCCGCCATGATCCCGTTCAGTTCACGAAAGAAGGAGTCGCGGTGTCCTGCCAGTCCCACGTTGCCTGCCTCCCCCGGGAGAGCTGTTCCGGGAATGTGCCCGACCGCACGACGGAGAGTCCGGGCGGTCGTTCCGCTGAGCATGATTGCCGAAATGCCCAGGCGCCCGATCTCGATTCTCCCCACGAGATCCCCTTCGCCGAGTCCCCCCCAGGCGAATTCGCCGGGCAAGGCGCTCACCCGGGTCAGTTCCGCAAGCCGGCGACTCTCCACGGCTCCGACCACCGCCGCTTCCGAGAGCGACCATGCGACCCAGCCGAGGCAGCCAACGCCGACTGCCAGGAGGATCCGCGCGGCCCATGCAAGCGGCCGATTCCGACCGTTCGTTTGCCTGGTTCCCTGCCTGTCCCCAGCCATCGTGTCTTCCTTGCGTGGTGGTTCGGTGCCCCTCCCACTTGCGCATCTCAAACGGAAGAGGAGGACCTACCCCCATAACCGCGAGGGGTAGGTCCTGCCGTCCTGTCTACTACTCCCCCCCTGTGGGAGGGTGGGAGAGCAGGGCCGGTCCTCAGTGCTCGCGCCGTGCCGCGACGCTCAGCAGCGCACCGGCGCCGGCGAGTCCGATCAGTCCCAGCAGGGCGATCAGCGGCAGAGCGCTGCTCGTCCTCGGTAGCTCATACTGCCGCTGGGCCTGCTGCTGTTGCACGTGCTGCTGTGCCGCCGCACGTTTCCCGATGGAAACTGCCGTGCGCTCGGTGGCATTCTCCCCGGTGCGGTAGTTTACGACTACCCGGTCACCGGACTCGAGGTTGCTGAGCAAATTCGCCCCCTGCGCTGCTACCGTCTGACCCCTCTCGTCGAGGATCCGGGTCTGCCGATCGACCCTGACGGTCATCGACCGCCGGTCGTCAGTCCGCAAGGTCACCCTGTTTTCGGCCAGCTCCGTGATGGTACCGGTGATCGAGCCCTGTGCCTGCCGTTGTTCCTGGCGCTGCTGGTCCTGGTCTGTAGCGACCCCCCACGCCTGATGCCGGTCAGCGGTCCACTTCTCGATGGATGCCGCGATGTGGTCGCCTCCCTGACCGACGCGGTACTGCACGACGACCCGGTCGCCGGAATCGAGCTTGCCAAGCAACTCCTCCGCCCGCTGCTCTACCCACTGACCCGTCTCGTCCAGGAACCGGGTCTGCCGATCAACTCTCACATTCATTGTCCGCTGGTCTGCGGTCCGCAGGGTCACCCAGTTCTCGGCGATCTCCGTGATAGTACCGGTGATCGAGTTCTGCGCCTGCGATTGTAGCTGTTGGGCTGCCAGGTCGCCTGCCTGGAGCATACCGGAGAAGGCGAATGCGGAAAGGGCGGTTAATGCCATTAAGAGCCTGCTCATTTTTCCTCCTGGGGTTGGAAGGCCGGAAACCGGCCTGTGTCCTGATTGGGGGCATCTCCGAGGGGCCGAGGCGGGCGCCTGCGGCCTGGTGTAAGTTTCTTGCAAGTTCACTTCCCTCTCGGATGATGGTGCGGCCCTGTTCGGCGAACCGTAATCTCCAACGACGCCGTCCGGCCGGGACGTCTTTCGCTCTCCGAATATCCGGGGAGGACAACCCAAACCGTATCGCCCGTCAGAGTGAAAATCGGATCACATGCCAACGACGGATGGTCCATCCAACCCTGGCCCGAAAGGATGAGTCCAAACTTGCTCTTGCGGTGATCAGTTCCTGCGAGCGGACAGCGGGGCGAGATGGCTTCCGGGACGGGTTGAAGCACTCGTGGACGTCGGGGGTTGCTGGGCGTTGGGGTGCTGATCCGTTTCATTCACCCCGTGGCGAGTTCAATCCAGGCGGACATCGGATCCGCCCTCGACGCTCATGACGAACCGACGGGACCCGAAGCAAGGCTCTGACCTTCCACGAGTTCCCGCAGTTCGTCCCGCCCGAGTGTCTCCTTCTCGAGGAGCGCCGCCGCGATCCGGTCCAGCAGGTCACGTTGCTCCTCGAGTAGCTCGAGGGCATCCTGGTACGCCTCGTCGATGATCCGCCGGATCTCTTCGTCGACGAGCCGGGCCGTGTGCGCGGCGAGAGGTTCTTCCTCGGCGGAAAGATCGACCATCCCCAGCCTCTTGCTCATCCCGAAGCGTACTACCATGCGGCGAGCGATCTGGGTGGCATGCTGGATATCGCCACCCGCGCCCGTGGTGACATGGTCGGCCCCGAGGATCTGCTCCTCCGCCGCCCTCCCCGCCATCAGCATGACCAGCCGGGCCCGGAGATCGGAGAAGGCATGCGTGTGCCGATCCCGTTCGGGGAGCGACGCCGTGACGCCCAGCGATCGCTCACGCGGGATGATGGTGACTTTGTGCACTGGATCGAGTCCCGAAAGTACCAGGCCCGCCACAGCGTGCCCCGCCTCGTGGTAGGCCGTGAGGCGTCGGTCGGCCATGGTGAGGATGAGGCTCCGCCGCTCGCTTCCCAGAAGGACCCGGTCGCGCGCCTCTTCGAGATCCGCCATTTCGACCGAACCGGATCCGCGCCGGGACGCGGCGAGCGCTGCCTCGTTCATGATGCTCGCGAGATCCGCTCCGCTCATGCCGCCGGTGCCGCGCGCCATTGCTTCGAGCGAGACGTCTGGACCGAGCGGCAGGCCCTTCGCGTGGACCTCGAGGATGCCCTTGCGCCCCCGAAGATCCGGATAGCTCACCGTGACCCTGCGATCGAATCGGCCGCGGCGCAGAAGTGCCGGGTCCAGCACGTCGGGACGGTTTGTGGCGGCGAGAACCACCACGCTGTCACTCGGTGTGAACCCATCCATCTCGACGAGAAGCTGGTTGAGGGCCTGCTCCCTCTCGTCCTGAGACCCGACGTTCGCGGCTTCGCCCCGGCGGCGTCCCACGGCGTCGATCTCGTCGATGAAGATGATGGCCGGAGCATGCGCCCGCGCCTGGCGGAAGAGATCCCGTACCCGGGCGGCTCCTGTCCCCACAAACATCTCGACGAAATCCGATCCGGCGGCTGAAAAGAACTCGCACCCGGCCTCCCCGGCGACCGCCCGTGCAAGCAGGGTCTTTCCGTTTCCGGGTTCACCGGCGAGTAACGCTCCGCGCGGCATGCGGCCTCCCAGGCGGGTGAACCTCTTCGGGTCACGAAGAAATTCCACGATCTCTTCCAGGTCCGCCTTCGCTTCGTCCGCTCCCGCCACATCGGCAAACGATACCGTGCCCCTTCCTTGACGGGCGACGCGCCTTTTCAATTTCGAATGCTGGACGAAGCGGGCACCCGGTCCCTTGAAGAGGAAAAAGGCGACGATCCCCGCAAGGAGCAGCCAGAGCGCGACGACCCCTGCCCAACCGAACAGCGATCGCCCAGCGGCGCGCGCATCGATGGGGACCTGAGCGGCTTCGAATCGCTGGATCACATAATCGCTTTGCGGAACCGGAAGCAGAGTGTGGAACTCGACAGGCACGGTCTCGCCCGAGAGGGCTTCATCCCGCATCCTGCCCTCGATGCGTTCGCCGCCGACGAAAGTCACGCTGATGATCCGGCCCTCATCGAGCGCTGCGATAAGTTGCGAGTAGGAAATCTCCAACGGGGCTTCCGCTCGCCATGGAGCGAGAAACATGAGCAGTGTCAGGCCCGCAAGAGCAAGGAGCCCGCCACCGGCAAGCAGGACAATCCGCCTGCGGGAACGTTTTTCTCTCGGTGTCCGGTCGTACATCGGGTCGGAAGCCGTCCTTGGCAGAAGGGACTTCAGCCGGGCTACAGGGCCATAGCTCCCGATTGCGAATCGGCGATGGACACCTTGGCCACCCCACCTCGGGTGGCACGCTCAGACCTACTCCAAGCCTACACCGGTTCGCGGAAGAGGTGCCGCCGAACCTTCATTCTCGCACGGACGGTGGACGCGCCCGAGGCCATCTCATCATCGTGCATCCGGTCGCCTCAGGGTATCGCCCAGATGGCTGAAATCCGGGTGCTACGCGCGTAGCCCCAAGGAGTTACTCCCTTCGACCCCGGGCCCGCTTCGCATCTCGCTCTTCGGAGGGTCAGGCAGGGTTCACCCGTATGCCCGATATCGGGCCCCCAGGGTCCCCCGCGATCTTACCAGCGTATCGCACGAGGAGCGACCGGCCATGCCCATATCCTTCAAGCCCAGACACCTGAAACTCTACGCCGACCTGGGCAGAATCTTCGTTCGGTACGGCCGCTCCGACCTGGCCGTCGGTGGAGGGCTGGAAGCGGGGCTCCTGGAAGGGGAACAGGCACCACCGGATGTGGAAGGCGGCAACGGTGATCGGGCGAAGCGGGGAGAGGGCCTCGCGAGGGATCTCGAGGCCATGGGTCCGACCTTCGTCAAGGCCGGGCAGCTTCTCTCCACGCGACCCGACCTTCTCCCTGTGGAGTATCTTCTCGCACTCTCGCGGCTCCAGGACGAGGTTGAGCCCTTCGATTCCGAGGAGGCGGAGCGGATCCTGGCTGAGGAACTGGGTGTGCGGATTTCGAAGGCCTTCTCACGGTTCGATTCCCAGCCCATCGCGTCGGCGTCCCTCGGGCAGGTCCACTACGCGGAGATGCGTGACGGAAGGCCGGTGGCCGTGAAGATCCAGCGTCCGGGCGTTCGCCAGCAGGTGGCCAGCGATCTCGAGGCCATGGAGGAGATCGCCGAGGTGATGGCGACCCGTACGGAGCTCGGGGAGCGATTCGATCTCGTGGCTATGGTCGGGGAATTCCGGAAGACCCTCCTGGACGAGCTCGACTACCGCCAGGAGGCCCAGAACCTGGAGCGACTCGGCAAGAACCTGGAGAAATTCGACCGGCTGCTGGTCCCGCGCCCCATCATGGACTTCACGACCTCACGCGTCCTCGTGATGGAGTGGGTGAAGGGGCGGAAGATCACTTCGCTCAGCCCCCTGGGCCGGATGGAGCTGGATGGAGAGGAACTCGCCAGCCAGCTCTTCGAGGCCTACCTGCAGCAGGTCCTGGTCGACGGGTTCTTCCATGCGGACCCCCACCCCGGAAACCTGTCGCTGACCTCGGATCACCGGATCGCCCTCCTGGACCTGGGCATGGTGGCCCGGATCTCGTCGGGCCTCCAGGAAAAACTGGTTCGGTTTCTCATGGCCGTGAGCGAGGGGGACGGCGAGGAGGCGGCGCAGGTGGCCATGAAACTCGGGGAGCCCGGTCCCAACTTCGACGAAATCGGCTTCGTGGCCGCGGTGACGGAACTCGTCGACCGCCAGCAGGGCGTGGTGTCGAAGGACATCGAGCTGGGCAAGGTGGTCCTGGGGGTGACCCGAACCGCCAGCGAGCACGGGGTCCGGATCCCGGGGGACCTGAGCATGCTCGGGAAGACGCTGATCAACCTTGACCGCGTGGGACGGATCCTCGATCCGGAGTTTGATCCGAACGCGGCGATCCGGACCCACGTCGGCGACATCCTTCGGCAGCGGATGTGGAAGCAGGCGTCACCAGGGAGGGTCGCAGCCTCGCTCCTCGAAATGAACGATTTCATTCAGGAGCTGCCGACCCGGCTGAACCGAACCCTCGACCTCCTGGCCAGCAACCGGATCCGGTTCAAGGTGGATGCCTTCGACGAGGTCCACCTGATGGAGGGGCTTCAGAAGATCGCGAACCGGATCACCCTCGGGCTCGTCATGGCGGCGCTGATTGTGGGTGCCGCCATGCTGATGCGGGTGGAGACGGGTTTCACGCTTTTCGGTTACCCCGGCCTCGCGATGATCCTCTTCATCGCCGCCGTTGCAGGGGGTGTGGCCCTGGTCGTGAGCATCGCGCGTACCGATGAGACGAAGAGGGAGGGCCACGACCGCAGTGGCCCGAGGCACCGCTGATCCCCGGCCAATGAAAGAGCCCGGGACGGGCGAGGCAGCCGATGATCTCGACACCTCCACCCAGCCCCGGGCCCGTCCTTCGCTCAGACTCAGCGGCGCGTCGCGCCTGCGCCCTGCTGCCCCTCGTGCTTCCAGTAGGGGGTCGTGCTGTAGTGATCGTGGATCCCCTGGCCCCAGCTCGGGTCGGAGAAATCGGGCCAGTTGTCCTTGTCGAACCCGGGCGCGTCCTCGAGCACCTCCTTGTCCACGTCGAGAAGGAAATACTCCTCGTCCTGGACCAACGTCAGGGCCTTCCAGGGAACGGCGAACAGCTTGTCGCCCATCCCGAGAAATCCTCCGAAGGAGAGCACCGCGTAGGCGATGGATCCGTCGTGGACGTCGAGCATGATTGCATGCACGTTGCCGAGGTCGTCGCCGGAGAGGTTGCGGACGCTGTCGCCCGTCATGGTGTCTGCAGAGACGATCCTGCGGTTCATGGTGCCCGTGTGGCCGGTGGTGCCGTGTGCGTGCGTTGCCATGTTTGTCTGTCCTCCAGTTTCAATTTTCCGTGTGTATTCGGGACCGGGGGCGGGAGTATCGCCAAACCGATTCCGTCGCTCCTGACAGGAGCCGGCGACATGCCGTGGCCTCCTTGCAAGACCCCCCTCAAGATCGCGGGTGACCATGGGGGCCCGATATCGGGCGTACGGGTGAACCCTGACTGACCCCCCAAAGAGCGAGATGCGAAGCAAGCCTCGGATCGAAGGGGGTAACTCCTTGGGGCTACGCGGATGGCACCCGGGTTTCAGCCATCTGGGCGATACCCCGAGGCGACCGGATGCACGATGATTCTTCTAGTTCAAAACGCGCCGAGAGCCGCCGTTTATCGGATCCAGGCGCGTTCCCAATGAGCCGATTCCCGTCGCGGGGAACGCTCAACCCACCTACCTGAAGGAGAGAATCAGATGACGAATCGACAGCCCAATCGCGAAGAGAAGGGTGGCCACGACCGCCAGGACCAGGATCGTCCGGCCGACAAGGGCGGCGAGCACCGCGACGACGAGCAGAACCGCAGCGAGCAGGACGAGCAGAAGCAAGGTTCCGCCCAGCAGGGTCGCAAGCCCTAAGGGTCTGGTCTCTGACCTTCGGGGGCTGAGGCCGCGTCGGTCTGAATAACAGAGGGGTGGAAGCCACGTGAGATCGGCTTCTACCCCTTCCTTCTCCCCCCCTCTCAACCCGGAGAACGCACCATGAAGGGGGTCCCATGAGCGAAGAACCCGGTTCGGGCAAGGGTCTGACCCGGAAGGTTCGCCACCGCTACGGGGTGTCGGACCCCCAGTTCCGGCGCGAGATGTCGGTGATGCTGGGCCCGTCGATCACCTCGGGCAACCGCGTCACGGCGCTCCACAACGGCGACGAGATCTTTCCTGCCATGCTGGAGGCGATCCGGGGGGCGTCGGTTTCCATCACCTTCGAGACCTACGTCTACTGGTCGGGGGAGATCGGGCGTGAACTCGCCGACGCCCTCTCCGAGCGCGCCAGGGCCGGCGTGCCGGTCCACATCATTCTCGACTGGGCGGGGAGCGTGCAGATGGACGGCGACGTTCTGACCCAGATGGAGGATGCCGGCGCCAGGGTCCACCGATACCGCCCGCTCCGGTGGTACCAACTTTCACGGCTCAACAACCGGACGCACCGAAAGATCCTCGTGGTGGACGGCAGGGTGGGCTTTACCGGGGGCGTCGGCATCGCCGATCTCTGGAAAGGCCGGGCCCAGGATCCCGAACACTGGCGGGACATCCATTTCCGCGTGGAGGGCCCCGTGGTGGCGCAGTTCCAGGCGGCCTTCAACGACAACTGGATCAAGACAACGGGCGAGGTGCTGAACGATGCGACGTACTTTCCCCCCCTCGCACCGGTCGGCGAGCTGGACGCCCACATGTTCATCGCCTCACCCTCGGGGGGCGGCGAGAGCATGCACCTGATGTACCTGATGGCCATCGCGGCGGCCTCGGAGAGCATCGACCTGATAGCGGCCTACTTCGTGCCCGACGAGCTTCTCGTGGACGCTCTCGTGGCAGCCCTCCTGCGTGGCGTCCGATTTCGTATCCTGCTCCCCGGCCCCCACATCGACTCCGAGACTGTGAAGATCGCATCCCGGGGGTCATGGGGCGAACTTCTTCGCCACGGCGCGGACATCCAGATCTACCAGCCGACCATGCTCCACACGAAGCTCCTGGTCGTCGATGGCGAATTCGTTTCGGTCGGATCGACGAACTTCGACATGCGATCCCTCAAGCTCAACGACGAGGCGAGCCTGAACATCTACGACACGACCTTTGCAGGCGAGATGACCCGGGCGTTCGAGGAGGACCTCGCACGCTCCGAGCCGTACACCTGGGAGGCCTGGCAGGCCCGTCCCCTTCGGGAGCGGATTTCCGAAAAGCTGATCCGGCCATTCCGGTCCCAACTCTGAGACCTCACGCCTACCTAGAGCCCCAGCGTCGTCTTCACACCCTCCCGTACCGTCTCCCATATGAAGCGCGTCAGGGCCACCTCCGCACCGCGCGCCCGCGCAAGCGGTACGGTCGTGGGCTCGGCACCGTCACGAGACGGGTTGTGGCGGTTGAGCCTGAAGTTGGCGCCGATAAAGCTCTGCACCCGGTCGCCGATGCTCCGGGCGTGCGTGACCTTGTTCAGCAACTCGATTCCGAGATCGTGGTAGAGCATCGTCAGGTGCCCGGTGGCAGCCTCATCTCGAACCCGGACATCGAACCAGGCCGAGTCGAGCGTGCCGCTGGTCACGCGGATGCCTTCCAGGTCTACCAGGATCGTGTTGAAAGCTGGTCCCGGCATGCGGCCAACCGTGCCCCGGACCCTCATAGTAAGGCTCGGCGCCAGAAGGTCATAGGCCAGGGTTCCTTTGACGGAGCCCTCACCTGCCAGTCGCATCTGCACATCCGCTACGGCGCGGGTCGAGTCCGACATGCGGCGCGGATCGTTGGTCACGTTGTAGGCCGTGGCGAAGATCCGATCGAGCACCAGAATGCCCGGTCGCACGCCGTCGGCAGCAATCTCCTCATACCGGACGGCCCCACCGCGCACGCGCACGGTGTCCACCCGCACCGTTCGTGACATCCCACGGAAGGCTTCGTGCAACAACCAGGGTGTCGCACCGGTCCTGGACGCGGTCCGCCGATCGAGGCGGGCATCCAGCCGCGGTTCCTCGAGCGTCGCCGCCGCCGCGATCCGTGCGCCTCGCAGCAGGGCACCCAAATGGACTCCCGTCACCTCCAGCGAGGCAACGCTGGCCTCCCAGTTTTCCGACACGATGGTGAGCGCGCTGACGCGGAAGGAGCGGGTGAACGGTCTCAGCCTGGTCGCGCCGATCTGCACGAGGGTGTCCGACGGCAGGCCAAGAACCCCGGCCACATGCCGCGCCACGTAGCCAGCGCTGGTGTAGTGCGCGAAGATCAGATGCACCGCGAGTGCCGCGAGCAACAGAACGCCGAGCGCCGTCCCCAGCACCAGCGCCCCGCGGCTCCGGTGCCATCGAGTGTTCAGCACATCCGACCTGACCGAGTTGGAGCAGTCGAATGGATACCCAGATGTGCCGGCCTATGCCGCGTACGGCAAGTCGGGACGGCGGGATTTGAACCCGCGACCCCCTGAACCCCATTCAGGTGCGCTACCGGGCTGCGCCACGTCCCGTGTGGTACAGGGCTTAACTTAACCAGCCCGGCCACGCCCTACAACGCAGGCCCACCTTCCGCATACACCTTTCCGGCCACGAGCCCGGCCACAACGAATGTGACACCCGTATAAACGTACACCACCAGCAACAGATCCAGGGGGAGGATCCCCATGATCGCCCAGCTGGTGATCGGAAGCACCGACGCCGCGAACCACACGACGAGACCCGCAATCACCCCCGTGCGCGGACCCGCACCGAACCGCGGCCGGATAGCGGCATACAACCACGCCACCAGGATCCCGATCACGAACCCCATCATGAGGTACATGATGATCGTGGTCCCGGCCGGCTCGGGAACGTTCATCCCCGCATAGATCCCGCGCATCCGGTCTGCCAGCACCACCGTGTTCATCACACCTTCCACCACGTTGATCACAACGCCGGCCAGCAACCCTCCGACGATCACCTTCCCTGTGTTGATGCCGCTCATGCAAGACCTCCGGCTGTTCAGGACGGGCTCCAAAATGAAGCGGATCCCGGAGAGCGCAAGCCGGGATTTCCCGTGGCGGGGCCGGCTCCGCTCACGCTTACCACCCCCACGCCCCCGTGTACATTTTCCGGCATGTTCCCCATAGACGGCGTGATTCTGCTCGTGGGCGTCCTGCTCGCACTGGGGATCGTCTCGAGCAAACTCTCCTCGCGGATGGGACTCCCGGTCCTGGTGCTGTTCCTGGCGCTGGGAATGCTGGCAGGATCCGAGGGGCTGGGGAAGATCGAGTTCGAGAACTACGCCCTGGCCCATGGTGTGGGAACGCTGGCGCTCGCCCTGATCCTGTTCGACGGCGGACTGCGCACCCCCTGGTCCGCGTTCCGCGTGGCGATGGCGCCGTCGGTGACCCTCGCGACCGGGGGCGTGGTGATTACCGCCGCCGTGACCGGGCTCGCCGCGTCCGTGCTGCTCGGCATTCCGCTGCTCGAGGGCCTGCTGCTGGGGAGCATCGTGGGCTCGACCGATGCCGCGGCAGTGTTCGCCGTGCTCCGATCCAAAGGCGTCCACCTCCGCGAGCGGCTCGCGGCTACGCTCGAAATCGAGAGCGGCGCCAACGATCCCATGGCCATCTTCCTCACCATAGCCCTGATCGAGCTGCTGCTCGGCCGCGCGGCCAAGGCCGATCTGGCGTTGCTGTTCGCCCAACAGATGGTGCTGGGAGCAGTAGTGGGTTACCTGGCGGGCCGGCTGGGTGCACTGGTGATAAACAGGCTCAACCTGGATGCCGCCGGCCTCTATCCGGTGTTCACCGGCAGCGCCGCCCTCCTGGCCTACGGCGGAGCGGCGTGGTTCGGGGGAAGCGGGTTCCTGGCCGTGTACCTCGCGGGACTCATCATAGGTAACCAGCGCATCGTGTTCCAGCGCGGCGTCATGTTGTTCCACGACGGTCTTGCCTGGCTGGGGCAAATCCTGATGTTCGTGATCCTGGGCCTCCTCGCCTTCCCGAGCCAGCTCGCCGGCGTGTGGAAGGAGGGGTTGCTGATCGCGGCCGTGCTGATCTTGCTGGCAAGGCCGCTCACCGTGGGACTGCTGCTGCTTCCGTTCCGTTTCAGTATCCGTGAACTGGCGTTCATCTCGTGGGTGGGATTGAAGGGCGCTGTTCCCATCATTCTCGCAACCTATCCGTTCCTCCTGGGACTGCCCGACGCTCCCCTGCTCTTCAACGTAGTGTTCTTCGTGGTGTTCATTTCCGCCGTGCTCCAGGGGTGGAGCCTTCCGTGGGTGGCAAAGGCTCTGAGACTCCAGATGCCGGCCCGCATCGAACCGCCCGTCATGCTGGAGATCACCTCGCTTCGCGACGTGGACGGCGACATCGTCGAGTACGCAGTGGACGTGGGTTCCGGCGTAGCCGGAAAGCGGCTGGAATCGATCACGCTCCCAGAGGGCGTAGTAGTGGCCATGATCTCCCGCGAGCACCGCATCATCCCCCCGCGCGGCAACACCCAGATCCTGCCGGGCGACCACGTGTTCGTGATCATGCGTCAGGGAGTGAGGGCCCTGGTGGACCGCGTGTTCGGACCAGCCGAGGCACCGCAACCGGAGATGCCCCTGGTGGTGTCCTTCCCGCTCAAGGGGAGCGCTACGGTGGCGGAGATCGAACAGATCTACGGGATCGACCTGCCGGCACCGAGCGAATCGACGTTGGACGAGCTTCTCCGCGACCAACTGGGCGATGCGGCGGCTCCCGGAGAGAAGCTTCAGCTGGGACCGGTTACACTTACCGTTGATGCAATGGATGACGGTGCGGTGGCGCGGGTACAGGTGGAGATTGGAACTACGGAGTAGGCTTTCTGCGCGCGGCCACCACCACCCAGGCCGCTGCGGCGGCCACGACAGCCGGGAAGACGACCGCCGCAACAACCAGCACCACGCCAGGTACACCCACGGTCTCCCCTGCCTTGCTCGCAAGCTCCCACACCGGCCCGCGCGTGGCAGACCACAACAGCAGCACAATCCAGGCGAACGACGCAGCGGCCGCCGCCGTGAGTACGGGCCGGGTATCGCGTTGGGCCACGCCACCCCACGCTATGCCCAACACGGGTACGGCCCACCATCCAACCGCCACCGTGCCGAGCGCGAACGCGGCAGTCAGTGGAACGAACCTGAGGAGCACCGGCATCAGCGGCCTCCCCGCGTGAAGGTGAGTCGCGCCGTTACTTCCGAATCGTCCAGTTCCTGAGGTGTGCGCGGGAAGATCAGAGGATCGAGTTCTCCCGCAATCCAGGTATCCAGCCGGTCCAGGTAACGGGTGCTCACGGGATTCCCGGATTGTCCTCCGGGATACGTCCCGTAGCCGCGAACCTCAGGCCCCAGCTCCACCACCATGCGCCAGCTCGCACCATGCGTTCCGTCTCCCGACGACGGATTGAGCAGCCCCGGACCACCCTGCACCGGCACGCGCAGAGCCGAAAAAGCGGAGATGCCGAGCAGGTGGCGAATGTTGGCGTGGCGGATTCCACTCCAGCGCCAGGCGCCCGCGCTTCGGTCACCATGCAGCCGTTCGGCGCGGTCCAGCGCGTCGGCCAGACTCAGCACCAGAATCAGATCACGGTCTTCCACCACATCTTCCGTCCGGCGATCGTCCCACCAGGAGTTCGCAGGATCCCGGAGCAGGCTCGCCAGTACGGCATCGGCCGGCGTGTGAATTCGGTTCTCCTCACCCGGCGGCACGAGTTCATCCCACAGGCGGTCAGCGATTCTCTGCATGGTGTATTCGAACAGAACCGCGAACTCGTTCTCCATCGTGTAGCGCCTGTCCCATCCTGCGAGCAGGCTTGCGGCCTGGCGTGCCCGTCGGAGCGTTGCGGCGTCAATCCGCGGCTCTCCATCCCGGGCGCTCGTCTCAACCGAGACGGCCTCGACCGCTTCCAGCAGATACGGGACGAACCAGTCTGCCCGGGCGCTCCCTGGATCGGTCTGATAGCGCCGCATGGCGTCCACCGTCACCGCCGAGTTCTCGCGGAGCAGCTGGTTGATCCGCATTGCCCGCCACGGCGATACCCAGTTGATGCCCAGGTAGCCGGGCTCGCGGCGGGGATCCACCGGCTGCTGGTTGGCGCTGGCCACAAATCCCTGCCGGGGATTGATGGCGGCAGGCTCGCGCGCCGACCGCCAGTGGCTGCGCCAGTCGGATGCGCTCGAGGAGCCGTCACGTATCTCGACGCCGCTCCCGTTTCCGGGCCGCACTGGAAAACGGCCGGACGACCTGATGGCAATCGATCCCGAGCGGTCGGCCACCGCAAGATTCTGGGCCGGCGAGCGGAACCCACTCATCACGTTGAGCCAGTCGGATACGCCGCCCGCGCTCTGGCCGCGCCTCAGTACGTCCAGAGCGTTCAGGTCTTCCAGCACCGTCCATCTGAACGAGCGCGGCCGTTCGCCGTCCAGCATCAGGGGCCCGCGGTGGGTGTGAAAGATGGTGTCGACCGCAATCACCCGGCCCGACTGATCGCGATACGTCTCTATCCGCACGTCGAGATCCCGCCACTCGCCGTCCAGCCGGTACCGTCGCGGCTCGTCCGGATCGTCCAGCGTCTCTTCGTACAGATCGAGCACGTCTGCGCCGGTGTTGGTGAAGCTCCACGCCGCATCGCGATTGAAACCGATGGCCACGCCGGGCCCGCCGGCGAAGGTGACGCCATAGACGTCGAGCGCGCCCGGTACCACCAGATGCACCTCGTACCAGATGGAAGGGAGCGAGAGCCCGAGGTGCGGATCGCCCGCGAGCAGCGCATGGCCGGTGACGCTGCGGGACGGTGAGACCGCCCAGCTGTTGCTGGCGTTGATGCCCGCGTGGGAGGGCGCGGGGGGCAGCGGGCGCACCGCCGTTCGTCCCGCCGGTGCCGGCACCCTGACCGGATCAAACCGCGGATACAATCCCCCACCCGGTATGATAGGCTCCTGAATCGGGTTGTTCCGCGGCATCAACGCATCTGCCGCAGCATGCCCCACAAGCTCCACCAGCCTTTCGCGGCGGCGGGCATCGTCGTTGTATGCGAGGGTCCATCCCATGCGTGCGCCCAGGTACAGCGAATACTCGGGCCGCCACCTGAGCGGCTCGGCTTCGAGCAGATGATATTCCACCGGGTAGTCACGGCGGCCGCGCAATTCGTCCATCCGCGCGTTGACGCCCTCGGCGTATGCTTCCAGAATGGCGCGCACCGGAGGCTCGAGCTCTCCCCAGGCACGCTCCGCCGCCCACGCGAGCCCAAGGCGCCGCATCTGCCGGTCGGCCGGCAGCGCACGTGGGCCAACAAGCTCGGTGAGGCGGCCCGCCGTGGCCCGCGTCTGAATCTCGAGCTGGAAGAGACGGTCTCGCGCAAGCACATAGCCGAGCGCTCGGTACAGATCCAACTCGGACTCAGCGAAGATGTGCGGCACACCGCGGCCGTCGTAGAGCACTCGTACATCGCCATCGAGCGACGGCAGCCGCACGGTATGGTCGGCCGGAAGCTCTGCGTTCCGGGCAACGGACCACACGCCGTGCACCGGATCCAACAGATTGCCGAGCGCAGGCAGCGGCCCGGCGCCACACGCACCCACCCATAGCGCGGCGCCCAGCACCAGCGCCGCAGTCATCATCATCAGTATCCGCCGCACTCACCGTTCCCCTGTCAGGTGGACCGGCAATGCATACATTGTTGCGCCGATGAGCCGCAAGGTCCTGATCATCCTGATGGCGGTAGGGTTCGCCGTGTTCGCATATCTGGTGCACCGGATAGGCGTGGATGAACTCGTCGCCAACGCGCGCATGACCGGCTGGATGATCGTGCCCATCGTGCTGGTACAC
Source organism: uncultured Gemmatimonadaceae bacterium (assembly GCA_964613905.1). Taxonomy (GTDB): domain Bacteria; phylum Gemmatimonadota; class Gemmatimonadetes; order Gemmatimonadales; family GWC2-71-9; genus CAZTIV01. Next base: position 29,494 of record CAZTIV010000013.1, on the reverse strand, counting down.
GCCTTCGTGAACCTGGGCACGGCACTCGCGTGGTACATCATCATGGCGGATGAGCCCAGCCGCCCGCCGTTCCTCAAGACCTATGGCATCACCATATCCGGCTTCGCGCTGAACTACGTGACGCCCATCGTGAACCTGGGCGGCGAGCCGTTCAAGATAGCGGCGGCGGCTCCGTGGCTCGGAGTGAAGCGCGCCACCGGCTCGGTGCTGATCTTCACCATGCTGCACGCGTTGAGCCATATCCTGCTCTGGCTCTCGGCCGTGATGCTGACCCTGATCTTCGTCCCCAACAGCGCGACGGGCGCGGCGGCGCTCGCAGCGCTGGGCGTTCTGCTCGCGGGCCTGGTGGCGTTTCTGTTCGCGCGGCACCGGAACGGGATCGCGGAACCAGCGTTGGATCTGCTCCAGCAGCTTCCGCTGCTGAACCGGCTGGGCCGGAAACTCGAACCGCGCCGTGAGCTGCTTGCAAGCGTGGACCGGCAGATCACCGCGTTCTATCACACCAATCCCGGCCGCTTCTTCGCCACGCTGGCAATACTCTATATCAGTCGCTGCACAGGGGTGCTCGAGTATCACCTGATCTTCCAGAGCTTGGATCTGGGCGTGAGTTATCTCACGAGTTTCCTCATCACCAACTTCTCTTCGCTCATCCTCAACGCTCTGTTTTTCATTCCCTTCGAGCTGGGCTCCAAGGAGGGCGGGATGTTCCTGTTGTTCCAGTGGATGGGGCTGCCGGCCGAGCTTGGGGTGTATTCGGCCATCGTGAGCCGGTTGAGAGAGATCATCTGGATAGGGTTCGGGTTGGCGTTGACCTGGGTGGCGGGGAGGAGATAGCCTTTTTGCCCCTCAAGCCCTGCCCGCATAGATTGAAGTCAGTGTCCATCATGCCATCACCCCAGCACCGAACCGCCTGGCTCCCCGCCCTCACCATCTTCTTTGCCTGTCTGGCGGCCGGCGGTAATCACCCCGACCCCGACATGGTGGAAGTGGAGGTTGCCACCGTGGGAGTGGATACGCAGGCAGGCTCGCCGGTGGTGCTCCTGCGTGATCCCGTGTCAGGACGCGTCCTGCCCATCTGGGTGGGATTGAACGAGGCGCAGGCCATAGCGCGGTCGCTCCACGGCATCGACACGCCGCGCCCGATGACGCACGACCTGCTGGCGACCATGACACAGGCCCTGGGCGGTACGGTCGAATCTGTGGTGGTGCATGCCTTGCGAGACGGCGTCTATTACGGCCGTGTGGTGGTGCGCGCCAATGGGCAGAATTCCACGCGCACGGTGGACAGCCGGCCGAGTGATGCGGTGGCGCTGGCGCTCAGGGCTGATGCCCGCATCTACGTAGCGCGGGCGCTGTTCGACGACGCTCCGGAGATCGACTTCATGGCGCCGGAGGGTGACGAACAGGTGGCGCAGGCCATCGGCCTCACTGTGGTTTCCCCTACATCAGGCATGCGGCAACGGTTCGGTATCGCCCGGCGTGACGGGGTTGTGGTCACCCGTGCTACCGGCGAAGCGGAGACGGCTGGGCTCAGGCGCGGTGATCTGGTGGTCGAGGTGAACGGTGTGACGCCGCGGGATCCCATGGCGTTCCTGGAAGCGGTTCAGTCTACCCCGCGTGGGGAGGCTGTGCGGATCAAGTACTGGCGTCAGGGAGAGCTGCACGAAGCGGAGCTGATTCCGCGGCCGCCGAGGAGGGGACCGGTGCGGGACGTCTGAGCCGGCTCTACGGCACCACCCTCGCCACTTTCACCCCGCCATCCTCCTCCGGGTCCGTCCACGCCACCAGCACACCACCATCAACCACCGCAAGCCGCGGGAATCCGGAAGCGCGCACCGCCGGCACCTCGGCCGCCACCAGTGAGCGGCCGGTACGGCCGGAGGGCCTCACTCGGCGCAACCGCACCGAGCCCGTTGTGTCGGTCTCCTCGAGCCACGCCACCACCGCGTCGCCATCCGGCATGAACACCACCGCCATGCGGCCCAGCGGTCGGCCGTCGTCGACGCGGATGGCCTCACTGAACGTGACGCCGCCGTCGAACGACCACGCGGTGTACGCGCGCGGGTTGTCGTCAGCGGCGGTGAACCAGGCGATTGCTACCGTGTCACCACGCGCCGCGAGCGAAGGGCCGTTCACCGGACATCCGGGATAGTACCAGCCATCATCCGCCACCTTGCGCGGCTCGCTCCACGCACCGTTGGCAAAGCGCGACACCACTATGTCCCGAATCTCCCCTTCCGCCCGGTCGCGGTACGCCGTGACCAGCGCGTCGCCGGCACGGACCAGCGCCGTCTGGCAGCAGTCGCAGACCTTGGGGTCGATCTCCATGTCGGGCGCGGGCGTGCCGTCGGGCGTGATGGTGGTGAATCTCAGCGTCATCGCACCTTTGGTGAGCAGCTCCTCACCCGTCTCGTGCCCGCCGAGTGTATTCTGCCCATCCAGCCAAACCGCCGCCGCCCCATCCCGCCACGGCACCATCGACACGAACCCGTGCTCTGTGGGCGACCGGTCACTGTGCGGCACGAACCGGCTGCTCCACGTGGCGCCACGATCCGTGGAGACCGCCATCTTCACATGATACGCATACGTGGCCGGCGCCACCTTCTGGAGCCAGTGCGCAATCCAGGTACCGTCGGCCAACTCGACGACGGACGGAAAATCCGCCCAGTTGACGAAGAGCGAATCGTTCTCGACCACGGTGCCAACGGTGCGCCAGCCGCCATTCTCCCGCACCGCCACCCGGAACGCATGGCGCCCTTCACCCACAGGCTCGATCCACGAGAGGATGGGACCGTTCATCCCTTCAGCCAGATTGTGCGCCCGCCCTCCCGCCGGCGCGGCGTATTCGGCCACGACTCCATCGGACGGTTGCCGGTCACAGCCCAACACGCCGAGCAACGTGAGAACGACCAGCGCCCGCTGGTTACACCGCAAGCCCATCGATGCCCTCCAAGTTCTCCAACCGAATATCCTGCAACGTGATAGCCAATGTAACCGGCCGATCTCTCTCCGGCCAACTGATTCGGCGCCCTGGCGCCGAACGGCGATAACCCTAACTTCCGTTGCCCGCTACGGACGGGCGACGAATTGCGCGTCGCCGCCGTTGAGAACGGTTAACACGGAGGTGTTCAGTATGCACAGGAATATCGCATTGGGAGCAGCGCTCCTTGGCATTGTGGCGTGCCAGCCAGGAGTGGAAACCGCTGAGCAGATGCAGGCGCGCATGGACGAGGAATCGCAGGCGGCACGGCAGGCGATCGAGGCGATGGCGAGCAGGTTCAGCGAGCTGGTCGCCGCGGGAGAGGCCGACTCCGTGGCAACCCATTACACGAACAACGCCGTGTTCATGCCCCCCAACGAACCGGCGGTCGTGGGCCGTCAAGCCATCCGCGACAAATGGCGGGAGTGGATGGAGATGGGGACCTGGCACCTTACGCTGACCACGCAATCGGTCATGGCCAACGGCCCGCTGGCCGTGGAGCGCGGCTCATATAGCCTGCACTTCGCCCCCGGGCCCGACGCGCCGATGCCGGAGTTCTCCGACAGCGGGAAGTACCTGGTGCACTGGCACAAGGTGGGCGAACATTGGATGCTCGCCGAGGATATCTGGAATAGCGACGTGCCGATGCCGTAACGGGGGACAGGCGGTCGGGCGGTCCGTTGATCCCGATTCGCCCGACTGCATGTCCGCCTGTCCGCCTGTTACGGTGCGCTGGGCCCCAACACGACCGCGTTCAGAAACAACCTGTTCGCCCCCCGGGTGTACGCCCGGAAATTCACCTCCTCGGCGAACGTGATTACGCGTCCCTGTCCCACGCGTTCCTCGTACGCGTACACCGCGCCGGGTATGCGCTCGAGCGTCTCATCCCACGCGTGGCCTGAAATCCTGGGGTTGGTGTCTGCGTAAGTCGCGATCACGCGCCGCCCCGATGAGGGCGGCCCATCAGGCGGCAGATAGAGACGCGCAGAATTCACCAGCACCGGCATCTCTTCGCCGTATCCCGCGGTCATCCAGTGATCGCGGTTCAGCACAGCCCGGAAAACCGCACCCGGCACGCTGAACTGCTGCTTGTTCTTGCCCTCATCCGTATCGTACCAGTTTCTGAGCCCCAACTGGAACTGCGTGCGCGCAAACTCGGTGGCGTTGCCGATGGTCACCAGCGTGCCGCCCTCGCGCACCCAACGCCGCAGCCGCTCTATGCCGGCTTCGCCCAGCTCGTTGGCAAGGGCCTGCGGCTGCGTTTCCGGAATCACGATCACGTTGTACCTGTCCAGACCAAGCCGGCTCACCGACCCCGTGCGGAAGACGGTCACCGGAACCTCGAACTGACGGTCGAGTGTGTACCACGCCCAGCCGAACGAGTACGCCTGAATCGGCATCTCGGCCAGAATCGCGATCCTTGGCTCGGCGATGTTGAATGCCTGGCCCGCGGCGCTGAGCGTCGGGAACCCTGAATCCGACAACCCCGTCCGCGTGGCGGTGACCGCAATGTCATACCGCTCGGCAATCCGGCGCACCGCCTCGTGGACGGTGGTATCGTTCTGCCCCACCCGCACAATAGCCGCCCCACCAGCCATCTCCCCCCCGCCAATCCGGGTGGGCGCCGTCAGCACACCACCGCGATACCCCTTGGCCCGCAGGTGATACAGCGCCGCCATCGAAGACGCGTTCGCTCCATCCAGCAGATACGCGTACTGCGCCCGCTCGAGCGGTGCCCGCTCCGCCTCGGCAACTGCCGACGTGCTGAGGGCACGAACGTCCGACGTGCTGTATGCATCCACGTTGAACAGCAACGGCAGCGACCAGGCCGTGATGTCGTAGAAGCGCGGATTCTCGGCACGCTCCACCCGCGCACGCGCCTGCCTCAAAAACTCGGCCGGTATCGGCACCTCGGGCTCGAGCAGGGCCCGCAAAAGACGGTTCCTGGGCTGCGCCGCCTCCACCACGAAGGTGCCGGCCGGGAACGCGCGCGAACCCACCGTGGGTCCTGTACGGTCGCGCACGCCCGACAACGTGGTGCTCTGTGTCAGCACCGTTACCTCTATTCCGTTCCGCTCGAGCAACCGGGCCAGCTCCAGCCGGGCCGACGGATCACCGCCGGGGGGAATCAGGTAGCGTCGAATCCCGCGCTGGCCGTCGGCCACCGCCTCACGGTGGGCTTCGTAGTATTCGCTGAGCATCCGCTCGCGCTCGCGAGCGGCCACCTGTACCACCGTCCAGGCCGCGACGTACTGTTGCTCCAGCGCATCGGCCAGCGTTCGCACCGAGCCGTCGCTGATCTCCAGCCTGAGCCCCCGCGACGATCCCTGCTCGGTGAGCATGCCCACGGCACCCTGATAGCTGCCGTATGACGTGGTGTACGCCGGATAGAAGTAGTTGAACATCTCGCGGGTGGTGTACTCGAAGCCCGCTGAATCGAATGCTGCCGCGTACGCGTCGCCGAACACCTTGAACCAGCGGCTGGCGAATGCCGGAAAGAACGGCCCCACCGGGTCCGTGGGCGGATCGAAGTAGAACTCCTGATCGTGACCCATCTCGTGGAAGTCCACCACCACCTGGGGACGCCACGCGCGAAGCGTGGGTACCCGGCCCTGGGTCTCCCGCTGTGTGTGCGCGAACCAGTCGCGGTTGGTATCGAAGTAGTAGTGGCCGGTCCGGAACTTGAGCGCCTGCCAGAAGTTGAAATCGTTGGACCAGTCGTCCCGGTTGGAAGTGGGTTTCCGGCCGATGTTCTCATGATTGAGATGGGCGAACGCGTCGCGGCCGTCAGGGTTGAGCATGGGATCTATCAGCACCACGGTCTGGCGCAGGACTTCCATGGTGACAGGATCGTTCCGCGTGGTCAGATGCTCGAGCAGCTTGAGCACGCCCTCGCTCCCCGACAGCTCAAACCCGTGAATCGATCCCCCAAGCCATATTATGGCCGGCTGGTCGGCGATGATCCCGCGGGCGTCGTCCGCGGTGGTTGTCCGCGGGTCGTTGAGCCGGTTGGCCCGGGCCTGGATGGCATCCAGCCGCTGGTGGTTTTCCGGCGAGGTTACGATCACCACCGGTAACGACCTGCCCTCCCAGCTGTAGCCCTGCCATACGAGCCTCACCCGGGGCGACGTGGCAGCCAGCTGCTCCACGTACCGCACCATCTGGTGGTGCAAGGTTATTCGGTCACCGAACTCGTGGCCGGCCACCTCGCGGAAGGTGGGCACCTGCGCCGCCGTCGGCGCGGACGTGACGAAGAGGATCGCCAGGAAAACACTCACCGTCCCAACCGCATTCACGACCTTCAAACCGGACATCGCCATTTCCCCTCCACATGGTATTATTCATGCTCCTGTACCAATCAATACTAGCACTCGAGGCGAGCGTGGCAAAAGAGACGTTGACCGTTACCGACAATCGCACCGGCAAGACGTATGAGCTCTCCATAGAGAACGGCGCGATCCGCGCCATGGACCTGCGCCAGATCACCACCGGCCCGGATGACTTCGGGATCATGACGTACGACCCCGGTTACACCAACACGGCGCACTGCAAGAGCCGGATCACGTACATAGACGGCGACCGCGGAATCCTGCGCTACCGGGGGTACCCCATAGAGCAGATCGCCGAAAAGGGTACGTTCCTCGAAACGGCATACCTGCTGCTCCACGGGGAGCTGCCCACCCAGTCGCAGCTGGACGACTGGAGCCATGAGATCATCCATCACACGTTCGTCCACGAAAACGTGAAGACGTTCCTTGACGGATTCCGATACGACGCTCATCCCATGGGTGTGTTCATCAGCACCGTGGCCGCCCTCTCAACGTTCTACGCCGAGGCGAGCCAGATCCGAAATCAGCAGATCCGGACATACCAGATTCACCGGCTGATCGCCAAGACCCCCACCATAGCGGCATTTGCGTACCGGCACATGGTCGGGATGCCGTATGCCTACCCCGACAACGAACTCTCGTACGCCGGGAACTTCCTGAGCATGATGTTCAAGGCCACCGAGGCCAAATACCAGCCCAACCCGGTGCTGGAGCGGGCCCTGGACGTACTGTTCATTCTGCACGCCGACCACGAGCAGAACTGCTCCGCCGCGGCCATGCGGGGCGTGGGATCGAGCCTGGTGGACCCCTACAGCGCCATGGCCGCCGCAGCCGCGGCTCTGTACGGCCCGCTTCACGGCGGCGCCAACGAGCAGGTGCTGAGAATGCTCCGCGAGATCGGCAGCGTCAAGAACATTCCGGCTTACATCAAGCGCGTGAAGAACAAGGAAGTGCGGCTGATGGGCTTCGGGCACCGAGTCTACAAGAACTACGACCCCAGAGCCAAGATCATCAAGCAGGTGGCCGACGAAGTCTTCGAGGTGACGGGGAAGAACCCGCTGATCGACATTGCGGTGGAACTGGAGCGGATTGCCCTGGAAGACGACTACTTCGTCAACTACAAACTCTATCCCAACGTGGACTTCTACTCGGGGATCATCTATGAGGCCATGCGGTTCCCGGTCCAGATGTTCCCGGTGCTCTTCGCCATCGGCCGCACACCCGGATGGCTCGCCCAGTGGCAGGAGATGCTGATGGATGAGGAGCAGAAGATCGCGCGGCCGCTGCAGCTGTATCTTGGGGAAGAGAAGCGGGATTATGTGCCCATGAACAAGAGGAAATAAGAGTTCAGGGCAGTCTGATCCCCCCCGCCACCAGATCTCTCAATCTCCGTTCCAGTTCGGTCCGCACCTCAGCGACCCGGGTTCTCTCCTCCATGAGCCGGGTTCGCACTTCCGTTTCGACGGCAGCCTGAGCCGCCCGGGCTTCGGCCACACGGTCGGCCACAAGCGCGTCCACCTGGCGGCGCACCTCCGCTTCCGCGCGCCGAATCTCGGCGCCAAGCTGATCACGTAACGCACCCGCCACCGCGTCCGCAACGTTGGATGTGATGGAGAGTCGCGGGGCGTCGAAGGTGCCGCCGAAACGGGCATCCACTTCCACGGATCCCACCCGCGACACCGCCGCCCAGAGCGCCTCCTCGACCCGCTGTTGCACGCCTCGTACCACACCCGTCGGCGCCGAGGTGTCGGGGCGCGCAGCCCGCTCCCAACGCACGGAAGGGGCGACCCACGACCAGCGGCCCGCGATACTGTCGCCCCGCCGGTCCAGCGAGAACACGGTCGTTCCCTCGCCCAGAACGAGCGTCACGTCGAGTCCCGGAATCGTGAGGGCGGGAAGCGAAACTCCAGCAAGCCGCGCCGAAACCGAGTCGCGCACCGGCCGGCGGCGATGGTCCAGCATGCCGCCCACCCGAATGTCACGCGGACCCACCACGGCGCGCAGCCGTTCGAGCCCGAACGCGACCGGCTCACCCGCCAGAGCGGGCTCCGTACTGAGTCCGGTAATCCTTGCGGCGTAGTCACCCGCGCCGACCCCGGTGCCCCCTATCTCCGCTGTGGCCTCGGCAAACCTGAGCAGGAACCTCGGAAGCGCCTCCTCGCGCGGAAACGACACGTTGGTACCGGCCCGCCGCGTGCGCCCGGATCCCGCCCGAAGCTTCTTCTCGATACCCGGCGGCATGTGACGTTCCGCGAGATGTACCCAGTAAAGCACACCGGCAAGTTGCTCCACGACCGGCTCGCTGAAGAGCTGCGGCCCGAGCGACGGTCCGTCCAGCGACGGCAATCTCAGGAGACGCTGTGCGTACGCATAATCCGCGGCACGGGCCTGTTCCAGCGCGCGTACCCGCGCCTCGATGTCGCGGATTCCGGACGTCACGTCGTGTTCAAGCGCGGCCAGGCGGTCGTCGAGTTGCCCCAACGTGTTGACCATACCTCGTAGCGACTCCGCCGCATCACGAGCCCCCGCCACCCCAAGGGTCCGGATGTTCTGACCCTCGAGCCTCCGTACCAGGGCCGCCGCGGAATCCACCTGCGGCCTGGGGTCGAGCGCCCGCAGATCGTCGATCCAGACGATTCGGGAAGAGTCGGCAGACACGAATATTCCCCGCGCCGCCTGAATGGTGCGCAGGCTGTCGGGGTTCAACCCGTCGACGTTCACCACCTGCTGGAGACCTGCCAGGGAGAGAGGTGGCACCCTCACCTTCCCGGCCCACTCCGAAACCGCTCTGAACGCCGCTCCGGACGCGGGCCCGGGATCGTCGAGTGCCCCCGATGTGGCCCGCGCAGTACCGAACCTCATGCCCCGAACCGCGGCCGTGTCCACCACCACCTTGCGCTCAAGCAGCGGAGCTACGCGCACGTTGACTACAATGTCATCCGCCTCGAACAGGTTGGTCATGGGAGAGTTCGGGTTGGTGACCGCGAGGCCGCGCAGCACCACCACGCCGTCCCGGAGCCGTACGTCGGCCGCTGCAACGTCCACCTTTGCACCGACCATCTGGGTACCCACCCGCTCGACGCCCCAACGAACAGCCGGGTTCAGAAAGATCCTCCATACCACGCCCATGATCACCAGCGCGGTGGTGAGCGGCACGATGGCCTTCCAACGGAAGATCTTCATGGCCGGAGCAGTACGTAGAGGTTGTAGACCCTGGAGGCCCTTACCGCTCTGAACCAGCGCGTGCTCTTGAGCCGCTCGTAGATCGTGGCGCGGTAGCGTCCAACCAGCCAGCGGAAGAGGAAGAACATCGGGAGGTACAGCACCGCCCACACCACCAGGCTGCCGAGCACCACCGTGTTGTTGAAGTTGGTGAGCGCCAGTACCGGCGTGTCGTACCACGCCGTCCAGAGCTGAGTCAGCACCGGAGTATCTGCCAGCAGGCGCGTCCCGACGGCATCGAATACCGGATCCAGCAGGAACCCGACCGGCACGAAGAGAAGCCATCCCAGGATGACACCGGGGAAGGACACCTTAAGGACCATCGCCAGCCCGAAGAACACCAGGTTGTGCAGGTTGAGCAGCGGGGTGAGCCCGAACACCGCGCCCAGCGCGATGCCGGCCGCCACCTGTCCGGGAGTGCCGTCCGAGTTCAGCGCCTGGACGAGCTTCTGAAGCATCCTGAGCAGCATGAACATCACAGGGAGAATAGTCGGGTATCGGGCATCGTGGTGTCCAGTCCCCGCGGTTACATTACGCTCCCCATGTCCGGACTTTCCTTCATACTGAGTCCATCAGCCATAGCCGTAGTGGGAGCCTCGCGCAGGCCCAACACAATAGGCTGGCAGATTGTGGACAACCTGCTCAGGTACGGTTTTCACGGGCCGGTATACCCCGTGAACCCCAACGCAGACCACGTTCACTCGATCAGAGCGTACCCATCGGTTACGGCCATAGGTCAGCCGATCGATCTCGCGGTGATCACCGTGCCCAAGGAACTCGTGATCGGCGCGGTGGACGATTGCGTATCTGCTGGCGTGAAGGGGCTGGTAGTGATATCCGCCGGGTTCCGCGAGGTGGGAGGTGCAGGAGAAGAGCGTGAGCGGGAGTTGCTCCGCATGCTCGAGGGGACCGGGATCAGGCTCGTGGGCCCCAACTGCATGGGAGTGCTCAACACCGCGCCGAAGGTGAGCATGAACGCCACTTTCGCACCGGCAATGCCACCGCCCGGTCCGGTGGCTTTCATGAGCCAGTCAGGAGCAATGGGACTCAGCATACTCGACTACGCCGAAAGCCTTGGCATTGGCTTCTCCACCTTCGTCTCGGCAGGCAACAAGGCGGACGTCAGTGGCAACGATCTGCTGGAGTACTGGGCGGAGGACGCGGGTACCTCGATGGTGCTCATGTACCTCGAGAACTTCGGCAACCCCCGGAAGTTCGTGGATCTGGCGCGTGAGATAACGCGGACCAAGCCCATCTGTGTGGTCAAGTCGGGTCGGACCGGCGCGGGGCAGCGCGCCGCGGCCTCTCACACCGGGGCCCTGGCAGGCACGGAACTCGCCACCGACGCGATCATCGCGCAGGCAGGCGTCATGCGGGCACAGAGCGTGGAGGAGCTGTTCGATCTGGCGATGGCTTTCTCCAACCAACCGCTCCCGGGGGGGAATCGCGTGGCGGTGGTGACCAATGCAGGCGGGCCGGGAATCATTCTGGCCGATGCGTGCGAGGCAAGCGGTCTGGTTATCACCGGCCTCACGTCGGAGACGGAAGCAGAGCTGCGCACCGGCCTTCCGGAGGAAGCGAGCGTCAGGAACCCAGTGGACATGATTGCCAGCGCCACCGCCGACCGATACCGTTTTGCGCTCGATGTCGTGCTCAGGGATCCCAATGTGGACGCGGCGATAGCCGCGTTTGTGCCCCCTCTGGGGATTCAGACACGCGACGTGGCCGAGGCCATCGTACGCGCCAATGCTTCACATCCGAAGAAACCTGTGCTGGCGGTGCTCATGGGTCGGGAGGGGCTGCCGGCCGGTATCGCCCAGTTGCACGAGGCCAGGATCCCGGCGTACATCTTCCCCGAATCGGCCGCACGTGCGTTGGGTGCGATGTGGCGTTATCGGCAGAGCCGCGAACGGCCCCGGGGCCGCCCGGTGGAGTTCAAGGTTGATGACGTTGGCGTGAGAGCGGTGATAGAGCGCACACGGGCCGCCGGACGAAACAAGCTGAGCGAGCCCGACGCCCTGCGGGTACTGGAGGCTTACCGCATCCCGGTAGCGCCGTGGAAGTTCGTGGAGACGGAGCGCATGACCGGGCTGCCGGCGGCTGCGGGGGAAGCGGCGGCGGCCGTCGGTTTTCCGGTAGCCGTCAAGGTTGTGAGCCCTGAAATCACTCACAAGACCGACGTTGGCGGCGTCGTGCTCGAGTTGAAGACCGAAGCGGAGGTGGCGCGGGCAGTGCGAGGCATGGTGAAGCGTGTGCGGGAGCACACGGACCGCGCTGAAGGGAAGAAGACGCCCATCGAGGGAATCCTGGTCCAGCAGATGGCTCCGGATGGCCGTGAGACGATCGTGGGGGTCACCCGGTTGCCACGGGTTGGTGCACTGGTCATGTTCGGGCTGGGTGGTGTTTACGTAGAAGTTCTCCGTGACGTCGTTCTGAGGCTCTGTCCGCTGCTCGACAGCGACGCCGGCGAGATGATAGCCGAGGTTAGGATGGTGAAGCTGCTGGAAGGGGTACGCGGGGAACCCAGGCGCGATCTGGACGCGCTGGCGGAAGTGATCCTCCGGGTTTCGCAGCTGGCCGAGCGGCATCCCGCCGTCGTGGAGATGGACATCAATCCCCTGCTTGCCCTGGCAAAGGGCGCCGTGGCGGTGGATGCGCGCATTCAATTGGGAGATCCCGAGTGAAAGTCCTGCTCACCGGCGGCACCGGATTCATCGGGAGTGCGATCATCACCCGTCTGCTCGAACAGGGCGACCGCTGCGTCGTCATCTCTCGAGGAGACAGGAACCCCTGGAGTACCGACCGCGTTGAGGTCGTCCAGGCGGATCCAACACGCGCCGGAGCATGGCAGGAGCAGGTCGGTCAGGCGGATGTTGTGATCAACCTTGCCGGTGCGCCGATGGTTGATCCCAGACACCGCTGGACTACTGAGCGCAGAGAGACACTCCGGGCGAGTCGCGTAGAGACCACGCGCCGGCTGGTGGAAGCCATGGAGCGGTTCGGCGGACCAAAGACCTTCGTGAGCGGGTCGGCTGTGGGATACTACGGATCCCGGGACGACGAGAAGCTGGACGAAGGCGCCGGTCCCGGTGATGGGTTCCTTGCCGACCTGGCGATCGAATGGGAGCAGGCTGCACGGGCGGCGGACGCCATTGCCCGGGTGGTGATCGTGCGAACGGGCATCGTGCTTGGACTGGAAGGTGGCGCGTTACCGAGCCTGCGCCTGCCGTTCCTCTTTGGCGTGGGCGGCCCGTGGGGGAGCGGTGAACAGTACTGGCCGTGGATTCACCGTGATGACGCCGTGGGATTGATCCTGTGGGCAATCGACGGTACCGTGTCGGGCGCCATCAATCTTGCCGCCCCGCAATCGGCTACGGTGAAGGAATTCGCGAGGGCCCTGGGCAAGGCACTCCGGCGCCCGTCTTTCATTCCCCTGCCCGGCCTGTTCCTGAAGCTGACTCTTGGAGAAGCATCAGAAACTCTCCTCGCTTCACAGCGCGTGCTCCCTCGGCGGGCGCTCGATGAGGGGTACACCTTCAGGCATCCGGAACTCGATCCGGCGTTGCGAGACCTTGTGCGCTGAACCATGGAACTATCTCCCACCAACGTCACGATAGACGAGCTGCTGGCCGCCTGGCCCATTCTCTCCGATGAGGAGCGGCTGGAGGCGTTTGGCGCACTGACCGGCGAGGAGGCGGAGGAGTTCTTCCCGCTGCTCAGCGCGGCTGACCAGGCCCCGCTTCTGCTCGCCCTTCCGGCCGAACGGCGCGGACCACTGCTGAAATTGCTCGCTCCGGACGATCTGGCCGACGTCTTCCAGGAACTCGACGAGCGCGCGCGTCGCGACGTGTTCAAGTCGCTGGCTCCGGAAGACCTGCTGGAAGTGCAGGAACTCGCCGCTTACGACTGGGACGATGCCGGTGGACTGATGACGCCGGACTTCGCCCACGTTACGCCCGGCATGAACGTGGATCAGGCGATCGTGGCACTGAGGCTCCAGCTGCGCGAACGGCCGGAAACGCTGCGGTACATCTACGTGATCGAGAAGAACGCTGTCCTGGCCGGCGTGGTTGGCTTCCGCAAGCTGTTCGGCGCGCCGCCCGGAGCGGTGGTGCGATCCCTGATGGCCACCGACCTCGTGACCGTGAGAGAGGATACCGACCAGGAAGAAGTTGCCCGACTCATGCGGGACCACGCCCTGACGGCGATCCCCGTGGTCGACGGCGGAGGCCGGATCAAGGGTATCATCACCAGCGACGACGTCATCGAGATCATGGAAGAAGAGGCCACGGAAGACATTCAGAAGCTCGGCGCCGTGGCACCCATCGATATGGAGTACGCGCGGGTTCCGGTGCACCGCTTCTTCACCCGCCGCGTTGGCTGGCTCATGATCCTTCTGGTCACCGGCTTTCTCACATCCACCGTGCTCGAGCATTACGAAGCCACGCTCCAGGCCGCGGTGGTGCTGGCGTTCTACGTACCACTGCTGATCGGTACCGGAGGGAACACCGGAACCCAGTCTGCCACGCTGGTCATCCGCAGCCTGGCGGTAGGGTCGCTCACTCCCCGCGACTGGTGGCGTGTGTTGCTCAAGGAGGTGGCGGTGGGCGTTCTCCTCGGTGTTGCCCTCGCCATAGCCCTGGGGGTCCGCGGGTACTTCGGCCGCCATGGAGGCATGGACATAGCCATGGTCATTGCGTGTACAATGGTGCTGGTGGTGATGTGGGCCAATCTCGTAGGGGCCCTGCTACCGATGCTGCTCAGCAAACTCAGATTGGACCCGGCCGTGGTCTCGGCCCCCATGGTGAGCACACTGGTTGACGCCACGGGATTGATCATCTACTTCAACGTGGCGCGCGTGCTCATGCGGATGTAGAAAGGAGAGAGCCACCGGTCGGATTTGAACCGACGACCGCTCGATTACGAATCGAGAGCTCTACCACTGAGCTACGGTGGCCTGATGCCCTGGCCCGGATTCGAACCGGGACGGCTCGCGCCACTGCCCCCTCAAGACAGCGTGTCTACCAGTTTCACCACCAGGGCTGGCAGGGCCGCAACTTAATCCCTGAGGCTGGTGAGAATCAAGCCGCGGGATGCTGGCGATTACACGCTTCCGCACCTAACTTGTGCATTCAATGCACGTCCTGCTCGTCGAAGACGACCCGGCCAACCAGAAGGCCCTGGAGCGGCTCCTCAAGGCAGGTGGGTTCGAGGTGTCGGTGGCGGGCAACGGCCTCGAGGCCTTCGATCTGCTGGAGCAGCAGCCCTTCGATGCCCTCCTGACCGACATCCGTATGCCTCGCCTGGGCGGTATAAGTCTCTTTCAGCAGATCGAGGAAGCGTATCCGGGAGCGGCCGGACGTACGGTTTTCATCACAGCCGTAGCGCACGAACCGCCCATACGGGATTTCCTGGAGCGAACAGGGCAACCCTTCCTGCCAAAGCCGTTCAACCCGGAAGAGTTGCTCGAATTGGTGAGACAGATAGCCAGCCGTCCCCGGAAAGGGACTCAGGCGAAGTAGGGGTTGGTGCCGGAAGCGTGGTCCGTTATGTCCCTGATGCCCTTGAGTCCCGGAACAGCCCGGTGCAGCGCCTGCTCGATCCCCTGACGCAACGTCACGTTGGCCATACCGCAACCCTGACACCCGCCCATCATACGGAGCACCACGGTACCGTCCTCCACATCAATCAACTCAACCTTGCCACCGTGCGAGGCAACGGCGGGATTGATGTCACGCTGGAAAATCCGTTCAATGACGTCGTACATGGCATCGTCGGTGAGGTTCTGATCAGCCGCCGTCGATGGCGCAACGGCGGCGTGGAGTACGGTAGCAATGGCGTACGTAATCTGCTCTTCCAGCCGGTCCCACGAGGCATCGGCACTTCGCAGAGCCGTCACCGCGTTCTCTTCCAGGACCACCTCCAGTACGCCCGGTACCGACAGCACGGCCTCGGCCACAGGTACGCCCTGTGCCTCCTCGCGCGATGTGAATCGGCGAGTGCCGTCTGTTATGGGATGGTCTGCTACGAACCGCCGTATGCGGTCGCCCACCGGTTCGACGCGAAAAGCGGGAGGAGCGCTCATGAATGTATCATAGCGCCCCTCCCGCCCGGTGCAACCTTCACGACTCGAGGTTCAGGCCGTGAGTACCTCGCGCACTTCACCCAGCGCCCAGGTCATGGCCTCTTCTTCCACGGTGAGCGGCGGCGCAAACCTGATCACCTGATCGTGGGTCTCCTTGGCCAGAATCCCGCGCCGCATCAGCTCCTCACAGAACGGGCGGGCCTTGCCGCTCGATTCCCTGATTTCCACGCCAATCATGAGCCCGCGCCCTCTCACCTCCCTGACGTGCGGCGACGGGATCTTCGCAAGCTCCTGAGTGAACCAGCTGCCCAGACGCTGCGCCCGTTCGGGCAACCCTTCGTCCACGATCACCCTGAGTGCGGCCCGGGCTACGGCCGCGCCCAGGGGGTTGCCCCCGAAGGTCGAGCCGTGGTCGCCCGGCGCAAATACACCCATGACGGCCTCGTCGGCCAGCATCGCCGAAACGGGATAGACGCCTCCGGCCAGCGCTTTGCCCACTACCATCACGTCGGGCCGCACGTTGTCCCATTCGCTGCAAAACAGCTTCCCGGTACGCCCGAGCCCGGTCTGAATCTCGTCTGCCACGAGCAGCACGTTGTGCTCACTGCAGATCTGAGCGCACCGCGCCAGGTACCCGTCTGGGGGAATCACCACGCCACCCTCCCCCTGAATGGGCTCCACCAGGAACGCCGCGGTGTTAGGCGTGATGGCTCCGGCCAGCGCCTCGGCGTCACCGTAGGGGATGACCTTGAAACCGGGCGTAAGCGGCCCGAAATCGGCCTTGTAGGACGGCTCGGTGGAAAACGAGACGATGGTTGTGGTACGCCCATGGAAGTTGTTCTCGCAGACGATGATCTCGGCCCTGTCGGCGGGGATCCCCTTCACGCGGTAACCCCAGCGGCGCACCGCCTTGATGGCGGTCTCCACAGCCTCGGCGCCGGTATTCATCGGCAACGCCCGTTCGTAACCGGCAAGCTCGCACAGTTCCCTCAAGAAAGGTCCCATCTGGTCGTTGTGAAACGCCCGGGACGTGAGGGTCAACCGGTCGAGCTGTTCCCTGGCCGCCTCGATGATGGCCGGGTGACGGTGCCCCTGGTTCACCGCCGAATAGGCGGCCAGACAGTCCAGATACTTCTTCCCCTCGACATCCCATACCCATGCACCTTCACCTCGGCACAGGACAATGGGGAGAGGATGGTAGTTATGGGCGCTGTAGCGCTCCACTTCGCTGAGATAATCGATGCCGAAATTCATCGTACCGTTGGGGTTAGGGATGCATAATAATACATGTAAATGAATATAAATCCAGTGGGCCTACCGCTCACGGACCAGCCTGATCCCCGAAAACTGCCACCGTGCGTCCGGCGGAAAGAAGTTCCGGTATGTGGGCCGGACATGTCCTTCAGGGGTGGCGCAAGAGCCGCCGCGCAGCACCATCTGACTGGACATGAATTTGGCGTTGTACTCGCCCAGCGCGCCCTCTGGAGGTGCGTAGCCGGGATAGGGTCCGTACGCGCTGCCCGTCCATTCCCAGACGTCTCCGTAGAGCTGCGCCGGACCGCGGTGCCCTTTCAGCGGCACCGGATGGAATCTCCCCGAGTCGAGGAACGAGCCTTCAACCGGTACCTCCGCCGCCGCTACCTCCCATTCCGCCTCGGTCGGGAGCCGGGCGCCCGCCCAGCGTGCGTACGCATCGGCCTCGTAGTAGCTCACGTGGCAGACGGGTTCAGCCGGATCGACGGGACGGAACCCGGACAGGGTGAACTGCCACCATTCGCCGTCCTGTTCCTCCCAGTAGAGCGGTGCACGCCAGTCGTGGCTCCGTACAGAGTTCCAGCCATCCGACAGCCAATGCCCCGGCCGCTCGTAACCGTCGTCTGCCATGAATTCGAGATACTCGCCTGCCGTTATCAGACGGGACGCGAGCTTGAAACGATGGACGTAGGTTCGGTGACGCGGCGACTCGTTGTCGAATGCGAATCCGTTCCCCGCCCAGCCGATCTCTCGCACACCCTCATCGTACTCATGCCAGCCCAGCTCACGGATGGCCGCCCCCTCCCCACCTCTGCCACCACCTTTCCGGTACACCGGCCGCAGCGGATTGTGCGCCAGCAGATGCTTCATATCCGTGACTATCAGTTCCTGGTGCTGCTCCTCATGCGCCAGACCCAGAGCTATCACGTCAAGCAGGATGGGTCCGTTGGCTGGAGCCCCTTCGAGGAGAGCCATCATGTGCCGATCCACGTGGGTACGGTACTCCGTGACTTGATCCACAGTGGGGCGTGTTACCAATCCACGATGCGGCCGGAAGTACTGGACGCCCACCGCGTTGTAGTACGAGTTGAAGAGGTGCATATACCGCTCGTCCAGCGGGCGGTACCCCTTCAGGGTGGGGCGCAGTACGAACGTCTCGAAGAACCAGGTCGTATGCGCGCGATGCCACTTGACCGGACTGGCATCCGGCATTGACTGGGGCGTCTGATCCTCCGGGCCAAGCGGCTCAGCCAACCATTCCGTCCGCCCGCGCACGGTACCGTAACGTTCCGCCACGTCAGCCTGCACGCCCGGTTTGCGAAGAGGATCAGCCATCGAACGTTCCCTTTCGCAACAGAAGCACCGCGAACCAGTTGTTATCGTCAGTCATCATTCTTACGGTCTCCAGCCCGAAGCATTCGAGATACCGGCTCAGGCTGGCGGCAACGAACTTGCGGCTGATCTCCGTCATGACCAGCTCACCGGCCTCCACCCGGAACGAACGCTTGAGGGGTGCGACGTAAACATCCTGGGCGATCTCGAACCGCCCACCGATCTCCACCCGCTGCCAGTCTTCGTTCCATCGCGCCTCATGAGCGATGCGGCTCACGTCCAGTCCGGATCCCAGCTCGCGGTTCATGCGTTCGAAGATGTTGCGGGTGAACGCGGCGGAGACGCCCGCTGCATCGTTGTAGGCGGCGTCTATCACTGCAGGATCCTTCACCAGATCAACCCCCAACAGGACCCATCCACCTCGCGGGAGTGAACGACCCACCTGACCCCAGAAGGTCAGCGACTCCGCATGATTGAGATTGCCTATGGTGCTGCCCAGGAACAGCAGCATGGCCGGATGGTGCTCCCGGAGGAGCGGCATGGCCCGTTCGTACTCCCCATGCACCCGGCGCACCTTCACCAGCGGAAATCTGCGCTCGATTCTCCGGCGCGCCACTTCGAGAATTGCCGCACTCACGTCCACGGGGACGTACTGCACGGCCCGGCCTGTGCCCGTGTATGCGGAAAGGATCCTGTCGGTCTTGACCGAACTGCCCGATCCGAGCTCGATCAGCGCAACCGGTCCGGTGATGCGGGCGATCTCATCCGCCGAGCGTTCCAGGATGGTCGCCTCGGTCCGTGTGAGATAGTACTCCGGCAGCTCGCAGATGCGCTCGAAGAGCCCGCTGCCGATATCGTCGTAGAGAAACCGGCTGGGGAGCCAGCGGGGGGTATCGCACAATCCTATGGCCACCGATCGGGCGAAAGCCGGCACCGCGGGTGAAGCGGGGACGGGCAGGGTCATAATCGAACCTACTGTGCCGGAACAGCGATGGCCAGCCACCTCTGGCCATGCGCCCGACCGCGCTGCATAATTGCAGGTGGAGTTCAATCCGGAGGGGCATATGCCAACCGCAGCCAGACAGACCAGGCGTCCCACACGACGCAAGCCCGAAAACCTCAGGCTCCACGAGATAACCCCGACTCTGACCGTGAACGATGCGGAAGCGAGTGTTGCCTGGTATCGTGATGTGCTGGGATTCATCGTCGAGGATCGCTGGGATGACGGTGACCAGCTGCACGGGGCGATGCTGAAGGCCGGCACCGTGCGCCTGATCGTGGGCCAGGACGACTTCAAAAAGGGCCGGGATCGCGTGAAGGGCGTGGGGTTCAGCCTTTACCTGTCCACCAGACAGAATCTCGATGACCTGGCCGCCACGATGAAAGCGCGAGGCGCAAAGTTCGACCATGTGCCCACCGACCAGCCCTGGGGAGACCGTACCTTCGGCGTGGTGGATCCGGACGGATTCAAGTTGGTTTTCATGGCACGGTAGGCGCATAGTGAAATGACCCGTTAGTGAACATCCTGACAGGAACGAGCGGCTTCTCGTACAAGGAGTGGAAGGGCAACTTCTACCCCGCCGACCTCCCCGCCGATGGGATGCTCGCATGGTACGCCGAACGACTCGGCACGGTCGAGATCAATAACACCTTCTACCGTATGCCGTCCGAGAAAGTGGTGACGGGTTGGGCAAGTCAGGTGCCGGAGAGCTTCAGGTTCGTGCTCAAGGCATCACAACGAATCACGCATTACAAGCGTCTCAAGGACGCGGGCAGCGAACTCGAGTATTTCCTGCACGTGTCATCCACGCTCGGCGAAAGGCTCGGGCCAACGCTGTTTCAGCTCCCGCCCAACTTCAGGAAGGACCTTCCGCGGTTGGTAGACTTCCTGGCGCTCCTGCCGAACCGCTGGCGCGCGGCTTTCGAGTTCCGGCACGCGTCGTGGTTCGAGGATGATGTGTACGAGGCGCTGAATGCTTGCGGAGCGGCACTCTGTGCGGCCGATTCCGACGACGTGCCCGCTCCACTCGTGGCGTCGGCGGAGTTCGGGTATCTGAGGCTCCGGCGCCCCGAATACAACGACGACCAACTCACCGAGTGGGTCGACCGCGTGAGGGAACAACCATGGAATGAGGTGTATGTTTTCTTCAAACACGAGGATGCCGGCGCGGGGCCGCGGCTGGCCGAACGGTTCCTCAGCATTGGGTAGTACGGGAAACCCCGGGGTAAGCCATGATGCGGTTGCCACGCCTTGAGTGCCTCCTCGTCCTGCCGGTCCTCGCGGCGGCATGCGGCGAACCGAGAAGTGGAATGCATGGCTCGCCGCGCTCCAGAGTTCCTCGGTGATGGTCGGGCTCCCCAGGTTCACGTTTACCTTCGAACGCGAGCTGAACGACGTCCTCACGGCGTTCGGAATGGGAATCGCCTTCACGTCGGACGCCGACTTCAGCCGAATGGTCCCGGGGGGCGGGTTGCTCATATCGGACGTCAAGCACAAGGCCTTCGTGGAAGTGAACGAGGAGGGGACCGAAGCGGCGGCGGTCACGTCGGTCACGATGGCCGACAGCGGACCACCAGCGGTGGTAATCGATCGGCCCTTCATCTTCGCCATCCGGGAGCGCTTCTCGGGCACGGTGCTGTTTATCGGCCGGGTAATGAACCCCCGCTAGATCGGCCGACGACCTCCCGTGCCCAACGGGCTATCGCACCTGCCAGATCAGACAGCACCTGCTCCTTCGTCCGGCCTGACCGCTTGAGCACGTTGAAGCTGTGATCTCCGCCTTCGACTACGTACAGCGTGGCGGACCCCAGTCTGGAGCAGACCTCACGGATCAATGCCAGATCAGCCAGATCGTCACGCGTCCCCTGAAGAAACAGCATCGGAATCCGCACACGAGACAGATGCTCGGAGCGTGAAATCGACGGCCGCCTTGGCGGATGCAGGGGAAAGCCCAGAAAAACGAGACCGACGACACCCGGCAGCGGCTCTCCGGCCTGCGCCTGCGACGTCATCCGCCCCCCGAACGACTTCCCTCCCGCGATGAGCGGCAGCCCTTGCAACTGCTCCCTCGCTTCGTTCACGGCCTCCCGCACGGTTCCTTCGGCCACCTCCGGTGAGTCCGGCCGCTTGCGACCTTCAGCCATGTAGAGGAACTCGTATCGCAGAGTGGCAATTCCGTGCCCCGCCAGACGTTCGACAACGGCGGCGAGGAACGGATGCCGCATACCGGCTCCCGCACCGTGCCCGAGCACGTACCCCAGCCACGCGTCACGCGGCCGCTCGATCAGCGTTACCACGTCATCCTCGCCGATTCCGTTTCCTGCCGCCCCCTGCCGTCTTCTGCCGCACACCGTTGCCTTCTGCCGCTGTTACCCGCTCCGCCAACCGCTCCAACACCGCCGGAAGATCCGGCTTGAGTTCGAGCACCGGCCGCATGGGATCTTCGCCGAGCTTCTCCATGCGCTTGACGGCAGTCCTGATAGTGTACCGGGATATATCCAGCCGCTTCGTCACTTCGCTCCACCTGAGCGGCATCGATACGAGCGCGCCGGGCACCGGCCGCGCGCAGAACGGTGCCGCGAGCAGTTTTCCCTGTCCGTTCTGGAGGAAGTCCACGTACACGCGCCCGTCACGACGCGATATGACCCTCGTGAGAGTCGCGATATCATGCCGTTCCGCCACCACCACACGCGCAAGGAGTTCCGCCAGCACCTTTGCCTGCTCATGCGTGCACTGACGGCCCAGGGGAACGAGCGCATGCAGACCGGAGGAACCAGTGGTCTTGATGAACACCGGCAGTTCGATCTCATCGCACAGGGCGCGTATTGCCCGCGCAATCTCCACCACGTACTCGAAGGGTGTACCTTTCGGGTCCAGATCCAGACTCGCCCAATCGGGAAATCCGAGCGTGGGCGTACGACTGGCCCACACGTGCAGCGGTATGGAAGCCAGGTTCGCTACGTAGAGCAGCGACTCCTGGTTGTCGCAGATGAAGTATTGAAGCTCCCGCTCCGAATCCTCGCTGTAGACCCGCTCGGTGCGGATCCACTCCGGCGCAAATACCGGAGCGTCCTTCTGGAAGAATGACTTGCCTGCAATGCCGTCCGGATACCGCGTCATCACCAGCGGCCGGTCCCTGAGGTAAGGCAGAATCCATGGCGCGACATCGCGATAGTACGCAATCAGATCTCCCTTGGTGTAGCCCTCATCCGGCCAGAATACCTTGTCCAGATTCGAGAACTGCACCACCGGTGGCGCCGGTGTAACGGAGGGAATGATGTCCTCAACTTTTCCCTCTTCCCTTTTGCCTTTTCCCTCACACTCCTCCGGTCTCTTGTCATCCCTGAACCTGAGAAACACCGGGTGCCTGAGCAGACCGTCGCCCGTGCGCTCCTTGAACCGGACTTCCGCCACGAGCAGCGGTTCCACCCATACATGATCTCTTCCTGTCGGGACCGTGCCGGAACAAGGCGGGGCCTTGACCACCGCGGTATCGAGCGCCTTCCGTGCGTCCTCGAGCAGTTGCTCGTCGAACCCCGAACCCACGCGACCGGCATATCTGAGTTCCCCGCCTTCGTATTGAGCGAGGTGCAGTGCGCCGAATCCCGCCCGCCCGCCTTTCGGTTTCGTGTACCCCACCACCACGAAATCGTCGGTGAGGTCGCTGCGTACCTTGAGCCAGTCCCGCCACCGTCCGCCCCGGTACCTGGAATCGGCCTTCTTGGCAATCATTCCTTCCAGCCGCATCCGCTCGATCTCCGCAAAGAATGCCTCACCCTGCTCTTCGATGTGATCTGCGTATCTGATCACTCCCACACTCGGCACAACGTGCTCCAGCAGATCCTTGCGGCGCGCGAGCGGCAGACCCCTCAGATCGAACTCCTCGAACCCGGGCAGGTCGAACGCATACAGCGTGGCGGGTGACTCCGCCGCCGCTCGACGTATGTCCACTGTGCGCGTGAGCTTCGCGCGTTGTTGCAGCCGCTGGAAGCTTGGCAAGCCGGTTTGATCGTGCACTACGATCTCGCCGTCTATCACAACGTGCGAAAACGGCAGGGCCGAGAGAGCACGCGTAATCTCGGGGAACGTGGCGGAGAGGTCCCTGCCGTTGCGCGACAACAGGCGTGGAATGTCACCCTCGCGAGCCGCCACCACTCGATAGCCGTCGTACTTGAGCTCGTAGAGCCAACCGGGCTTTGAAAAGGGAGCGTCAGCCGTCTCAGCCAGCATCAACTCCACTTCCTTTGCCTTCACCTGACGCCTGGGCGCCCGGGCCTTCGTCAGCACCTGCCGGACCGGCTCGCCCTTGTCCACACCGTCCCGCAACTCCTCCACGGTCAGCCCCGACAGCACCGAGCCCTGAGGGAACGCGTCTCCGTCTTCCCGTACGAGCGCGTCCCGCTCCTTGATGAGCAACCACTCCTTCTTACCCTTCTTGATCTTCACCAGGGTCCAGGTGCCCTTGAGCTTGTGGCCGTGGAGCTGGAAGAGAAGCTTCCCCCTGGAGAGTCCTTCCCCGGGATCGCCTACCGGAGTCCAGCTCCCGCGGTCCCATACAATCACGGCCCCGGCGCCGTAGTTCCCCTCGGGGATGATGCCTTCGAAGTCGCCGTACTCGAGCGGATGATCTTCGACCAGCACGGCGAGACGCTTGTCTCTGGGGTTTGTGGATGGACCCTTGGGCACCGCCCACGACTGCAGCACCCCACGCATCTCGAGCCGCAGGTCGTAGTGCAGGTGACTCGCCGCATGCTTGTGCATCACGAAGAGCCTGCCGGGAACAACACCGACCGCGCCGGCCGGCTCAGGAGTAGCACTGAGCGCGCGCTTCGCGCGATAGGTCTCAAGCCGGTCGGCGGACGAGAGATGCTTCTCGTTCAGGCCGGTGCAACCTGCGACGTGCAGTGCGCGCAGCGCGTCGCCTTGAGGGGAATGTTCGACAGGCATTCCGGACATGGGCGCTCGGTCGGCGCAGGGGGCGGTCCTGCATCCGCCGCCTTCAACCTATTGATGGTCCGCACCAGCAGGTAAACCGCAAACGCCACGATGACGAAGCTCACCACGTTGTCGATGAAACTGCCGTACGCAATCGTGACTGCGCCCTCCGCCTGCGCATCCGCCAGGGTCAAATACGGGCCGGCAACAGCCCCATCCTTGAGGGTCAGGAACAGGTCGCCAAATGCAATACCGCCCACCAACAACCCCAGCGGAGGCATGATCACGTCTGATACGAGCGACCGGACGATGGTTCCGAACGCGCCGCCGATGATGATACCGACCGCCATGTCCACCACGTTGCCGCGCATGGCGAACTCCTTGAACTCCTTGATCATAGAGCCTTAAGTTCCTTTCGCTATTGCGTTTAGAGCCGGATTTGCCTATAGTAGCGACCCCATGCCCGCCCGTCCCATCGGCGCCGCCACGGTCTCCTTCGGACTGGTCTCAGTCCCGGTCAAGCTCTACTCGGCCAGCGAGTCACAGGCCAGCGTCAGCTTCAACTGGCTGCACAAGGCCTGCGGCTCCCGGCTCAAGCAGCAGTACATCTGCTCCAAGGACGGAGAAGTTGTGGCGCGGGACGAGATGGTCAAGGGTTACGAGTTCTCCAAGGGCCAGTACGTGCTGTTCACGCCGGACGAGCTCAAGGCGCTCGAAGAGCGAGCGTCCGAGACGATCGACATAGCCGAGTTCGTCCCGGCCGACCAGGTGGAACGCATCTACTTCGAGAAGGTCTACTATCTGGGCCCGGACAAGGGGGGCGACCGTGCCTACCGGCTTCTGAGCGAGGCCATGAAAGCCACCGGGCTCTCGGCGCTCGCGCGCTATTCCGCGCGCGGCAAGCAGTACCTGGTGCTCGTGCGCCCCATGGAAGACGGGCTCGTGATGGAGCAGCTGCACTACGCCGACGAGATCAGGTCGTTCTCCGAGGTGCCATTGGGAGAGGGTACCGTCAAGCCTGAAGAACTCAAACTCGCCGTTCAGCTCATCGAGCAGGCAAAGTCCGACAAGTTCCAGCCTCAAGCCTACGAGGACGAAGTGCGCAAGCGTATCCTCGAGCAGATCCAGCGCAAGGTTGACGGCCAGGAGATCACCCAGGCTCCGGAGGCTCAGCCCCAGACGCAGATCATCGATCTGATGGAGGCCCTCAAGGCGAGCCTCGCCAGGGGAGGTGCGAAGGAGGAGGCCGCCAAGCCCACCAAGCGTCCCCTGCGCGAGCGCAAGCGGAAGGCAGCTTCGAGCTAGGCGCCGTACGTGACGGCGTCCCTCTCACCCAAGGACCTGCTCCGGCGTCTCGTCGCGTTCGACTCGGTGAGCCGGAACAGCAACCTCCCCATTGCCGACTTCATTGAGGAGTACCTCGACCGGCCCGGCGTGCGGATATCGCGGAATCCTTCGGCCGACGGCAACAAAACCAATCTGATCATCGCGCTGGGCCCCGAGCGTGAGGACCGCACGGGACTCGTCCTTTCCGGCCACATGGACGTGGTGCCGGCGGACGAACCCGAGTGGACATCGGATCCGTTCGAGCTTACGGAGCGGGACGGGAAATATTACGGCCGAGGCGCTTCGGACATGAAAGGGTTTCTGGCCCTGGCAATCCAGGCTGCCGCCACCATCGATCCATCCATACTCACGGCGCCCCTGGTACTGCTCTTCACATTCGATGAGGAACTTGGTACGCTGGGCGCCCGGCACTTCGTGGATACGTGGACGGAACTTGACGCCCTCCCCCGGGCCGTGCTGATCGGTGAACCCACCGAGTTCAGCGTGGTTCGCCTGCACAAGGGGCATCTCAAGCTCAAACTGACGTTTCACGGAGTTCCGGCGCACAGCGGCTACCCCCATCTCGGGAAGAACGCCATAGAGCCGGCGGCCCGCGCGATTCAGGCGCTGGCTGAGTTGCGCAAGGAAATGGAAGCGGAGCGGGCACCTTACAGTGAACATTTCTCCCATGCACCATTCGTGGCGCTCAATGTGGCTCAGGTGAGCGGTGGTACGGCCGTGAACGTCGTGCCGGACAGGTGTGTGGTGAGCGTGGGACTCAGGATCCTGCCGGGCATGAACAGCGAAGACATCGTGGACCGTGTCCGTGCGAGCGTGTCGGCGGCTGTGGGGAATGCGGACTGGGAAATAGAGGTCTACGGAGACAGTCCACCGCTGCTCACGGAGCAGAATGCATCCCTCTTCAAGGCTCTTCGTGACGACGTGGCTCGGCTGGGACCTGAAAGCGTCTCCTACGCAACCGACGGCGGATGGCTTGCATGGGCGGGGTTCGAGTGCGTGATCTGGGGGCCGGGCAGCATAGAGGTGGCCCACAAGCCCAACGAATACATGCCGGCATATCAATTCGCTGCGGCGGAGCCGGTACTTGAGCGCGTCATACATCACTATTGCCGGCGGTCTTGATGGCCCAACGTGAGATAATCGAAGCGGATCTCACGTGGACCGGTCGCTCCTTCGAGCCCGGTGTCCAGGTGGTACTGGGAGATGACGGACGGATCGCGGAAGTCGGCCAGCTCGGTCATGCGCTCACACAGCGGCTCACCGGCAGAGCGCTGCTCCCCGGATTCGTGAACGCCCATTCCCACGCGTTTCAGCGGGGGCTGCGGGGCCGCGGCGAGCGTTTTCCCGAAGGGGGGGGGAGCTTCTGGACCTGGCGCGAGGCCATGTATGCACTGGTGGCCGAGCTGGATACTGCACGACTGCACGCGCTCTCGGTTCAGGCATTCCGCGAGATGCTGGCCTGCGGAATCACCACGGTCGGTGAGTTTCACTATGTGCATCACGACAGCGACGGAGACTTCGCCTTCGACAAAGTGGTGCTCGATGCCGCTCGCGAGGCGGGCATCCGCATCGTGCTGCTCAACGCCTACTATCGCACCGGCGGAATCGGCAAGCCGCTGGAAGGGGCCCAGCGGCGGTTTGCCTGCGAGTCACCGGAAACCTACTGGCGGCAGATGGACCGTCTGGCCGAGGAGATGGATCCCGTGCGTGAGCACCTGGGTGCTGTGGTGCACAGCCTGCGTTCGGCCACTCCGGATGAGCTTGTGGCGATCCACGCGGAATCTGTTCAGCGCGGCATGGTCTTCCACCTGCACGCCGAGGAGCAGCGCCGCGAGATAGATGACGTCACGGCAGCCTATGGAAGACGGCCGATGGCAATCGTCAACGAGATGCTTCCCACGGCGGAGAACGTCACGGCCGTCCACTGTACACACACGCCTGCTAACGAACTCGCACAATTCGCGGAGCGCGACGGAACTGTCTGCGTGTGCCCGCTCACGGAAGGCAACCTGGGCGATGGCCTGTCGGATCTTTCCGATCCCCGTGTTGCATCGCGGCTAAGCCTGGGAACTGACTCGAATGCGCGGATATCGATGCTCGAAGAGATGCGGTGGCTCGAGTACGGCCAGCGGGTGAGGCACGAGCGGCGCGGCGTGCTGCGGGATGCAGACGGTCATGTTGCCCGGCGTCTGATCGAGGCGGCCACGGTTGGCGGCGCCCGATCACTCGGGCTCGATGCCGGCCGCATCGCGGCCGGTGCGTGGGCGGATCTGGCGGTCGTGGATCTCGGCGTTTCGGCACTCGCGGGTGTGTCTTCCGAGGAATTGCCTGAAGCGCTCATGACCGGTGGGGGGGATGACGTCGTTCAGGCGTGGTGTGTGGCGGGACGACTTGCAGCCTACGGCGGCTGAATCAGCGGCGGTCCAGAGCTAGTCGATCACCAGGCCCCATCCCGACCAGGCGCGCACCGGCCGGTCGCCTATGTAACCGGGCGAGAAGCGGCATGTTGCGAGCGTCCGCCGCGCAACTTGTTCCAGCTCGCGGGACGTGGACCGCGCCACTCGGATGGTGCGGCGCTCGGGCCGACCGTCGGTGCCGACAACGAACCGGAACCCGACGGTGCCACGCAACCGGCTTATGGTGGTGTTTCGCGGCAATTGCAGTTGACCGCATGACACGTTTGCGGGCTTCCGCGTGATCCTCGGATCATTATCGTCGAGCGGCTCCACGAGGCCGGCAAGGGGGTCGTCTCTTACCCAGCAACGAAGGGCGCCCCCGCCGTCGAGGGCACACCCGCCCAGCGCCGTCGGGACCACTGTGGAGTAACGACCGTCGGGCGGGTGGTCCGCGACCACCCAGTCGGCTTCCCGAGGATGCCAGCAGCGAATGGCGCCGTGGCCGTCAAGTCCGCACACCGTTTCGCGGCTCGGGGCAACGGTCGCCATCCCGCCCGACCCGGGAAGCACCTGACCGGCCCGCACCCCGTGTCGCCAGCGCCAGCAGAAGATGCCCTCCTCGCTGCGGCCGCATGTTACGTCGTCACTCCCGGCAAGGAAGTCGAACACAGCCACATCGGACACCGCACTGGGGCTGCGCTCAATCCGACCGGACTCGTTGCCCAACCGCCCCCAGCACCATGTGACGCCCTCTTCGGCGAGAGCACAGGTTTGTGTCCTGCCGGCGGCGATGGCACCGAACCGTTCCTCGGTGGCGACCGGTTGCGGCGTATCGCGCGCCGTGCGGGAGCCGTCTCCCAGCTGGCCGTCCGCGTTGCGTCCCCAGCAGAATGTCTCGCCGGTAGTAGTGAGCCCGCAGGTGTGACGGTGACCCGCGGAAAGCACGATGAAGCGTTCCTCGGTCCTCACTCTCACTGGGGTGGTTCGCCTTTCCGTGGTTCCGTCACCGAGCTGGCCGCTGCCGTTGTCTCCCCAGCAGAACGCTTCCCCGGCGTCGGTCAGCGCGCAGGTGTGCTGGGATCCCGTCGTCACCGCCGCGAAGCGTATGCCGGTCGCCACGGAGGTCGGCAGGGCACGGCCGGCCGTCGTGCCGTCACCCAACTGGCCTTCGTCGTTAGTACCCCAGCAGTGGGTGGTCGCATCATGTGCGACGGCACAGACGTGAGCGCCGCCGGCCGCCAGGGTGCTTAAGCGGAGTCCATCCTGACCGCTCAGCGCGGAAACGGCCGCCACGAGCATCGGAGGAACGATGCGACAGAGCATGCTCAGTGATCGCGGGAGCATGGTACACAAAGTTACGTCCCGGCACGGTGACGTCCAGCAGAGGCCGTATCGCTCCTTGCTTCCGCCCCCTCACCTTCCCGATCCCCCACGTGAGGACCGGAATCACGAAGATCACCAGGAACGCCCAGGTGAGCGTCCCGTACCCTCCCGCGATCAGCGCGATCAGGCCGAACTGGCGCTGCTACGCCAGCGGATTCTCCCACCTGAGACCCGGAAACCGGGCGAAATCCCCATCCGTCGAACAGAGCGTCAGGCCGTGCTCGAGCGCGA
>CAZTIV010000012.1:19032-59154 GCA_964613905.1 uncultured Gemmatimonadaceae bacterium | reverse complement strand
GCCACCGCCTTCTTGGCCGCGTGCTGGCCCACGATGTAGCGGTCCAGCTCGGCCACGATCTGCCGGGGCGGCAATTCCTCGAGCCACGGCGCCGGCTGATCCGGCGGCGCGCCCCCCGCCGGGCCGCCCTGTGGCGGAACCGCGGATGGTTCGGCGGTCACTTTGTCCCAAGCTCCACGATACTGATGTTCCGGTTGGTGAACACGCAGATGTCGGCCGCAATGTTGAGGCTCTGCTGCACGACCTCGCGGGCCGAAAGACCGGTGGTGGCGAGCGCGCGCGCCGCAGCCAGCGCATAGTTGCCGCCGCTCCCTATGGCAAGGATACCATCGTCCGGTTCGATCAACTCGCCGCTCCCGCTCAGCACGAAGCCGTGTTCCCGGTCAGCCACGGCAAGGAGCGCTTCCAGCCTCCGGAGCACTCGGTCGCTGCGCCAGTCCTTGGCCAGCTCCACCGCGGCGCGAGGCAGGTTCTGAGGAAACCGCTCCAGCTTCTCCTCGAACTTCTCGAACAGAGTGAATGCGTCGGCCGCCGCTCCCGCGAACCCGGCCAGCACCTTGCCGTCGGCCAGGAGCCGCACCTTGTGCGCGTTGGCCTTCATCACCGTGTCACCCACGGTTACCTGGCCGTCGCCACCCATGGCAACGTTGCCGTCCTTGCGGACCGCCAGAATGGTGGTGGCATGAAACGTGGTTTTCACATAGCTCCCTGTTCTGGAGTTACGCCCGCGGATGCGCCTTCTGATAAACCTTCTTCAACCGTTCAACACTGGTATGCGTGTACACCTGCGTGGTACCCAGCGACGCGTGGCCCAGCAGCTCCTGCACGGCGCGCAGATCGGCGCCGGCATCCAGCAGGTGCGTCGCAAAACTGTGTCTCAAACTGTGCACCTTGAGCCCGCTCTTCCGGTCCACCAGATCCAGAAACCGCCTCACCGACTGCTGCACTCCCCGCGGTGAGAGACGCCGGCCGGTGCGCGAGAGAAAAACCGCGCGGCGGTCTCCCTTGCCGGTGGGCAGCGCCGCGAGCTTCGCTTCCCGCTCTCCATAATAAGCCCGCATGGCCCGCACCGCCGGACCTCCCAGCGGGAGGATGCGTTCCTTGCGACCCTTGCCCCGTACCTTCACGCGGTCCGAGAGCAGGTCCACGTCGCCCGTATTCAGCGTGGCCAGCTCGTTCAGCCGCATCCCGGTGCCGTAGAAGAGTTCCAACATTGCGAGGTCACGCCGTTCGCGAAAGCCCCCGCCCTGCGCCAGCCGTTCGGCCGCGGCGAAGATCTCGTCCACCTGGCTCCGGTCCAGCACCGCCGGGAGGCGCCGCTCGAGCCGGGGCGTCCGCGCCGCCCGCGCCGGGTTGAGCACCACCTCGTACCTGATCCCGAGGAACCGGTAGAAGGTACGCAGAGCCGACACCGCCCGCGCAATCGAGCGTTTGGACAGCCCTTTACCCTGCGCCTCTCCCATGAAGCTCCGGATGGCAAGCCGGTCCACCGTGAGCCAGCTCCAGCCACCGCCGTAGTACTGATCCGCGAAGGTGATGAAGGCTTCGAGGTCGCGTGCATACGCCTTGACCGTGTTGGCCGAGTCGTTGCGCTCGTGCTCGAGAAACGAAAGGAACTCCTGGACGGCTCGGCTGCCATTGGGCACCGTAACCGCGTCCGTGCGACTCACACTTTCTCCCTCTGCGCCCTCTGCGACCTCTGCGGTAAATCCATGGCCACATCCCAACCAGGAGACCCGACCGTACGCGCAAACTCGCGCATCGCATGAAGCGCCCGCTCGGCAAGCCGTTCCTTCCTCACCCGCTTGTCCCGCACCGGTTCGGTCAATGGCGGCAGGAGACCGAAGTTGGCGTTCATCGGCTGGAAGTGCGCTGGATCCGCCGTGTGCACGTACCTGAGGAGCGCGCCAAGCATCGTTTCCGGCGGCGGAACGGCCGGTGCGTCACCGCCGAGCATGCGGGCCAGGTTGATACCGCAGAGCAAACCGGTGCCCAGTGATTCAGTATAGCCTTCCACTCCCACCAACTGTCCCGCGAAAAGAAGCGTGGAATCATCCCGTGCCGAGAGATGCGCCGTGAGCGAGGCGGGCGTGTTGATGTAGGTGTTCCGGTGAATGCTGCCAAATCTGAAAAACTCCGCCGCTTCGAGCCCCGGGATCATCGCGAACACGCGCTTCTGGTCCGGGATCTTCAGGCGCGTCTGGAACCCCACGAGGTTCCACATCTGGCCGTCACGGTCTTCCGGCCGGAGCTGCACCACCGCATACGGTTCCCGTCCGGTGCTCGGGTCCGGGAGTCCCACCGGCTTCATGGGACCGAACCTGAGCGTCTCGCGCCCGCGGCGCGCCATCTCCTCTATCGGCAGGCACCCCTCGAAATACGGCACCTTGTCGAAGGCGTGGCCTTCGTATTGATCCGCCTCGAGCAGCGCGTCGATGAACGCTTCGTACTCTTCCCGGGTGAGCGGCGCGTTCAGGTAGTCGTCGCCCTCACCCTTGCCGTAGCGCGAGAGACGATACAGGCGACTGTGATCGAGCGACTCACCGCTCACGATGGGGGCGATCGCGTCGTAGAAGGCGAGCGCCGTGGTGCCGAGCCGCGTGGCTATCGCGTCGGCCAGCCTGGACGACGTAAGCGGACCCGTGGCCACTACGGCGGCCGACGGCAGCGCCGAGACCTCTTCCCGCACAACGTCTATGCGCGGATGTGCGAGGATACGCTCGGAAGCGGCGCGGCTGAA
The DNA here is from genome assembly GCA_964613905.1 of uncultured Gemmatimonadaceae bacterium. GTDB lineage: Bacteria > Gemmatimonadota > Gemmatimonadetes > Gemmatimonadales > GWC2-71-9 > CAZTIV01. The sequence goes on along the minus strand of CAZTIV010000012.1, from coordinate 56,414 downwards.
CACGTCGCGGTCCACCGCGAGCGCGGCGCCAGCGGGCACGCGGGCCTGATCGGCAACCTCCAGCAGGAGGCTGCCGAGCAGGCGCAGCTCCGCCTTGAGTAACCCGTGCGCATTGGTGAGTTCAGTGGACTTGAACGAATTGCTGCAGACTATCTCTGCCAGCCGGTCGGTGTGGTGCGCTTCGGTGCGCACCACGGGGCGCATCTCGTGCAGGGTGACGTCGATGCCGCGCGAGGCCAGCGCCCACGCCGCCTCGCTCCCGGCGAGACCCCCGCCAACGACCGTGGCCCTCACGCGCCGGCCGCCGCTGCCGCCCCCTCGTCGGCCGTGAACTCGGCTCCGCATTTCATGCACTTGCGGAACTCTCCGCGCGCCTTGGTTGACCGCATCTCTGCACCGGCGTAACCGCATTCCGGGCAGGTCTGCAATGTGGGCCGGAACCAGGTGGAGTAGTCGCATTCAGGATACCGCGTGCACCCGTAGAACGACCGCCCCTTCCTGGTGCGTCGCTCGACCACGTCGCCGTCTCCACACGTGGGGCACTTCATGCCCAACGGAATGGGCCGCGTATGCTTGCACTTGGGGTACGTGGTGCAGGCCAGGAACTCACCGTACCGGCCCGTCTTGATCACCATGGGAGCACCGCACTCTTTGCAGACCTCCTCAGTGGGACGATCAGGCGCGCGCTTCTGCTTGAGCGGCTTGGTGTAGCGGCACTCGGGGTAGTTGGTGCAGGCAATGAAAGGCCCGAACCGTCCGCTCTTGAGGGTGAGCTTGCCGCCGCACGAGGGACAGGGCTCCTTGTCAACGTCGCCCACGTCGTGGGCGTCGCGGATCAACTCCGCGGGATCGATATTGGCCAGCGCCTTCGCAAACGGCCCGTAGAAATTGTGCAGCACTTCGCGCCAGCCCAGGTCTCCCTCTTCCACCTTGTCCAGCTCGTCCTCCATCTCCGATGTGAACTCGACGTTGAAGATGTCCGGGAACCGGCTCACCATCACCTTCGTGACGGTCTCGCCCAGCTCCGTGGGCTGAAAACGACGGTCCTTGACGGTCACGTACTCCCGGTTGCGCAGCGTTGAGACAATGCTGGCATAGGTACTGGGACGCCCAATGCCCAGGCGCTCGAGTTCCTTCACGAGACTCGCCTCGCTGAAGCGCGGTGGCGGCTCGGTGAAGTGCTGGTTGGGGGTGATGGCGTGAACCTTTGCCTCGTCTCCCTTCTCGAGTTCCGGCACCGGTGCCAGGTCGTCCAGCGAGACGCCTTCCTCGGCCTCGCGTCCCTCGTGATACACGCGGTGATAGCCATCGAACTTCACCACCGACCCCGTGGCGCGGAACAGGTACTTGCCGATCTCGAAGTCGATCGTCGTGGTGTCGTAAACCGTTGGCGTCATCTGCGAGGCAACGAACCGGCGCCAGATGAGCTGGTAGAGCCTGAACTGATCCGGCGAGAGCGCCTTGCGGATCTTCTCGGGAACACGCGACACGTCCGTGGGACGGATGGCCTCGTGCGCGTCCTGCGTGCGTGCCCCCTTCTTGCCCACGTACACGTTGGGCCGATCCGGCAGATAGTCAGCGCCGTACGTCTCCCCGATGTACGATCGCACAGCCTCTACCGCGGCCGGGGCCACTCGGGTGGAGTCGGTACGCATGTACGTGATGAGACCTACGGCGCCTTCCTTGCCCAGCTCAATGCCTTCGTACAGCTGCTGGGCGGTGCGCATGGTGCGGTGTGACGAGAAGCCCAGCTGCTTGGCGGCTTCCTGCTGCAGCGTGCTGGTTATGAACGGAGGAGCGGCATGCTTGCGCCGCTGCTTCTTCGTGACCTCCGTAACGATGAACTTCTTCCCCTTGACCCCCTTCACCACCGCCTTCGCGGCCGCTTCATCCGGCAGGTGCGGCTTCTTGCCGTCAATCTTGTGGAGCTTGGCGGTAAAACGCTTCTTCTCTGCCTCCAGATCAGCTTCAATTGACCAGTACTCCTGAGGTTCGAACGCGCGGATCTCCTCCTCGCGTTCGACGATCAGCCTCAGGGCAACGGTCTGCACGCGGCCCGCCGACGTCCCGGTCTGTACCGATTTCCAGAGGAGAGGACTCGCCTTGTAGCCCACCAGCCGGTCGAGAATCCGGCGCGCCTGCTGGGCCTCCACCTTGCGGTCGTCCAGTTCCACGGGGCTCGCCATGGCCTCCGCCACCGCGTCCTTGGTGATCTCGTGAAAGAGCACGCGCCTCACCTTGGCGCCGTCACCCAACTGATCGGCCACGTGCCAGGCGATAGCTTCGCCCTCGCGGTCGGGGTCGGTGGCGAGGTACACCGCGGACGACGCCTTGGCCGCCTTCTTGAGCTCGGCCAGCGTCTTGGCCTTGCCCCGGACGGTCACATACTCCGGTGCGAAGTCGCGATCGACATCCACGCCGAGCTTGGTTTTTGGCAGGTCACGGAGATGGCCCACCGTGGCTTTGACCGTGTACCCGGAGCCCAGGTACTTGCCCACGGTTTTGGCCTTGGTAGGCGACTCGACGACGACCAGCGCAGGTTTCTTCTTTGCCATGGATCAACCTTAACAAGGGCCGTCAACGCGGCCTCAACGTAACGCCATCCCGGAGAATCCGAACGGCCTAGCGGGATTGAAGCGCCCCGGCTAGGCCGATGCCGTAACATGCTGTATACCAAACACTTACAACATTCTCACCGCCCCACACCCAGCCCCCGCCGCCGCGGGATTATTACCATCCCGCGTCCCGCCGCGCAAGCGCCACGATCTCCCGGGCCACGGTCTGAGCGTATCTGGAAGCGCTCACCCGGCCCTCCGCCAGACGGTAAAACGGCTCCCGCGCCGTCAGAAGTTCCCGCAGCCGCTCCCCCAGGTTGCCTCCTTCGAGCATTGGCCGCCCCTCGGCGTCACCCAGCCGCCGGGCCGCGATCTCGGGTGCCGCCTCCAGATACACCGTGAACGCCCTGTCCCGCACCGATTCGATGCGCCCGGGCACGGCGGCCCACCCACCTCCCGCCGCGATCACCTGGGGAGCTCCCGCGAGCACCTCAAGCATCGCAGCGTGCTCAAGTTCCCGGAACCGGCCTTCGCCGAACTGTTCAAATATCTCCGATACAGTGAGCCCCTGCTCCTGTTCGATCACCTGATCGAGATCCTGGAACGCGCCTCCCAGCTCCGATGCAACCAGCGTACCCACAGTGCTCTTACCCGCACCTGACAGACCTGCAAGAATCACATGCCTCTTCACCCCTTCAAGCCTTCCCTCTGCGCCCTCTGCGCCCTCTGCGGTCAACAGATTCCCGCCGGAACTCAACCGGACCCGGGGCCGGTCCAGCGTGACGCGATTGCGGCGCGGTACCGGTCAACAGCCGCACGCATCTCGTCAACCGAGTCCCCGCCGAACTTCTCGGTCATTGCATCCGCGAGCACCAGCGCCACCATCGCTTCCGCGATGACGCCCATGGCCGGTACCGCCGTGACATCGGATCTCTCGGACTGCGCCTTCGCCGCCTCGCCGCTATCGAGATGCACCGTGTCGAGCGGTTGCATGAGCGTGGAGATGGGCTTCATGGCCACCCGCAGCACCAGCGGCTCGCCCGTCGTCATGCCGCCTTCGAGTCCGCCGGCGCGATTGCTGGCGCGGGCGCCGCCCGGCACGATTGCATCGTGGACCGCCGAGCCCGGCTCGCGCGCAGCGCCGAATCCGGCACCGATCTCAACGCCCTTCACTGCTGGAATCGACATGAGTGCCTTCGCGAGCCGGCCATCGAGCTTCCTGTCCCACGACACGTGCGCGCCGAGCCCCGGCAGCAAACCGAACGCAACCACCTCGGCCACCCCACCCAGGGTGTCACCCCGGCTTTTCGCTTCATCGATGGCGGTGACCATGCGGGCAGACGCCTGAGGATCCACGCAGCGCACGGGTGACATGTCGGCCTGCTCGTTCAGCGGGCGCGGGAGCTGGTCCGGCACTGCCGCGTCAATCCCACCCAGGTGTACAACGTGGCTCGCAATCTCGACGCCGAACTCAGCCAGCAACCGGCGGCAGACGGCCGCACAGGCAACGCGTGCCGCGGTTTCGCGCGCGCTCGCCCGTTCCAGAATGTCGCGCGCGTCGGTGCGGCCGTACTTGAGCACGCCCACAAAATCGGCGTGACCCGGCCGCGGCCGTTCGAGCCGGCGGCGTCTTGGCGAAGAGCCCTCTGCGTCGGGCTCCGGCGCCATGACATCGACCCAGTTCTCCCAGTCGCGGTTGGCTATGAGCAACGCGATGGGTGAGCCCAGGGTCTCGCCCGCGCGCACCCCGCTCATGATCTCCACACGATCGGACTCGATTTTCATCCGGGCACCACGGCCGTATCCCGCCATGCGGCGTACGAGTTCTCCGTCGATATCCGCGGCAATGACTCGGAGCCCGGCCGGCACTCCCTCCAGGATGCCCACCAGCGCCTTGCCGTGCGATTCGCCCGCGGTCGTGAATCTGATCATCAGGTACAAAACTCACGCAGAGGCGCGGATAACACCAGCGCGGAGGCACAGAAAAAAGCGAGCCCGACCTTGCGGCCGGGCTCGTTTTGAAATCCTGTGAGTAACGTTCCGGTCAGCTGCCGGCCCGTCCAATCCGCGGGGCTTCCGGATCGTCCACGATGTGCGGCGTAACCAGGATCAGCAGGTCACGACGCTGCTCGCGACGTTCGGAGACCCCGAACAGCTTGCCGATGAAAGGTATGTTCATAAGCACCGGGATGCCGGTACGTTGACCCGTCACTTCGGTGACCGTAAGACCGCCGATCACGGCCGTCTCTCCGTCGTTCACCAGCATCTCCGTCTGAGCCTCCTGCGTCTGGAACGTGAATCCCAGGTCTGCCGGTGCCGCACGGATGGACGAATTCTCGGCCTTGACCGTCATGAAGATCTGGCGGTTGGCCGTCACGGACGGGCGTACCAGGAGCTTGATACCAGTCTCGACCATCTCCACCTGCGCGACCGCGCCGGCAGCGCCGGTCGCGTCGATCACGCGCACCGGTGTGCGTTCACCGACCAGGATGTACGCCTCACGGTTGTCCGCAGTCGAAATGAGCGGCTCCGCCTGGATGTCGGCCATCTCCACCTGCTGGAGCGCTTCCAGGAATGTGGTGAGCTGGAAGTTGCCCATGACGGTGGAGAAGAGGAGATGAACTGCCCTGGCGGGGAGCGCTGCCTCGGCGTTACCCATGGCCGCCAGTGCCGAGCCTCCCAACCGCACGCCGTAATCGTTTGGTCCGGGCCCTGAGGCCGGGTCTCCGCTGCGGCGGTCAAGCAGCCGGTTGAAAGCGCCAAACGCGCCGGTCTGGGCATGATCCTGCCCCAGATCGTACCGCACGCCCAGCGCTTCGACGTCAGTTCGATCCACGAAAATCAGCTTTGCCTGAATTGCCACCTGCGGCGTTCTGATATCGAGCTGTGATACGAACTCTACGTGCTCCTGAAGCTTGCTCTCTACATCCGTAATCACCAGGCTGTTCGTGCCGGTGTCGGCAACGACTTTGCCGCGGCCCGTCAGAACGTTGTTTACGGACGGAATCAGCGTTGCGGCCCGCGCGTAGTTCATGCGGATGATCTGGGTACGGAGCACTTCCACCGAATCGCGCTTGGCCAGCTCATCGCGCGAATCCACCCGGATGATCCCGGAAGGATCCTGCACGGCCGCGAGGCCGTGCGACTCGAGAATCGCCTTGAACGCAACGTCCCACGGCTGATTGCGGATCTCGGCCGTCACGTAGCCCGTAACGTTCTTGCCGAGCACTATCGACGAGCCGCTGAACGCCGCCAGGCCGGCCATGACGTCGGCGATGGCTGCCGAGTCGTAGGTAACAGTAATCGTGGGCTGCTGAGACGCCTGCTGCACGAGCGAGGCCTGCGTCCTGGTTGGCGGGGTCGCGTAAGGAGAGCCCACCGACTCGACTGCCTCGGCGGCTGCCAGGGCGGCCTGGGCCAGCGTGGACCACGCCGAGAACGTGCGGTCGGTGCCGAAGGAGACCCGAATGGCGCCGTCGGCCGACTCGAGCTGGTAGTCCCGCAGGCTCTCGAGCTCGATCACGACGCGTACCACGTCCGATCGGAACTGTGAGTACCGTACGTTCAGGATACCGCCTCGGTTGACGCCGTCGTAGCGGACGGTGCGTCCGGCCAGCGTGGCGCCGGTTATGTCGACGACCAGACGGGCGGGGCTGTTCAGCGTGAAGTCCTGTACGGACACGCTGCCGCGCACGTCGATCACGACCTGGGCCCGGCCGGCGGCCGGCAGGATGCTCACCGCCGTGACTTCACCCGGCGACGAGATGGCATGGGGCGTCGCCAGCATCATGGCGGCGACGGCTGCGAACAAGGACCGCTTCATGGATTAACCTCCAAACCGCGACGTCGGACGGACAGAACCATCTGCCGCTCCAGACCGAATTCCTCGATGAGCAATACGACTTCAGTGGGTCTTACTTCAGTAACCCTCATCCTGCCGAGGGCGTCACCTGCACGGACGTTGTATCTCCTGCCATCAGTTGTATCTCTGAGGACGGCCACGCTGCGCGTGGGATAGCGGGCGTCGAAATTGATGCCCATGATCCGGAGATCCCGGACCTCAGGCCGGGTCTCGCCGGAGCGCACGAGTGAGACGAACGGGTCCCTGGCCGCTCCACGGAAGGTGAATACCTCCCGCTCCAGCTCGACGGCGCGCGCTTCGGCCTCCACCTCCTGCGTGCCCGGCGCCGGCGTTGCGCGCACCGGGCGCACCACATCCGATTCAGCGTCGTCGCTGCCGCAACCGCCCATGACGAAGAGCGCGACGGCAGCAGCCAGTCCGCGGCGGACCTCAGCGACCATTGAGTCCTCCATCCGCATCCGGACGCTTCACGAAAGTCCGGAGCTGGAACCGTGCCCGAAGCAGTGATCCCGTAGGATCTCCCAGCGCCTGAACCGCCTCCCGAGGCGCCGGCTGAAGAGTGAGCTGATGCGGCACCATGATCCGTGGCAGGGACGCGATATCAGACAGGAATCCTCCCAGGTCGTCGTAGACGCCGTACACACTGAAGCTATACCGCGCTATCTGGAACCGCTCTCCTGCCTCGTAACCCATGGGCGTCAGTTCATCTATATGCACGTTTCGGAGCTTGGCGCGATTGGATATGTCGTCGATCAGATTCGCCACTTCAGCGTCTGTGGGCACCAGCCGGCGCATGACAGTGAGCTGCGCCTCGTAGTCTGCCACGCGCTGGCGCAGATCCTCTACCGAACCGGCAGCAAGCTCGCGTCGGGCGGTCTCAACCACCGTCTGCAACGAGTCCACGGTCCGCCGGCTCTGCGCAATCTCCTCATTCTTCTCCTCGTACCACAGCATGTAGAAGCCCACGATTGCCGCGATGGGCACCACGATGGCCAACCCCATGGCCTGTTTCTTCTCCTTGTCGCTCATTGCCATAGGGCGCCTCGCTATCTGACCGATGCCCCGACGGGCACCGTACGGATGTAAGCCGAATCGGCCACGCGGAACTGGCCGGTCACGTTGAATGCGGTCACGGTACGATCGTCTTCCACCACCGCCGTGGCCGCCCCAAACTCGAGATTGTACAGCCATGGCGAGTTGGCCAGTTGCCGGACGAACCTGGTGTAGGCGGATATATCAGACGTGCGGCCGGTCACCTGAAAGCGTACGGGCGGCACACCTCCCGTATCAGCCACCGGACGGGGCGCCATTGCCTCAAGCGCCACGAGCCAGGTGTAATCGGGCAGCGCCCTGGTGACTTCTTCCATGATGTGCGGCCATACGTAACGGTCGGAGTCGATGTTACGGATGGCGCGAAGCTCGGCCACAAGCGAGTCACGCAGGTTCTCCGCCCGTCGCTTCTCCGCCATGAGGTTCCGGAACCGGCGGGCCTCGGCTTCCGCCTGCTCCCGCTCCTGCTCAACCGACCTCCAACTCGCGCTGGCGGTGGTGAACAGTACGCCTACCACCAGCACTCCGACGATCCACGCCGCCACCACGCCGATGAGGAGCGGATCCTTGACCTTGGCGAACATATCGCCAACGGCCGGCATGCTGATCTTGCCGATGCCTCCGCCGCCGCCGCCGCGCCGCCTCTGCGGCGCTGGTAACAGGTTGACTCTGATTTCCATGCTCGATCGCCTCCCCTTAGTGACGCCTGAGCGCCAGGCCGATCGCCTGCATCAGCAGGGGGGCCACTTCGTCCACGTTCAAGGTGTCGAATACGCCGTCCGCCACTTCCAGGGCCTGCAGCGGATTCGCCACCTGGACCGGCGTCCGCAGCCGGTCACCCACGACTTCAGCGAGCCCGGGAATCCGCGCACCGCCGCCACACATGAACACCTGTTCAATACCGCCGGAATCCCGGGACGCCGTCTGCAGGAACGCCGCCGCCCGCTCCACACCCACCGCCAGTTCGTCACCACGGCTCTGAACGTAAGGATCGAGATCAGCGCTCCGATCGAAACCCTGCAACAGGCCATCCGCCTCCTCCGCCGACACCCCTCGTTCCCGCTGGAGATCCTCGCGGAACTTTCTGGTGCCCACGCTGAGATCCCGGGTGAGCAGAGGGACCCCTTCCTGCACAACGTTCACGTTGGTGACTTCGTGCCCCACGTTGATCAAGGCGGCCGTGCCTCTCATTGCCTGGGGATAGTTCAGCTCGAAGGCGTTGTGAAGCGCGAAGGAATCCACATCCACAATGGCGGGCTCTATCCCGGCGTCCTGAAGCAGGGAGCGCTTCTGTTCCACCAGCTCCCGCTTGGCCGCCACCAGCAGCACGTCCATCTGAAGCCCGTCGCCGTCCGGGTCGAGGACCTGGAAGTCGAGCTCAACGGCCTCGATGTCGAACGGGACATATTGCTGAGCCTCCCAGCGGACGACCTCGAATGCGTCGGATTCCTTCATCCGGTCAACCTGGATCTTCTTGACGATCACGTCTCTCCCGCCAACCGCCACCACAACCTTCTTCGCCTTGATACCCGAGGAAACCAGAAGCCCGCGAATGGCTTCGGCTACGACCCCCGGGTCCATGATCTCGCCCTCCACAATGGCGTCCGCCAGAACCGGCGTGACCGCCACGTTGGTGAGCATCGGCCGGCCAGACGCATGGTCCATCACCACGAGCTTTATGAGCCCGCTTCCGATGTCCAGGCCAACCGTCTTTTTCTTTCCGCCGAGCCCAAGAAGCGCCATATGTCCCTAGACTTCAAAGAGATAAGTGAGGTGAGCGGCAAGATACAGTAGGGTCGGTCGGTATTTTTGTCAAGCTCCAACCTACTTTAAGCGGGCTACTACAACTACTGAATACCCTGTGACTTAGGTCACTCAAGGCCCCGAATCCATGCCCGCTGGGGTAGCGGGCTCGGCCGGGTGGCTGCCCGAAGGACCCTGGCCAGAGCGCACCTCGAGTACCCTATCCGGGCGCTGCCGCCGGCTGAAAGCGGCCCCAGGGCAACCTGCGCGGCCTTCACCGCCCCCAGGATTTCTCCACCTGTTCCGGTCACCGAGAGTCGACCTTCCACGATCGCGCCTCCGTGGAGAACCGCCCCATCAATCAGTGTGAGGTTACCTGTAACAAGGAGGAGCGCCTGCCCCCAACCACCTGACAGGGTCAGATCGCCGTCGACCAGCACCACAGGCGCCCACTCCGCGCAGCCTGCGACCGTAGCGAACGGATCGCCCCAGTTCGTAACATCGTCCGTATCACAAGTTCCGTTCCTTACCGTTGGGCCCGGAGTGTAGGACCCGGGATCGAGTCTTACCGTGGCCCCGCCGACCAGGTGGCGAATGGTCGGTGCGGCAAGGTCGGGGTCGATGGCAACCGGCTCCTCGCCAAGGAGACACGGCACCCGTTGGCATGCCTCGGCCCGAATCAGGTCCGCGTGAGGCACAACCAGCGCCGGCACGGACTCGCCCGTTGAACATTCGTCCCTGCCATCCACCTGGACCCAGCCGTCAAGGGAAACCTCAAGGGCGGCCACTGCGGCGGGAAAAGCCGGTGGCGAGGGCGTCCGGAGGAGCACCGCCGTGGGCTGCCGAGCCAGTCCATCCGAACTGATTCCCTCAAATCTGAGCAGAAAGATCTCCGTATCCAGGCGGCGGACGTGCCCCCTGTACCGGCCGCGCGCGGTCACTCCGACCAACTCAGCACGATCGCCCACGGCCAGGCTGCCGAGCGATGGAGACCATGATGCAGTCTCAACGGCGATCCCCGTTTCAGCAGCCGCACGGGCCTCTTCGAGGCGCAACATGTTACGGGTCATCCGCCGGTCGATCATCGCGGCTGCATATGCTCCCGCCACCAGCACGCCCACCGTGGCGAGTGCCACCACGGCAAACGGAAGCGCGAGCCCGGAGCACGAGCGTTCAGCTGCCATTGCCGTTTCTCAGGTGCACGGTAAACGAGAGAGTGTCCCGGCGTGAGCCGTGGGAGGAAGCACCTACGAGCGTGATGCGTACCGATGAGACCGCTTCTGGCAGAATCGTGCCCCAGCCGTCGCGGTCCAGGTACTCGAGGGTGACCCCGCCGTTCGTGAACGGTCCAACGAGCGGTTGCGTTACGGTCCAGTCGCCAGATGTCTTGCGGAACGTGCGCTGTCCTATCCACGTGACCCCCTGCCCATCGCGGTATGCCAGGAGGCGGGCACGGTCGAAGGCACGGACCGCCACGCCCCACACCAGCCCTGAGTCGCTCGCGTCGGGGGAGAGCGCAACGCCGAGCGCGGCTGCGCCGTCAGGGCAGGACGCCGTCTCGAGCGCGATTGCGTCCCGCGAGAACCACGAAGGACCGTCCGGTTCCACGGCCAGCACAAGAAGCGAGTCGAGGTTCGCGTCGAGAGGCCTGAGCCCCATATGGCTGCCCCGTTCCAGCAGCAGTCCCGGGGGGTTGGAAAGCGTTCCGCAGACCGCGTAGAAGCTCCGCATGGCCCGGTAAGTGACGCCGTCGCTGTCACGCGAGACCAGGTCCGGGCCCGTCAGGTCGCGCAGTTCCCCCCGGAGGATCAGAGCCGCCATCCGAAGATTCTGGCGGATGGCAACCCGGTCGAGGTGCTCTACGTAGGCGCGCTGGGTGCTCACGACAACCCGGAGGGCGGCGGTCGCTACGAGAGTGCCTAGTGCAACGGCCGCCACCAGTTCCACCAGGGTCCAGCCGCGCGCCTGGTGGATCATGGGCACAGCCGTTGAGCCACCAAAGTGTCTGCCCTGAGGCCGGTGGGGTCATGGACAAGAATTGTGACAGACCGGGTGGCTCCGCCGAGGGCGGATTCGACCGACCACTCGACCAGCAGGCGCCCGTGTTGCGCTGCACCGGCCGTTATCTGGACGCAGGGTACGGAAGCGAGCAGGTCAAGGTGCTCGCCGGCCGCTATTGCAGCACGAGCCTCGAGTTCTCCGAGGTTCATCAGCCGCGCGGCAAGACCTGAGCTTGCGGCCAGAGCCACGAGCCCCACACCGAGTACTACAACGGCCACTACGACTTCAGTGATAGTGAACCCACGCGCGGAAACCATGAACCCCTCCTCCGGGACCCAAGGTACGACATGGGGGCTAGAGGACTGGTACCAGGATATTGCGACGGGTGGCCGAAACTACGCGAACGAGAAACGGGGCGCCCGATGGGCACCCCGTCCACGGCTTACGGCTCACCGCTCACGCTAGTACAGATTCGCCCAACTCCTGGTCATGAGCGGCGCCGAGACTGCGCTGTTAGTGAGGGCTCGCGAAGCAGCGCAACTCGAGTATTGCACCGTGGGGGTACCCGAGATCGTGTTATCCGGGTTGAACTCGGAGTTGGCCGCTATTACCGAACCCAGAATGGCTGGGGTTCCCTGAGCCGCCTCGAACGCACCCCGTACCAGCACGAGACCATAGAACCGGAAGTTGCCGCGGACCGAAAGGTCCCCATCCACGATCAGGACACCCTGACCCCGGTGGTTGTTGACCGCCAGGTTTCCCTTGAAATAGATGATCGGGAAGTAGCCTCGGCACGCACCGTAGGCCGTGGCCAGATCGGGCTCACCCCAGTTGGTCCAGATGCTGGTATCACACACCCCATCGTCGGTGAGTCCCGGTTCAACTTGATACACCGTATTTGTGTTGTCTTCCCGGTAAATCGTGGCCATCGCTGCCAGCGATTCGAAGTCGTGCTCTCCGAACGTGGAGAGATTCTCTTCCGTCGCGGTCGGGTCGGTGAAGACGGGCGGGTCGCCGAAAACGCAACCCCCCGGCCGGCTGCAATTCTCCACCGTCGAAGAGGTGCGGATTCCGGGAAGCGGGGGCTGCAGCGTGCAGCCGGTGACGTCCGGCGGGAATATGTCATTGCCATCCACCCGGGCCGTGCCCTGGAGGGAGGTCGCACCGGAAGTTGCCAGGGCGGCACTCGGGGTTACCTGAATCGGAGTCAGGCGCACGACCATACCTACATGCTGCCGCGCCGAACTGTCCGCACTGAATCCCTCTGATCGAACGAGGAACAGCTCGTTGTTGAGCCGTCGAACTGAACCTCGATACCAGCCGGCGTTGTCTGCCAGCACTCCACCTATGTTGGAGCTCTCGCCCGGCAACAGGCCGTTCAGGACAACCGAGTTCCACTGCGCAACGGCTCGCTGGACGCCGGCTTCGGCAGCCGCAAACGCCTGCTGCTGCTTAACGATGTTGTAGCCGACCTGCTGCTCCTGCATGCCGATGTAGAAGGAGCCCGCTACGATCGCGCCCACGATCACCAGTGCGAACACGGCCACCGGCAGTGCCACGCCCCTGGTATTCAATGAAGTTCTCATGACCAGCCTCCTAATTGCGCAGCGCGACGTTCGTCACGAGCGAGTCCACCAGGAAATCCATGCCGCCCCCTACGCGCACACGGCCGGACGACTGCCCCGTCACGGTTACCGCGACGCGACGCACCTGCGCCGGCGTGGCCGTGACGGCGCCGTTCTGATTCAGATATACCAACTGGAAACCGGACCCGGTGAGCGGTCCAACGACACGGTCCGCCGCTCCCCATCCGCCACCCGCGTCCTGCACCCTGAGGCCAAGCCAGGATCCTTCAGAATCGGTGTCCAGGACCAGTTGGACGACTTCGAATCCACGTAACGGGGAACCGTTGGTCACGCCGGCCAGACCTCCCCCGGCGGTACCACTCAGTGTGAGCCTTATACTTGCCTCTCCCCCGGGGCAGTCACTACCCAACTGCATTGCGGTGACCGAACTGCGCAGCCAGGCATCATCCTGCCGGGAATTGGGATTGTTCTCCGTAAATATCAGGATCGAATCGTTCACCCCGATGCCCCGCAGACCCCAGCGAAGATCCTGCCGGTTGTGCAGCGTCACCGTCCCACCAGCTTCGTCGGGCGCGTCGCACAGCAGGTAAAGGTTGCGCATGGCCCGGTACGTAAGACTTGTGGCCGTCATCGTCAGGATGTCGTTCCCCAGCGGATCCGTGGGGCTCAGTTCGCGCAGTTCGCTTGCCAGAACCGCCACACCGGCCCGGGTGGACGCATTCACGTTCACCTGCTCCGACTGAGTGCGGTAAAACCGCTGATTGTTCACCAGCACCTGATAGATGGCGGTTCCCACGATGCCGAACAGCACCACGGCAACAATGAGTTCCGCCAGCGTGAATCCCTGCCTGCCGTTCATGGACACAACCTGGTTGAAGTGAACGTGTAGGTGGGGTCCGCCCGACCCGGCGTCGGTACGGTTACCGTAACGGTCATGTTCGCGCCCCGGTTTCCAAGCGCCGAGGTCTGCCAGTTCACGTTGTAGCCGCCCACTGCTTCGGTACCATCCGCAAGGTCGGCGCACGTCATGCTGCGCAACTGCTCAAAGCGGTCGTTTGCAATCGTCGACGCCTCCGTATACCGCTGCCCCTGACCTATCATCCTGGTCACCAGAGCGGCCGTGGAAGCGAGCCCGAGAATCCCCACCGAAAGGATCATGACGGCTACAAGGATCTCGACGATCGTGAATCCGCGTTCGTTGGTCGTCATCGTGCCACGTTCCCCAGGGGACTGACTTCGATGGTATCCGCCAGCCCCACCTTTGCGAGGTAGATCTGCACTGCCGATCCGGTTCGGCCCAATCCGCGCGGGTCTATCGTTATGGTATCCCGCGTCCACCTCATTTCCACTCCGTACCGGTTGAGGATGTCCACCGGGCCGTCCACCGTATCGATTGCAGTGGTCACGGGATGCCGTGAGACAATCACCATCCGGTTGTTCTCGTGTACGAGCGATGTTTCACGCCCCCGCTGGATGGCAATTGCACGCGTCTTGTTTACCATCGTTCCCACCGCGCCGCGCGCCGAACGGATGTCCTGCTTGATCATCCCGTCTCCGATTCGGGGGTAGGCAAGCGCCGCCAGGGCACCGATAATAACCACCACCACGAGAATCTCGATCAGGGTAATGCCGCGACTATTCATCCCGCCTCCAGTTGACCAGCCCATTAAGCAGCAATCGTTCCCATCAGACTGACTCAGTTAAACTAATGATCTACAATGACATAGGATTCAGCAGCGAGCTGCTCATCCACCTTATACTGCAAGTATCTGCATGATCTCCGCTGCAATGGCGTGCAGTCACCCCCGCAGCCTGTAGTATAATGATCGAACGCTCACCCCAAGCAGCTTGGCCGCCTTGGCCCGGTTCCCTCCGGTGGCTCGCAGGGCTTCCTCTATGGCTTCCTGCTCGGCTTCCGCCAGTACCTCACTCAAGGGCCGTGGCTGACCGGCGGCACCTTTCACTCGAACCGAACCCTCAAACGCACCCCCCCGGACCACGCCATCCTGAGAAAGCACTACGGCACGCTCGATCGCGTTCTCGAGTTCGCGCACGTTCCCGGGCCAGGGGTGGGCCTTGATGGCGGCCAGCGCGTCCGGGCTCAGGCTCACCTGCCTCCCGGAGCGGCGTAGGGCCCTTTCCAGCAGCACTCCCGCGAGACGCTCGAGGTCTTCCGGACGCTCCCTTAACGGCGGGAGGTGCAGGTGGACCACGTTCAGCCGGTAGTAAAGATCCTCCCGGAACGTACCCGCCGAGATCTCGGCGTTGAGATCCCTTGCCGTCGCGGCCAGCACCCGGACATCCACCTTGCTCACATCCTCCGCTCCCACGCGCCGCACTTCCCCCTCCTGCAACACCCGCAGCAGCTTCACCTGGAGCGCGAGTGGAAGGTCGCCGATCTCGTCCAGCAGAAGCGTCCCGCCTCGTGCTTCCTCGAACAGCCCCCGACGGTCGTGAGTGGCTCCGGTGAAGGCGCCCCTGACGTGACCGAACAGCTCGGACTCCAGCAACTGCTCGGGAATGGCGGCACAGTTGATTGCCACGAAAGGGGCATCTCGCCTCGTGCTCATGCGGTGGATTGCCCGCGCCACAACCTCCTTGCCCGTGCCGCTCTCCCCGGTGATGAGCACCGTGGTGGGGTGAGGTGCAACGCGCGTGACGATCTCCATCACCTTCCGCATGGCGGGCGACTCCGTCACGATGTCTCTGTCCCTGAGGCTCGCGACCTCCGCTTCAAGCGCCGCCACGCGCCCCCGCAACCGCTCCCGTTCTTCCGCCTTCTTGAGTACCAACAACACCTCATCCGCACGGAATGGCTTCGGGAGATAGTCATACGCGCCGGCCTTCACTGCCGCGAGGGCGGCGTCGTCACCCCCATACGCACTCATGACCATCACCAGCGCCGTGCCGCCGGCCTGACGGTAGCGCTCGAGGAAAGCGATGCCATCCATTTTCGGCATCCGGACATCGCACAGCACCATATCGAACGACTCGCGACCCAGTCGGTCGAGCGCCCGTTCTGCATCACCCTCGGCGGCCACTGCGTATCCCTCGCTCTCGAGCAGGAGGCCCAGAGACTTCCTGAGCCCCGGGTCGTCGTCGATGATGAGGAGTCTCATGGCTGCCGTTGAGCCGGGAGGAAGACCTTGAACACTGCTCCCCCTTCCCGCGCGTCATCCATCCAGACTATCCCGCCGAGTTCGTGCACGGTACGCTGGACTATGGCAAGACCAAGTCCGGTGCCACGGCCGGGGTCTTTCGTGGTATAGAACGGATCGAACACCAGTTCGCGCTGTTCGAGCGGCACGCCAGGCCCGCCATCCGCCACCCAGATGAGTGAACCGGGAGTGCCTGCCGGGAGATCGGGGCGGCGCGGGCGGCGCCCGGAGGGCCGGCGCTGCGGCACCGGCGGTGGCTCGTCCTTGCGTGGCCGGTTGTCGTGCGCGGGATCGTACGTCCAGGACTCCACGCCCACGACGAGAGGCCCCGCGGGGGCGGCGTCAACGGCATTGAGCATGAGGTTCACCAGTACCTGCTCGAGTGCATGTGCACGGCCACGGACCCGGGGAGCATTTGCGTCGAATCTGCATTCGAGGGGAAGGTCACGCAGCACCCCCTGCTGGGTGAGCAGGTCCACCGCATTTCGCGCAACCAGCACGGGGTCCATAACCCCGGTTTCCTCGCGGTCGGGACGCGCGTACGACAGAAGACCGCGCACTATTCGGTCAATGCGCTCGATCTCCCGGATCAGAGCAGTGGTAATCTCCGGGTCGCCGCCGCGTCGACCCAGAAGATCCGTGTAAGTCCGTAACGCCGCGAGCGGATTACCCACTTCGTGGGCAATCCCGGAGGCCAGCCGGCCCGCCCCGGCCAGCTTTTCGGCTCTTACGAGCTGATGCTGACTGTCAAGCAAAGCCTCCGTCATCTGGTTCAGGCGATCGGCAAGCTCGTTCAGTTCCCGCGTCTCGGATGCGGGCGCCCGGCTCTCCAGGGAACCGGCCGCAATGGCATCGGCGGCTTCTCTGAGCGAATCGAGCGGTCTGAGCACGAAGCGCGATATGAGATACCGACCGAAGACGAACAATACTGCAAGGTCGGCGGCTATCAGCAGGAGAAATCCGACCAGCGCAAATCGGGGCTCAAGGGCCTGCGCGGCCAGCGCCGTGATGATCGCGAGCGCCACCGCCGCCGCCATGAGCAGGGCGAAGTTCCAGAGCAGGACCCGGGCGAGGGCGGGTCGTTTGGCTTCAGACAAGGAGGGCACGTTGATTAAGAATGGAAACGAAAACGGGCGCCGGGAAGCCCCGTCGCCCGCGGTGATCCTGCGACGCGCGTGGCTACGAGTCGCAGCCTACCATGCCGTTCTCCGTAGCCGGAGCCAGCGGCACCGCCAGGGACCCGTAGTAGATGGAGCAAGTCTTATCCGTCGCGCCATGGGTTGCCAGGGCAGACCATCCACCGGTGCTGACATTCGAGAGGGTGATGCTCACTCCCTGACTCACGGCGAAGTTGAACCCGGGATCCGGGATCGCGCCGGTGTAGTACGTCCCGTTCTCCGCCGAGTGCGCTTCCTGCGCCACCGCCAGGTTGCGCAAGTCGGTCTTCATGGCGGCAATGTACGCCCGCTCCCTCGTATTGCTGAACTTGGGGATCGCGATCGCGGCGAGGATGCCGATGATCACGACCACTATCAGCAGTTCGATCAGCGTGAAACCGGCATCGCGTCGATACATGGCTCCCTCATCAGCTCAAGAGACGATCAATCTGGGGAAGTTTCAGAATCTCAAAAGGTGTCCCGCCTGCCGAGCGGGGCGGCGGGACAGGCCCGCCACCCCGCGAACTTGCCAGCAGGGCTGAGAAGCTCTACGCGCAGTGAATCACGCCTTCCTCAGTAGCCGGCGCTTGAGCTGCAACGCCGTTGAAGAGGGCGCACGTCTGGTCGGTGCCGGCGTGGTCAGCCGTGGCACTCCAACCCTGAGCTGACGCGGCCGTTACGGCCACAGTGACCCCTTGGGACGCACTGAAATCCATCAGCCCGAGGTCGTTTGTGTACGTCAGATTGTCCGCGAAATAGCTCTCCTGCGCGCTTGCGAGGTTGCGCAGGTCCGACTTCATGGACGCGATGTACGCCTTCTCGCGCGTGTTGCTGAACTTCGGGATGGCGATGGCGGCCAGAATGCCGATAATCACCACCACGATGAGCAGCTCGATGAGGGTGAAACCCTTGGTGCTCCGCAACATATGGACGTTCCTCCTGATGATGTGGGCCCGTGGGCTCATCCCCCGGGCAGATCCAGAGTCCGCCATCCCTGAAAGCAACCTGCGTGCCACATGCCAACATGTTGTCCTGCAATAAGTTGAATCATCACCACCCGACGTTGACCATGGCTATTTGCAAGACCCCTTGCCGTTCGCGAGACCCCTAATTCTCATCCGCAGACTCCTCCCCCATGCCGTATCTGGCAAGTTTTCGGTACAGGGTGGAGGGGTCTATTCCCAGCACCTGGGCCGCTCGGGACTTGTTGCCCCCTTCACCCTTGAGCACCCACAGTATGTACGCCCGCTCGATCGCTTCGAGAGTGGGGTTCTCGGGAGTACGGTCGGTCACGAGCGGCTCAGCCCGCCGCGAGGTTATCCTCTCCGGCAGTGCCGCCGCACTGATGGCATCCCCGGTTGCAAGAATCGCCGCGTGCTCGAGCGCGTTCTCCAGCTCGCGCACGTTGCCGGGCCAGTCATAGGCCATCACGGCATCGAGTGCATCCTCTGACAGGCGGCGCGGCGGCTCGCCCCGCTCGTGGGCTATCCGCTCAAGAAAGGCATCCGCCAGCAGCGGGATGTCCTCCCTTCGGTCCCTCAGTGTGGGAAGGCACATGGCAATAACGTTCAATCGATAGTAGAGATCCGAACGGAAATTGCCGCGCCGGATCTCGTCTTCCAGGTCACGGTTGGTTGCGGCCACCACGCGCACGTCCACCGGGATGGGCTCGGTTCCACCCACCGGCAGCGCCTCCCGTTCCTGAAGCACCCGGAGCAGCTTGACCTGCGTGGACGGTTTCATCTCTGCGATCTCGTCCAGGAAGAACGTCCCGCCCCGCGCGGCGGCGAAGAGCCCCTGCTTGTCACGCACCGCTCCGGTAAACGACCCCCTCATGTGGCCGAACAGTTCCGATTCGAGCAGGCTCTCGGGAAGGGCGCCGCAATTGATGGACAGGAAAGGCCCGTCATTCCGCTCCGACATCTCGTGTATGTAACGCGCGACCACTTCCTTACCCGTTCCGCTTTCCCCCTGGATCAGCACGGTCGATTCCGTGGGTGCTACCTGCTCAGCCAGTTCCAGCACGTCCAGAAACCTCCGGGAGTTGCCGAGCGGCTTGCCGAGGTGCGCACGCTCCCGCCGGCGGATCTCTCGCTTGAGCTGCCTGTTCTCGGTCCGCAACGCGCGGTACTCGGCCGCCCTGCGGCAGGCGGCCACCATCTCGTCGTTGTCGAAGGGTTTCAGGATGTATCGGAAAGCACCTTGATTCACGGCATCTATCGCGGATTGCAGCTCCCCATGCGCCGTCATCAGAATCACCGGGGTCTCGGGGTCGATCGATTTCACCGCCTCCAGAATCTGCGTGCCGCTCATCCCCGGCATCTTGATGTCGGTAAGCACAACGTCCGGCATGGCGGCTTTCACGGCATCAAGCCCGGGCTTGCCTCCCTGGGCCGTTTCGACCTGGAAGCCCGATTTCCTGAGCAAAATGCGCAGGGTATCGAGGATGCCGGCCTCGTCATCAATAACCAGCACCGACGGTTGAACGGACGTCACGCTGCCACCTCGCGTGCGCTCCTGGAGGGGAGCAGAATGGTGAACGTGGTGCCACGACCGGACGACGATTCCACGAAAACTATGCCGCGGTGAGCCTGCACCGCACGCTGTACGATGGCCAGCCCGAGACCTGACCCTCCCACCCGACCGCTCACAAAGGGATCGAACAAACGGTCTCTGAGATCGGCGGGAATTCCCGGCCCGTCGTCCGCCACCCGAATCAGTACCGGCGCCTCAAGCGTGACACCGCGGGGCAACTCTTCGGGCCGCGCGGCTCGCGCCTCCACCGTCACGCGGACGTTCCCCTCGGCGGCCTGCACCGAGTTGAGGATGAGGTTCACAAGAACACGGTGCAGGAGGTCTTCGTCGCCGTCTACCTGAGGGCCGTCCCCATCAATACGAAGATCGGTCTGTTCGCGGCACGCCGGATGCTGACGTACTACATCTACCGCCGACTGGACCACTCGGCTCAGGTCCACCGGGCGGGACCGCGTGACTCGAACCCGGGAAAAATCCAGGAACTCGTTCAGGAGACGGCTCAGTCGGTCGCTCTCCCGCATCGCCAGCTGACCCAGGAAGCGTTCGTCGTCACCGGCCTGGGAACCGCGCGCCAGTTGCTCCACCGATGACCGGATGGATGCCAGCGGATTCTTGATCTCGTGAGCCAGGGATGCCGAAAGTTCAGCGATCGCCTCCAGTCGCTGTGTGCGGACGTGCAGGTCTTCCAGCCGTTTCTGATCAGAGATGTCTGTGAATATCGCGGTCACCGTGGCGGCTTCGTCCGCTTCACTCCCCAACGCAGTCGTCGTGACACCGATGGGAAAACTCCGCCCTTCGATCGTAACCCGCCCTTCGGTGCGCAGAGTGCGCGCACGCCGATTCTGGGTGGCAACAATAGCCTGTGCCAGTTCCGGCGAACGCTGCTCGAGCATCGAGAGCACGGGCCGGCTCATATACTCAGAGATCAGGAACGACAGCAGACTCTCGGCGGCCGGGTTCGCATAGGCCAGGTTACCCTCACCGTCCACGGTCACCACCCCGCTGCCGATGCTGCGAAGGATGTCACTGGCCTCAAGCCGCAACCGCTTCACTTCCTCCTGAAGCGCTTCCCGCTCGTGACCCACGATCCGCACCCTGCTCGCAAGCCATCCGGTGGCCACCGCCACGGTGACGAACACGCCGATCTGCAGCCAGACCGCCAGCGTGAGTTGCGTGGGATGACCCCAGACGATGTCCGCCACATAGAGCAGGCTCGCCAGCGTGGTAACCAGCAGGCTGGAGGGGAGCGGGAGCAGGACCGCACTCACGGCAATCACCAAGATGTACAGAGACGAGAAATCGCTCTGTGCTCCTCCGGTGAAATGCACGATCGTCGTAACCAGGGCCACGTCGAACAGCGACTGCGTATAAATGAAGGTGGGGCCCGGTCGTCGTCCGCGAACGTGCGTGTGGAACGCAGACGCAACGCTCATCGCCAGCGAACTGATGGCCGCCACAGCAAGTGTCAGCAACACTTCCGGCGCTATGTCCCGGAAGGAAAACGCAGCCGCCATGAAAACGACCGTGGCAACCAGCACCCGCCCCATATAGACCCACTTGAGGAGGCGTGTGGGATCAGGGGTGCTTCCCCCAACCTGCCCTGGCAATGCGGAGCGCAAGCGCATGATAGGCATAGTATTGAGATACGTCTCGCAAAGTGCAACGAGTCCGGGATAACATGGGGGATGGATTGAACAACTATATGCTGATATAGTTATTCCTGTATCACATCCAATGACCCACGAGGAGCCATGTTGTGAAACAACTGCCCCATCTCCCACCTGTCATGAGCGCCATCGATCTGGCACATTTGATCGACGAGCATCCTTCCGTACGCCTGCTGGACGTCCGCACCCCGGGGGAGTACGAAGCCGCACACATCCGCGGCGCCTATAACGTTCCGCTTGACCGCCTGTCCGAGCACGCCCGGGAGATCCGTTCTACGGTCGAAGCGCCGGTGGTACTGGTCTGCCAGTCGGGACAACGTGCGAGGGTGGCGGAGGAAGCGCTGCGGAGAGCCGGCATGCCCAATCTGCACGTGCTCGACGGCGGAGTGAACGGATGGCGGACCTCCGGCGGCACCTTGGTACACGGTGCACCCCGCATGTCGCTGGAGCGCCAGGTCCGGATCGCTGCGGGCGCCCTCGCTGCGGCTGGTGCAATTCTGGCACTCACGATCAACCCGCTCTTCGCAACTGTCCCGGCTGTGGTTGGGAGCGGCCTCGTATTCGCCGGCATAACCGACACCTGCATGCTGGGGATGCTGCTCGCCCGGCTTCCGCACAATCGTGCTCCCGCGTGTGACGTTTCGGCGATGGTGCGTGCCCTCTCGGATGGTGCTCCGCCCGTGCCGACCGGGCGCCGGTCGAGTCGTGCTTCGCAGGCCACTTACCCCGCGTGTTGAGCCGTGCCAGTGCATGGTCTTCTCTTCGCCGCCATAATCGGCGTATCTCAGGTCAGGTAGGCGATTGGAACATCGCTCCTGGTGATAGCGGTCAAGTCTCTTGCCGGAATTGCGGGCTGCCTGGATCCGGTGGACATTACCTGGGCGTTCAGCGTGTTCCGGCTGACAATGGGTCTGTTCATTCTCCCTCCATGAGAACCGGGGAGTCTTCACATGATCGTACAGCGATTCTATGACCCCAAGCTCGCACAGGCGAGTTACCTGATCGGATGTGCGGCCACAGGCGAGTCGGTGATCGTAGACGCCAACCGCGACGTCGGGCAGTATATCACCGCAGCGGAGCGTGAGAACCTCCAGGTCACCCACGTTACCGAGACCCACATACACGCGGACTTTGTGTCCGGCAGCCGCGAACTGGCTCGGCGGACCGGCGCGAAGCTCTACCTCTCCAGCGAGGGCGGGCCTGACTGGCAGTATGCTTTCGCGGAAGAAGCTGGCGCGATCCTGCTCAAGGACAGAGACGAGTTTGCCGTGGGGAACGTGCAGTTGCGGGCGGTACACACCCCAGGCCACACGCCGGAGCACATGAGTTTCCTCGTTACCGACCAGGCCGCGGCCAACGAGCCGATCGCCATGGTTACCGGGGATTTCGTGTTCGTGGGCGATGTTGGGCGACCGGACCTGCTGGAGCGAGCAGCGCGGGTCGAGGGCACTATGGAACAGGGGGCACGCGATCTGTTCAGGAGTCTTGCGCGCTTCAAAGAGCACCCCGAATGGCTGCAGATCTGGCCCGGCCATGGTGCGGGCTCAGCCTGTGGCAAGGGGTTGAGCGCGGTACCACACAGTACCGTGGGCTACGAACGGCGCTTCAACTGGGCGTTCCGGGTTGAGGATGAGGACGAGTTCGTACGCAT
This sequence comes from uncultured Gemmatimonadaceae bacterium, assembly GCA_964613905.1. GTDB lineage: Bacteria > Gemmatimonadota > Gemmatimonadetes > Gemmatimonadales > GWC2-71-9 > CAZTIV01. The sequence continues at coordinate 33,449 of CAZTIV010000012.1, read as the reverse complement.
GGTACTGGAGGAACAGCCCGAGCCACCCAGGTACTTCGCGGAGATGAAGCGGATAAACCGGGACGGACCTCGTGTTCTGGGGGTGGTCGAGCCTCCGAAGCGGCTTCCAGCGCGCGCCATCAAGGGGGCGCTCGACAAGGGGTCGCTTGTCGTGGACACCCGACGGGCGGCCGAGTACGCGGATGCTCACATCCCGGGAACGATAAGCATTCCTCTCAACCGCGCGTTCACCACGTGGGCCGGCTGGCTCGTGCCCTACGACCGCGACTTCTATCTCATAGTTGACGAGCACGCCGGCGCCACCGTGGATGAGGCGTTCCGGGACCTGGCCATGATAGGCCTGGACCGGGTGGCTGGATTCTTTTCCGCCGATGCCGTGGCAGCATGGGGGTCCGAGGGCGGCGAACTTGGTGCCGTACCTCACATCTCGTCGAAGGAGCTGAAAGAGCGGTTTGATCGGGGCGAGGTCGCGGTACTCGACATCCGTGGTCAGGCGGAATGGGCGGCCGGCCATCTGCCCGGCGTGTCGAATATCCCGCTCGGTTTCCTGCCGGAGCGAATGGGCCAGGTACCAAACGGGCGGCCGCTGGTGGTGCACTGTCAGAGCGGCGGGCGTTCGGCTATTGCCGCAAGCGTGCTCCTTGCGCATGGAAGACGTGACATCCTGAACCTCAGCGATGGGTATGCGGGCTGGCAGGCCCGCGGGTATCCGGTGGAGCATGAGCCGGTAGAGGCTGCCGTCTGAGATGGCCGGCGGGCCGATGAGTTCCGAGCTGCTGGCGCTTGTGGCCGAACGCTTCAAGGCGCTGGCGGAGCCGGCGCGGCTCATGATTCTGGATCAGCTGCGGGGTGGTGAACGCACCGTGAGCGATCTCGTGGCGACCACAGGACTCGGCCAAGCCAATGTTTCCAAGCATCTGCAAGTACTGCATCAACAGGGGTTTGTAGCCCGACGCAAGGAAGGCCTGTACGCCCACTATCGGGTGCGGGACCGGGACGTTCTGGCCTTGTGCGATCTGGTCTGCGGCCGGATCGAGGATGACGACGCGGAACGCCGCGCGTTGCTCCAGTCCCGCTGATATGTAACCCGTCTTTAGAATTTACCCGGCTGGCCCCGGGGTAAATCGCACCTGTTTATGACCTTTTTCTGAGAAGTTCTTCAGAGTCCCCCAAACTCATGGCGCCAATACGGTTCCATATGTAGTCTCACCCCGTCCGGCGACCCGGAAGGGTCGTAAGGTCATGAAGACCAAGGGAGGCGTAGTGATCCGATCCATCAGCATTCGCGCACCATTGTTCATTGCCGTTGTGGCCGCCGCATGCGGTGGAGATGACGCCCAACCTCGCGCCACTGATCGCGCCGCGGGTGCTCCGGCCGCGCAACTCACAGAGTTCCAGCTCGAGCACGGCATCGGTCCGTTCACCGAGGAAGTACAGCTCGGTCCAATTGACCCGGCCATGGCCGAACGCGGCAAAAACCAGTTCGAGATGATCTGCGCCGCCTGCCACCAGATGCAGGACAGGCTGGTGGGTCCGCCGCTGGGACGGGTGCTTGAGCGGAGGTCGCCAACCTTCGTGCTCAACATCGTCATGAACCCCGAGGAGATGGTCCGGACGCACCCCGCGGGTCAGGAGATGATGCGCGAGTACCTGATGGTCATGCCGTTCCAGAACGTCACCCAGGATGAAGCGCGGGCCATTCTCGAATACCTGCGCACCGTCACCCCCTGAAGGAGAATCTCGATGAAGATCGGTCTGAAACATGGATTGGGAGCAGGCTTGGCGGCGCTGGTTGTAACGGGCGTGCTCGCGTGCCCTGGCACGCGCTCCGCCGTGGACCTGCGCGACGTGGCCGAACGGGTGTATGTGGCACCCGGCGACTACGACGATTATTACGCATTCCTCTCAGGCGGCTACAGCGGGCAGGTGAGCGTGTTCGGGCTTCCATCAGGACGCCTGATCCGGGTCATCCCCGTTCTGTCGCAGGATCCGGAGACCGGATACGGTTACTCGGAAGAGACCAAGCCCATGCTCATGACCAGCTACGGCATGATCCCGTGGGACGACACGCATCACCCACATCTGTCGCAGACCAACGGTCAGGCGGACGGCCGCTGGCTGTTCATCAACGGGAACAACACGCCGCGGATAGCCCGGATCGATCTACGGGTTTTCGAGACCAAGGAGACGCTAGAGATTCCGAACACGGCCGGCAACCATGCCTCGTCGTTCGTCACCTCCAACACCGAATACATCATAGGTGCCACGCGGTTCAGCGTGCCTTACGGCTACGACCGGGACGTGCCGATTGACAGCTACAAGGAAAACTTCAGCGGCGCGCTGACGTTCGTTCAGGTGGATCAGGAGAGCGGCCGGATGACGCTGGACTTCCAGGTGCTGGTACCGCCGTACAACTACGATCTGGCTCGTGCCGGCAAGGGAGCCTCGGCCGACTGGTACTTCCTTACCACCTACAACACCGAAAAGGCGCACACTTTGCTCGAGATAGAGGCATCGCGGGCGGACAAAGACTTCATCGTCGCCATCAACTGGCGTCGCGCCGCGGAGGCTGCTCGCGAACGCCGCGGGAGGATGGTATCGGCCGAGTACTACCACAACTTCTATGACGGACGCGGCGTACCCGTGACCACGGTGCACCGTGAGGTGCGGTTGCTGGAGGCGTCTGACCTGGAGGGCGCCATCTACTTCATGCCCACGCCCAAGTCGCCTCACGGCGTGGACATCGATCCCACGGGCGAGTATATCGTGGCGGGCGGAAAGCTCGCGACGGTCATCCCGGTACACTCCTTCTCGAAGATGCTTCAGGCAATCGAGAATCGTGACTTCGAGACCACAGTCAACGGTATTCCGGTGCTGCGGTACGAGTCCACGATCGCCGGTGAGGTGGAGAACCCGGGCCTCGGGCCCCTGCACACCGAGTTCGACGGCCGCGGCAACGCCTATACGTCGGTTTACATCTCCTCGGAGATCGTGAAGTGGTCGCTGGACAACTTCCAGGTGCTGGACCGGATCCCGGCGTACTACTCGATCGGGCATCTGATGATCCCCGGTGGCGACAACGTGAACCCCAGTCCGCGCTACATGCTGGGCCTCACCAAGACCGCCCGTGACCGTTATCTGCCTACGGGACCCAAGCAGAACCACCCGGCGCAGTTGTATGACATTTCAGGCGATCGGATGGAGCTGCTACTTGACTTCGCCACGATCGGCGAGCCGCACTACGCCCAGGGCATACCGGCCAGCGTGCTGATGCCCAACAACCAGCGCATCTACCCCATCGCTCAGAACACGCATCCGAACCGGACCGTGCGGCCCGGCGATACGCGGATCGAGCGGCAGGGACGCGTGGTGCGCGTCTACATGACCAGCATCCGCAGTCACTTCCGCCCGGATAACCTTGAGGGAATTCAGGTGGGTGACACCGTGTACTTCCACGTCACCAATCTCGAGCAGGACTGGGACGTGACCCACGGGTTCGCCATCAAGGGATCGACCAACGCGGAGATCATCATCGCTCCGGGTCAGACCCGGACGCTCAAGTGGCTCCCGACGCGAGTAGGCATCTATCCGTTCTACTGCACGGCGTTCTGCTCGGCGCTGCATCAGGAGATGCAGGGATACGTGCGGGTTTCGCCGCGCGGTGCCAACGTTCCGCTCTTGTGGCGCACTGGTCCGGGAACGGCTCAGACCGCCAGATGACACCGCAACAGATGAAAGAGGAGCCGGCCGCACCCGAAGGTGCGGCCACCCTCAAGGCGGGTGGCGCAAGTGGGGCCGGAAGGATGTCCTTCCGGTCCCGTGTGCTCCTCGCGCTGGCTGCGCTTGCCATCCTGACCACGTTCTTTCTGCCACTCTGGTCCATATCGCTGGTGGCACCGCAGTATCCCGACGGCATGGGGATGTATATCGGAATCAGCAACATCTGGGGTCACGAGGAGCACGACGTCCAGAACATCAATATTCTGAACCACTACATCGGCATGAAGCCGATCGAGCCGGATAACGTTCCGGAGCTCCGGATCATGCCGTGGATTGCCGGATTCCTGGTGATCACCGGTCTCGCGGCGGCTGCCGCAGGAAGGCGCTGGCTTGCCATTGCCTGGCTCGTGGCGCTTGTGGGTCTCGGTACGGCAGGAATGGCAGATTTCTACAAGTGGAAGTACGACTACGGCCACAACCTGAGTCCGGATGCGCCCATCAAGGTACCGGGCATGACGTATCAGCCGCCGCTGATGGGCACCAAGCAGCTCTTGAACATCACCGCGTCGTCTTATCCTTCATGGGGTACCTTCGCACTGATACTGGCGGGAGGATTGGCTGCGACTGCCTTGGCACAGGCGTATGGGTTAGGGCCGTTCAAACGTGAGCCGTACGCCGTGAGACGTGAGCGGGGGGATGAATGAAGTACGCTCTTGTGTTATTGCTGCCGCTGTGGCTCGGATGTGCCCGGTCGGAGTCGGCTGTGCCGATCGAGTTCGGCAAAGATCATTGCGCATACTCGAACGACCCGATCACTGACATTCGCTTTGGCGGAGAGGTGCAGCTCCGGGACGGGAGTGTACACAAGTTCATGTCCATCGAGTGTCTTGCCGGGTTCCTGCTGGCCAACGGGGTTGACACCGATGACATGGCGGGGCTCTGGGTGGTTGACTTTCACCTGAGCCGCCAACTCGTCCCCGTTGACCAGGTTCGGTTCATCCATACGCAGTTGCGGTCGAGCCCCAACGGGCTCGGCTTTCTGGCGGTTGGCGACCTGCGTGTACTCGACAACGTGCACTTCGCGTACGGTGGCGAGATAATCGAGTGGTCGGACGTACTTTCGCGCGTGGCTCAGGCGTGGAGTCTGCAGTGACCCGCATGGGCTCCGCTCTGACATCCGGATTGCTTATCGTCGCAACGGCTTGCGGTACGGGTCCCAGAGATGTGCGCCTGGGGCTCGATGAGTGCGCCCATTGCCGGATGTCCGTGGACGACCTGCGATTTGCCGGGCAACTGGTGAGCCGCACGGGCCAGACCTGGACGTTCGACTCCATCGAGTGTCTGGCGGCTTTTGTGGCGGGACCGGACGCCCCCGGTCCGGATGCTGTGCGTTCGGTCTGGGTGATGAACTTCGACGAACCCGGAGCGTGGCTCAGCGCAGACCAGGCGGACTTCCTGCACAGCGATGGCATCCGCAGTCCCATGGGCGTGGGGCTCGCGGCGTTTCGCAGCGCTTCCAGAGCCGAGGGCGCACAGACCGCCTTCGGCGGCGGTGAGGTGCTCGACTGGGACGGCGTCAGACGCGTTGTGGCTCGGGATTGGGCCGGCGGGACGATGCATGCACATTAGAGTTCGTCTCGCCGATAGTTCTCCGCGGGTCCGCGTGAGCTTCTTCCTGATCTGTTGCATTGCATCGATAGCCCGGCTGGACGCTCAGACTATCCGCGTGACTCCTGAAGCGTCTCTCACGGAGGCGCTGTTGCAGGCGCGTGACGGCAGCCGCGTGATCGTGGCGGGTGGAGTGCATCGCGATACCCCATACGTGATCCGCGCGTCCATCGAGCTGGTGGGCGAAGACGGGGCCGTGCTGGACGCCGGCGGCCACGGTATGGTACTGCGCGTTGAGGCGAACGGTGTCACAGTCAGAGGCCTGACCCTGCGGAACGCCGGGGTAAGCCAGATTGCCGACAACGCCGCCGTGCTGGTCGAGAGCGTATCGGACTGCCGGATCGAGAATAACACCTTGGAGGAGAACTTCTTCGGCATCTACCTGGCGGCGACCGAGGGGTGCGTGGTCGAAGGAAACCGGCTCACCGCCTCAGGGACGCGGGAGGTGACGTCCGGCAACGGAATACACCTCTGGAACACCACCAGCACGGTCCTCCGCAGCAACGACGTGCAGGGACACCGCGACGGCTTCTACCTCGAGTTCGCTCGTGAGGTCAGGCTGGAACAGAATCACAGCGAAGGCAATCTTCGCTATGGCCTGCACTTCATGTTCTCGGACGATAGCATATACGAACGCAACACATTCCGGTCGAACGGGGCCGGAGTTGCGGTCATGTACAGTCGGCGCATCCGAATGGCTGAGAACACGTTCATCGACAACCGTGGGGCGGCCGCGTACGGTCTCCTGCTCAAGGACGTGACTGACGGAGAAGTCGTTGCCAACCGGTTTCTGAACAACACAACGGCTCTCATGGCGGACGGGGCGGACCGGATGGAGATCCGCGGCAACCGCTTCTTCGGCAACGGCTGGGCAATAAGGGTGCGGGCGAGCAGTCAGGAGAGCCGGTTCACCGCCAACGATTTCATCGAGAACGCGTTCGACGTGGTGACCAACAGCCGGCACACCGCGAACCTCTTCGAAGGGAACTACTGGAGCCGGTATCGCGGCTACGATCGGACCGGCGACGGTTTTGGCGACGTACCCCACCGGCCGGTGCGTTTCTTCGCGGTTCTGGCCGAGCGGCATCCCGTGGCGTTGATGCTGCTCAGGAGCCCGGTGGCAGACGTGCTGGACCTGGCGGAACGGGTGCTGCCCGTGCTCACCCCGGCGGAACTGATGGACCGGCGGCCCCGCATGCGGGAGATGAGCCGCAAGTGATTCAGGTCACCGGGATGACCAAGCGCTACGGCCGCACACAAGCGCTGGACGGGGTTACCGTGACGATCCCGCGCGGAGAGGTCACGGCCCTGCTGGGCCCGAACGGCGCCGGCAAGACCACGCTGCTCAAGGCAATGCTCGGACTGGTGCGGCCGGACGCGGGAGATCTGCTGATTGACGGCACTGCGGTGCGGCCGGGAGACAGCACCTACCGCGATCGGATAGGCTACATGCCGCAGACAGCCCGGTATCCCGCAAATCTCACAGCCAACGAGGTCATGGCGACTCTTACCGCCCTGCGCCGCCGCGAGCCCACCGGCATCGCAACCGCCGTAGAAGAACTCGCGCTGGAGCCTCACATGGACCGCCCTCTCGGCACGCTTTCCGGCGGTACCAGGCAACGGGTGAGCGCAGCCCTGGCCTTGGCGTTTGAACCCGACATCCTGTTCCTCGACGAGCCCACTGCCGGCCTGGATCCGGTGTCGAGCAGCCGGTTCAAGGATCGAATCGCCAAAGAGCGGAAGCGCGGCAGAACCGTCGTCCTGACTTCGCATCTCATGGCAGAAGTGGAGGAGATGGCCGACCGCGTCATCTATCTGCTCGAGGGACGCCTCCACCTCGAGGATACCGTGCAGGAATTCCTTACCACCACGGGTGAGCGCACCCTGGAGCGTGCCATCGCACGATTGCTCACGGCGAGGATCGTGGCGTGACGTCGGCCGTGGTGGCCCGCGATCAGATCCGCGATGCGGTGCGGAGCCGCTGGGCGCTGTTCTATCTGGGGTTCTTTGTTCTGGTTACCGACGGACTGTTCCGGTTCGGCGGCTCGGGTGAGCGGGTGATTCTGAGTCTGATGAATGTCGTGATCCTGCTGGTACCAATGGTAAGCTTGTTGGTGGCGCTGGTACAGATCCACGGAGCTCGAGAGTACGTGGAGATGCTCCTTACACAACCAGTGCGACGCTCACATCTGTTCCGCGGGCTCTACGTCGGCCTTGCGGCGCCTCTGCTGCTCGCGTTCGGCATTGGAGTGGGCGCCCCGTTTGTATGGCATGGTGGACTGGCGGAATCTGCAACGTCACTCGGCCTGCTGCTGCTCACCGGGTCACTTCTCACGGTCGCCTTTGTGGGTATCGGGATGTTCGTGGCTCTGGGAAGCGACGACCGGTTGCGGGGACTCGGAATCGCCGTAGCTGTATGGCTGTTCTTCGCGGTGGTGTATGACGGGCTCATCCTGATCGGGATCACGATGTTCAGCCACTGGCCCGTGGAGCGTGGGGCGCTGGTGGCGCTGATGCTCAATCCCATAGATCTGGGGCGGGTGTTGCTCATCCTCAGCCTCGACGCCGCTGCTCTGATGGGCTATACCGGGGCGGTCTTCCAGGAGTTCGCCGGGTCGGCGCTCGGCAAGACTGTGAGCGTGGCCACGCTCGGCGCGTGGGGGGCCGTGCCCTTCCTGCTGGGCCAGCGCCGGTTCACGCGCCGGGATTTCTGACCCCCCCTTCCCTCGCCTGCTATGTTTCGCTGCTTCGCCGCGGAACCGGCGACCCCCTCACAGAGAAAGAGAAGTATCGGGCATGTGGCGCGTGTGGATCGTGCTGGGCTGGATGGCGACCGCTCCTGCGGGGATACATGCGCAGGAAGCGGGCTGGCACCTGGTGGGTGGAGGCTCCGTTCTCCGCCTGAACGAGCAGAACGGATGGGGGATGGGCCCGTCAGTCCGTCTCGAATATCATCCCCGTGGCGTTGTGGGCCTTGACGCTGCTCTCAGGATCTTTGTTACGTCAGACGGCTTCTATTCCGCGAGCGGGGGAGCCGCAGACCTGGGGGTGGCCATACCGCTGACGCGCGGGCCCGTAGCCGTGGCGGCAACGGGCGGGGGCGGCGGAGTCCTGGGGGGAGACAGCGACGGCAGCGTCTATTCTGCCGGGGGGCCGTACGCCGGCCTTCGGCTTCGCGGCACCATCCACGGCCGCCTTGGTTGGAGCATGGCTGGGGCAGGTCGTGTGTGGTTCCGTGTTGGTCCGGCGCTTCTGGCCGGCCAGGTTGACGCGGGGTTTTCGCTCCGCCTTTAGGCGCGCCGAGCGGAGTTGATCAGCACAGCCTCGATCGGCACGTCCTGGTGCGGTCCCTTCGAGCCCGTCTTCACCGCCGCCATGGCGTCCACCACGTCCATGCCCTTGGAGACTTTGCCGAACACCGCGTAACCGAAGTCGCGCGTACCGTGATTCAGAAACGCGTTATCGGTCAGGTTGATGAAGAACTGCGCGGTGGCGCTGTCCACGACCTGGGTGCGAGCCATCGCCAATGTCCCGCGCACGTTCTTGAGCCCGTTCTTCGCCTCGTTCCTGATGGGCTTCCGTGCGGGTTTCTCCTTCATGTCCGCGGTCATTCCGCCGCCCTGGATCATGAAGTTCGGGATCACGCGGTGGAAGATCGTTCCATCGTAGAATCCATCATCCACATACTTCAGGAAGTTCTCAACGGTGATGGGAGCTGCATCCGGATCGAGTTCGATCGTGATGTCGCCGAGACTGGTTGAGAGGATTACCATCGGATAGCGCCTTTCGGACACGAAGTGAGTGTCCTGAGAAGATACAGTCTGTGCTCTCAGCGGCGAAGTGCGATCGATGCGTGCCCGGCAGTTCCTGCGAAGAGCGGAACCTGTGCCGTTCCCTGTACCGTCTCCTCCAACCCGCGCTCCGACCTGGAGACGGTCGTTACCGGAAAGCTCCAGTACTCGACCGCGGGCTCCAGTTCCATCGAAAGCGCCCGAGCCACCGTGAGCTCCGGAGCGAACACCGAGTCTTCCGGCAACCCGGCCGGATCCCAGCGGTACACAACCTCCAGCGCGCCATCGGTACCGAACCGGAGTAGTTTCTCGAATCCGCCCTCGGGATCCGTGAGCGCGATTTCCACCACGTCGCCGGCCGTCACTTGCACGCCGAGCAGCTGACGCACCCATGACCTGAGCGGTACGTATTCGCCCCCCGCGTATTGGTCGAGGGTGACATCCTCCGCTATCACCCGGTCACAGAACAGCGCCCGGTCGTCGGCATCGTACGGCGGACGTGCCACGAGCCGGACTGCACGCTCCAACTCGTGTATGCTGGGCGCGGCCTGGCCGGCGATCTCCACCGGTGCGTCAACCGCAGGCTCGTGATACGCTTCAGGCCGCCGGGTAAGCACATCCGCGAAGTTCACGCCGACCTCGAAGATCGTGTATTCCTCTACGGCGCCCCCCCGCGCCGGGCTCACCAGGGCGGAGAATCGGCTGGAGTGCACCCAGATCTCGTCGTGTCCGTCACCGTCCAGATCCACCACCTCCACGGCAAGGGGCTCGCCTTGCCGCAGGATGCCCTCGGCGAGCGCAAGATTTCGCCAGATGGCGCCACGGAGGTGCGGCAGGTAAAGCCCGCCGAACACGCCGTGCCAGTAGGCGTCGTTGCACTGCGCCCGCCCGATCGCGCGCCGAGCCTCCGCGGGATCACCGCGCTCCCGGCACAGGGCCGAAAGCGCGAGCATCTTCTTGTGCATCCGGTTGGCTTCCGGATACTTCGTGAAGAATCCGTGCCAATGGCCGCCCCTCAAGAGTGCGCCGTCCGGCCCGGACATGCGCTCCTCGCCCAGTTCGCGCTCCAGCGCATGCAGTCGCACTGCGGCGGCCGCCGGCAGAGACCACCCTTCCATCTCGCGATACGACGCCGTGGGGAGGTACACGAGCCCCGCACTCGGCACGTGGGTCAGCGCTTCTGACAGGGTGGAAAGTCGTACCGTGCCCTCCGCAAACACCTTCTCCATCGTGCCGAGGAACGAGTCTAGCCACCCACGTTCATACACCCATTCCTTCGTGCCCGGCCAGCCGCCGAACTTTTCGCCGTCGTCCACGAGCACTGCAACACCGGCACCTTCGGCATGACGATCACGGAGATATTCGACCGTCTCCTCCGGGGGGCGGAACGGCACGAGATAGCGCAGACGTTCATCTATGGGGAACAACGCGACGCGATTGCCGTCATGTTCCGTGCGGAACGGGGCGTGCAGCGCCTCACGTGAAACACCGGCCACCAGGAAATGCCGGTCGTCCAGCAATACGTATTCTACTCCCGCCTGAGCCAGATCCACCGTGAGCGACGGTTCCCAGACCCGCTCCGTGAGCCAGAGCCCGCGCGACTCCACGCCGAACCGTCGCCGTAACGCATCGCGCATCCAGCCGATCTGCTCGATCCGGTCGCGCCTGAGCAACGATGCCAGTACGGGCTCGTCGTAACCCGACAGGAGGAGCTCCACCTGACCGTCGGCCACCAGCCGCCCGAGGAAATCGAGGTACGCCGGCTCGTGCGCATCCAGCCACTCGAGCAGCGGACCCGATACGTGAAGCACAACGGGCAGGAACCGGCGCTCGGCCAGCCGCGAGAGGAGGGGCCGGTACACATCGTCCAGGTGTTGCCGGAAGACATGGTCGAAGTTGCCCACCGGCTGATGGAGATGAACCCCGAACACGAAGCGCAACGGGCTCATCCGCTGAAGCCAAGTCGTACGGCAGCGGTGATTCTGGCGCTGACCCAGTCAGGCGGGCGTGCGGATGCAAGCCTGTGAAATGCGGTAGGGGCCTCGAATGGCACCCACTCGCCGAGCAGGTCCAACAGGTCGCAGAGGTCCACCACCTGCTCCGTCCCCTCTTCGGGCGAACGGGTTTCCAGTTCGCGTACGGCCCGCACAAGCGCCCTGGCAGCAGCCTCGGCCGGAGTTGCGTCTCCCCCTGCCAGCAGCGCTGTTTCCTCCGGCGCGAACCATTTCTCCATGATGGCGTGCCGGACCTTTGCCTTGAGGGCTGTGAGCTGACGCTCGGGAAAGTCCTCGGAAGACAGCCGCACGGGTTCGCCCCCCGCCGGCGTCACCGAAACCGTCACGCGGCCCGGCCGGGGCCAGTCGACGCCGCATCGGAAACCAAAACGCCGGCCGGTACGCCGCACCCGGAGCGTCACCGTACCGTCACCATCTTCCGCCACAAACGCCAGTGGCATGGCGCCTGTATCTCCCCCTGCATGGCGCAGTGCCGCGTGCGCGCCCGCCGCACGAAGTTGAGCGGGCAGACGCGGCTTCACCAGACGCTCGTACACGATCCGCCCGGTCCCGATCGACTGGTCGTTGCCTGGCGCTTGTGACAATGTTGCCAGCAGACGAGCCTCCGCCTCCCGGCCCTCTTCACCCAGCAGATCCACCGCACGCGCGGCGTATCGAAGCACCTGCTGCGACTCGATTCCGGCTATGTCGTCAAAGAACCACCCGCACGAAGTAAACATCCGGAGCGCGTTGCGCTCGAGCTCGAGCAGCTCCCGCGCCCTCACTGCTGCGCCGGCGTCAAGCCTGCCTGCCGCATGATCCGCAACGAACGCCCTTGTCGCCTCCTCGTCCGTCAGACCGACGACAGTTCCGTAGGAATCACGCACTTCCCACGGATCGCGCAGCAGGCGGACCGCCTCCCGCTCGTACACACCATGCACGCCGTCCCGCAGGCCATTCAATCCGTCGCGGAGCGGCGCGCGCCATTTCTGCTGCGTGGGTACGAGCGGCCGCATCCTGCAACCGCACTCCGCCCGCCAACGCTCCACTCCATGCGGACAACTCCACGACGAAGGAGCCACCAGCGCCACTTCTTCTGATGGTGGATGGCGCGCAAGGAAACCCGCGAAGTTCTCAATCCGCACACCATCCCTTGTCGCCAGCGCATCGATCAGCCAGGCAAGCGCCATCTCGCCGAACGGATGGTGGTGACCATACGTCTCGCCGTCCGTTGCCACGGCTACCAGGTCACGAGGAACATCGTGCGCGTCCGCCAGCATCCGGGAGAGCCACAGTTCGGCATCCTTGAGGAGCGGCCCGAACGCAACATCGTGTGAGATGCCGCCGTCGTACACGAAGAGCGCGATATGCCTGCCGCCGCCCGCTCGGTAGATTCCCGGCAGGCCGCGTGACGGGGCGTGCTCCACCTGATGCGGTGCCACGATGGTGAACGCGATTCCCTCCTGCGCCACTACCTCGAGCGTCTCGTGATCTACGGCCGTTTCCGGCAACCACATGCCGGCCGGCTCGCGGCCGAACCGGCGCCGGAAGTCGGCAATCCCCCACCGCACTTCCGTCATCTTGTCCCTGCGCGACGCAAGCGGCAGGATCGCGTGGTGATAAGGCATGGCAATCGCATTGCCGTGGCCGGTCCGGCGGGCGCTGGCGCGGTCGGCGGCCAGAATATCGGCGTAGGTACCGGCGGCGTGCCGCTCCAGCCACTCCAGCAGCGTGGGTCCCACGTTGAAGCTGATCCACTCGAGAGCGTTCAGTATCCGGGCAATGCGTCCTTCCCCATCCAGCACCCGCGCGGCCACAACGGTGCGGTAGCACTCCCGTTCAATCCGCTCGTTCCAGTTGTGAAACGGCGCGGCGGAAGGCTCCGCCTCAACTTCCTCGAACCAGGGATTCTCACGGGGCGGCTGGTAGAAGTGCCCGTGAACGATGATCGACCTCGCTCCACTCATTGCAGCACTTCGGCCACCTGGTCCAGCACCTGCGGAAACAGTGAGTCGCGTTCGGCAATCTGCGCCGCGTGTTCGCGCACGGATGCCACGTCCGCTTCGGGCTCGAGCGCCGCAAGCAGTTTGGCAAGATCCTCCACGTGCAGGCGGAACCGGCGCTCAGCGTAATCAGATGCCGCACCGGTAGAGATGATGAATTGCCAGTCGCTGGCCTGGGCCAGCAGGAGCGACCGCGCGGCCTGAGCCAGTACGGGCCGAGCCGCTTCCCGCTTCAATGCCGCGGGCGCAAGCCGCCAGAATGACTCCTCCAGCGGCCACATCCGCCGCCACGTCCATGCGGTCTGATCGTTCAGCCACATCCGGTCATCACCGCCTGCGCCCCACGACCCCTTTTTCAGGCGCACCTTGGCAATCCGCCCTGTTCCGGCAAGGTGCTCGGACGCAGCGCACGGACCCACGTCACGTTGCCGCGCCAGCCCACGGTACAGGTCCCCTACGAAGTTTACACCCTCGAACCACCAGTGCCCGAACAGTTCCGTATCGAACGGGGCGACTACGGCGCCCCGTCTCCGCGATCCATGCTCCCTCGATATTTCTCCGAGAAGACCGGCAAAGTGGCGCGCATGTTCGGTGCTCCGCGCGCGCGCGGCCTCGGGATCATACGGCCGCTTGCCGCCCAGGTCTGCTCCGGATTCGCTCACCCGCCACAGCTTGAGCCCCCCGGGCCAGCGGATCTTGTGGAACTCGAGGTACCACTCGTCACCCGGGTACCCCTGCTGCCGGCTCCATACCTGCATGGAAGACCGCGGGTCCCGCACGAGCGCTGTGACCGACGGAGCCCGCCCCCCGGAGCGCGACGCCACTCGATACGCCCTGTACGGCGTGCGCATGGCTGGAAGTTCCGACGCCGGCCCGCCGTTGTGCCGCTCCGCGTCGAATCTCTCCAGACCAAGCGGCACGTCCGGATAGGCGCCAAGAGGATTTCCTGCAACCGGAAGATGGGAATCCACGAACACATAGCGGAAACCCGCGGCCGCCAGGTGCACTTCGATACCGTCCCGGGCACGAGCGCGCGCTTCCGGCAGCGGAGCCCACCAGCCTTCGGGCCGGTACGCACACTCGGGCAGCCAGCAGCCGTGCGGCGCCTTTCCAAAGAATCGCTCGTGCTCATGCCGCCCTACGAGGAGCTGCAACCGGATGCTCTCGTCCACGCCGAGCAGCGGCAGATACCCGTGCGTTGCCGCCGAACCCATGATCTCGATCCGGCCGGCCTCCTCGAG
>CAZTIV010000012.1:10089-18932 GCA_964613905.1 uncultured Gemmatimonadaceae bacterium | reverse complement strand
TCGCTGCCGTGCGGCCAGCGGCCGTGGTTGAGAACCCAGGGGAGATGACTGTGGAGAGCCAGGACGAAATCCATGCGACCCTAACGCGCCGCCGCGCGCGACAACGCCCACCCGTACAACTCGGCGTACTTCGCCGCGGGCACTTCCCAGCTGAAATCCTGCGCCATGGCGTTGTGCATCAGCTTGAGCCACACCTGATCGTCGGCGTAGTGATGCAGCGCCCTGAGTATTGCGGAATCCAGTGCGTCGGAGGTGTACTCGTCGAACACGAACCCCGTATCACCGTCGGATATCGTGTCCATGAGCCCGCCCACCCGCCGCACCACAGGCAGCGTGCCGTATCTCAGCGCGCGCATCTGGGTCAGCCCGCATGGTTCGTACAGTGACGGCATGAGAAGGATGTCGGCGCCGGCGAGCACTCGATGCTCCAGCCGGCCGGTGAAATTCGTTTCGACGCCGATGCGTTCCGGGTCCAGTGCTTCCGCCTCCTCGAGTGCCACTTCGTAGCGCTTCTCTCCCGTGCCCAGAAAAACGAACTGCACATCGAACGTTTTCAGGGCCGCACCCCCGAGGATGATGTCCAGCCCCTTCTGCGCCACAAGCCTGGCACTCATCGCCACGATGGGCACCCGTTTACGCTGCGGCAGATTGAACTGCCGCTGAAGGGCGGCCTTGCACCGCGCCTTGCCGTCCAGATCCTCGGGCGAGTAGTTAGCGGTGATATGGATGTCAGCGGAGGGATCCCAGACATCCGTGTCGAAGCCGTTCAGCACTCCCACGAACCGGTCTTTCAATGCAATGAACGTGTCGTGCAAACCGAATCCTCCAGCCTGTGTGCGCAACTCATGCGCATGCGTGGGACTCACCGTGGTAACGACGTCGCTGAAGACGAGCCCACCCTTGAGCCAGTTCACCCTGTCGTACCACTCCAGTCCCTCCCAGTGGTACAGCGATTCCGGCAATCCAACGTCCGCCAACGACTCGAACGGAAAGTGGCCCTGGAATCCTGCGTTGTGTACGGAGAGCACCCTGCCCCAAGCGGCAAGACCGTTCTGGTCCTTGAGCGTCGTGCCCAGATACACGGGAGCCAGCGCGGTGTGCCAGTCGTGCGCATGAATTACGCCCGGCTCGCGGCCCGCAAGATCCGCGACCACCTGCAGGGCCGCCCGGCAGTAAAACGCAAACCGCCGCGAATTGTCGGAATAGTCGCCATCGGCGTCGCCGTAGATTCCCGGACGATCGAAGTACTCGGCGTGTTCGATGAACAGGACTCGTGGCCCGCCCTCCTGCTCGTGGGCACCCCAGAGCCTGGCGGGTTCTTCGCGCGGGCCAACCGGCACCATGAACCAGTCGCCCACCGGTTCGATGCGTGCATCGGCGTCGCGCACGGTACGGTGGAACGGCAGGATGACTGTAGTGGGAACGCCGGAAGCCGCCTGGAACTCCGCCAGACCACGGACCGCTTCGGCAAGTCCGCCGGTCTGCGCGAACGGCCAGTACTCCGCGGCCAGGTGAACCACCGGAATCACGCGGCCGGCGGCTGATTCGATACGGGCCGCGGAGGCCCGGCGCCGCGAGCGGACGGGACGGCGGCCACCGTCAGCCGGTCGGCGGGGCATCCCCACGATCCTCGCCGCGCATGGCCGGCAGATAACGGTCAGTCACGTACTGGCGTACCATCCGCCGGGCAGTGAAGCGGGATCCGGCCACGTGGATTGCATGTCTCATGCGCTCAATCCATCCCGGCGCAACGCCGTCCCGATCCCGCTGATAGAACAGGGGCACAACCTCGTTCTCGAGCAACGAATACAGTTGCTCGGCATCCGCGGCATGCCGGTCCCCATCCGACCGGCTCAAGGGAATAACCCACCCGTTGGATCCAGTATGCCCCTCCGCCCACCAACCGTCATGCGTACTGAGCTGCGGCACTCCGTTCAGAGCCGCCTTCATCCCGCTCGTCCCGCACGCCTCCATGGGCGGCACCGGCACGTTCAACCACAGATCCACGCCCTGCACCAGCCGGTGAGCCATGTGCAATTCGTAGTCCTCCAGAAACGCAATGCGTCCCTCGACGCTTGAATCGTGGGCAAACTGATACACTCTCCGGAGCACCTGCTTGCCGGGATCGTCGGCCGGATGGGCCTTGCCCGCGAATATGATCTGCACCGGACGCTCGGCATTCACCAGAAGACGGCGCAGCCGGTCGGGGTCGCGGAACAACAGGTCGGCGCGCTTGTACGTGGCAAATCGCCGCGCAAAACCGATGGTCATGACGTCCGGGTCCAGGAGCGTCCCGGCACCCACAACGTGCGCCGCGTCTTCCCACTGATCACGCCAGCGCCGGCGCGCTTCTTCACGCACAAAACGCAGCAGATTGCCCTTGGCCCCGGTGTGCGCCTGCCACAGCGCGTTCGGATCCAGTTCCAGAACCCGGTCCCACACGGCCGGATCGTCAATCAGATCGTTCCACCCAAGTCCCAGATGATGGTCCAGCAACTCCTGCATCCGGTGCGACATCCAGGTCATCAGGTGGACACCGTTCGTTACGTGGCCAATGGGAACGTCATCCACCGCGCGCCCCGGCCACAGCGTATGCCAGATCCGTCTCGTCTCCCGACTGTGCCGTTCGGCCACACTGTTGACTCGCCCCGACAACCGAATGGCCATGGCGGTCATATGGAAAGCCCCGCCATCGAGTTCCGGATGATAGCCGAGCCGCATGAACGACTCGCGGTCCATGCCCATCTCATCCCAGACAGGTCCGGCGCACGCTTCTATCTGATCGTTGCGGAATACGTCGTGTCCGGCCGGAACCGGCGTGTGCGTCGTGAACACGCTCGCAGTGCGTACACGACGCACGGCATCTTCAACGGGGACGCCGCATTGCACCAACTCTCGCACCCGCTCAACCAGCATGAAGGCCGCGTGACCTTCGTTGGCGTGCCAGGCCGCAGGCTCGATACCCAGTGCCCGGAGAACCCGCACACCGCCCACACCCAGAAGCCATTCCTGGCGGAGCC
The DNA here is from genome assembly GCA_964613905.1 of uncultured Gemmatimonadaceae bacterium. Lineage (GTDB taxonomy): Bacteria > Gemmatimonadota > Gemmatimonadetes > Gemmatimonadales > GWC2-71-9 > CAZTIV01. The sequence continues at coordinate 15,912 of CAZTIV010000012.1, read as the reverse complement.
GGAGGTCGGGGCCGCCGGCGTACAGTTGATGTGAAAGTTCACGGTCGGTCGGTTCGTTGGCGTCGAGATCCGTATCCAGCAGATACACCGGCACCCGTCCCACGAGTATTCGCCACGCACCCACTTTCACCTCGCGCCCGGACATGGTCACACTGGTGAGATGAGGCTGGCCATCCGGTCCGACCACGGGATCGAGCGGCGTGAGGCCGGGATCGAAGTGATCCTCCGAATCTTCCTGCCAGCCGTCCAATCTCAGTCTCTGGTCGAAATAGCCTCGGGTATAGAGGAGACCGACCCCCACCAACGGCACGCCCAGATCGGACGCCGCCTTGCAGTGGTCTCCGGCCAGCACACCCAGACCGCCCGAGTAGATGGGCACCGAATTGTGCAGACCGAACTCGGCGCTGAAGTACGCCACGGCGCTATCGGCAACATCCCGGGCAGCCTCCCGGAACCAGAGATCGTCCCGTCCCAATTCGCGCTCGAACGCCTCGTGCACGGCATCGTACCGGCCAATGAACCCGCTATCCGCAGCAAGTGCTTCAAGCCGCGCCGGGTCGGCATGGTTCAGAAGTTCCAGCGGGTTGTGCCTGGTAATGTGCCAGAGACCGGGATCAACCTCCCGGAACAGCGCGCGAGTATCACGCCGCCAGCTCCATAACAGGTTGGCTGCAAGAGCAGCGAGGCCCTGGAGCCGATCCGGAAGATGCGGAAGTTTTTCGGAGGATTGTGTCACGGTAAGTAAGTAAGCGAGGCGCCGCCACCTTGGCCAGCGCTTACGGCAGCGTCATGCGCACTTCATCGGTTCTTAAGAAGCGGTGAGCGATCTTTGAGCCTGTAGAGTGGTGCCGATTATCGTGAGACCCCCGGGAGAGGAGGGGCCATGCGTACCCGTTCTGATCATCGCCGCAAACGCTTCAGCCTGGACGATGCCGCGCAGCTCCGCAACTTCATTGACCAGGACGAGCAGGCGCTCTGCCCTCACTGCCACCAGCCCATGACGGCCATGGTGGGACGGCACGGCGCAGATGCGGTCTGGCTGCTTCGCTGCGACGCCTGCGACCGGAGCATCGTGCTTCGCCAGCAAACTCCTGCTCCACAGCGGCTCGGGATCATGTGATGCTGGGGGAGCTCCCGCAGGATCGCATCGAGGAGCTCCTCTGGTCTCGGATCCTGGGCCGCATCGGGTGCCACGCGGACGGCATGACCTACGTGGTGCCGGTGACGTATGTCTACGATGGCGAGTCCGTCTACGGGCATACCCGGGACGGGCTCAAGGTCCGCATGATGCGGCAGAATCCCGCGGTATGTTTTCAGGTGGACAAAGTTGACTCGATGGCGGCCTGGGAAAGCGTTATCGCGCAGGGCCGATTCGAGGAGCTGGATGGCAAGGATGCCGACCGTGCCCTGAGTCTCATAGTGGACCGACTGCTGCCGCTCATGAGCAGCGAGACGAGCATGCCCAGCCACGGGCTGCAGCACATCGCCGACGCACCGCCCCCGACCCCCGTACTTTACCGAATCCGCCTGTTGCAGAAGACCGGGCGCTGCGAGAAGCGCTGACCTCTATTCCGGTACCTCGCCCATCCTGATTCGCCTGGGTTCCCAACGCAGCAATGGATGGCTTCTGAGCAGACACCAGCCCGTCAGGCCTTGTTCTCCAGGGCGGCAAGTGCCCGCCGGAGTCGGTCCATGGTGGAGGAAAGGACTGCACGGTGATCGTTGCTCACGTACCCGGCGTGCATGCCGGTGCTGAGGATCTGGAGGGCGTTGCGGATGTGCTCTACGGCGGTCTCGTCATCCAGCGGCCATCCCGCCCCGTCTGAGCGACGATCGGCCTCGCGCCGCCGGTCAGCCGGATTGCGGCGTTCACTGACACGGCGACGATCACTTGTGCGACGCTGGGTCCTGCGACGTTCCGGACTCACGCGGCGCTGCGACACACGACGAGACTCGGGGCCTGATTCACGCACGACGCAAAGTGTAATAATTGTCTCCTCTGCGCCAGTCCCCGCCTGCCGGACAATCGTGGCGCCGGCGCAGCACTGACGCACATATTCTTCCTGAACCCGCACCCAGCGAGCACAGCATGAAATCAACCAATGCCATGATCCTGTTCTGGGCGGCGCTGTCGTTCATGCCCGTAACTGCACCTGCCCAGGAAACCGCATCGGCAACTCCCACAGTTACAAAAGAGACTCTGAAGGCGGCGCTGGATCTCATTGGCCTCCGCTTCAGCGATGCTCAGCTGGATCTGCTGCTCGAGTCGCGCGGACCTGCCGGCAGCGACTTCGAAGGCGCCGGAGACCGCCGCATTTCATACCAAGTGATCCGCTCCATCTCTCCTGCCAACTCCGTGCCACCGGCCCTGTTCTTTCAAACACTCGATCCCCTCAACCCCGTGCCCGCGCGCGCCGCACGCTTCGGACGGCCGCCCTCGGGAGTAAGGCGCCCCCAACGCCTCGAGGAGGTCGCCTTCTGGCCCATCACGCACCTGGCCGAGCTGATACGCACGAGACAGGTCTCATCAGTGGAGCTGACACAGATATACCTGGAACGCCTGCGGCGCCATGATCCCGAACTCCACGCCGTCGTCACCTTCATGGACAGTCTGGCGTTGACTCAGGCGTGGCGTGCCGACCAGGAGATTCAGGCAGGCAACTACCTGGGACCGCTGCACGGAATTCCGTATGGCGTGAAGGATCTGTACGCGGTACCGGGTTACCCGACCACCTGGGGGGCGGCTCCGTACAGGGACCAGGTCCTGGACGAAACCGCCACACTCGTCAGGAAGCTGGAATCGGCAGGTGCCGTGCTCGTGGCCAAGCTCACATCCGGCGCACTGGCGCTGGGCGATGTCTGGTTCGGGGGCCGGACGCGGAACCCCTGGAACACCGAGCAGGGATCCAGCGGTTCCTCCGCCGGATCGGGGGCAGCCGTGGCAGCCGGACTCGTTCCGTTCGCGCTCGGCACGGAAACGCTGGGCTCCATCGTTTCACCATCCACCAGAAACGGCGTAACGGGATTGAGACCCAGCTTCGGACGTTTGAGCCGGGCCGGCATCATGGCGCTCTCATGGTCCATGGACAAGCCGGGACCCATGTGCCGTAACGCGGGCGACTGCGCCATTGTCTTCGAGGCAATCCGTGGCGTGGACCCCGCCGACCCGACGACGGTGGACGTCCCTTTCCCGTATGACGTGGGGCTCAGGGTCGCGAGCCTGCGCGTCGGGTATCTGGCCTCGGCGTTCGATGCTGATCGCCCCGGAGTAGAAAGGGACCGGGCGGTGCTAGATGTGCTCCGCCGCCTGGGCGTGGAACTCATCCCGATCGAGCTCCCGGAACTCCCCCAACGGGAACTCCTCATCATCCTGTTCGCTGAAGCTGCCGCCGCGTTCGATGAGCTCACCCGATCCGGCAGCGACTCGCTACTGGTGCGCCAGGACGCCTCGGCCTGGCCCAACACCTTCCGGTCGGCGCGGTTCATTCCGGCAGTAGAATACATCCAGGCCAACCGGGTGCGCCGGTTGCTTCAGGAAAAAATGCGGCGGGTGCTCGCCGACATCGACGCCTACGTGTCCCCGTCGTTCGCCGGCGGCAATCTCGTGGTCACCAATCTCACGGGACATCCCTGCGTGGCCGTCCCGAACGGCTTTACCGATGAGGGTGCGCCCACGAGCATCACGTTCTGCGGCCGGATGTATGGCGAGGCGGAAGCCCTGATGCTGGCACGCGCCTACCAGGAAGCCACTCCGTGGGACGAGCGGCATCCCGAGGCGTTCGTTCCCGCCGGAATGCGATGACGTTTGAAATCGGACTGGTATTCGCCACCCTGGTGGCGGCTATAGTCCTGTTCGCCACCGACCGTCTGCGTATGGACGTGGTGGCACTGATGGCGCTGCTTGTGCTTGCGCTGACCGGCGTGCTTACGCCATCCGAGGCGTTGGCCGGGTTTGCGGACCCCGTAGTCATCATGATCGCCGGCCTGTTCGTTGTGGGCGACGGGCTTTTTCAGACCGGTGTTGCCGCGCGCATCGGAAGACTCCCCGCCCGGCTGGCCGGTGACAGCGAAGTCCGCCTGATTATCGCGGTCATGGTTATCGTGGCCATGCTTTCCGGTTTCATGAGTTCCACGGGTACCGTGGCGGTGATGCTCCCCGCCGTCATGGGGCTGGCCTGGCAACGCGGGATCAGCCCGTCGCGCCTGCTCATTCCCCTTGCCACGGGGTCGCTCCTGGGCGGGATGCTCACCATGATCGGTACTCCGCCCAATCTGATAGTGAGCGCCCAACTGGAAAGCGCAGGAAGGGAACCGTTCGGCTTTTTCACGTTCACGCCGGTTGGTCTCGTGATGCTCGTGGTTGGTGTGGGGTTCATGGCGCTGTTCGGGCGGAAGCTGCTGCCAGACAGAAAGGGGCCGGCCCGTGCGGATCGAGCTTCCACATCGCTCGCCGAGCTGGCGGATACCTACGGGCTGCCGGAAACCCTGCACCGCGTGCGCATCCCGGATACGTCTCATCTTGCAGGGGTCACGCTCGGGAATGCGGCGATTCGCTCCAGGCACGGTGTAACGATAGTGGACATCCGATCGCGCGGGGCGGAGTCGGCCAGGTCCGGCCCGCGAAGCGAAGCAGATCCTCTCGAAGCCCGGCCGGTAGTGCCGGACACGCCGCTTGAAGCAGGAGACCTGCTCTGGGTGCAGGCCACGCCCGAGCGGGCGGCGGCGTTCACCGAGGCGGAAGGGTTGGAACTGATCGCGCCTGAATCCGGCAAGGATCTCCTTCCTCCGGACATCGGCCTCGTTGAGGTGCTGCTCACACCCAGATCCCGATTGATCGGCCAGTCGTTGAGCCAGGTGGGGTTCCGTTCGAAGTATCGTGTGACCGTTCTGGGCGTCCGGAGACTGGGAGAGCCCATCCGGGACGACGTCTCCACAACCACTCTGCGCTTCGGCGACACCCTGCTGGTGAAGGGACCGTGGCGCAACATCCGTCTGCTCAGAAACGAGCACCGCGATTTCGTCGTGGCGGGAGAACCTCGCGAGCTTGCCGACGCGCTCAGGCCGCTCGACAAGTCACCTGTGGCGCTTACCGTTGCCCTCGGAATGATGGTTCTCATGACCCTGGGCATTACGGCCCCCGTCGTGGCCGTGATGCTTGCCGCCGTCCTGATGGTGCTCACGGGATGCGTAGGGACCGAAGATGCCTACCGCTCGGTCAACTGGGAGAGCGTAGTGCTCATCGCCGCCGTGCTGCCCATGGCAACCGCGCTTCAGAAGACCGGAGCCATGTCGCTTCTGGTGGACGCACTCGGTGGGACGCTCGATGGCCGCGGGCCCGTGATCATGCTGGCCGTACTTTTCGTACTCACATCCGCGCTGAGCCAGGTCATCTCGAACACCGCAACCGCCGTGCTGCTGGCACCTCTTGGCTATCAACTGGCCACGGGCGCCGGTCTTGCCCCCGAACCGTTCATGATGGGGATAGCCGTGGCTGCTTCCACGGCGTTCGCTACTCCGGTGGCGTCGCCGGTCAATGTGCTGGTTCTGGGGCCCGGCGGTTACCGGTTCGGCGATTTCTTCCGGGTAGGGGTCGCATTGCAGATCCTCATACTGGCCGCCACGTTGCTCGTGGTTCCTCTTCTTTTCCCGTTCAATCCGGCACCATGAGCGACGCACTTCTCTGGCTCGGGATTCTGATCTGCCTTTCGCAGTCCGCCACGTTCTCCGGGCTCAACCTGGCCGTCTTCAGTCTGTCACGACTGAGGCTGGAAGCTGCGGCCGAAGAAGGCGATGTGCGCGCCAGGCGCGTCCTGGCCCTCCGGC
>CAZTIV010000012.1:0-9989 GCA_964613905.1 uncultured Gemmatimonadaceae bacterium | reverse complement strand
CCGCTGATCGTCCGGGACGGCACCCGGCCGCTTGGGCGCGTTCTGGGCCGTCTTCAGGTGGACCCCAAACGCCCCGGCGACGACGTGATCGACAAGGATCTGATCCTGGTGTGGACCGCGGAAGAGAAGCTGATTATCACCGGGGCAGACATTCTGGGACGACTGCTGAGAGGGATTGCCACCAATTCGGATGCGGCCAGCCGGCCACCATCCTGAAACCTGCGGATCAGTCCAGCCGGAGGAACGCCTCGCTGATGCGACGGGACCGGCCGGTTCGTCGGTCATGAAACTTGCGCCTGTCGGCCCCCTGACGGCGGTCTCGCACCACCGGAGCGGCGCCCACGCGTCGCTCCGCCCTGCGGCGGTCTGCGCCGAAGGACCGACGATCCGTTACCCTGCGCCTGTCCAGATTGTTCACCTGCCGTTCCTCCTCCTGTTCGAATATACCGAACGGCCCGCTTCGTCAAGCCATGACGGCGCAAGTCCGGGGCCATCCCGGACAGAAGGTGAACTTGGTGCGGGGCGCCGTGTCCGCTATGTTGGAGGATTCAGTCGAGAGGAAGCCAGGCCTGATGTCTCTGCGCAAACGCTTACTTGCCTTGACTGGCCTCCAACCCATGGCCCACCGCCCTCCACTTTCCTGGCGTTTCTGGGTCTATTCGGCCACCGCCTATATGATGCCGGTGGTGGTACAGGTTGCTTTCCCGTCAGACCCCGGATTGCTTGACGAGCTCGTTTGGCTCGTCACCCTGGTGCCCGCATACCTTCTTGCCCTTCACTACGGACTGAGGGGCGCCTTCGTTGCCCTTATCATGGGTACCGGACTGCTTCTGGCCGTTCAGTTCACCCTGGCGGTGAATTACACGCCGGACGACCCCCGCATAGTCGTACCCATCTACATCGCGTACGGCGCACTCGCGATAAGCGTGGGGTGGCTGTCCGAACAGCTTCACGAACACTACGAGCTGGCTCTCAAGCTCCAGGCCAAGCAGAAGAGCGATGCCCTGGGGAACCTTGCGGCCGGCGTGGCTCACGATTTCAACAACATTCTGACGACCGTAGTTGCCAATGCCGAGATCATCGCTGAACGCCTGCCCCCGGACGACCAGGACGGACAGGAGGACCTGGAGGAACTGAAGGCGGCAGCGCGCCGAGGTGCGGGCATGGTCCGCAAGCTGCTGAGCTTGAGCAGGAAGGGCATGCTGGCCCTGAGACCACTCGACCTCAAGTCTGTTCTCAACGGGCTGATGCCAACTCTGGAACGACTTGTCCCCGATACTTTTCAGCTTGAATTGGCGGCGTCGGACTCGCTGCCTGTTGTAGCCGCCGACGAAGGCGCGGTCGAGCACATCGTGATGAATCTGGTCACCAACGCGCGCGACGCCATGCCCCACGGTGGCCGCATCAGAATCGAACTCAGGCTGGGCCGTCTGGATTCGGACCACCGCCGCCGCGAAGGCTGGGGGGATCCCGGGGAGTATGTCTGCCTTTCCGTAGTTGACCAGGGATCCGGGATGGACGAAGCTACACGGCAGCAGATCTTCGAGCCTTTCTTCAGCACCAAGGAACCGGGAGAAGGTATCGGACTCGGCATGGCCATGGTCTACGGTCTGGTGAAGCAACATCGCGGGTTCGTTGATGTCGAAAGCACTCCGGGCATCGGCACCACACTGCGCGTGTACTTCCCGATCGCAAAGGATCATGTGGCGCGGCCACCCGCCTCACGCGCCTCCCCACCTCTCAAGGGGAGCGGCACCATACTCATTGTTGAGGACGAAGACGGCATTCGCCGTGCGGCTCAGCGGATTCTGGAGCGCTGCGGTTATACGGTATACACGGCGGCGGACGGAGAAGAGGCGCTCCGGGCGTACAGGGAACACCGCAAGAAGCTGGATCTGGTACTCTGTGACGTAGTGCTTCCCAAGCTCATGGGACCGGACGTCTACCAGACCATACGTCGCGAGCCCAGCCCCCCCAGGTTCCTCTTCATGAGTGGATATCCGGCCCACTCCGTGAAGACTCAGGCGGCGCTCGACCCGACGCTCCCGTTCATCCAGAAACCATGGACCGTAGAGGAACTCACCGCCGCCGTCCGTGACGCGATGAACAGCACCACGACGTGACGACGACGCTCGTCATCCTGGTCGTAGCAATAGCGCTGCTCGTGAGCGACCGGGTGCGTCCGGACCTCGTGGCGCTGATGACGGCGGCGGCGCTGGGGGTTACCGGGGTGCTGAGCCCCCAGGAGGCGTTCTCCGGCTTCGGGAGCCGCGCCGCGATCACCATACTTGGAATAGGAATCCTGGCCGAAGGCCTGCGGGTTACCGGCGCTGCCGAGCGAGCCGGACTCCTGATGCTGCGCATATCCGGTACGAGCGAAGCGAGACTCATAGTCACAACGATGCTCGCCGGAGCGGCCGTATCGCTGGTCATGAACAACATCGCCGCCGGCGCCGTTCTCCTGCCGGCCGTTGCCAGTGCCGCCCGCCGAGCTGGGGTTGCTCCCTCCCGAGTGATGATGCCGCTTGCTTTCGGCACCATTCTTGGCGGCATGGCCACCCTGTTGGCGTCCACTAACCTGATCGTGAGCGACTTGCTCACCGAAAGCGGTCATCGCGGGTTCGGACTCTTTGACTTCGCGCCGGTCGGGATTCCGCTCGTCCTGGCCGGAACTCTGTACATGCTGATCTGGGGCCGGCACCGCTTGCCTGCCGTTGGGCCCACAGTACCACCGTCCTCTGGGCGGCGCCGCGCCGATCTCTACTCGCTCTACCGCCTTGGCGAGCGCACGCGGAGGACCCGTATACCGGACGCGTCTCCACTCGCGGGACGCACCCTCGCCCAAAGCAGAATCAGGGAAGATTTCGGACTCTGGGTGACAGCGGTACAGCGGGGACCAAGCATGTTTTCCACCCCGGCGCCCGACTTCCTTTTGCAGTCCGGCGATGTGCTCTCGATGATCGGCCGGCTTTCCGAATCGAACGAGGAAGCAGTTGCAGAACGACTCGTTCTGCTGGATGATCCTCTCACTCACCAGCCGCCTGATTCAAGACAGAGCGTGGTTGTGGAAGCCGTGCTGCCGCCGCGCTCCCCACTCACAGGCCGCACACTCAGGGATGTGCGATTTGCGGATCGGTTCGGTATGAGCGTACTGGCGGTGTGGCGAGGCGACCGTCCGATCCGGTCGGGTGTGGGTGACCTGCCACTCCAGCTCGGCGACGCCCTGCTCCTTCAGGGCCCGCACAGCAATGTCGAACGCCTCCGCCGGGAGGACGAGCTGATAGTTCTGACTGAAGGTGAGACAGAAACCGCACCCGGACGCTGGCAGACCACGGTTGCCCTGGGCATAGCCGTCCTGGCTCTGGCTCTGGGCGCCCGCTACCCTCAGGCCATCGGCGCATTCGTGCTGGCGGGCGCGGCGCTCATGGTGCTGGCTGGGATACTCTCGATGGACCGAGCGCACCAGGCTATCGACTGGAGGACGATCTTCCTCGTAGCAGGGATGCTCCCTCTTGGCCTTGCGCTGGGCAAGTCAGGCGCGGCGGGTCTTCTCTCCGAGGGTCTCGTCTGGTTGCTCGGGCCACTTGGTCCCATAGCTCTGCTGGGCGGCGTGTTCCTGTGCGCCGCCCTGCTGACACAGGCGGTGGTGGGCCCCGCCGTGGCTGCCGTGATGGGACCGGTGGCCATACAGGTGGCACTGCAGACGGGGACAGACCCCCGATCGCTCGGGATGGCCGTTGCGCTCGCTTGCTCCATGGCCTTCCTGACGCCGCTCGGCCACCCAGTCAACGTTCTGGTCATGGGTCCCGGCGGGTACCGGTTTGCCGACTACCGGCGTGTAGGCTTGCCTATGGCCGTGGTACTAGCCATTGTTGTAATGGTGGTCCTGCCTCTGGTTCTACCTCCCTGAACCAGGCCCATCATGGGGACGTGACGGATGGCCTCCATGTGTGGTGGATGTGCGATAGGGCACATTCCCACGCACTCGCCGGGTTTTGGAGTAATGAGATAAATGCTTTACCGACAGTATGTTGTGAGATTTCCGCGCCCCCTACCCCCTGGCGTGCCGCTTGCGTCAGGGGGATATTCCCGGTCCCTTGGTAGGGTCTTGGTTCTTTCACCGCAAGGAGGATTTGGTATGTCTCGTGTGTCCCGGCTGATGGCGGGGCTGACCGTGCTCGGCATGGTCTTTGTCCTGGCAGGCCCCGTCTCGGCACAATCAACGGCCAGCGCGTCGATCAACGCCATTGCATTCGTGCAGGGCGTTGCGCCGATCACGGCCACCGGAGTAAATGACCTGGACTTCGGCGTGGTGGACGCCGGCGTCTCAACCGGTCTCACCAACGTTGCGGCTCAGGCCGGACGCTGGGCCATCACCGGGGAGCCCTCGGCTCCGGTGTCGGTCATTCTTGCTCTGCCCCTGACCCTCGATGGGGCAGGCGGCACAATCCCCATCTCTTTTGCCAACGATGACGGGCTCGAGTGGGATCCGTTCCCGGGATCGTTCACCACATTCGACCCTCATGTGCCGTACCTGACCGCACTGACCGGGGCGGGTGAACTGACGATCGGTATCCGCGGCACGGTCTCTCCTGCAGCCGGTACCACGACGGGGAACTACACGGGAACGATCACGCTGACGGTGTCCTACCTGTAGTCAACCGAAGCCGTCAGGATCGGTGCAGCAGGGTGACGCCGCCGGCTCCGTAACGGGCCGCCGGCTCACCCTGCCGCGCCTCCGGCATCAGCGATGCGCATCGCCCTGGGACCCGCACTTCTTGCCCTGTTCACCGCGGCGGCTTTGCCTGAGACGGCCGGTGCGCAGAATCCCGGTGTGTCCGCCGTTGTCCCCCGACCATTCGTTGCCATAGCCCACCGCGATCTCCGGTTTGTCCGGGTACTCCCGGGCCTCCCCGAGTCGGTTCATCGCCATGATCCCCGACACAGCGGGCTTTTCGAGATCCAGGGCACGGCCAACGGTACAGTACGTATCGAGTTTCTGGTACCGCATGCGCTGCTGGCTTCGTTCGGAGCCTCCCTGCCCATCGAGTTCGGCCCGGGCGACGGGTTTGCCGACTTCAGCCGAGGCCGGCCGCCCCGTGGGCATGTCTTCGATCCGCACGCCTCACTGGTGACCATGTTGGGGCCCAACGGGCGCCTGTGGATCAGGCTCGGTGGCACCGTGCTGCCGGCGCGCGATCAGGCCGGCGGCGCGTATTCTGCAGTTGTATCCATCACCGTATTCGACCTGGGAAGCTGACGATGTCACAGAGTGTCCTCAAACGATCGCTGGTGGTGGCGGGACTGGCAGCGCTTCTGCTCGTTCCCGCGGCGATCCACGCGGTCTACGTTTCGCCTGCAGCGGTCTTCATGGACGACGGCAACCGCAACGCTCAGGTGACCATGGGCAATGCGGGGGAGGTAGCCGAAGAGGTCCGCGTCGAGCTGATGTTCGGATTCCTGGACACCGATTCGGCCGGCACGCCGTTCATCCGCCTCATGGATGACCCGGGACCCGAGTTCCCGTCGGCGTCCGGCTGGCTCGGCGTATTTCCCCAGCGGGCCCGGCTGGAGCCGGGCGAGAGGCGCGTGGTGAGATTGTTCGCCCGTCCGCCGGACGACCTGCCAGACGGCGAGTATTGGTCACGCCTCATCGTTACCTCGCGCAGGGCGGCCGGGCGGGTGGATGCCGGCGACACCCTGGCCCGGGCCGGAGTGAGCCTGGAGATCCGCCTTGTCACATCTGTGACATACCGCAAGGGTGACGTGAGCACCTCGTTGCGGCTGGATGACATTGCGGCCGCCGCCGATGGGGATTCGCTGGTTCTGTCCATTGGCATGGAACGGGGCGGCAACGCGGCCTATCTGGGCACCATGCAGGTTGAGTTGGTGAACGCTCAGGGCCGTGTGCTGAACGAATGGTCCACTCCCATCGTGGTCCATATCCCGGTGCAGCGCAGGTTCGTATTCCGCATCGACCCTCTGTCCCCGGGCGAGTACACCGTGCGGATACGCACGCGGGCTGAGCGCGACGACATCCAGCCCGGCGCGGTACTCCCTGCACCACCTACGATCGACTCTCTCACGATCACGGTGGACTGAGTCCACGCGCCATGCGACCAACCACCGACGGCCCTGTCTCGATGCGACCTGGAAGCACCGGGCGATACCGGTTGTGGGCTGCAGCGGTTGTGTCGCTCCTCGGCGCGGCGTCGATCGGCACGCCGGCGGCAGCCCAGCAGGACACAATTCTCATGGAAGCCGCAGTTCAGCTGTACATCGAGCAGGGGCCATCCGAAATCGTCCCCGCCCTGGTCTACAACGGAACGCTGCTGCTTCCGGTTCGACAGTTCCTGACGATGAGCGAGGTTCGCGTCACCGCTTTCGACCGGTACGATTCGCTCACCGCGGTCCTGGAGCCACAGGGTATCAGGGTGAGTTTCCATCCGGACCGCGACGTTCTCCTGGTGGGTGACACGGCGGTTCCACTCGGCCCCGGAGACGTATCCTGGGACGGCGATCTGTTTGCAGCCACTCACATACTCGAGCGTGCATTCTCGGTGGTTGTCCGAGTCGAGTGGGCCGACCTTACGGCGTTCGTGGGCCAGACGTCTCATCTGCCGGTGGTCCGGAGGAAACGGCGCGAGCGGCAACGCGCCCTGCTCGATCGGCCCACACCCCGTCCCGGTATGGAGATCCGGCCTTCGCTCTCGACCGTGGACGGCGCGTTGCTCAACTGGTCGTTCACCGGGTCCACCGGGGTACGGACAGACTACTACAACCTGGACCTGGGGCTCGGCGCCCGGCTGTACGACGGGAGCCTCACACTGAGGCCCAGCCTGTGGTCTATCGGGGGGAGAACCGGAGGCGACATCCGCGGTTCGTGGGAGCGGGCCTGGCCTGATCAGGAGTGGGTACGCCAGGTACGCATAGGCGACGTGCACACGGGCGGAAGGCGTGCTCAGTTGATCCGGGGAGCGGTAGTGACCAACGCACCGTTCATCCGGTCATCCGAATTCGACGTCGAACAGGTAGTCGGCAGCCTGCCGCCCGGTTGGGAGGTCGAGCTCTACGATCGCGGAAGACTGCTGGGGTACGGAGAAGTGGATGCCCTCGGAACCTTCCAGGTTCCGCTGGCGGTCCGGTACGGACAGAATCCGTTCGAACTGGTGCTCTACGGTCCCGCAGGTGAGACCGTACGCCACCGCCGCACCATACGTGTTCCGTTCAGTCGGCTTCCGGCGGGACGCCTCGAGTATGCGGGGGCTGTGGGCGGTTGCAGGTTCGAGGCCTGTAAAGCACTCCTGAGCGCCGATGTGCGTTACGGACTCACCACACGAGCCACCCTGCAGGGTGGCATGGACTTCTTCGACAAACAGTCGGGCGGGATGCTGTGGCAGCCTTACGCAGCGGCATCGGTATCTGTGCTTCCACCTCTGAGCGTCACGGCAGAGGCCGTGCTCAACGGGCACTTGCGGGGAGCGGTGGACTATGAACCCACGCCGGATCTCCGACTCTCGGCAGGCCACACTGACTTCGCCGAGTCGGGAATGGAACTGTCCGCCGGTTTCGAAACCTCCCGCAGTGAGGCTTCGGCCCTGTGGCGGCCCGGCGCTCTGTCCGGCACGCTTTACCTCCAGGCGTTTGCAGCGCGCTCAGCGCAGCCTGGTACCGTTCGCTCAATAGCCCGCCTTTCAGCCAGCGCGCGACTCGGGAGGCTGCGCTACACGCTGGGAGTTCGGCATGACGGATTGCGCCCGGTCTCGGGTGATGGGAGCAGCTACCTGGCATTCGATGCGGGAGTCGACGGCATCCTGCCGCCCGTTCGCGAATGGCTGCGCGGCACGAATGTCCGGGGAGAAATGAGCGTCGCTCCGGCTGAAGGACTCGCGGCACTCGCAGTAACGGCGGGCCGTCGGGTAGGCCGCGATATCCGCGCCGACGTCGGCGTGGGCTGGTTCCGCGGGGCTGGTATCGGACTGAGCCTCGGCTTCACTACAGCCATGGCGGGCCCGCGCGTGGGAGTCCGCACACAGGCCAATACGGTTGGCGGCGCCAACAGCACGGTCTTCGTAAACGGTTCCATGGTGTATCAACCCGACCAGCGCACCGTCCGCTGGACCGACGGCGGTGACCTGGGCCGGGCCGGCGTTACCGGAATCCTGTTCTTCGACACCAACGGCAACGGTGTCAGGGACGAAGGTGAGCCCGGCGTAGCCGACATCCCCATCCAGGTGGGCGGGTGGAACGCAACCACCGACGCCCACGGCCGCTTCAGCGTCTGGGACCTGTTTCCGTTCGAGAGCGTGGAGATCGTGGTTGATTCCCTCGCTTTCGACGACCCTCGCTTCGTGACGGTTTCGCCGGTGCTTCGCGTGAGGCCGGCACCCAACAGCTTCGTTCCCATCGAGATTCCTGTGGTTGTGGGAGCGGAGATCAGCGGCTGGGTTGTGCTCAACGGCGAAGCGCTGGCAGGAATACCGGTGATCTTCCACGAACTGAACACCGGCGCCGAGATCGTGACACTCACCTTCAGCGACGGAACTTTCTACCGCACCGGTGTACCGCCCGGTGAGTACGAGGTCACCCTTCCGGAGGCCATCGCGGAAGCGCTGGGCATCTATGTCTTGCCGCTGCACATCTTCATTCCACCGGGTCCGGGCGACAAGCGTTTCGAGAATCTGGGTATCGAGATCGGAAGGATTCAGCTGGAGCGGTGACGGCTGCTCGGCAGGCATGGTATACTAGATAGGAGGAGGAAACGCAGGCGTGGCAATACAGGGGAGCCTGGCTGAAGCACCATTACCGGACGTTCTCCAGCTGCTTTCGCTGGGGAAGAAGTCGGGGTGTCTCTCGCTCGTGGATGAAGAGATGCGGGGCGAGATATACCTCGATGCTGGACGCGTCTCCCATGCCGCCGTCCTGACCCGCCGTGATCGGTTGGGGGAAATGCTGGTCCGTGCGGGGTGCATCACGCAGGCGCAACTGGACGAAGCCATAGCTCTGCAAGGGTCCGGCAGCAAGCAGGTTCCACAGATCCTCCGCGACTCCGGGCACGTAGACCGGAAGGACCTTGAACGGTTCACGCGAGCGCAGGTCGAGGAAGCGGTTTACTTCATGTTCGCGTGGAGATCCGGATCGTTCGTCTTCACCTCCAGCGGACGCCCCCCCGTAGGTGAGATCCTGATATCCATAGATGCCGAGGGATTGCTCCTTGAAGGTGCCCGCCGCGTGGACGAGTGGAGCCTCATTCAGAAGAAGGTTCCAGCTTTCGACCTTGTATTCCGGCTTGACCGTGCCCGATTGCAGAAATCGACCACCGACCTCACCCCCGAGCAGCAGCAGATCGTCCCGCTGATCGACGGCTCCAGGGACGTGCATGCGATCGTCGAGCTGACCGGTCTCACCGAGTATGAGGTAGGCAAGGCGCTGTACGGGCTCATCACGGCCGGCTTCGCGAGTCTGGTGGAGCGTCGCCAGGCTCTCAGACATCTCGATTACGCCGAGTTGCTCTCATACGTGGTCAGGGAAGCCCAGTTCGCCAACTTGGAGAAGCGGCGAGCCGCGGCACGCCACATCGCCGACTGCAGCACCTGCACGCAGCGCCTCAAGACGATTCACGTGAGGCGGACAACCGGTACGATCAAGCCTCTGGAGCTCCCTTCGGAGGAGCACGCGAAGGGAACCAACGGTAGCGCGGCGGCAGAGCCCATCGCTGAAGCCTCCGCACCGCCACCGGAAATACCGGAACGTCGCATCAGCGATCGGAGGGAGCGGACAGACCGCCGGGATGTTGACCGACGCACCGGTATCGAGCGCCGTAAGATCCGTTCCGCTGAGTGGGAACAGCCGGGCCGCGACAGGCGGCGCGGTGACGACCGACGGGTCGAGTCCCGGCGGATATCTGGACGCCGAGTGGTGAACACGATCCCGCGCCAAGGTGCAGTGGGAGGCGCCGGCGCTCGGGGGGCGGCACCGGCGCGGCGGTC
>CAZTIV010000011.1:50811-60200 GCA_964613905.1 uncultured Gemmatimonadaceae bacterium | reverse complement strand
CGGCGCCGACTCCCATGGTCCCGATGTGCGGTGATATGCCGAACGATACCGACTGGGCATGAATGGGGCCCACGACTACCGCAAGAAGGGCCACCAGGCCAGGAAAAACAGGACCTCGCATGCGCATAGACTCGCTTCAGGTTGGTGTGAGGGATCCGGGAAAACGATCAGCCGTGCCGAAGATTTCGATCCCATTCCCCGGTAACTGCGCTAAAGGCTTGCCATCCAGCTGGCTACGACTTCTTCGGTCTGCTTGCGGAGTTCTTCAGATACGGGCTTGCCGCCGGCGAGCGGTTCGAAGATGGGCAGCAGGGCTTCAGCCAGGCCCGCGCGCGCCGGGAGTGGATAAGTAGGCCATGCGCTCCGAACAACCTTGGCTATGCGCTGCGCCGGAAGACCGCTTGCGGCAGCAAAGTCGTCGGCCAGGCGGCGTGCGCGCTGGCGGTCACGCTCGGAGAGATCGCGGCTGATGGTGCCGTGGTCTCCGGCACGGCGGCGCTCCCAGCTCTTGCGGCGCTCGATGCCGGCCCGGCGGATCAGATGGCGGCGGTCACGTCCCTCGCGCCGGTCCAATGCCACCGCGAGGGCCTCACCGCGACGTTCCTGGCGGCGCCGGTCGTCACCGTTGCGCCGGTCACGTCCCGAACGGGGCGGACGCGGTGGTATGACGGACCCGGACCCTTGGTGCATCACGATCCTCCAAACTGAACAATGGGGGCCGGCCGCTGTTGCCGGGTGCCGCCATAGGGTACTGACGACCGCCCCCAAGGGCAAGAGGCGCCGCAAGACCCACGCCATCAACAGGTTCGGAGAGGGTCCCGCAAGTTGCGCGGGGATAGGAAGGTGCGTGGCCCGGACTTGTTACTGGGGGGCCCGACGATGCAGCCGGGCTTGAACCGTAGCATCGGGTCCACATGGGAGATCCCCGGGGCCTACCGTGTCAACCGAACAAGAAATTCCCGTAACATGCGGTTGAACTCTGCGGCATGGTCCACGAAGAGAGCATGCCCCGCTCCCTCGAAGCCTGCCAGGGAGGATTCCGGTGTCGCAGCGTGCATCGCGCGATATTCGTCCTCCCACATCGAACCCGGTGCATATGCGATCATTGTGGGACGGTCAATCAGCGGGAGCACTGCTCGGTAGTCCGTTCCCTGAATTCCGACAAACAGCGCAACTGCGGCGTCGGTGGGGGTCTGCAGGGCCGCGGCTGTGATCCGCCGGAGATACTGCTCGGACTGAGGCGTGCGGTACATGCTGCGGACAAAGGCCTCGGTTGCCTCCTCGCGATCGGTCAGCATGCGGCGGGCAAAGAGCATCATTCCATGTGTGACCTGAGGGCTCGGCTCCCCGCCGGCGATTCCGTCCACCAGCACGAGACCGGCCATGCGGCTCGTGCCGAACTGCTGGATGTACGCAAGTGCCTCCGGCACGCCCATTGACCATCCCACGAGCACGATTGGCTCCAGACCCAGCTGCTCCACGACGGACCGGATGTCGCGCGCGCGCTGCTCCGGGTAGTAGCCATCGCGCACCTTGGATGAACGACCCTGCCCGCGGGGATCCATGGCTACGGCGCGATGCGTACGTCCGAAATGGGCCAGCTGGTGCTCCCAGATCTCGGCCGGCATGGTCCAACCCGGCACGAACACGAGGGCCGGTTGATCCGGTGCAGCCCGCCACCCGGCCTCCAGATAATGAATCACGGCGCCGTCCGGAGTTGTTACGGTTTCGCTCCGGGTACGCGCTCCTTCCTGAGCCTCCAACGGAAGTGCGAGGCCCAGGACCGCCGCGATCAGAGCAGCGTTTTGAGTGCGGTGCATACGGTCTCCAGTGCCTTGAGTCTGGCGTGGCGCTTGTCGTTCGCTTCAATGAGGGTCCAGGGGGCGTACTCGGTGCTGGTGCGCGCTACCATTTCGTTCGCTGCCAGTTCGTAGTCGCGCCAGCGCTCCCGGTTTCGGTAATCGTCGTCAGTGATCTTGAACTGCTTGTAGGGCGTCTTCTCGCGCTGACTGAAACGTCGCAACTGTTCGTCCTTGTCGATGTGCAGCCAGAGCTTCACTACAGCGGTGCCGTGCTCGGCCAGTTGTTCCTCGAAGTTGTTGATCTCGGCATAGGCGCGCATCCACTCGTCCTCGGTGGCAAATCCTTCCACCCGCTCAACCAGCACTCTTCCGTACCAGCTGCGGTCGAAGATCGTGAATCGGCCTCCCCGCGGCAGGTGGCGCCAGAATCGCCAGAGGTAATGGTGTGCCTTCTCTTCGTCTGTAGGAGCGGCAATAGGAATGACCCGGTAATCCCGGGCGTCCAGGGCCGCGGTAATCCGCCGGATCAGGCCCCCCTTGCCCGCGGCATCCCAGCCCTCGCACACAATCACAGTCGATATGCCGCGCTTCTTCGCCTTGCGAGACTGCACGTTCAGCCTGCCTTGCCACGTCTCCAGCTGCTTGCCGTACTGTTTCTCGGGAACCGTCATGGTGAGGTCGAGCCTGTCGAACACGGTTACAGGATCGCTCTCGGCGCGCTCGGGGCTGCGCCGTGATGCCGGACGCACCCGCTCAAGCCGCCGCGTCAACGCCTTGAGCAGGTGTCCACCCACCGTGAGGCCTCGATATCGGTGGTCCGCTCCTTCCACGACGAGCCACGGCGCTTCGCCCGTACTCGTAGCCCGCAGTGCACGGGTCGACACCCTGCGGAACGAGTCGTACATCCTGAAGTGCTTCCAGTCCGCCCTGGTCACTCGCCAGCGCGTCTTGCGGTTGGCTTCGAGCGCCGTGAGTCTCTCCTTCTGAGCCCGCTTGCTGAGGTGCATCCAGAACTTCACAATCAACGTGCCGTCGTCGACAAGTTCCTTCTCGAGGACGTTGATTCGCTGGAGGGCTGTGTCGAACGCCGCGTCATCGATGCGCTCATAGGTACGGTCCAGTATGGGGTCGGTATACCAGGATCCGAAGAAGATCCCTATCCGGCCGTGCGGCGGGAGAACCCTCCAGAAGCGCCACATCGGCGGTCGTTCACGTTCCTCGTCGCTCATCGGTCCGAAGGCATACGTTTCGAGGTACCTCGGATCCATCCACTCGTGCAGCAGGTTCACCGTTTCGCCCTTGCCCGCGCCGTCTACCCCGTTCACGAGCAGGATGACGGGGAACGGCCGTTCGCGCAGTTCGTTCTGAAGTCGGAGCAGGTCCGTCCGCAGTGCGGGAACCTTGGCGTTGTAACGCTGCTTGGTGACCGTTCGGCCGAGTTCGGCGGTTTCGAACATGGGGGTGCGAAGTTGGGGGCTGGGCGCCGGAAAGTCGAGGGGGTGAGGTTACGCCGAACTGAAACGGTCAAGAAACGCGCGTTCCGAGGGAGTGAGCCGGGACGCGCCTTCGTCTGCTATCTTCCTCATGACCCGCTCGAACTCGGCCCTGTTCAACGGGTGCATTTCCTCGGGACGTATCAGGCGCCAGCGGTCCATGTCCCGGTCCGTCGCGCTTTTCAGTTCCGGTTGGGCCTTCTCCCTGAACGCACGCGCCGCGCGAGCTGCGGGGGAGAAGCGCTCCAGCCACCTGAGATACAGGAATCCGCCCAGGAATCCTCCCAGGTGCGCAAGATGAGCTATTCCGCCCCCGCCGCTCCAGCCACCCCAGATCGAGAGTGCGGTCATGGCGACCACGAGCACACGCGCTTCCACGGGCAGAACGCCCCAGATGAACACCTTCTCGCGGGGCCAGTACATCGCGAACCCGATGAACACGCCGAAGACCGCTCCGGAGGCTCCGATGATGGCTGCGTGTGGGGTGAACAGCGAAAGGAGGGCGCCGGCGATACCGCTCGTGAAATAGAGGGCCAGAAATCGTCTGCTTCCGAGCCGCGCCTCGAGTCTGGGGCCCAGGAAGAACAGGCCGAGCATGTTGAACGCGAGGTGCCACAGGTCGGCGTGGAGAAACATGTACGTCACAATGCTCCAGGGACGTACGGGTATGAGGGCCGGCACGAGCATGAGCAGCGGGATCAGCACGGGAAGGGCCATGCTGGCGAGGAACATCCCGGCGTTCAGGAAGACGAGGCGTGTTACCCATGGTGTCATGCGCCGGAAACTAATCCCGCAGCGGCCGGGATGCGGTATCGATCACGTAGACGTGATCTCCGAATTCAGAGTTGTCTCCGTTTCCGGCGTTGCCGGCGATGTGGAGCACAACGTTGCCGCCAGCCGGAGCGGTCCAGGCGACAGTCCACTCTGAGGAATCGGGGCCCGTCGGCTCGGTTCCACGCAGGGTCTGGAATACATACCAGACGTCGTTCGGCGCACGCGCCGCGTTGGAGCGATGATCCAGCGGTGAGATCTGTCCCGCCTGTTCCCCGGACATCTCTCCATCCGAGAAGCGTATGGCGAACTGAAACCCGCCGCGTGCGAGCCCCGGCCGGGTAAGCGCGACGGTGAGTACATAGTCTGAGCCGGGCGCGTATACGGCGGGGAATCCGTCGAGCCTCAGCGAGCCCATGCGGTCATTCAAGCGGTTGTCGAAGTGACATTGATGGCAGGTCGGTTCCCCGAAGCCCCCTGTATGTGCGAACGGGGGATGTTCGGGGAAGGAGGGGAGTATGGGCGCTGCTCGATACGCCCAAATCACCCCCGTCCCCGTAAGAATCAGTATGACGGCGGATACCGCCAGCTTCACGGAATTCTGGCTCGCCCGATTGTGTTCGTGTCCGTCCCGAACCATATCGAACGCGTTGGCCCATGGTAAACCATGTGCCGGACCGTGCCCGCCCCACTGGGCAGGACAGGCGTTATGCTGAAGTACTCCTCGGTACGAGGGTCGAATCCCACCATGAGGTTGGGATTGACGCCGGTCTCGACGAACCAGATCCGGTCTCGGTCATCGACTGCCATGGCGTACGGCCGGCTTTGCGTGCCGGAGGGTGCACGCCACTCGCGCGCCTGTCCGGTTGCCGGATCGAGTCTGCCCAGGTAACCCTCGGCCCAGTCCACGTACCAGACCGCGCCGTCGGAAGTCGTGCCGATGCGGCGGGTCCGTGCTGCCTCACGGGGCAGCGGGTACTCGCGCAGCTCCATGGTTGCGGGGTCCACCGTGCCGATCCGGTTGTTGCCGAGCTCGTTGAACCAGGGGCGGTCGTTGCGGTCCACAACGATCCCGTACGGCCGGCTGCCGGAGGCGGGCATGCTGATCCCGCGTACCTCGCCGGTTGATACGGTCAGCTTCCCCACGTAGTTGGAGCCCTGCGCCGTGAACCAGATGTCTCCCCGGGAGTTGAAGATCAGCGTGTGGGGGTCGCGTACTCCCTCCGGCATCTCGATCTTCTCTATGCTTCCATCGGCCGGATTCAGCCTGCCGATGTGGGCCGCTCGGTTTCCCGCGTACCAGACGGCGCCGTGGTCGTCCACGATCAGGTTGTGCGGTCCGGTGCCGTCCTCGAGGTCGTAGCGCCTGAACTCGCCCGTCTCCGGTACCAGATAGGCGACATAGTGCGCCGTCTGCCCCACAAACCAGACGCGACCCTGACGGTCCAGATACGGGTCACGAGGACGGGTGCGGTCCCACGGCACCTCCCATTCCCGGATCTCGATGGTATTCCTGGGGTGCACGTGCTGTGCCTCGAGTGGCACGGCGGTGATGGCCACGAACGCGACCATTGATGACAGCGTGATCCGATGCATCCACATCGTCTTGTTCCTCCTGGTGGATCTCCTTGACAGCGGGTGCCGCAACTCCAGATTTCGCGCCACACCCGGGAACCAACTCATCGAAAGGTACCCACTCGTGAAAAGATGTTCGATTGTCGTTCTGTCCCTGTCTCTGTTGCTGGGGCTGCCGGACGCCGGAGCGGGGGCGCAGGAAAGACCACAGGCCTTCGTTGGCGCCCAGTTGATCCCGATTTCCGGACCTCCCATCAGCGACGGCGTGCTGGTTGTCCATCAGGGCCGGATAGCGGCGATAGGACCCGCAACCGAGGTCCGGATCCCTGAAGGAGCCGAGACGCACGATGTCAGCGGCAAGGTGATCATGCCCGGGCTGGTGGACACGCATTCGCACATTGGCGGCGGAGACGGTGGTGATCGCTCGTCATCGCTCCACCCCGACGTCCGAATCCTCGATGCCATTGATGCCCGTCACGACGGCATCCAGCGCGCGCAGGCGGGCGGAGTCACGACCGCCAATGTGATGCCGGGTTCCGGCCTGCTGATGAGCGGCCAGACGGTGTACATCAAGCTTCGCGACGGCCGCACCGTGTACGATCTCCTCATCTGCCGCGACGTTCAGCGCGAGATCTGCGGCGGCATGAAGATGGCCAATGGCACCAACCCTCAGGGACAGGCGCCTTCTCCTGGTACGCGCGCCCGCGCGGCGGCGTTGGTACGGGGACTCTTCGTCAAGGCTCAGGAGTACCGCGCTCAGCTCGAAGTCGCCAGGTCGGATACCACGAAGCGACCAACTCGCGATCTGCAGATGGAGGCGCTGGTCGAAGTGCTCGAAGGCCGGCGCATCGTGCACCACCACACCCACCGGCACGACGACATCATGACCGTGCTGAGGTTGCGCGACGAGTTCGGATTCAGAGTAGTGCTGCATCATGTGAGCGAAGCATGGAAGGTTGCGGACGAGATCGCGGCGGCGGGGGTGCCGTCGTCCATCATCATGATCGATGCCCCGGGCGGAAAGCTCGAGGCCATGGATGTCAGCATGGAGAACGGCGTGGCCCTCGAGAGGGCGGGAGCGCGCGTGGGATTCCATACCGATGACTACATCACCGATTCCCGGCTGTTCCTCCGCTCGGCGGGAATGGCGGTCCGGTTCGGTATGTCGCGTGAGGGTGCTTTGCACGCACTGACGCTTGCTGGAGCAGAAATGATGGACCTGCAGGATCGCACAGGATCGTTGGAAGTGGGCAAGGACGCCGACTTCATCATTCTGTCGGGAGACCCCCTGAGCGTATACACCCGGGTGGAGCAGACTTGGGTGGACGGTGTCAGGGTGTTCGATCTGTCTGACCCGAGGGATCGGGCTTATGCGGTGGGAGGTTTCAGAGTGATGCGCGATGAAGTGCTTGACCATCACGCCGGGGCGGAGGGACATCCATGAAGCGCCACATATGGGTTGTTGCTGCGGTTCTGGCGTCTTCGCCGGGGGTTCTCGGTGCGCAGGTGGCAGTACGTGCAGAAGTCATCTACACAATGGCCGGCGCTCCGGTCCGGGACGGCGTGGTTCTGATCGGGCGCGATGGGAAGATCGAGCGCGTTGGCACTGTCCAGCAGGTACGGATTCCGTCCGGCTATCGAGTTCTCGAAGCCAGCGTCGTAACTCCGGGGCTGGTTGACGCCCATACCGTAGTCGGGTTTTCCGGGTATCTCAATCAGCCACACGACCAAGATCAACTTGATCGCACGAATGCGATCCAGCCTGAACTCCGGGCGATCGATGCGTACAATGCGCGCGAGCGTCTGGTAGAGTGGGTCCGGAGTTTGGGAGTCACCACCATGCACACGGGACATGGACCGGGTGCGCTCATGAGCGGGCAGACAATGATCGTGAAGACGCGCGGCGAGACCGTGCGGGAAGCCATGGTCGATTCCGTCGCGATGATCGCGATGACGCTGGGGCCCGAGGTCGGTCAGCAGTTCCCCGGGCGTCCGGGGACGCGCAGTCGCGGCGTTGCTCTGATGCGCGCTGAGCTTATCAAGGCGCGCGAGTACTCGGAACGTCGGCGTCGGGCCGAACGGGGCAGAGAACCTCCTCGCGATCTCAAGCTCGAGATTCTGGCGCGGCTTCTGGCGGGGGAGGTCAAGGCCCTGGTTACCGCTCATCGTGCCACCGAGATCCTTGCGGCACTCAGGCTGCGGGAAGAGTTCGGTTTCCCCATGGTGCTCGATGGCGCGGCCGAGTCATATCTCGTGATTGACGAGATCAGTCGCGCAAGGGTCCCGGTAATCCTGCATCCGCCGATGGCGAGGCACGGGGGCACGCTCGAGAACGCCACCATGGAAACCGCCCGCCTTCTCTCGGAAGCGGGGATCCCCATCGCGCTTCAGAGCGGGTTCGAGGCCTACGTACCCAAGACCCGGGTCCTGTTGTTCGAGGCGGCTGTTGCTGCGGCGTACGGCCTGCCTTTCGAGCGTGCACTGGCTTCTGTCACCATAGATGCCGCCCGGATACTGGGAATCGACCGCCGCGTGGGATCAATAGTGCGTGGAAAGGACGGGGATCTGGCGTTGTTCGACGGAGATCCGTTCGAATACACAACGCGAGTGTGCGGGGTGATCATCGAAGGACAGGTGGTAAGCGAAACCTGTCGATAGGTGGCGGCTTCGGTGAGCTCCCGTCTCAGCCGGAGTATCGGCCCAGGTCTCCTCTGGGCTGCAGCGGCAATCGGCGTCTCGCACCTGGTTCAGTCTACCAGGGCGGGTGCGGATGCCGGTTTCGGGCTGTGGTGGGTGATCCTGCTGGCGCTTCTGCTCAAGTACCCGTTCTTCGAGTACGGACCGCGATACGCCGCCGCCACCGGCAGCAGCCTCGTCGAAGGCTATCTCCGTATCGGCAGGTGGGCCCTGTGGCTGTATCTGACCATCACTCTCGTCACTGCGGTGATCGTGCAGACGGCTGTGGTTCTGCTGACGGCATTTCTGGTGCGCTCCGTGCTCGGCCTGGACTGGTCGCTACCGCTGGTAGGCGGTGTTGTGGTGGCTGTGTGCGCCGCCGTGCTGGCCATAGGCAGGTTCAGAGCGCTCGATCTCACGGTCAAGGTCATTCTTGTATTGCTGGCCCTTTCCACGCTCCTGGCCGCGCTGGTGACCGCCCCGAGGACAGACCTCGGAAGCCTCTCGCCCTGGCCTGTCACAGGCGGAGCGGTGGCGTTTCCGTTCCTGCTGGCCCTGGCGGGCTGGATGCCGTCGGCCATCGACATATCGGTCTGGAGTTCGCTCTGGACGCTCGCCAAGGATCGCGACTCGGGAGTGCGCGCCAGCGTCCAGACCGCTCTATGGGATTTCCGGATCGGGTATGTCGGTACGGGCGTTCTGGCCTTTGCCTTCCTTGCTCTCGGGGCTGGCGTCATGTACGGTTCCGGCGAGTCTTTCAGTCCTCATGGCACCACCTTCGCGATCCAGTTGGTGGACCTCTACGCGCGTGCGCTGGGTGAGTGGGCCCGGCCGGTGGTGATGCTCGCCGCGGTTACCACGATGTTCTCCACTTCCCTGACGGTAGTCGACGGGTTTCCCCGCGCGATCGCGCGCTCGTTCACGGTCCTCAGGGACGGCGACGCGCCTGATCTGCGTGACAGGAGGTCCGAGGGACGTGAATACTGGATCGCGGGCGCCGTACTGGGAGCGGGTACGGTAGTAGTGCTCGCGCTGTTCGTCGGAAACCTTACCACTATGGTGGACTTTGCCA
>CAZTIV010000011.1:4922-50711 GCA_964613905.1 uncultured Gemmatimonadaceae bacterium | reverse complement strand
GTAGTAGTGCTCGCGCTGTTCGTCGGAAACCTTACCACTATGGTGGACTTTGCCACGGTCGTGTCTTTCTTGACGGCGCCGATACTGGGTTAC
Organism: uncultured Gemmatimonadaceae bacterium; assembly: GCA_964613905.1. Classification (GTDB taxonomy): domain Bacteria; phylum Gemmatimonadota; class Gemmatimonadetes; order Gemmatimonadales; family GWC2-71-9; genus CAZTIV01. The sequence goes on along the minus strand of CAZTIV010000011.1, from coordinate 50,618 downwards.
CTGAACCTGAGGGCGGTCACGGGCTCTCACGTTCCCACGGAACACCAGCCCGGAAAATGGTTGCTGGCGCTCAGTTACGTGGGGCTCGTACTCCTGGGAGGGACCGGCCTTGCGTATGCAGGGTGGATGCTCTGGTAGGATGGGAGCCGCGCTTCTGATGCCTCGTCAAGCGGCAGTTGCATTCCTGAACTTTCGCACTATCTCGCCAGCCGGTTCGATCGCGTCGATCCCGGCTACGCTCCTCCCAGCCTGCCAGTACTCCTTCCCCCCGGTTTCGTCGAGTGATGCCCGCTTGAGTTGCCACAGGGACTTGAGAGCGTATATCGTGCGCATGAAGTGTTTGGTCCTGCGCCCGCGCAGCATCCAGCGCGCCAGGGGTCCCGCCTTCAGACCCATCCGATCTATGAAGGACGTTCGGATTACGGCTACGGGGACCCCGGTGATCCGCTCGCTCAGGACGATGTCCTCTTCGCGGGCCGCGACAATTGCGGCCTTGTATGCATCGCTGGCCCGGCACTCGGGCGTGGCTATGAACCGTGTGCCCAGCTGGCACCCCGCGTAGCCAAGTTGCAGCGCAGCCGCGAACTCGGCCGAAGTACCTATGCCTCCGGCACAGACAAGCGGTACCCCAAGGTCTGAAAGTTCCGTAAGAAGGTCTTTCGCAGACTTCGGTCCGGCGTGGCCACCGGCGCGGTGATTGACGGCTATCAGACCGTCAGCCCCACCGTCGAGTCCCTTGAGCGCCCACTTGCGCTCGGTTACGTCGTGGTAGACAACTCCACCCACCGCGTGAACCCTGTCGCAGACCCAGCGGGGATTGCCCAGCGATGTGACAAAGAAGCGGATACCCTCCTCCAGTGCGATGTCCACCCAGGACTCCATGCGTCGCCGGTATGCGCGGGAGGACTGCTCTATCAGGGCGTTCATGCCGAAGGGCTTTGGCGTAAGCCGTCTGATCAGGCGGAGTCCTTCACGGAAATCGTGTCCGTGGACCCAGGTAAGCGAGACAGGCTGCACGATTCCGATGCCCCCGGCATGGGACACGGCGGCCACCAGTTCGGGATTGCTGCACGGGTACATGGCGCCGCAGATGAGTGGTAGCTCGATGCCCGCGTGCCGAATCAGCCGGTCATCTCGCAAGGGCGTTGGCATTACGCTCACGGGCTGAGGCGCCAGGTTACGGCGGTCCGGGCGACCACATCTCCGGAGCTGTCGGATATCTCGGTCCGCACGACGTAATCGGTACCGGCTCCGATCTCCGGCACCGTGCAGCGACACTCAGCCACGAGCCTGCCACGGGCCTTCTTCACATATTCGATCGACAGCCCCGTAACGATGCTTCTGATTCCATCGGGCAACTGGGCGATCATTGCCAGTCCGCTGGTTACCTCGCCCAGGTTCACCAGCGCTACAGCGTGAATGGAGTTGAGGTGGTTCCGCAATCGTCTGCGGTCGCGCAGTTCCACGACCGCATGACCAGGTTCGATCGTCACAATGTACGGGCGAATGCTTCCAGTGTAGGGAACCATGAAACCGATCAATCGGCTGAACAGGTAGCGGCCGCCCGGCAGCGGAGCGAGCCGCCGCCACCAGTCGAGTATACGGGCGCCCGGAGATATCTGTCTGCGTGGCATCATCAGGCCCTGGAACGGGACCGGAAATATGCCTGGTTGCCGCGTGATCTGCGCACCGCGTGAACGGCGGGTTGGGCTCCGGTCCTTGCAACCCCGGACGGAATTGCCAATGTTGGTGAACGTGAAGCAGATCCGCCCATCGCCGGAAGCCCACCAATGGCTGTCGACACTCCTGGTCGACGTAAGCGATGGAATTGCGTTCGTGGCCGCCGATGGAACCATCCGCTTTGCCAGTCCGGCAGTCGAGAAACTGCTCGGATCCACGGCGGAACGGCTCCGCGGCACGGAGTTCCGGGACCACGTGTACGAAGTCGATCGCTCCTCTCTCGACACCGCGATTGCCCGCTGCCTCTCCACGCCCCATTCCCGCGAGGAAGCCAACGTAAGGATCGTCCATGCGAGCGGGTCTCTCCGGCCGGTGCTGGTGCGCTGTACCAACCGGCAGTCGGATCCACAGACGGGCGCACTGGTGCTCCTCCTGCAGGATGTTTCCGAGCGGGAACGTGATCGAGAGGCGCTGAAACGCTCGGAGCAGCGGTACGGCAGGCTGTTCCAGACGGCGCCAGTGGGCATGTACCAGAGCGCCGCCGATGGGACCATCCTGGTGGCGAACCCGGCCCTCGCCGCGATCCTCGGCTATGAGTCGCCGGAGGAACTGCTCCAGCGCAATCTGTCCCGAGACGTGTACCTCACGACCGAAGCGCGCGATCGGCTGATCGAAGAGTGGGAGCCATCCGGTGGCGTGGCGGACCTCGAGATCCAGTGGAAGCGGAAGGACGGAACACCGATCTGGGTGGTGCTCACGGCGCATGCTGTAAAGGACGAAGCGGGCGAAACCCTGTACTTCGAGGGCCTCGTGAGGGACGTTACGGACCGTCACCTGGCCGCCGACCGACTGGCTGCGAGCGAGCGACGCTTCAGGCGTCTGGTGGAGAGCGGCTGGGATGTGATCGTGCTGGCCGGCGCCGACGGCGTAATCGATTACGTGAGTCCATCCATTGAAGGAGTCATGGGATACACGGTTGCCGAGTATCAGGGCAGCCGTGTGTTCGATCGAACGCATCCCGACGACCGGCCCCGGGCACTTGATCGGTTCGCCGAGATCCTTGCGCGGCCGGGTTTGCAACTGGCGGCAGAGATCCGTGCACAGCACAGGAACGGGTCATGGCGCTGGCTGGAGGTGCGCGGCGTAAACCTGCTGGACGACCCGGACGTGGGCGCCCTGGTGGGCACGTTCAGGGATGTTACCGAACAGCGGTTGGCTGAAGAGGCTCTCAGGAAGAGTGAGAGCGATTACCGACTGCTGATGGAGCAGGCGGCCGACGCAATCTTCCTGATGGACCGCACAGGGCGATACCTGGACGTCAACAGCCGCGCCTGCGAACTGACCGGCTACAGTCGTGAAGAACTCCTGGGCATGGACATTGTCAATCTGGCGCCTCCGGACGAGCGCGAGGCCGCTGCAGAGCGCGGGGCGGAAGCCCGGGCGCACGGGCAGCGACTGGTGGAGCGCAGGGTGTTGAAGAAGGACGGGAGCATCATTCTCGTAGAAGCCAACATAAAGGCGCTTCCGGATGGGAGAATACAGTCCATAGCCCGGGACATAACCGCACGCAAGGACCAGGAAGAAAGGCTGCGCATACTTGCCGCAGCTACCAACGATGCGGTATGGGACTGGAACGTGGTATCGGACGAGATCTGGTGGGGCGAGGGGCTCAGGACGCTGTTCGGTCATGATCCGGAGGGATTCAATTTTCCGCTCTGGGTCGAGAGCCTGCACGCTGATGACAGAGACCGGGTGGTGCAGGGCCTCATGGACGTCGTGGATACGAGGCGCAGGCACTGGGAGGCGGAGTACCGGTTCCGCAAGGCGGACGGCGAGTATGCGGATGTAAGGGACCGGGGTGAGCTCCTGCTCGATGCCGGCGGGCGGCCTCTGAGGATGGTGGGGGCCGTCCAGGACATGACGGATCGAAAGCGAGCCGAAGACGCCCTGCGGCAGGCTCAGAAGATGGACGCCATAGGGAGGCTCACCGGCGGTATCGCACATGACTTCAACAATCTTTTGACGGTGGTGCTCGCCAACGCCGAGCTGCTGGCGGATCCGGGCGTGGGAGACGTGCCGGCAGAGGTACGGGACATCCAGGCGGCAGCACGCCGCGGCCAGGCGATGGTCAGGAAACTCCTGGGCTTTGCCCGGCGCACCACACTGGACCTGGCTGAGGTGGATGTAACCCAGTTGGTGAATGACGTCTGTGCGATGCTCCAGAGAGTGCTGCCTGAGAGCATCTCGCTGAACTGGTTCACGGATGATCAGCTGCCTCGTCTCACGGCCGACGCCGGTGCGATCGAACAGGTGCTGTTCAACCTCGCCACCAATGCAAGGGACGCCATGCCGGAGGGAGGATCGCTCGGCATCGAGGCCCATCTTGTGGAGGTGGGGAGTCCTCCCGGAGGGGAGGATGTTGCGCACGGGGGCGCCTATGTGCGTCTGAGAGTGCGGGACTCGGGGATTGGCATGTCGGAGGAAACGCGGCGCCGGGTCTTCGAGCCGTTCTTCACCACGAAGCCTGCGGGGCACGGAACGGGGCTGGGTATGGCAATGGTCTACGGTCTGGTGCAGCAGCACCGCGGGTTCATGGATGTCCGGAGCAGGCTCGGGGCCGGCACAACCATCGACGTCTACCTTCCCGTGGCCCGGTCGCACAGGAGTTCAGGAACATCGAGAGTCGCCCCGGATCTCTCGCCGGCCCTGGAACGCGGTACCGGCACCATTCTCCTGGCCGAAGACGAGCCGGAGGTCCGGCGCGCCGCCATGCGCGTGCTGGAGCGTTCCGGGTATCGGGTGATAGCCGCGCCCGACGGGGAAGACGCCCTTCGGCTGTTCAGGGCACACCGCGAGGAAATCGATCTTGTGCTGAGCGACCTCGTGATGCCGAAGATGGGCGGGAAGGCTCTCTACGACGCGATCAGAAACGAGGGCGGAACGATGCCGTTCCTCTTTGCCAGCGGATATGCCGAACGCGATGCAGCGCCGGCGAAAGGGCTCGATGCCCAATTGATAGGGAAACCGTGGACGGTGCACGAGCTCATCGAGCACGTGCGAAGGGCGCTCAAGCCACCCGGTGTTACCGGGTAGGAGGTCGTTTCCACCGTTCCATGTCGCGCCTCTGCTTCTTGGTCGGTCGTCCCTTGCCTTCGTGGAAGGCCGTGGGCTGTGACTTCAACTGCATTTTCAGTTTCTCCCGATCGGCAACAGCTTCCGCATCTTCCCGGTAGAGGGCGGCTGCCTCACGGGCCGGTCCTCTCCTCTCGGACACAGCCGCCACCGTAAGACGGTATTCGAATGGCCCCTGCCGGAACCGTACGCGATCTCCGGGCCCGATCATTCTTGCCCGTTTGGCGCGCTCGCCGTTCACGTCCACCCTGCCGCCGTCGATGGCAGCGGCTGCCAGGGCGCGTGTCTTGAAGAACCGGGCGGCCCATAGCCATTTGTCGAGCCGCACCTGGTCTTCCCGGCTCAACCGCTCCTCCGCCTCGGCACTACGATGGTTGCAATGAGCAGACCGGCCATCAGAGCGGTTGCCATGAGAACCATGCGGAACGCCGTTTCCACGCCCACCATCACCTCATGATCCAGAAGTGAAGCGAGACTCCGAAATCCTACGCTGCCCGGGACCAGCAGCAACATTCCCGGTGCCAGCGCGATGGTGGCCGGTCGGTCGCGCAGGAGAGCGTACACGCCACTGGCTACACCGATCGTGAGTGCTCCCAGAAAGACGGCCAGGTCCTGTCCCAGGACACCTGTGCCGGCGCGCCCCGCACCGAATGCCAGCCAGCCGGCCAGCATGATCCAGATCCAGTCGGCTGGTTCGGCCCGCAGCAGGATGGCAAACGCCAGCGGAGCCACAGCCAGCGCGGCGATTTCGGTCCAGAGTGGCAGCGCTACGGGTTCCACGCTTCCCGGCGCCCCAATAAGAGAGCCTACCAATTGATTTCCTACCGCCACGCCGAAGATGATGGTGAGGAAGAGCACCCCGGCTGCGCTGAGCCGGGCCGTGCCGGAGGCGAGATGGCGGGTGGCGAGTTCGGTCAGGGCCACGGTGAGAGTGAACCCCGGGATCAGCACGATCAGGCCGGCCAGGGTAGCGATGAAAACGGAATGCGGACTGACCAGGACTGAAATGGTCGAGGCCATTGCCGCCGCGGTGAAGGCGGCAACCGGTTCGAAGATGCGTGCCAGAGGTGTCGCCCGTGAGGCGATGGACATGAGGCCGATGGTGAGCCCAATCACTCCGGCGATCGAGATCTCCACAAGACCGCCTGCAAGAAACCGTGCTGCACAGGCGGAGGCCGCCCCGAACGCCAGCGCAGTGAGCAACCCGCCGTAACGGGGCGGCGAGCCGACGATCTCGTCCACCAGCGCCGCACCGTCAGGTGGCGACAGTTCTCCCCTGAGGACCCGGCTGGTTACCCGATCGAGTTCGGCCAGCCTGCCGAGATCCACATCCGCGGGTTCCACCCTCAGCATGTAGGTTCGCGCGTCGGCGTCTTCCCCGAAGGAAGTGAAGAGAGATGTGGGTGTAGAGAAGAACTGAGCGCGAAGGCCAAGCTGTTGCGAGACGGCCGACAGGATCTCCTCCAGCCGGTGGGCCGCATATCCTGAACTGTGCAGGGCACGGCCAAGCCGCAGGACAAACCGCACAGCGTCGGTCAATCGATCTCCGGGTGGTCGTTGTTTGGTGGAAAGATAACGCTTCACCGCCATGCTATCTTTCGAACATCAGGAGTTTGAGAATGGAAATGAGACGCCGAGTTGGAGTGATTGCCGTCCTTGCGGCCGTAGCCGCCTGCGCGGGTGAGAGCGATCGCCCCGGTGCGGAGCCCGGCGGTCTCCGCGGCGCGGTGCTCGAACCGCCGCGGGACAAGCCGGACTTCACGCTCGCAGACATGCACGGAAGCACTTTCGAGTTCCGGCGTGAGACTGACGGTTACGCCACACTGGTGTTCTTCGGGTACACCTATTGTCCCGATATCTGTCCCGCCCACATGGCCAACCTGGGATCGGTGCTCAGAACGCTGCCGCTTTCGGTTACTACCCGGGTTCGGCTGGTGTTCATCACGACCGATCCCGCGCGTGATACCCCGGAAAGACTGCGCGAGTGGCTGGGCAACTTCCACACCGATTTCATCGGGCTTACAGGTAGCCTGGAGGAAGTGAACCGTATCCAGCAGAGCATGGGACTGCCGCCCGCCGTGATCGGACCCGAGGACGAGCGTGGCAACTATGATGTGGGACACTGGGCCGCGGTGATTGCCTTCACGCCGGACGATCTCCTCCGCGTGATGTATCCCTCCGGTATGCGACAGATGGATTGGGCTCACGATCTGCCCAGACTGGTGGGTTCCGAGTGGCCGCTGGGAATCTAGGGCCGCAGTTCCGCGCATGAACTGGTGGTGTGCCGCCACGGGCGTTCCCTGGAGCTGGGAGTGGCAGGCCTTCCCGGGTGCGTGGCTCTTCGTAATGACGATAGCGTTGAGCTATGTTCTGGCGATCAGGTTCTGGGAGCCGCATCGATTGTCCGGAGAGGAGGCCACCACACGAAAACAGATTGTCCTCTTCGGCGTTGGCGTATTCACCGTATGGATTGCGGCCGATTGGCCACTGGGCCTCCTTGGGGCCGGCTACCTGCTGAGCGTGAAAACCCTCCAGTACCTGCTCTTCGGTTACGTGGCGCCGGCGCTGCTGTTGCTCGGAACGCCCCGCTGGTTGTTAAGACGACTGCTGAAACACCCTGTGGCGTCCCGCGCGGCCCGCGCACTGACCAGGCCGCTGCTTCCCCTGGCAATCGCGAACACGGTGCTGGTGGTAACTCACCTGCCGGAGGTGGTGGAAGCGCTTTCCCGGTCGCAGCTCGGATCATTTGCGCTGGACGTCGCATGGATACTCGGAGGTCTGGTCTTCTGGTGGCCGGCGCTCGGCCGGCTGCCTGAACTCGATCCCATGTCCTACCCCGGCCGTATAGGGTATCTGCTGCTGAATGTATTCGTACCGACAGTACCCGCTTCGTTCTTCACCTTTTCACAGTACCCGATCTACGCGCTCTACGAGCTTGCGCCCCGGGTACACAACATTCCTGCCATCGAAGATCAACGTGTTGCCGGCCTCCTGATGAAGGTGGTGGGCGGGTTAATTCTGTTCGGAACGATGTCGGTGATGTTCTTCAGGTGGTATGCGCAGGAAGAGAAAGAAGAAGAAGCGGTAGTCATCCGTTCATAGCGTCCATCATCTCATCTACGTCCCTCGGTGGGTCGGTGAACCGGCTGACCAGGATCGTCGCAAGCAGTCCCACGGCGAATCCGGGTATCAGCTCGTACATGAATCCCTTCAGGGCCGGCGTGAGATACCATACGACCACCGTGATGGAGCCCGCGGCGAGGCCTGCGAGCACTCCCGCCCGGGTAGTCCGCCGCCAGAAGAGTGCCATCAGTGAAGTCGGTCCGATGGCGGCTCCAAGGCCTGCCCAGGCGAACAGCACGAGCCAGAATACGAGGCGGTCGGCGATCAGACCGAAGACCAGCGCCAGCGCTACCAGCGCTACGACTGCGAACCGACTGTACAGGACCAGTCTCTTCTGCGACAGCGGCTCTCCCGCGCGAACAACACGCTCGTACACGTCCCGCACCACCGCCGACGCTGCCACCAGGATCTGCGAGTCCGCCGTAGACATGATGGCCGAGAATATCGAAGCGAGAACGATGCCAAACAGAACGGGATGGAAATGCTCCCGTGCGAGTGTGGGATAGAGCGTCTCCGGGTCGGCGTCGGGAAGCAAGGCCAGGTCCGGGAACTGCGCCCGCCCGACGAGTCCGATCGCTACCGCTCCGCTCGCCATCGCCACATTGGCCAGGGTTCCCACAACTGCCGCGTGTCGGAACTCGGCCGGGTCCCGGATGGACATGTAGCGGACGATTATGTGCGGATTCCCGGGAGAGCCGAGTCCGATGCCTACAAAGCCCAGCGCTGTGCCGAAGGCCAGGGCGGTTGGATTCAACAGTCGTGGGTCGAGGGCGGCGAGCTGTGTGGTCACCACCTGGTGCCCCCCCAGATCGATGATCGCGACAAGGGGAAGTGCAAAGAGAGCGAAGAGCATGAAGCACGCCTGCACCGTGTCGGTGAGGCTTACTGCCAGGAACCCGCCCAGAACGGTGTAGATCAGCACTATCGAAGCCGTGATCATCACACCGGCAGTGGGGGTGATACCGAAGCTCGCCGCGAACGCCTTGCCGCCCCCCACGAACTGCGCGGCGATGTATCCGACCATGAAAACCAGGATGATCACCGCCAGCATCAGACGGAGTGCTGATCGTGGGTCGCCGAACCGGGCCGCATAGAAGTCGGGTAACGTCACGCAGTCGTACCGCTCACTGAAGCGTCTGAGTCTGGGCGCGTAGAACAGGAAGAGCAGGAGTTCCACGGCGATGTAGCCCACGGAGGCCCACATCGCCGAAGCACCCATGGTCCAGGCCATTCCGGAGAGTCCGAGCAGAAGCCAGGCGCTGCGTCCCGACACTACGGCCGAGAGGGCCACGACCGTGCGATGCATGCGTCGGCCGCCGACGAAGAACTCGCTCACGCCGGCCGACGAGAAGCGGGCCGCAAAGATGCCGATCGCGATTACGACACCCATGTAGCCAACAAAGGCCGCGATTGTCTGGGTGGACATGGCAGGGAATCATACGCTTCGGTTCCCGGCTGGGCATCCCGGGAGGGGCATTCTGGCGGGAGCCGCGTTCGGACCGTATACTGGTGGGACAACCTGACTGGGCGGTTTGCCGTATGGATGTACTCGGCCGCCTAAGTGCTGCTCTGGCAGCAAGATACGAGGTCGAGAGCGAACTCGGACGCGGCGGTATGGCCGTTGTGTACCGCGCGCGGGACCTCAAGCACGACCGCACTGTAGCAATCAAGGTGCTCCGTCCGGAGCTCAGCGCGGCGCTCGGGGCGGATCGGTTTGTGCGCGAGATCCGCATCGCTGCTCAGCTCCAACACCCCCACATCATCGCGCTGTATGACTCCGGCGAGGCGGACGGCATTCTGTACTACGTGATGCCGTACGTGGAGGGCGAATCGCTCCGCAGCCGACTCGACCGTCAGGGGCAGCTATCGGTAGACGAGGCGCTCGAGGTCGCTCGCGAAGTGGCGGATGCCCTTTCGTATGCCCACAGCCACGGTGTGGTGCATCGTGACATCAAGCCGGAGAACATCCTGCTCTCCGGCGGCCACGCCGCCGTGGCCGACTTCGGCATTGCCCGAGCGATCGCGGTGTCCGCGGCTGACCCCTCAACGGAGACCGGAATAGCTCTGGGTACTCCGGCGTACATGAGTCCGGAACAGGCTGCTGGTGAACAGCGGGTCGACGGTCGCAGCGACATATATGCGCTGGGGTGCGTGCTCTACGAAATGCTGGCCGGTGAGCCGCCGTTCGGGGGAGCGACCGTTCAGGCGACGCTGGCTCGGCATCTGCAGGATGCGCCGCCATCACTCAGAACTGTACGACCTTCGGTGCCCGTCGGACTCGAGAAGGTCCTGGAGATTTCTCTTGCGAAGGCACCGGCCGACCGGTTCTCAACAGCCACGGAATTCGTCGAGGCGGTCAAACAGGTCGCGGCGGGACGGATGCCCCGCCGCCGCCGGAGTTGGCGGTGGGTCGCAGCCGCAGTGGCCGTTCTCGCCGTCATAGGAGCGGTTGGAACGCAGATGTTCGGACGCACGGAACTCGACATGTCCGCGTTTGTGATCCTGCCCTTCGAGCACCGGGACGGGGCCGCTCCCAAGCTTCTTAATGGAAGCATGTGCGAGTCGTTGCTGTCGGATGCTCTACGCCAATTCTCGGACGTGTCAGTGATCGATCATTTCCTGGTCAGGGATGCCATCGACAGGCGTGCTCGTCGGGGCCGGGCGGCTTTCCAGGCGGCGGAATCCTGGGGAGCGGGTCGGGTTGTTGAAGGTGAGGTAGAGTCCTTCGGCGACAGCATACGCGTGGTGGCGGTAGTTCTGGATGCGCGCTCGCGCCGTCCCGTGTCCCGTGCTGCGGTTGCCATATCCGCCGATCTCTCCGATTTGACGGAGGGATTCCGGCTTCTGGCAGCGAGGATCCTGGGGTTGGAGGCGGCGGCGGATGGGGGTGGCATCGTTGGAACAATCTCTGCGGAAGCAGCGCGGGCGTTCGTTGATGCCCGGGACTCGGTTCTGAGCGGCAGCTTCACGGGTGCCGCACGGCTGTTCCGCCGAGCGACAGAGCTGGATCCCGACTACGCGTCGGCGCACCTGTGGTTCGCTCAGGTACAAGCCTGGTCGGGGGCGCCGGCTTCTGACTGGCGTCACTCCGCGTCCCGCGCGGTCGACCTGAATGATGCTCTTCCGTCCAGACGGGATCGGGATCTCGCGTCAGCCCTTCTCCGCATGGCAGAAGGTCAGTTGGTTCAGGCGTGCAGTGCCTACGAGCAGATCGTCGACCGCAACCCGGAAGACTATGCAGGTTGGGTCGGACTCGGTGAATGTTACGCCAGGGATTCGGTCGTGGTGCGCGATCCAGACAGCCCCTCCGGCTGGGCATTCCGGTCGAGCCGTCATGCGGCGATCCAGGCATACCGGCGTGGCCTTGCACTCACTCCCTTCCTTACGCACGGTGTGTACGAGCGACTGTCACGCCTGTTGCCGCAGCACGGCGCGGAGTTGCGTCGAGGCGCCCCGCTCTCTCCGGACACCGGGCATTTCCTGGCCTATCCCGGCTTCGCGGCCGATACGTTTTCGTGGGTGCCGTACAGGGGCGAGGAACTTGCCACGTACGCCACGGTGCCGGCCGGCCTGCGGACGGCTGTCAGTCGCGGCCGAAGTGAGCTCCGCAGCATCGTGGCCTCATGGATGACCGCGTATCCGTTGTCGGTCGCGGCACGACTGCGGTTGAGCCAGACGCATGAGGCGTTCGCGGACCTGGCGCAGGCTCAGGTGGTTCTGGGTGAGGCCCGTGCCATCGCGCGGGAACCTGTCGAGCAATTGCTGGTGGAAACCGCCCGGGTGCGTCTGTTGGTGAAGCGGCGTGCATTTTCGGAAGCACGGGCTTTGGCCGATTCGGTGATGGCGTCGTGGCGGGAGCCGCCAGCCGGATACGCCGAACGTCTCGCAGCGCTTGCGGCCCTGACCGGCCGTGCCGACAAGGCTGCTCGTTATCTCGCTGCGGATGCCAGCCTGCGGCGAGAGGCTGCTCTGCGTCGCGGCCTGAACGTCATGGATACACCCTTGTTCGCAGCCCTTGGGCGGGCACGCGCCTATGCGGCGCTCGGGGGACCGAAAGACAGCGTTGCTGCCGCACTTCGACGCTTCGATGAAAGGCTGGAAGCGGCTGCGCCACCCATGGAACATGGGCGTGTACGGCAGGCATTGCTGGTCCAGACCTCAATTCTCACCTATGCGGTGACCGGCCCGACGGAATTCCACCACCCGGATACTCCGAATTACCTGTTGCGTTTGCAGGCCCTTCACGCACGGGGTCAGCGCTCCGCCGCGATCGAGGCGCTGGGTCAGCTTCAACGGCAGGAAGCAGCGGCCGGAGAGGTAGACCTTGCAATGCTGTACCAGGAAACGCTCGTGCAGTTGGCGTTGGGAGACACCGCAGAGGCGGTTCGGCGGCTTGACCGCTCGTTAAATGCGCTCTCGGCACACCGCCTGGACCTGTACAACGATGTCCCGTTTCCTGCCGCTCTTGTGCGGGCGATGGCTCTGCGGGCAGAACTGGCCGATGCGGCTGGTGACCGGGACAAGGCCAGTGAGTGGGCTGCGCCCGTCGTGGCGTTGTGGGCCGATGCCGATCCTGAATTGCTGAGGGTAGTGGAACGCGTCCAGGGGCTGGTGCGGTAAGAGGCCGGCCAGGAAGGGAGGAGATTCAATGAGGATCGCACGGTTGACGGGGATTGGTGTGTCACTGCTGTTGGCAGCCTGCGGTGAGTACGTTCCCGAAGATGAACCGGATGCGCAGACGGTTGCCCAGTGTATCAGCCCAACACCTCCAACAGGGGCGGATCCCATGACGCCCGAGGGTCGGAATGACATACTGGCGTATGCCCGGACCCTGAGGTTCCATCCCGAGCAGCCACCCACCGGCGAGACCAGACAGCTCACCGTTATTGTGACGCCTCCGCACACGCCCCCGGGTGGGAAGCGCTATGCGCTTGGTCCCGAGGCCAGGGTCGCGTCCGAGTGGTGCGCGCACGAGAATCAACCGGCCGACCTTGCATCGGGAGCCGGAAGAGTTGTTGCGCGCATCAACAGCTCGGCCGCCTACCCATCCCTGAAGTTGCCGCAGGGACAGAGCTTTCTCTGGGTGGACCAGCTGGATTCCGCGGCGACCACGGCACGCGCCGTAATCATTCCGAACCAGCCGGTACGTCAGGTGGAGACGATGCTCCTTCGTATCATGTGGCATCACGACGACATGCCCGCAAACTGGAACGTACCTCAGGCACGATGGGTGTTCGATCCTCGCGACGACGACCTTTGGGTAACCTGTGTTACCTTCGGTTGCTGTGTCATGGAAGCGATGTAGCGTGGGCCGATTGACTGGCCATGGCCCGGCGGTAGCTTACACCGGACTTACCGGTCGTGAATCCCACGCTACGGAGGAGCGAATGCTTCGTTCGATCGTCCTGATTGCCTTCATCGGTGTGCTGGCCGCCGCCTGCGGGCCCAAAGATCTCACTCGACAGGAACGAGCTGTCGAGGAACAGATGCTGCGCGACCGCATGACCGGGTGGTCGCGAGCGGTGAACAATCGCGATGTGGATTCGCTTGCCGGATACTACTACCAGGGTCCCGAACTTACGGTTGCCTGGATGGAGGGCAACCGCACCCGCGGCTGGGAGGAGCAAGAGACCGCTCTTCGGGAGTTCTACCAGCGTGTGGGCATGATGAATCTCGTGGTCCAGGATCCGGTGCACGAGGTGCTTACCCGGAACTTTGCCCTCACCACTTTTCGTTACTCCGGCGACGTCGTGATGCGTACGACGGAGCGAGACGTATTCTCGGGGCAGGGAACTCTCCTCTGGTACAAGCCCGGCTCCGAAAGAACATGGCGGATCTACGTGCAACACTTGTCCCGTACTCCGGTGATTCTCTCGGATTTCCCGGCTCAGCGGAGGTGAAGTAACCTGCGGCACACGGTGCCGAGTCTCGAGACCCGGTACCGTGTGCCGCCGTTGTTCTTGTGCTATCTCCCATCCCGTTTTATTGTACCGCAACCACCACCGGAGGCCCGGCAGATGTCGGACCCCTTCCTCAGTTCCGAGGATTTCGCAGAGCGGGCGCATCAGTTTTACAACGAGGGTCGGTACGACGACGCAATGCAGGTGCTGCGCGAGGGCCTGGGGGTCTATCCCTTCGCCGTCGAACTGCACGTAGGGCTGGCGTACGCCCGTCTTGCCCGGGAGGAGTACGCATGGGCCCGACAGAGCTTCGATGACGCCCTCGGCTTCGATCCGGACCACGAGGATGCCCTTGCCGGTCTGGGAGAGATCCTGCTCAAACTAGGTGAGTTTCGCAGGGCGGCAGTCTGTTTCGACCGGTTGCTTTTGCTCGGGTTCCGCGACGATCACGACCTGATGCTGCAGGCCGGTCGGGCCCTCTTTCGAGAGGGGCTGGTAGATGAAGCGCGGCGGTTCTTCGAGATCGTTGCCGAGGTGCATCCGGATTCGACCGAAGCGAATGCGTGTCTGGGGTACGCCTGGCATCGATTGGGCAACGAAGACGTCGCGGTACGGCGGCTCAGAAAGGCGCTGGATCTGGACGAGACGCACGCGGAAGCACGCATTTATCTGGCCAACCTGCTGTACGATCGCGGCGAGTCCGAGGCCGCCCTCTATCATCTGGAGCGATCAGAGCCGGAAGATCACGTCGACGAACTCGCCATCTGGCGATTGATAGAACTCAAGCGTGCGATATACCGGTTGCCGCCCAACGATCCCGAACTACTGCCGTGGGTGGACCGCCTGGAAGAGATGCGGATGGATGGCGACGCCATAGGTCGTCTTCTGGAGGAAGTTGAGGCGACCCAGGCCGACGGGTCCGTTCGCGATCCGCTGCAGCTGGAGTTGTTCAGCACGCTGCTGATGGAACTGGAAGGCATGCGTCGCCGGGTGGTCAACGGTCCGCACCGGGTCACCACCCGTACTGGCCAGAGCTTCACTGGCACATGGGAAGAGATCGTGCTCCAGATGAAGCTCGACGATCCGCAGTTGGCTGAGGAGTCGCTGTCAGGTTACATGAAGCACATCGCCCGGCGCAGTGTAGCGGAGACCGGGGTCGTGATTCCCGCTACCGACGCGGAGGCCTTCGTGCGGGGGAGTGCCGCCGCCGGACTTCTCAAGATCGTCCGTTGATACGGTTCGAAGGCGTATCCAAGATCTATCGCACGTTTCTTCCGCCCGGAACAGTACCAGCGGTCGAAGACCTCACTCTGGACATCGAGCCGGGTGAGGTCTTTGGCATTGCGGGCCCTAACGGGGCCGGCAAGAGTACACTGCTTGCCCTGATCCTGGGCTTCCTCGATCCTACCCGCGGCACGGTCTCAGTGGGAGGAATGCCGGCCCGCCAGTATGTCGAAGGAAGGGGTGTGGCATACCTGTCGGAGCTGATCGCCGTGCCGGCGTGGTGGAACCTGCGGGGAGCTTTGGCCCGTTACGCAACGTTGGCAGGAGTTCCTGCTCCAGAGCGAGCCACCGCCGTTGGCCTGGCCATGGAGCGCCTCGGTATTGCCGAGCATGGATCCAAGCGGGTGAAGCATCTGTCCAAAGGCAACCTCCAGCGCCTGGGCCTGGCACAGGCGCTGTTGGGCGAATTCGATGTCGCTGTCTTCGACGAGCCCACCCACGGACTCGACCCCGTATGGACCGTGCGATTCAGGGACATGGTGGCGGCACTCCGCCGGCCCGACCGCACCATCGTCATTGCCTCCCATAATCTGGATGAGCTGGAGCGGTTGGCCGACAGGGTGGCCATTCTGGATCGCGGGCGGCTGAGCCGGATTGCAGATGTGGTCGAAACCCAGGTCCAGTCCGGAGAAATCGAGTACCGAATCGTGCTTGCTGCGGAGCATCCGTCTGTGACGGAACTCTTCCCCGGTGCTGTGCGTGCCGACGGCAGGCGGGTGGCCTGGGATGTGAGGGGTGACATCGAGACTCTGAATGCGGCGCTGGCCGAGGCCGTGCGTCGCGGAGCCAGGCTCAAGGAGTTCTATCCGGCCCGGAGCCGGCTTGAAGCGGCGTTTCGCGACGCCGTGGGGGAGCGATGAGTCTGGTGATGCGCTACCTCCCCCAGATGACATCCGATTACTTGCGGACCCGCGGTGTGGTGATGCTGCTGGTCGGGATCGGGCTCATGCTGCCACTACTCGTCGTAACGCGGGCTGCAGAGGGCATGGCACCCACACCTGAGCTGGCAGTGGGGATGCTCAAGGCGAGTCTTCAGAACGTGAGCGTTTTTCTCTCGCTGGTCGGGATGGCCGGCATTGTCGGCAACGATGTTCGGCAGGGCTATTTCCGCTTCATCTTCGCCAAGCCGTTATCGCCTCCCGCGTACTACGGAGTGGCGTTCGCGGTGGCTCTTGTGAGTGTGGGGCTCGTGCTCCTGTGCCTCACGGGTTTCTTCGCCTTGTTCGTTCTGCCGGTGTGGCCGGGCACCACCCTGCTCGACGTCATGCTCCGGGTGACTCTGCTGGGGTCGCTGGTCTTTGCCTTCTCTCGATTTACCCGGCTCGACTGGCTGTTCGGCTTCATCCTGCTGCTGGCCGCTGAGTTGCTCCGAGCGCGCTTCCCCAGGAGTGGGTCTGTGGTGGGCTCGGTCTTCCACGTGGTGCTCCCACCGGATCTGCCAAACATGGTCTTCACCCCAGCGGGGCCCATGTGGGGCGACATTGCCTGGGGCTTGAGCTATGCGGCGCTGGCGGTGGCAGTCGGTCTTGCGGCGGTCAGGCTGGTGCCCCTGGGAAGGACGTAGACCGGACCGCTCACCGCTTACCTTTCTGCATGCTCATCACATCCAACGTCATCAAGCGCGTCCTCCCGAACGGACTCACGATCCTGATTCAGCGGGTTCCGAACGCTGAAGTCGTTTCGGTTGTGACCCACGTGAAGGCCGGCTATTTCGACGAACCGGACGAGTGGACCGGCATAGCCCACGTTCTTGAGCACATGTACTTCAAGGGTACGAGCACGATGGGTCCGGGGGAACTGGCGGCCGAGACACAGAGCCTTGGTGGCTATCTGAACGCCGGCACGATATACGACAAAACGGTCTACTACACCGTGCTGCCGGCCGTGCAGGGAGGCCTCGATGCTGCATTGCGGCTCCAGTCGGATGCCCTGCTGAACCTTGCCATCGATCCCGGGGAACTGGCCAAGGAGATTGAGGTGATCGTTCAGGAGGCAAAGCGGAAGCTGGACAGTCAACCCGCGGTGACCCGGGAGACGCTCCACCAACTTCTTTTCCGGGAGCACCGCATGCGCCGATGGCGGATCGGAACAGAGGCCGGGCTCAGAGCGCTCAGTGCGAGTGACGTCAGGTCCTACTACGAGACCAGGTATCGTCCGGATCGTGTAATAGTTGCGCTGGTTGGGGGACTGGATGAGGATCGGGCGCTTGCACTCGTTGAACGGTACTACGGCGGGTTCACCCGAAAGGCAGTGACGATTGAAGGATCTCCTGCCGAACCTCCGGGAGTGAGCTCGGAGGTTCGCGTGCTGCGCGGCGACGTGGCGCAACCCAGAGTGGCGCTGGGCTGGAAGACGGTGGATGCCCTGCACAAGGATGCCCCTGCGCTGGACGTTGTTGCTGATGTGCTGGGAAGTGGGCGAGGTTCCTTGCTCCGGACGATCGTGCGCAATCCCGGTCTTGCCGCTTCGGTGGGAGCCGATCATTACACACCGACGGAGGTCGGCGTGTTCACGGTTTCGCTGGTGAGCGAGCCCGGCACGATGGATGACGCGGTCGGGCGGACTCTGGGTTTGATGCGGACCCTTGCCGATCGGGGGCCGGACGAGCGGCAGCTCGCCCGGGTCCGGGCACTCAATTCCACGCATTGGGCTCGTCGACTGGAAGCCATGGACGGCAGGGCAACAATGCTGGCCCAGTTCGAGGCACTGGGTGGTTATGACCTGGCAGAGGACTGGGTCAATCGTGTGCTCGATGTCTCGCCGGCCGGAGTTCGCACTGCAGCCGGGCATCTCATGCCCGATTCGGTGTCGGCAGTTGCTTACCTGCCCGACGGGGCCCATCCCCGGTTCACGTCAGAGCCGTGGCCACCAGTTGCACGGATAGTTGACATACCTTCAGGATCGAAACCACCTGCTGCGCAACTGCAGCAAGGGCGGTCCCGGCCCGAACCACCCGCGCGGGAAGTGGCCGGCGTTACCGTGGTCGAGATGCGTGGTGTGGACCTCTTGCTGCTTCCCAGGCCCGGCGTTGGGATCGTATCGCTGTCGTTTGGAGTTCCAGGGCTCACCGACCTCGAAACCACTGGTTCCGCCGGCGTCTCATGGCTGCTTGCGCGGACTGCTCTTCGGGGGGCCGGTGCGAGGGATGCGGAGGAGCTGGCTGCCGCGGCCGAGCTCCTGGGTGGAGCGATTCACCCGAGCGTGGGTCGCGAGTTCACGGGTTACGGAATGATGGTCAGGCCGGATGGAGCGAAACAGGCCGCCGAGCTGCTGTCCATCGTCGCAACCGATCCTGCGCTGAAGGATGATGACGTTCTGTTGGAGCGGAAGCTGCAGGCCGAGGATGCCGCCCGTGTCCGGGACGACATGTTCAGCTATCCCTTACAGCGGGTACTGGCGGAAGCGTTTGCCGGGCACGGGTATGCCTTGCCGCTCCTGGGCGATCCGGAAGGGGTTGGTAGTATCGAACCTCAGGCGGTTCGCGAATGGTCCGCCAGACTGCAGGCGCAGCGGGCGGTGGTGGTGGCCGTTGGCGACCTGCCTCTGGACGAACTTGTTGCGGCCGCCATGGCGTTCGAGTCCTGGGATGGGATGGTTGGCCCTCCCGCACCGACGCCCGCGCCGTGGCAGCCCGGTCGTGGGCACGAGAGCAGGGTCAAGGCACAGAGTGCCTTGGCAATGGCGTTCCCTGCCCCTTCATATCGATCCCCCGAGCGCCCCGCGGTGCGGGTGGCGGCTACGCTCCTGAGCGGCCTGACGGGGCGACTGTTCAAGGCACTGAGGGAGCGGCTGGGGTTGGCGTACACCGTTCACGCCGCCCCCTGGATGGCCCGGCATGCCGGAGCCTTTCTGACGTACATAGCGACATCCCCGGATCGGGAAGAGGAGGCGCGCACCGGCATGCTGGCGGAACTGAGCCGGGTGATTGCGGAGCCGCCCTCGGATGCCGAGCTCGAGCGGACGCGCAGCTACAGTGCGGGACTGGAAGTGATTCGGCGCCAGCATACAGGCGCACTGGCCGGCGACCTGTTGGATGCCTGGTTGCGCGGCATGATCGAATCGTGGGAACGTGAAGCTGAACTGCTCCGTTCGGTGACCGCTGAAGAGGTGGCACAGGTGAGCGCCACGATGTTGTCTGATCCCGAACGGCGGGCGGAGTACGTGGTGCGGGGAACTGCGGAACCGAAATGAGACGCCGTAGCGTCTAGAACATCGACATCGCCAGGAACGACCGCAGATTGTCGTTCGTGACGCGCAATCTCTCGGAGAGGAGTCGTACCACGGCCCAGAGGATCTTGTATGCGAGATCCCGATTGAAATCCATGAGCATCTCGAAGTCAGACCTGGTGATAGTGATCAGCACACAGTCGACGTTGGCGATAGCATCGGTGGATCGCTCGGAACGGTCGAATACCGACATCTCGCCGAAGCAGGCCCCCTTCTTGAGCACGGTGAGGGCCTCTTCACCCGATCCCGGAACGTCGCGCGAGATGCGGACTTCCCCCTCCGATATGAGATAGAGTCGGTTGCCGGGCTCGCCTTCCTTGAAGATTGTCTGACCGAACTTGTATTGCTGCTCCTTGCAGATCTCGGCGACATGCTGCAATTCTTCGTCACTGAGGTCCTTGAAGATCGCAGCCTGTTTCAGCAGTGAGAGATCCATGATTCCTCCGGAAGTGCCGTCGGCCCGGTCGCAAGGTACAGACCCGGGGGAAGGGCGGCAAGCAAGGCCCCTGCTTGGCGGGCCCGACGCTCTGACCGCGCTCAGGATCCCGCTGGCGGTCGCGTTCGTGGTCGTACCGGGTGCTCTGGAACGTCTTGCCATTCTGCTGCTGGTGGCCGCGAGTGATCTGGCGGATGGCATCTGGGCCCGTCGTGCTGGGAGTTCGAGGGCAGGTCCGGTGCTGGATCCGGTTGCCGACAAGCTGTTCATGGCCGCTGCGTTCTACGTTGTTCTTACGGGTGGCCAACTGGCTCCGCTCGAGATCGTGGGCGTCATGCTGAGGGACATCGTGGCGGCGCTTGCGTTCCTCACTACGCTCGTGCTGGGGCGACCTGCTACCTTGCCGGCTCGCGCCGGAGGCAAGGCCGTGACGATTGCCCAGATTCTGACGTTGGTGGCGTTTCTGGCGGAATCGGATCTGGTCAGGCCCCTGGCATGGGCCACAGCAGCAATCAGTGTCTACGCGATATGGGATTACAGCCAGGCTGCCGCCGCCTCTTCAGAAGGGAGAGCCCCCAAATGACCCGCCGAGTGACTGCAGGACTGCCCTCAATCAGGGGTGCACGGCTCGACTGGACCGGATCCGGCATGCGCTTCGAAGGAGGCGGCACGGCACCGGTCACACCGCCCATCGTGGTGGATGGTGACGGCAGGGAAGGCCCGAGTCCGATGATAGCCTTGCTGCTGGCGGCCGCCGGGTGCGCAGGCTCGGATGTTGTGATGATACTCGAGAAGATGCGGGTAAGACTGACGCGGCTCAGCATCGAAGTGACTGGAGTACGCCGGGAGGAAGAGCCGCGGAGGTACGTGGAGCTGCACTACCATTTCATGGTGGGCGGCGAGGGCCTTGCTCCCGAGCAGGCCGAACGGGCGGTCAGCCTTTCCCTGGAGAAGTACTGCTCCGTGACGCACTCACTCGCTCCCGACATCGCGGTTCGCCACCAGGTCACGGTCGTGTAGATGGCTGGCGGGGTTGTCCGCCTGGCCGCATGGCTCGTTCTGAGCGCCGCGGCGCCGGCAGCGGTCTCAGCTCAGACGAGGTCAGAGGTCCAGGTGCATGGTCTGGCCACCTTCGCTGATCAGCGTCTGATCGGGGCGGGAGTGGGCGCGGGCGTGCGTTCGCCCGCGCGATGGAGGCTGTCGGCCGGCGCCAGCGGCGGGGACCTTGGTGGAAGGGCGGCGGGGCGTCTTGAGGTGCTGGCCACATACCATCTGGAGCCGCTCAAGAGACGAGGGGTCGCGCTTTATGGTGGCGGCGGATTAGCGCTTCTTGTGTCAGATGGAATGCGTCGGGAGTACGCCGTGCTGTTGCTGGGCGCCGAATTGGCTCCGGGACGCCCGGCCGGGTGGTTTGCCGAAGCAGGTGTTGGTGGTGGAGTACGGGTTGCCGCTGGTGTCAGGTTCAGGACAGGGAGCCGGAACCGACGGCCATATCGTTACGCTGCTTCACCGGCTGACAATACCGCTCGCCGAGCCGGCGCAGTTCATTGAGTTCAGCCTCCGTGAGCGTATCGTACCGTTCGGTGAGGTAATCCATGGTATCGTCGAACCATTCCTTCTGATCTTCCGCGCGGGCTTCGAGAACTCCACAGCGAAGGATGTGGCTGAATAACTCGTCTCGTGCCTGCTCGAACATGCCGCTGCCTGCCTCCGGCGCCCTGACCGGTTTCTTCTTCGTCATCCCGTAACGCTCCTTTTGTGTATCTTTCTCTGGAGGAATGTACGGAAGGTAAACCTCCTCGTGCCGAGGCGCAAACGTCGGAGGTGCAATGAGCCACGAGACATACGGTGCAGAGCGGGCCCGTCGGCTTGCCGAGTTGTTGCGGCAGCTGGCCAGGCGGATCAGGGAACTCGGAACGGACGAAGAGTTGCTGGCCGCAGGTCCGGAACTGCTGAGACTGATGGGCGACGCGCGGACCGAACTATTCCACTATGAGGTTCGGCTCACGTATGACACTCCCGAGGTTGCCGAGAGCCGCCGCCTGGTCGATGAGGCGGTAAGGCGGGCGGAGGAATTGGACTTCGATCCGGAGGACATGGAACCATGGCGGGATCGCGATTGACAACGTTTTACGCGGCACTCGGCGCCATCGCGGTGGCAGGGGGTGCGGTGATCTGGATGAGCACGCGGGGCGGGGACACGGGCCCGGATGTCCTTCCGGTGCCGGTTGGAGACGCGACACCGCATGCCGGATACACGATGGGCAGTGAGGATGCGCCGGTGGTGGTGGATGACTACTCCGATTTCGAGTGCCCCGCCTGCGCCCGGCTTGCGGTACTCACGCTTCCGGATGTGAAACGCAGGCTGGTGGAGACCGGTATGGTGAAGTGGCGGTTCCATGACCGGCCGCTCCCGAACTTCCCCCGATCGCCCATAGCGCACCACGCCGCCGCCTGCGCAGACGAACAGGGTCGGTTCTGGGAGATGCACGATCAGCTGTATTTCCAGCAGAGTCAGTGGTCGCGCGAGGCCAATCGCGAGCGGCGTTTCCGGGATTATGCCCGGGCCATCGGACTCGACGTGAATCACTACGATGATTGCATGCGTAGCAACCGATATCGCCAGCGGATCGCGGCGAGCGTGGAGGCCGCAGCCGCCGCCGGCATCAACAGCACGCCCACGCTCTTCATCAACGGACGCCGGGCCGATCTGCGCACGCTCGGTTACGACGAGCTGAGAGAATTGATCGAAAAGGCGGCCGCTGAAGCACAGTGATACATCGCATGACAACCGCCGTCCTGTCCGTCGTGGGATTGTTGATGGCGCTGTATCTGTGGCTCTGGAAGATCGGAGTGGTGGGCACGATTGCGTGTGGCCAGGGCGGTGGGTGTGCCGTGGTCCAGACCAGCGAGTACGCCGAATTCCTGGGGCTTCCGGTGGCCCTCTACGGTGTGGGCGGCTACCTCGCTCTGCTCGTGGTGAGCATGATCGGTCTGCACGAGCCGTGGGCATCGCGCAAGGGGCCCACAGTCTGGCTTGCGGTCCTCTCCGGCGTCGGGGTAGCGTTTACGATCTACCTCACCTACCTCGAGGCCGCCGTCATCGGTGCCTGGTGCCGCTGGTGTGTAGGTTCGGCGGTCATTATCACCGGCATCTTTGCAGTGGCGGTACTCGGGTTGAGGCAACCGGCTGCGGGCACTATCCCTCCTGCTCTTCGTACTTCGCCTTCAGCGCCGCCACCACACCAGGATCCGCCAGCGTCGTGACGTCGCCCAGGGCGCGGCCCGCGGCGATGTCCTTGAGCAGCCGTCGCATGATCTTGCCGCTCCTTGTCTTTGGCAGGTCCGCAGCGAAGATCACGTCGTCAGGGCGGGCAATGGCACCAATCTTCTTCGCCACATGCTCACGCAGCTCGTCTTCAAGTCCGCCCCGCCGTTCCTGCCCGCCACGGAGCGTCACGAATGCGGCCATGGCCTGCCCCTTGAGGTCGTGGGGTCGGCCCACAACGGCGGCTTCCGCCACTGCAGGGTGCGCCACCAGCGCGCTTTCGACTTCCATGGTGCCGATCCGATGGCCTGCCACATTCAGTACGTCGTCGACGCGGCCAAGAATCCAGAAGTATCCGTCTTCATCCCGTTTGGCACCGTCGCCCGGGAAGTAGTACCTGCCGCCCCAACGGCTCCAGTATGTGTCACGATAGCGCTTGTCGTCCCCGTAGATCGTGCGAAGCATCCCGGGCCATGGGCTGCGAATAGCCAGCAGCCCGCCACCCACCCCGATCTCCCTGCCATCGCCATCGAGCAGTGCCGCATCCACGCCCGGGAAAGCCACTGTGGCCGATCCCGGTTTGGTCTTCGTAACGCCTGGGAGCGGCGTGATCATGATCCCGCCCGTCTCCGTCTGCCACCACGTGTCCACGATGGGGCACCGACCGCCACCGATGACCTTGTGATACCAGATCCAGGCCTCGGGGTTGATGGGTTCTCCCACCGTGCCGAGCAGCCGCAACGATGAGAGGTCGTGCTTGCCGGGATGCTCCTTGCCCCACTTCATGAATGCGCGAATGGCCGTGGGCGCGGTGTAGAACACCGTGACACCGTAGCGCTCCACGATGTCCCAGAATCGGTTCTTGTCGGGCCAGTCGGGCGCTCCTTCGTACATCACACACGTCGCGCCCGCCGCCAGCGGACCGTACACCAGGTAACTGTGCCCCGTGACCCAGCCGACGTCCGCCGTGCACCAGAACACGTCTTCGTCCTTGAGATCGAACACCCATTTCGTAGTGGCCAGAACCTGTGTCATGTATCCACCGGTGGTATGCACGATGCCTTTGGGCTTGCCCGTGGTACCGGAAGTGTACAGGATGAACAACAGGTCTTCGGCGTCCATCATGGCCGGCTTGCAGAAGGGTACTGCGTCGGCCATCAACTCGTGGTACCACCGGTCGCGGCCAGGCTGCATGTGCACCAAGCCCTCGTCTGCCGGTGTCCCGTGGCGGCGTACCACCACGACATGCTCGATCGACGGACACTCACTCACCGCCTCGTCGGCCGCCCGCTTGAGCTGGAGCTGTTGTCCCCGCCGGAATCCGATGTCCGCGGTGATGAGCACCTTCGCACTTGCATCGTTGATCCGGTCGCGCAGGGACTCCGCCGAGAATCCGCCGAACACCACCGAGTGCGGCGCGCCGATACGTGCGCAGGCCAGCATCGACACCACGGCTTCGGGGATCATGGGCAGGTAGATTGCCACGCGGTCGCCCTTCCTGATTCCCAGATTCCTGAGCACGGCGGCAAACCGGTTCACCTCCCGGTATAGCTCAGCGTAGCTGATGGTCCTGCGGTCTCCCGGTTCGCCTTCCCAGAGCAAGGCCACCTTGTTCCTGCGGGCCGTGCCTATGTGCCGGTCCAGACAATTGACAGATGCGTTGAGTTTGCCACCCACAAACCACTTCGCATGGGGTGGCTTCCACTCCAGCACTTTCTTCCAGGGGCGCATCCACTCGAGATCCCTGGCCCTTGCCGCCCAGAAACGCTGGCGGTTTCTGGCGGCTTCCCTGTAGATGGAAGCAGAGGAAACGGTCGCTTCCCGCTTGAAGGTGGCGGGTGGTGTGAAGGTGCGGCTTTCGCGCAGCAGCGTGTCGATCCGATCGGTCATGCCTCTGGTCCTCGGAGTTGTTGACGGTTTCGGTAGCGTCGTGTATACTGACGCCGTTTTGAGTTCCTCACCAGTGCGGCCGTAGCACTCGTGGGGCCCTTGTCCAATCTGTATCAGAAGAAGGAGCACGTCGAGTATGTCTCGTATTACAGGGAAGGTGAAGTGGTTCAACGACGCCAAGGGCTTTGGCTTCATCGAGCGCGAGGGCGGTCCCGACGTCTTCGTACACTACTCGGCCATCCAAGGGGATGGATTCAGGTCCCTGAAGGAGAGTGACAGCGTGGAGTTCGAGGTCCGGGAGGGTCCCAAGGGGCTTCAGGCCGCCGACGTCGTCAAGGTATAGGCGGCGTTACTCCCGGCAAACGGCGACGGGGCTCGACAATGTCGAGCCCCGTCTTTTTCCTGCTATATTCCTCCCCGTCGACGACAGGTTACGGAACCATGGTCGAGTCCACACCTCGACGTGTGCTCTTCATTGAGGACGAACCGGGACTTCAGCATGCCTACCGCCGGTACTTCGGACGCCGGTATGACGTTGCATTTGCGGCGAGCGGAGCAGAGGCACTGTCGCAGGTAGTCCGGTTCGCTCCCGACGTCGTGGTACTCGATCTCAAGCTTCCGGACACCGACGGGGTGGACCTGCTTCGCACCATCCGTGACAGCCATGCAGAACTTCCGGTGGTCGTGACGACATCCTATGCCAGTATGCAGCCCGTCATGGACGTGCTTGGCATAGATCACTCAGGCTATCTCGTCAAGCCCTTCGATCTTAAAGAACTGGCTTCACGCATCGATGCCGCCCGCTGATATCAGGCTGGCAGCGCACGAGGTGGCGCGCCGCTATGGATACCGGGAGGTGTTTGCAAAGGTCTCTCTGGAAGTGCGGGCCGGTGAGGCCGTGCTGCTGGTGGGGTCCAACGGCGCGGGTAAGACGACTCTGCTCCGTGTACTGGCCGGGTTGCTGCGGCCGTCGGCCGGGAGAGTGGAGTGCCGGGTTCCCATAGGTTTTGCCGGTCACGAACTCATGCTCTACGAGGCACTGTCGGCACGTCAGAACCTCGAGTTCTTCGCGAAGCTGCATGGGGTCAGGGATCGGACGCGGGTTGACCGATTGCTCGAGACGTTTTCCCTCGCGGCCCGCGCAGGTGACCGCCTTGCAACGTACAGCCGAGGCATGCGTCAACGGATCGCGATCGCCCGAGCGCTGCTTTCGGAACCCGGAGTGCTGCTTCTCGATGAACCTTTCTCAAGTCTGGATACCGAAGCCGCCTCCGCAGTTCGTGAGGTGCTCTCGTCTCTGCGCAGGGCGGGCACGGCCATCGTTCTGGTGAGCCACCAGTTTGACGGTCTGGGTGGGTTCCCCACCCGTGCTCTCCGCATGGCAGGCGGCAGGCTCGAGGAGCTGACGCGTGTACCCGGATCCGGGAATGGCTGACCTGTTTCGGGCCGCGATTGCGATCGCAGTCAAGGATCTGGCCATCGAGTGGCGGACCAGGACCGCATTCGTGGGCGGCGTGGTGTTTGCCGTTCTTGTGCTCGCGGTGCTCTTCTTCTCGCGGGATGCTACTGCGGTGAGCGCCCTCGACGCGGCGCCGGGAGCCCTCTGGGTCACCTTCACCTTTGCCGGGATCCTGGCATTGAACCGTGCGTTTCAGGTGGAACGTGAACATGGGGCGATGGATGCCATCCTTCTGGCTCCCATTCCCCGGAGCGCGATCTTCTGGGGGAAGTTCGGGGCGAACCTGATGTTCGTGGGCATGATCCAGATGGTGGCGCTGCCACTCTTCGTACTCTTCTACGATGTTCCGATCTTCGAACGTCTGCCGCTGCTGCTGGCGGTGATTGCAATGGCCACCGTGGCGTTCGTTGCTGTGGGAACGATCCTGAGCGCGATTGCCGTGCAGACGCGATATGCCGAACTGCTGCTGCCCCTGCTGTTGTTGCCGTTTCTCGTACCGCCGCTGGTCGGAGGCGTTCAGCTGACCGCCTTCATACTCGACGGAAGACCCTTGAGCCATATGATGGGGTGGCTTAAGTTGATCGGCGCCTTCGATATCCTTTTTGTAAGCCTGGCGGCATTGCTCTTCGAAACCACTCTGGAACAATGACCACGCGCGACCGTGCCTTCCGACTTGGCCGCATCGGCGGCGTCACAGCAGTCCTCGGACTGCTGGGACTGGCGGGTGTCTTCATACGCGCCCTGGTCTATACGCCGGTGGAGCGCTTTCAGGGCCCGGCACAGAAGATATTCTACCTGCATGCTCCCGCCGCGTGGGCGGCGCTGATGGCGTTCGCCATAACCGGCATCCTGAGCATCACCTACCTGTGGCTGAAGGACCGCCGGATCGATCTTGCAGCCGCTGCGTCCGCCGAGGTGGGCGTCGCCTTCAGTGCCGTACTGCTCACCACCGGTCCCATATGGGGCAAGCCGGTATGGGGTACGTGGTGGACCTGGGACGCCCGGCTCACGTCCACGCTGTTCATCTTCCTCTTGTTCATCGGATATCTGGTGCTGCGCGGGGTAGTCGTGGATCCGGCGGTCCGGGGCCGGTTCTCTGCGGTGATTGGTATACTGGGACTTGCTTTGGTGCCGTTCATCCACCTCACCGTGTATCTGTTCCGCACCCTGCATCCCGAACCGATCGTACTGCGCCCGAGCGCGCCCGGCATGCCGAGTGTCATGCTGATTACACTGGCCACATCGTTTGCGGTATTCACCGTGATCTATCTGGGCTTCGTTATCCAGCGGTATGCGATCAGCCTGCTGGAAGAACTCGAAGCCGAGGAGGCGGCGCAACATGGTACCTGATAACGCCGCCTACATGATCGCGGGCTATGTCGTGACAGCCGTGATCGTTTTGGGGTATGGGGGAACGTTGTTTTATCGGCTGTGGAAACGACGCTAACGGCCCGTAACCTTCTTCCACAATTCCATGGCTTCTTGCGACGCCGCTACGTCACCGGCGGCGCGGAGGCAATGGGCGTTGGCCTCGAGTGCGTCGGGGTTGCCGCTCGCGGCATATGCGCGAGCGAACCGTGCCCCGGCCGTCACATGGTCTCCATGACGCCGGTAAATCTCTCCGGCAGCCATCGCAGCATCTGCCCGCTCCTCGAGCTGCAGGGCTTGCTCGAAAGCCACCAGCGCGTCATGCGGCCTGAACGCGGCCCGGTGCGCCCCACCCAACGCCATCCATGCATCTGCCGAACGCGGGAAGCGATCGACGCAACGCCGGGCCACCGATACTGCGCCCGGGAGATCCCCTGCCTGACTCCGCGCCTCGATCAGTTCGCGTTGCGCAGGTCCGAAGCGCGGAGACACCGCGGATGCGAGCCTGAGCCACCGCTCGGCCGCAGCCCCCGATCTCCCGCGTGCCCGTTCGAGCAGAAATCCAGCCAGAGCCGTACGGATCATATGTGGATCGTATATTAAGCTGTGCGTTCGACATTGAGGATCGGCACCCGGGGCAGCGATCTGGCGCGATGGCAGGCGGAAAGGGTGCGTGCCCTGCTGTCGTCTCAGGGCATAGCCGCCGAGCTCCTCGTGATCAGTACTTCAGGGGACAAAGGTGTTCCGCGTACCGCAGAATTTCCCGGGAAGGGGCTCTTCACCAGGGAAATCGAGGATGCCCTTCTGGACCGGCGGGTGGACCTCGCCGTGCACTCTCTGAAGGACCTGGCTG
Source organism: uncultured Gemmatimonadaceae bacterium (assembly GCA_964613905.1). GTDB lineage: Bacteria > Gemmatimonadota > Gemmatimonadetes > Gemmatimonadales > GWC2-71-9 > CAZTIV01. Next base: position 21,998 of record CAZTIV010000011.1, on the reverse strand, counting down.
CGGTCCAGCCCAAGGGACTCGATATTTCGGCGTACCCTGAGCGGGCCGACCCGCGTGACGTGCTGGTGAGCCAAAGGGGGTTGGCTCTGGCGGAGTTGCCACCCAGGGCCCGGGTGGGGACCTCCAGCATCAGGCGAAAGGCCGCTCTCCTCACGGCGCGCTCCGACCTGCTGGTTGTGCCGCTTCGAGGAAACGTACCGACGCGCCTGAAGAGACTGGAGGAAGGCAGGGCGGAAGCCGTTGTGCTGGCCGCGGCGGGGCTCGAGCGCCTCGGAATGACGGTTCCCCGCATCTACCTGGACCCTGCAGTCTTTGTGCCCGCCCCGGGGCAGGGAGCGCTTGCCGTACAGTGCCGGAGTGACGATCAGGAGATGCGAGAAAAGGCCCTCCTCCTGGACAACGCGGACGTCAGGCGGGCGGTGGAAGCAGAGCGGGCCGCGCTGAAGGGCCTGGAAGGCGGATGCCACGCCCCGATCGGTGCCGTGGCTCTCGATAACGGCGGCAGCCTGCTGTTGCACGTGGCGGTTTATGACCCCACGGGGGCTGGCAGCCTGATGGCGCAGGTGCCCGTGGATCCGGCCGACCCGGGCGCTTCCGGCCGCGCCGCAGCAGAGCAGTTGCTCGCGCGCGGTGCGGGTGCCATCATCCGGCAGGGGGGAACCGCATGACGTCTGGATATCCCGATGTTCGGATGCGCCGCCTGAGGCGCACTGAGGGACTGCGCCGCCTGGTGCGGGAGAGCCATCTCTCGCCGGCGCAGGTCGTATGGCCCCTCTTCTTCAAGTCCAGAGGCGAATCCCTGCCTGTGCCCTCGATGCCGGGAGTGACTCAGCATCCCGCGGCGGATGCCGAGCGAATCGCGATCCGCGCGCGTGATCTCGGGCTCGGCGGCGTACTGATCTTCGGACTTCCTGAATCCAGGGACGAACGTGGCACCGAGGCATACGGGAAGGGGGGGGTTGTACAGGATGTGGTGCGCAGGATGAAGCAGGCGGCTCCGGAACTCGTTGTGATCACGGACGTCTGTCTCTGCGCATACACCAGCCACGGGCATTGCGGGATCGTCTCGGACGGGGAGATCGTCAACGATGCCACGCTGGAGCTCCTCGCCAGGACGGCGGTCTCGCATGCCGACGCCGGCGCGGACATCGTTGCACCAAGTGACATGATGGACGGGAGAGTGTCCGCGATCAGGGCGGAACTGGACCGATCGGGTTTCTCCGATGCGGCAATCATGGCGTACTCTGCCAAGTACGCCTCAGCATTCTACGGACCTTTCCGCCAGGCGGCGCACAGCACGCCGCAGTTCGGGGACCGTCGAACGTATCAGATGGATCCTGCCAACGGAGACGAGGCGCTCCGGGAAATTGCGCTCGATGTCGGTGAGGGGGCGGACATCGTCATGGTGAAACCCGGTATGCCGAGCCTCGACATAATCCGGCGGGCAAAGGAACGATTCTCCGTCCCGATCGCGGCCTACCAGGTGAGTGGAGAGTACGCGATGCTCAAGCTGGCGGCCGATGCCGGGGCGCTCGACGGGAAGGCGGCCATGCGGGAATCGCTGCTGGTCCTCAGGCGCGCGGGCGCGGACATAATTATCACGTATGCGGCTCCCGAGTTGGCTGGCGGGTAGTCTGGAGCAGTACCAGCCTGTCCGGTGACCGCCTGTTGCCTACTGTTTCTCCAGTGGCAGCAGGATCTTGGACCAGAGAACCCCCGCCACCGCCGCTCCCAGCGCAGGCCCGATCCAGTATGCCACGTGTCCCAGCCAATCGTTGGCGACCAGAGCCGGTCCGAAGGCGCGCGCTGGGTTCAGGGCAGCACCGGTCAATGGTCCCACAGCAAGAATCGCAAAAATGAGCACGAGTCCAATCCCGAACCCGCCCACCTTGGGGGCTTCCACCGAAACGACGGTGCCGAACACGGCGCTCACCAGGAAGAAAGTGAAGACCGCTTCGAGCAGAATTGCGTTGAGCAGAGTGAGGTCTTCGGAAATCCGGGGCACTCCGTAACCGGCCACTACGCCGGCACCGGCCGGGTACAGCCACTTGATGCAGAAAGCGGCGAATACAGCCGCGGCCACCTGGGTAAGGACAAAGAGGCCGGCCCGACGTGCGTCTATCCGGTTGCTCATCCAGATGGCCAGAGTTACGGCTGGATTGAAGTGTGCTCCCGAGACGTTCATCAGGGCGGTTACCATTACCGACAGCACCAGCGCGTGGGCGAGGGCGATGCCAAGCAACCCGACTCCGCCCCCGGTGGCTGCGTCGAGGACTACGGCACCGCCTCCGACGAACACGAGCCCGAAGGTACCGATGAACTCGGCCGCAAGCGGCCGCACGACGCTTCGCATGATTGTGCTCCCTTGATCTGGAATAATCGGACCGTAGCTCAGGGGCCCGCGTAATAACGCCCACGAAGGTGAACCAGCGGACGCCGATCCGCCACCTCTCCTCCGGTTACTCTGCCCAGCACGATGGTGTGGTCACCGGCCTCGCAGGTTTCCCACCGTTCGCACAGAATCCCTGCCACGGTTCCTTCGAGCAGCGGCAATCCGTCCGTTTCACGGCGCCACGCTACCCCGGCAAATCTGTCGTCCAGCTCGGTTGCGAACCGGTGCGACAGGTGTTCCTGATCGTGAGCCAGCACATTCACGGCGAACCGCCTGGCATCCACTATAGCGGCGTGAAAGTCGGTCTCCCGAGTGACGCAGACGAGCAGGAGTGGAGGGTCAAGAGAAGCCGATGCCAACGCACTGGCGGTCATTCCGGCAATCCTGCCGCGCCGGTCGACCGTTGTCACGACGGTTACTCCCGTGGGAAGGGCTCCCATCAGCAGTTTGAACGTCTGGGGATCCACCGAGCGCGGCATGACAAAGGATTGTGAGGGGGTGGGTGATGCGCAATGGGACTGGCCTGTTATCGTGCGGTGGGCTATGTTGCGCCCTCCGACCGGAGGACACCTTCCTCAAACGTGCGCCCATCTTCTCGTTCCGCCATCCATCCCGCGCAGCCTCTCGCGCTCTTCGAGGCGATGCGGGGTCTCGACGCCCCCTTGCCGGATGGTATGGAGGAGGTCCATGACGAGCTTACCACCAAGCGGTTGGGAACCAGCAGGACCGTGGCGCAGCAGATCGAACGTTTCGAGAAGATGATGCCGCGAGGGGAACGTGTACCGGCGGATGACGTAGTCGCGTTGTTGAAACTGGTGGGGCGGCGCTCGGACGCCGGCCTTGTTTTCAGCGACGCCGGACGCCGGGCGGGACGGCGCGCCGTGCAACGCCTGGCACCCACGGTGCGCCTGTTGCATCGCGTCATCCCGGGCCCTGCGCGCAACGCCATGGGATTCCGTCTGGCAACCCGGTGCACGACCCGGCTGATCGGTGGACAACTCTCGCGAGAACGGGGAGTCGCCCGGGCGGTGATCGATGATCCCCCCTCGGTGCACGCCACGTCCGATGGTGCGGCGTGCTCCTTCTACGGCTCGGCCATTGCCGAGATCCTCCGGCTTCTGACCGACTTCGACGGAGCCATGCTGCACGTGTCCTGCCGCACCCGGGGGAACCGGATGTGCGAGTGGCGCACCACCGAGGTGGGCGAATGAGTCTTCTCAATCGCATTGATGCCACGGTCCTGCGAGATGCGCTTGCCGCCCTCAAGGCCGACGGATGGTTGCTGTACGACTTTCACGGAGTAAACCCGGTCCTGGGCCGGGTTGTGGGAATTGGTGGGATGGCTACCAGACGCCTGTTTGTCTGGCTCCCCGCCGATGGTACACCGGTTGCACTGGCGCACAGAATAGAGCTCCAGCCGCTTGCCGACTTCCCCGGCGAGGTAAGGCCGTACGCCGCCTGGGAGGAGCTGCACCGGGAGCTCGAACGTCTCGTACGGGGTCGCCGGGTGGCCATGGAGATCTCGCAAGACGATGCGGTACCCTATCTGGACCGGGTGCCGGCCGGCGTAGTCCAGCTGGTGGAGCGACTTGGCGGTTCCGTAGTCTCTTCCGCCGACCTGGTTACAACATTTTCCGCGCGCTGGTCTCCCGAAGAGCTCGAGGAGCACCGCGCCACCGCGGAGACGGTTGCCCGCATAGCACGACAGACACTCGACGAAGTGGTACACGAAACGGGCCGTGCACGCGAGGCGGAGGTGCAGCGTCGTGTGGTGGATCGCATGACGGAAGCCGGGTTGATCGCCGACCATACGCCAATCGTGGCGTTCGGGCCGAACTCGGCCAATCCGCACTACGAACCACGCCAGGGCTCTGACCGGGTGCTCGCCGCTGGGGAGGTGGTTCTGCTGGATCTGTGGGGAGGCCCGTCGCTCGCCTCCGTCTTCGCCGACCAGACATGGATGGCGTTCGCCGGGGCATCACCACCACCCGACGTGGCGCGCGTCTGGGAGGTCGTGCGCTCGGCACGGGAGGCTGCGATCGAGTTGCTCCAGAATGCCATGCACCGCGGAGAACCTGTGACGGGGGCCGACGTCGACCGGGCGGCACGGGGGGTGATAACCCGTGCCGGTTACGGCGACGCGTTCGTACACCGCACCGGGCATTCCATCGACGTGGAGCTCCATGGTTCCGGCCCGCATCTGGACAGCTTCGAAACCAACGACACCCGGGTCCTGATGGATGGTATCGGGTTCTCGATCGAACCCGGTGTATACCTCGCGGGGCGGTTTGGAGTCAGAAGTGAAGTGAACGTAGCACTGGCGGGCGGCAAGGTTGAGGTGACGCCCGGAGAGCGACAGCAGGAGCTGATCCTTCAGGGCTAGGCCAGAATCTGCCTGCCTACCTTCTGCTTTCCCAGACCAGATAGACCAGAGCGACCCAAAGCACAGTGCCCAGGGCGGCGTGCGCCACTCTGAGCCATTGCGGGAGATGGGCAAGGACCATCCAGGCGGCCACGGTCACCTGCAGCAGCACCGCCAGCGCGGCGAGCCTGGCAGCCAGAACCAGGCGCACCGGTTCGCCCCGCCGACCGAAGGAGATCGGGAGCATGATCAGATGGGCAAGCAGGCCGTATGCCGCCAGACGGTGGGTCCAGTGGAGGTGGGCCGGAGCGGTGTTGATCTCGGGCCAGAGCGCACCGGAGCACAGCGGAAATCCCGTGCAGTAAGGCCCTCCCATGTAGTTGGCCGTGAGCCCACCAAGCACGAGCGCCACGCCACCCAGGACGAGCCCGGCCAGCGATGCGCGGAACGCACGCGGAGAGGCGTTGCTCTCCGACGGTTCTCCGACGTTCTGGAAGGCCCGGAAAGCAGCTATCAGCAGTACCGCGAGCAACGCCAGTGCGTTGACCCAGTGCAGAGTCGTTACCTGAGGCGGTACGTGAAGCCAGACCGTGATGGCGCCAAGCTTGGACTGGATCACGAACAGGATCATTACCAGCAATAGCGGTCGAAGCACGCCTCCAGGTCCGGCCACGCCGGGGGCCCGTCGACGGGAGATTGCCACGCCCAGCGTCACCAGCACCAGTATTCCGAGCAGCAGCGCCGAGACGCGGTGACCCCACTCGATGACCGTGTCCATGCTGTCGAACGGGGGAATCACATACCCGTGACACAGGGGCCAATCGGGCCCGCATCCCATGCCGGAATCGGTTATGCGAACAATCGGTGACAGGGCCACGAGCAGGAACGCCACGGTTGCGGTGGCGGCGGTCAGAGTACGCAGGATTCGCATGAGCGGGGAATCTAGCAGGGCCGCATTCGGCGGATCACAGGATTGCTCCGAAAACCAGGAAGAGTGCCGTTGCACCGCCTGCCGCCATCAGCGCATAAGGGAGCTGGGTCCGTACGTGGTCGATGTGATCCGTGGCGGAAGCCATGGAGGCCACGATCGTCGTATCCGAAATGGGCGAACAATGGTCGCCGAAGATCCCTCCGCCGAGAGCCGCGGCCACAGCGAGCGCCGGATGCAATCCAATCACGTCCACCATGGGCAGTACGATGGGGATCATGATCGCGAAGGTGCCCCAGGATGTGCCCGTGGCAAAGGCTATGAAGCAGCTGAGCAGAAACACGATTGCCGGCACTGTGAACACGGGCAGCGCCGCCTCCGCGGCCCGGGCCACGAAGACTCCCGTGCCGAGCTCGCTGGTAGTCGAGCTGATGGCGAAGGCCAGCGACAGGACGAGCACGAGCGGGACCAGAGCCTGCATGCCCTTGATTGCCTGATCGGTCAGTTGCTCGATGGTCATGATGCCCTGAACGCGATACGCCACGGCCGCCACGAGCAGACCCACGATGACGCCCCACAGCACGGCCTGCGAGCCGTTCCCGCGCATCATTTCACCATCCCCGGTGAGCCACAGAACGAACGGTACGGTGCCGGCCATCATCGCTATCGGAAGCACCATGTTGACCGCCCGGGGCTGTACCCCCTCGGCCGGCTGCGCCATGGCGAGTTCACTTGCGACCATGGGTTTGGCGCCGTCTCGCAGGACCTTTCCTTCCTCGAGCGTTCGCCGTTCGGCCTCGCGCATGGGTCCCACGTTCCAGTCGGTGAGCATCACGAAAAAAGCGAGTCCCACCGCCAGCAGCGCGTAGAAGTTGAGCCCTATGGTGCCGAGGAAGAGCTGAACCGGACGCTCCACTCCCTGACCCTCAAGTAACGACACCACGTAGGCGAACCATGCGTTGAGGGGGATCAGAATGATCTTGGGGGAGCATGTGGCGTCTATGAGGTACGCCAGCTTCTCGCGGGAAATGCGGGCCTTGTCGAACAGGGGCCGGGCTACCGATCCGCTCACCAGCAGGCTGAAATTGGATTCGAGAAAAATCGTGAGACTCACCCCGCCGGCGAACAGCCCAACACGCCGGCGCGACCTGGCAAGGCCGGCGCGCTCCGCCCAGGAGATGAACCCCTGCATTCCCCCCGATGCCTGGGTGAACGTGATCATCGCTCCTATGAGCACGCAGAACAGCAGAACGCGGGCATTGCGCGGCTCGGTAACGGCGGCAAGGTACACATCCACCGATCGGATGAGTCCGGTTATCGGATCCCAGCCGCTCATGATGGTCCAGCCGAGGAGGACGAACAGGCCCAGGGAGAGAAAAACCTGGCGAGTCCTGATGGCGAGCGCGATCGCCACCACCGGGGGGACGATCGACAGCCAGCCGTAGGATGTCATGTCGGTGCCCGCTTGAGCATCACCAATCCGCCCAGTCCGAAGAGCACGTTGGGTGCCCAGGCGGCGGCGGTGGGGGGCAGCAGGCCGCCCGCTCCTACCGCTTCCGATAACTGGATCAGTGTCAGGAACACGATTGTTACTCCCAGACTGAGCCCTACGCCCACGGCGCCACTTCCGCGCGGCGCAGTCAATGCGAGCGGGGCGCCGAACAGCGCGATGATGAGGCAGGTACCGGGGATGGCGAGCTTGAGTTCCTGCCGCACTCTGAGTTTGCGGCCGTCCCCTCCCGACCTTTCCAGGTCGTCAATGTAGCGTCCAAGCTCGGCGTACCGCATCTCCTTGGGATCCTTGGGCTCCGTCAGCAGGGCGCCGGGGGTTTCCACGAAACTGCGCTGGACAAGGGAATCGAACGCGAACGTCAGTTCGTCCTCCGTACTTGCAAGGATCCGGAAGCGTCCCTGATGCACCATCCAGCGGTTACCCACGGAATCGTGCTCCGCGCGGGTGAACTGGAGCGCCAGCGTCGGATAGTCAGGACCCCTACCCTCGCGCTGGAACACCGCGTGGCGAATCGTTCGCTGGTTGATCTCGAGTCCGCGGATCGCGTACACCCATCCCTGGTCGGCGCGATACACGAAATTATAGCGGGCGGTCTGGGACCGTATCTCGCGATCTCCCAGAAGCTCCAGCTGGCGGATCGTGCCGACCGGAGCCAGCTCGCCGATCATCACGGCCGCCCCTGCAGTCACCACCGAAGCCGCCAGCAGAGGAAGGACTGTCCGGTGGAAGCTTCGGCCGGTTGCCTTGGACGCCGTGAGCTCGGAATGCCGACTCATTGTCCCGACACTGAACACCGTCGCGAACAGCACCGCCGCCGGAAGTACCAGGAACAGCTTGTCGGGCATGCTGTACAGGTATGCCAGCGCGATCGTGGCCGGCTCGATTCCGCGGCTCAGATAGGTGTCGAGATTGTCCGTGATCTCGAAAAGCATCACAACCAGCGGGAACCCCAGTGCCGTGGCGCATAGAACCTTCATCCATTCGCGCAGCAGGTAGCGGTCCAGTAGAAAACGACCTCTCACGAGGCGTTTCCGCGCCGGGTGAAGCGCTGAACCAGGCCGCGCCAGCGGTCAACCGCGTCCGGCCCCCGCGCTGTGCCCGCAACGCGGTCTCTGGCGAGCAAAGCGGTGGCCACCATCGCGAACACCACATTGGGCACCCACATGATCCACGGCGGCACGATGAGTCTGTCGGCAAGGGATTCACCCGCGATCAACCCTACGTAATACACGCCGAAGATGGCGAGGCTGATGCCGAGTACGAGGCCCACCCCGCCGCGTGGGAAACGCACCGCCGTGGGGACTCCGATGAACACAAAGACCACACATGCCACGGCGATCGCGTACTTCTTGTGGAGTTCCACCGAGTAGGCTGCGGCTCTCAACGCCGAACTGCGGGCGCGATCCCGGGCGCTTGTGAGATCGGTCTCGATGGAAGTGGCGGTCCAGCGAACGCCAAGGGAACCGTCCTGGCTCCCGCCGACCGGGCGACGCCTGGCGGATCCCGGCTCTCGGGGGGGCGGTTCCTGGGCCCGGAGTTCGCGCGGGAGCAGCCAGGATGCGAATCGTTTGAGCGCCCGGCAGTAGAGCGCTTCACCCGGGGACACTCCCGGGCTCGCGGGGATGACCGGGGCCAGCCCCACCATCTGCCTGAGGCCGTTGCGCCTGAGCGTCTCCACCTGGCTCTCCGCTGTCCGGCGGTCGTGCAACGCGGCGCGCACTATCCGGTCCATCTCGCAGATTCCCATTTCCCGGTCCCCCTTGTACGTATCGTTGAGGGTCCGGCGCAGTTCGTTCCCCACGCCCGCAACGCGAATCACGTCGCGCCTGAAGGTGATCTGCTGGAACATCCGCGGGTCGGAGCGGTCAAATTCATGCATGATGCCGTCGAACAGGGTGAAATGGGCGTCTTCCTGGTTCTCGGTGAGCGTGACGTATCCGCTGTCGGCATAGATGATCCGCTTGCGGTCGTGGTCGGCCAGGTCGTAGATCTCTACATCCACCAGCCCATACGTGGCCGGGTTGAGGTGGGCTACCCGCAGAAAGAACCGGTTGCGCTGGATCTCGTTGATCACCTGCTCGCGCAGCGAGAACGTGGGCTTGGTGCGGTGGATGTCGGTGTACAGAGTGCGCAGACGGTGATTGGACCTCGGCAGTACGATGTCGCTGAAGAGAAACGAGAATGCGGTTACGGCGACCCCTGCGACCAGGAGCGGACGCAGCATGCGCCAGAGCGAAAGGCCTCCGGCCCTCAAGGCGGTGATCTCGTTGTCCGCTGCGAGACGGCTCACAGCATACAGGACGGCCACGAGCACCGCCATGGGCAGTGTCATCGCCACGATGAACGGGACGGATAGTGCGAAGACTTCGACGATCACCAGCGTGGGCAACCCCTTGCCTACCAGATCGCCGAACCGCTTGGCGATCTGGTTGATCAGCATGAGGCCGGTGAAGGCGCCCAGGGCAAAGAGGAACGGTGCCAGATGGAGCTTCAGCAGGTATCGGCTGATGATCGACATCGGTATAATTACCCCGCTTCGCCCGTGAAAGTGTCCCGCGCCCTCCCCGCCACCGTCGTCACGGCGTTGGTTGTTACAGCGGGTCCGCTGGCCGCGCAAGACCATCCGGCTGACATGCCCGGACCGGCGCTCCGCCTGACAACCGATTCCCTGACATGGCGTTCCCTGCCGGTCCTGGCACCAGGCGGCCGGCTGGGACTACGGGTGCCTCCAGCCGCGGTGGCCGCCCGGTGGGAGCAAGAGGTCCGGACCGCATGGGAGCACGCCCGCCAAGTCCGCCGCACCTGGTTCCCCTCACCGCATGCCGTGGCGCGGGAGGATCCACCCGTTCCGGAACCTGCCCTGCCGCCAATCCGGGTCCAGGATCCCGCTGCGCTACCGCCCCTGGATGCCCTGGCAAGGTACGCCGATCTCGGGCTCGAAATGACGGCTCGTTTCGAGATGAAGGTTGACCGCTTCCGCAACCTGCGCTGTACTCCCGCGGACGCGTTCAACCCGGCATCGGCTTGCCGCGCGTCTTTCCCCACTCCCGCCCTCGATCAGCAGTTCAACGTCCGGGCTGGTGGGATTGTGGGAGAGCGCATCCACGTGAACGTGGACTACGACAGCGAACGCGAGTTCAGTGCTAACAATAACATCAACGTGTGGTACGAGGGACTCGAGGACGAGATCCTGAGGCGCGTTGAGGTTGGCAACGTGTCGTTCGCCGCCCCTCCGTCCCGGTTCATCACGGCTGCGGTCCCCGCCAACTCGTTTGGAGTGCAAGCCGCCGCTCAGTTCGGACCGCTGGAGGTGACCGCGGTGCTTGCCCAGCAACGGGGATCACAGCTCCGTTCGCGCGTCTATGTGGTGGGTGAGGAAGCTACCCAGCCGGTGGACCGCGAGATTCGCGATCTGGACTTCGAGGTCGGCCGGTTCTTCTTCGTGGTCGACCCGCGCCTCATTCCGGGGTTCCCCGCTCTGGACATGCTGAACGTTGCGCCTGAACTGATGCCGGCTTCGATCCGCCCGTCAGCCGTGCGGGTCTACCGGTTGCGGGCCCACGCCGCACGAGCTGCGCTGACTCCCGATCCGGCCGGGATAGACGCCATAGCCGTGCGTCGTGACGGGGCGCAGCGGGTAGGTCCGTTTCCCTGGGAGCAACTGATCGAGGGGCGTGACTACTACCTTGACCCGAGCGCTAGCTGGTTCGCTCTGGCCACCAGGGTGGGTGACGAGGACTTTCTGGCCGTATCGTACATCACTGCCGGTGGAGATACGGTCGGTACCTTCCCCTCCCTGCAGGGAACCGGCGATACGCTGGAACTGGTTTATGAGCCCCGACGCGGGCCCGACGTCCCCACGTTCTTCCACGAGATAAGGAACGTGTACCGAGTAGGGGGTGGCGACGTCCGGCGCGAGACCGTCAATCTTACGCTCACCGTGAACGAGTCCGAGCGTCCGCTGTCGGGTGACGGAACCTACCTGGCGCTGCTTGGACTGGCGCGGCGCAACGACCCATCAAGTCTTGACGAGTTCAACCGGATCTTCCCGCGACCGCAGGATCCGGCCGGTGGAGCTCCCATCAGGGATCTCTTCGTTGTATTCCCGCATCTTCAGCCCTTTGCCGACCAGCAGCTGGCCGCGGCCGAGCGGAACGACTCGCTTTACCGTACTCCGGCATACCTGCTGCGCACCCAGGGCCCGCCTCCCAGGTTCCGGATCCGGATCGAATACGAGGCGACCGGCGCCGGCGACCGCAGCACGCTTGATCTGGGCGCGTTTCAGGTCCGCGAACGCAGCGAGCGACTGTTCATTGGCGCCACCGAACTGGTGCGGGACCGGGATTACCGAATAGTCTACGATCTGGGACGGGTAATCTTTCTCAACCCGGATTCCCTCTTCCGGGGACCGACACAGATCGAGGCACAGTTCGAAGAGCATCAGGTCTTCGACCTTGCGCCCAGAAGCGTGTTGGGTCTCACGAGCTCCTACAGTCTCGGATCCCGTGGACAACTCCATGCCACCGCACTGTTCCAGCGGGAGAACAGTGTTCTCACCAGACCACAACTGGGATTCGAGCCTCAGGCCACATTCATTGGGGGGCTTGGCGCGGACCTGGCCTTTCCCGCCGAAGTCGTCACGCGATGGCTGGACGCTCTTCCCATGGTGCGTACGGACGTGCCGTCGCGCCTCACGTTCAACGCCGAGATGGCTGTGTCCCGGCCCAATCCCAATCAGGCGGGGCAGGCCTACCTCGAAGAGTTCGAGGGCGCCGCCTTCCGGACGATCTCTCTCCTGGAGACCGGGTTTCAGCTCGGAAGCAGACCTGAATCGGGTGCCGGACTCTCCGCCGCACACCTCGGTGCGGGCGGCGTATTCGATTCGAACGATGCGGTACCGATGATCTGGCAGAATATCGTTCAGATGGCTGGTTCTCAGCTCCAGTTCGAGCCGCGCGATATCGATACGACCATCCGTTTGACAGGAGTGACTCGGCAGGTAGAGACGGTGCTCTGGCTGACACTCAAATCCGACACGGTGGGCGGAGCTCCGGACCGCGTTACAGGCGCCGCCCGGTGGATCAGACCGCACGTTCCCGGGCCCAGGTGGCGCAGTGCAAGCCAGCCGCTGGGCGGTTCGGGTCTGGGCATGGATCTCGAGCGTACCGAGTTCCTGGAGTTCTGGGTACTGGAGGACGGGGCGCGGACTGCTCGCGAACAGGATGCCGTGCTGGTGTTCGACTTTGGAACAGTGTTCGAGGACGCGGTGGCGTTCGGGCCGGAGTCGTTCCGTGTGGTGGGTCCCGATACGGTGTTCTCAGGGTTCCGATTCCTGGGTCAGGGGGAACTCGATACAGAGCGCGATCCCGTAACGAATGTCTGGAACGCTGCGATACACGACGTCGGAATCCATGGGGACCTGCTGCCGGATATCCTGAACGAGGACGCCGGTGAAATCATCACCGATTTCCCGACTTGCGAGTTGAATCCGGGAACTGGGGTACCCGTCTTTCCGCTCGGACACCTTGCCGCACGGTGTACGCGCCGCAACGGTGTCTCGGACACGGAAGATCTGAACGGCGACAATCGTCTGGATGTGACCGTGGGCACGGTACAGGAGGATGTGTTCCGCTACGTATTCCCGATCGGGGATGAGCGGTACTTTGTCAGGACCGGCGTCACGCACCTGGACGCGCAGGGCCGGACCATGACATGGCGTCTCTATCGCATCCCGTTCAGGGAAGACACAGTCCAGATCGGCAGCCCCAATATCCGCCAGATACGCGCTGTACGAATGACGCTGGTGGCCCCGTACACCGGCGGTCCTGGTCCGGAGTTCTCCATAGCGCTTGGGAGGATGCGGCTTGTGGGCGCGCCCTGGGTCAAGCGCGACGCCACACCCATAGCCGGGATCTCAGGCGGGCGTGGCGAGCCGCACGGAGAGGTGATTGCCTCGGTGGTAACCACTGAGGATGTGGACCTGGGTTATGAACCCCCGCCGGGAGTACTCGATCTTCCTGATCGCCGCGGTGCGGAATTCGATCTCGCGGCACAGCAGATCAACGAGACGTCGCTCCGTCTTCTGGCGCGCGATCTGCGCCTGGGAGAGCGGGCCGAGGCGTTCATCAGGTTTGCCGAGGAAGGTGGCAGGAACTTTCTGCGATACCGGACACTGCGGGTATGGGCGCGTGGCCGCGGCGTGGGCTGGGGAGAGCGCGATCTGGAATTCTTCATAAAGGCCGGTCGGGACGAGCACAACTTCTACATGTACCGCGCGCCCGCACGGTCCGACAGCTGGGAGCCTGAGGTCGTCATCGATCTGGACCGATGGCTGCGGCTGCGCGCCGAGATCGAGGCGGCATGGCTTGCCGGCAGTCCCCCGGGTGGCTGGGAGACCTGCGGAGGTGACAGCACGGCATGGGTAGCGTGTGATGGTCCTTACGTTGTGCACGTCCGCGACCCGGATGTAGCGCCCCCCAACCTGGCGCGTGTGTCCGAGATGGCAGTGGGCATGTACCGGGCCGCAGACGCGGTGTTCATCGAACAGGCCGAGCTCTGGGTGGATGACATCCGTCTGAGTGATGTCGTGGCCGGGATGGGCCTGGCGGCGGCTATTGACGCCCGCCTCACCGGAGCCGACGTGATCGACCTGCATCTGGGGATGAACTTTCGCGACAGTCATTTCCGCCAGATCGCGGACGGGCCGAGCTATGCTACGGACAGAGCCGTACGGGCCGCCGGCACACTTCGCACGGAGAAGCTGCTGCCATCGGGTCTGGGTATCAGTGCGCCGTTATCCGTGCAGCACACCCGGACGGGAGCCGATCCTTTCTATGTCAGCCGGACCGACATCCTTGCCGATGATCTCTCCGGGCTGAGACGGCCCCGGAGTGTTGCCACATCCTGGCATCTGGCGATCCGTCGCGTGCGCAGGGGAACAACATTCGTCGAGCGTAATCTGGCAGACCCTCTCTCTTTCCAGGCGACCGCCCTGACATCTCAAGCAGCCTCCACGTTGAGCGATGCTCGAACGACTCATCGTCAGTTCCGGCTTGACTACAACAACCAACCCGGCGCCCGGACCGTTAGCGCCGTGCCGCGATTCGTGTCGGATCTTGTGGACCGCCTGCCCGGTCCTGTCCGCGACAGCGAGTTCGGGCGCTCGTTGCGGACGGCCCGGTTGCGATGGAATCCGTTTCAGCTGCGGGCGGGAGTTACCTATACCAGCAACTCCACCGAGCGCCAGGCCTTCCGGGCTCCGGTAGTGCTCGCATCCGACACCATGGTGCCGGTGTTGCGCAGCCTCGTGCATACGCTGAGGAGCGAGGCCGGTATCGACTTCCGGCCGTTCAACACGCTGGCACTGCGAATCGACTATGTGACCACCAGGGATCTCCAGGACTATGGTGACTCGACAACGCTGGGCCGGCTCCTGGGACAGGAACGGCGCGCGTTGCTCGGTCGTAACGTGGGCTTCGAGCAGGGTCGAACGCTCTCGACCGCTCTCAACGTCACACCGGTGGTGGCTTCGTGGGTGAGGCCCCGCGTGGCCCTGACCAGTACCTTCAGTTTCACGCGGGACCCGAACGGCATCCCGGTTCGCACCGAACCGGATTCATCAGGTGCTTTCCGGCCGCCCGAGGCTTTCGGCAATTCCCGGCGTCGAGAGTTGGGCGTGTCGGTTACCCCGGGCGCTCTGGTGGCGGGTCTGCTGGGTGCGGAGAGTCCCGTCACGCAGGCGTCACGCCGCATCCTTCCCATTGACCTGGCGCACATGCGTGAGCGTCGATCGGGCTTCAACCGGGCTCCATTCGCTCCGGGCTTCGGATATCAACTCGGACTCGGCGGACTGGATGAATTCCGGATGCGGGAAGGCGTGCCCGCAACGACGGCTTCCGAAACGGAGACGCGGACGGCCAGTGGTGGCGCGCAGCTTCCCCTGGGATTGACCATGCGTGCCAATTACCGGGACACCGAAATCGTAACATGGCTGAGGCGTGCCGGAGTGGACGACCAGATGGAGATTGTGCAGCGCAGCCGCGAGTGGCCGTCCGGGTCGATCACCTGGGTCTATTCCCCCCGCTGGTTTCTCCGGCACGCGGTATCGTCCGTTTCGGCCGCGGTGCAGGGACGCCGCAGTCTCGCAACCACGGAGCTGGCCGGTACCGCCACTGAAAGCCGCACCACCAGCGTCGCACCGTCAATCACCGTGACGTGGTCCAATCGAATTGTAACCGGCGGCCAGTACACCCGGTCGGAAACGGATCAGATCACGTCGGGTAACCGAACGCATTCCGTACGTGAGGACTGGGGTGGCAACGTCAGCTTCTCGTTCCGGTCTCCTCGCTCCATTCTGGAGCTGCCCAATGAGATCCAGACCACTCTGGCGGCAGGTTCGTCAACAACTACGATATGTCTGGAACGTCGTGACGCCGAAACATGTGCGGCTCTCTCCGACAACAGGCGCCGCGCAGTGGACGTGCGCATGGATACGGGCTTTTCGCCCAGTGTACGGGGCGGCGCGAGTCTGAGCTACGTTCTGACGGAGCAGCGACATACGTTCACAAAATTCTCCCAGACCGTGTTCAACATTTTCGCCGAGGTATTCTTCGTGTCAGGGCAGCTGTGACCAGGAAATGGCTGGTTGGGCTGGCTGCACTGTCGGCGTGCTGGCCCGGCGAACCCGGAGCCACGTCGTTCGACGGACGGACTGCACTGGGCTACGTCGAGCGACAGGTCGCGTTCGGTCCAAGGGTGCCGAATACCCCGGGACACCGTGGGACCGGCGACTGGATCCTTGAGCACCTGCGTCGTACGACAGACAGTGTCGAGGTGCAGGAGTGGATCCACGTCACGCAACGGGGTGATACGCTGAACCTGAGGAACTTCATCGGGCGATTCCGGCCCGGGATCGAGGATCGCGTTCTGTACGTGGCTCACTGGGACACCCGACCGACCGCGGATCGGGAGCCCAATCTTGCGCTCCAGAGGCGACCCATTCCGGGCGCAAACGATGGCGGGTCGGGGGTAGCGGTCCTGCTCGGCGTGGCGGATGTCCTGTCCCGGACGCCCCCTTCGGTCGGCGTCGATCTGCTTTTTGTGGACGGTGAGGACTTCGGCGAGTTCACGGCACCATATCACGACGTACTCATAGGATCCCGGTACTACGCCCGTGAAATTTCACCCGCCGGGCATCCGCTGTTTGCCGTGGTGTGGGACATGGTTGGCGATGCTGATCTGGAGATCTATCAGGAACGGTACTCCGTGCAGTACGCGCCCGAGGTGGTGGAGCGGGTCTGGGGGGTGGCGCGGGACCTGGGGTACACCCGGTACTTCAGGCCGGAGGTGAGACACGCCATCACGGATGACCACATTCCGCTCCTCAACGCAGGTGTCCGGGCAATTGTCGTGATCGATTTCGATTACGGTCCGGGGAATGCGTACTGGCACACGCATGAAGACACTCCGGACAAGCTGAGCTGGCAGAGTCTCCAGGTGGTGGGAGACGTGGCGGTGGCGCTGGTCAGGTAGGTGCGTTCGTTCCGACCAGGCAGATGTTCTTTCTGGTACCCATCCCCGTGCCCGGCCATTGCAGTTTGATCTATGTCCTCCTCCAACGACGACCGGCGGGCCGCGTTCACGCTGGGGCTGCTGGCGGTAGCAGGTCTCCTGGTGCGCCTCTTCGTGACCGGCGACACTTCGCCGGCAGGTGCAGTTGGCTATCGTGCCTCGGTCGAGGCGAGGCCCGCGCGGGATACCGTGGCGGCAAGGGCGCAGAGGGTAACGAGTCCGCTGGGTCCCGGAGAGCGGCTGGATCTTGACCGTGCACCGGCAGAGGAACTGGTTCGGCTTCCACGAGTGGGCCCGGGTCTGGCCGCCCG
>CAZTIV010000011.1:0-4822 GCA_964613905.1 uncultured Gemmatimonadaceae bacterium | reverse complement strand
CTCAAGGCGGGTATGGCGACAGCAGCAGCCAGCACGGTCAGGCTCGGCGACCTCCTTCTTCGCGAACGACTGATCAGCAAGGAGCAGCTCGACCAGGCGCTCATGGAGCAGCGCAACACGGGCATGCGCCTGGGCTACGTCCTCGTGAAGATGGGGTTCGTGCAGGAGACCGAGATCACCAAGATGCTGGCGCGGCAATACCGCATGCCGGCTGTGGATCTTTCCCGATTCGAGGTTGACCCCAAGATCGTCAAGCTGATCCCAGCCGACGTGGCGGTGAAGCACACGGTGCTGCCGCTCAAACGCGAGGGGCGGACGCTCACGGTCGCGATGGCCGATCCCACCAACACCGGGGTAGTGGACGATCTCAAGTTCATCACCCGGTATGACATCTTCCCGGTTATCGCGGGCGATTTCACGCTCAGGAATGCCATCGAAAAGTATTACGAGCAGACCGACGCACAGCTGCAGAACATCCTCAAGGACATCGAAGATGAGGACGAACTCGAGGTCATCGAGGAGAAGGAAGAAGACGCGGCGCCCGTGCAGCTGGGCGACGATGCCCCGGTCGTGAAGCTCATCAACGGAATACTCACCGACGCGGTGAAGCGGGGGGCCAGCGACATACACATAGAGCCGTTCGAGCACGAGATCCGGGTAAGGTACCGGATCGACGGCGCCCTCCAGGAAATCATGAAGCCGCCCATCAAGCTCAAGGCGGCGCTGACCAGCCGCGTCAAGATCATGTCTTCGCTCAACATCGCGGAACGCAGGGTACCGCAGGACGGCCGGATCAAGCTCAAGATGGGCAAGCGGGTGATCGATTTCCGGGTGTCCACACTGCCGGTAATCTTCGGCGAGAAGATAGTCCTGCGGATTCTGGACAAGGGCAACCTGACCCTCGACCTGCAGAAGTTCGGATTCGAACCCAAGGCGGAAAAGGACCTCATGCGGGCCATCCTGAATCCGTACGGGATGGTCCTGGTCACGGGGCCCACGGGCTCGGGCAAGACAACGACTCTCTATTCCGCTCTGTCACAGGTGAACAAGATTGACGTCAACATCATGACGGCCGAGGATCCCGTGGAGTACAACATTCACGGGATCAACCAGGTGCTGGTGCGGAACGAGATCGGGATGACCTTTGCGGCGGCCCTGAAGGCGTTTCTGCGGCAGGACCCGAACATCATCATGGTTGGCGAGATCCGGGACATCGAGACGGGAGGGATTGCGATCAAGGCGGCGCTCACCGGGCACCTGGTGCTCTCCACGCTGCACACCAACGACGCTCCCTCCACGATCACGCGTATGATCGATATGGGGATCGAACCGTTCAACGTGGCCAGCGCGGTCAATCTGATCGTGGCTCAGCGGCTGGTGCGGCGGATCTGCAAGGACTGCAAGGGGGAGCACCATTATTCGCCGGAGGAGTTGGCGGCCCTGGGGCTCGGCGAGAAGGACATTGAGGGCATTACATTCTTCAAGGGGACGGGGTGTGACACCTGCAACGGAACCGGGTATCGGGGACGCGCCGGCCTGTACGAAGTGATGTCTCTCTCACCGGAGCTTCGCCGGTTGATCCTCCGGGGAGCGTCGACAGCTGAACTTCAGGATCAGGCAGTCAGCGAGGGTATGCTGACGCTCAGAATGGACGGTATAGTGAAAGTCAAGAAGGGTGCCACCACTCTCGAGGAAATCGTGAAGGAAACGGCGGGCTCATGACCACACCGGCTGCTCCCAAGGCGCAGGCAACGTCGGGCATCAATCTGCGCGCTCTGCTCGAGGAAATGATAGAGCGCGATGCATCGGACCTGCATATCACCGCAGGCGAGCGTCCCAAACTGCGCGTTGATGGCGATATCACCAACTCCAAGACGGATTATCAGCTGACGCCCAAGGACACGTTGCAGATTGCCTATTCCGTCCTGACAGAGAACCAGAAGAAGCGCTTCGAGACGGAGGACGAACTGGACTTCTCGTTCGGAATCCAGAATCTTGCCCGCTTCCGCGGGAATTGCTTCAAACAGCGCGGATGCGTATCGATGGTCATCCGGCAGATACCGTTCTCCGTAAAAACCTTCCAGGATCTGGGCCTGCCGCCCGTGATGGCGATGTTGGCGGAGCGTCCGCGAGGACTGGTACTGGTCACAGGCCCCACGGGCTCGGGCAAGTCCACGACGCTCGCGGCCATGATCGACAAGGTCAACAAGGAGCGGAAGGGGCACATCATCACGGTGGAGGATCCCATCGAGTTCATCCACCGTCACCAGGGCTGCATCGTGAACCAGCGCGAAATCGGGACGGACACCAAATCGTTCTCCAACGCGCTCAAGTATGCCCTGCGGCAGGACCCTGACGTAGTGCTCATTGGTGAGATGCGGGACCTGGAGACGATCTCCGCGGCCCTGACGATCGCGGAAACGGGACACCTGGCGTTCGCCACGCTGCACACCAACTCGGCGGCGGAAACGATCAACCGCGTGATCGACGTCTTCCCGTCGCATCAGCAGTCACAGGTGCGTGCACAGTTGGCGTTCGTGCTTGAAGGTGTCGTGACCCAGACCCTGCTCCCGAAGGCATCGGGCAAGGGACGGGTGATGGCATGCGAGATCATGGTGGCGACGCCCGCCATCCGGGCCCTGATACGTGACGACAAGGTTCACCAGATCTATTCCGCGATGCAGGCCGGCAAGAAGCATGGAATGCTGACCTTGGCCGACTCGCTGTATACGCAATACATGAATCGGGACGTGACACTGGAAGAATGTCTGCGGGTGGCCACGGACCAGAACGAGTTTCTGCGGATGGTGGGAGAGCCGATACCAGGCGAGGACGATCGTGGAGCCGGAGCGCCGCGCGCGGCGGCCGGCAGGCGTTAACCGAGGCGGAGATCAGTCATGGCGACTTTCGAATACACTGCACGCACTCCGCAGGGTCAGGAAACTACCGGCACGATGGAGGCCGCCTCTCGGGACGAGGTGGTGGCCAATCTTCGCAAGAACCGGATGGTGCTCGTCCGGCTGCGGGAGGCCAAGAAGACGAAACTGGGAAGGCGGATTCCCACTCGGGATATCGTGATTTTCACCCGCCAGTTTGCCACGATGATCAATTCGGGTCTGCCCCTGGTACAGGCGCTCGACATTCTGGCCAAGCAGACGGATAACAAGGATCTGGGAGAGGTTACCCGCCAGGTGGTGTACGACGTGGAAAGCGGTAATACGCTGGCCGACGCGTTGAGCAAGCACAGAAACGCGTTCACTCCGCTCTACGTGAACATGGTGGCGGCCGGCGAAGCCGGCGGTATTCTGGATACGATTCTTCTCAGGTTGGCCACGTTCCTGGAAAAGAACGACGCCATCATTCGCAAGGTGAAGGGCGCAATGGTTTATCCGGCGGTGATCTTTTCGGTGGCCATCATGGCGATCATAGTCCTCCTGATCTTCGTGATACCCACATTCCAGACGATGTTTGCCTCGGTGAACCTCGAACTCCCGTTACCGACACGAATCGTCATCGCCGCGAGCGAGTTTCTGCAGGGATTCTGGTGGCTCATTGCAATCGGCATCGGTGCAATGGTCTGGTTGATCAAGTGGTATTACGGTACCGAGGGCGGGAAGCTGAATATCGACCGCCTCATGCTCAATGCACCGGTTCTGGGGGATCTGCTGCGCAAGTCGGCAGTGTCGCGTTTCACCCGCACGCTGGGTACACTGATATCCTCCGGCGTATCCATCCTCGAAGGCCTTGAGATCACGGCACGGACGGCGGGCAACCAGGTCATCCACAACGCGGTGATGCAGTCACGTGGGTCGATCGCGGGGGGTGAAACAATCTCCGCCCCACTTGAGAACTCGGGCGTCTTCCCGCCCATGGTCACGTCCATGATCGCCGTCGGTGAAGCCACCGGAGGCCTGGACGAGATGCTGACCAAGATCGCCGACTTCTACGACGACGAAGTGGACGCGGCGGTCGGCGCCCTGCTCTCCCTCATGGAGCCCATCATGATAGTCGTGCTGGGTGTGCTCGTGGGCGGCATGATCGTGGCCATGTATCTGCCGATCTTCGACATGATTAACGCGGTTCAGTAGCGAGCGGCGGCAGGAGAGGTAGAGACGACAGGGGGCGGCGGGAGCGGGAGCGCTTCCCGCCGCCCTCGCTTATTCCAGAGCGGCGAGAGTGGCTATCAGTGCCCGCATGGTATCGGCCCCGAGCGTGGCCCTGGCCGTAACAAGAATCCCGCCGAAGCTCGCCGTCGCGGTGGTATAGGGATAGGCCTCGCTTGCCGGTATGGTACGGACCGCCGTAACCCGGGCGTGGCCCGGAACCACCGGAGCGCCCGAACGTGTCTGTGTGAGCACTATGCGCTCACCCTCGCTGGTCAGGAGCGCCACACGCGCACGCGGTCGGGCGGAACTTTCCCCCATGGTGATACTTTCGATCCAGAGAGCCGGAATAGTGGCGAGTATGCCGCCAAGACGCTCGCGGGCGGTCGCAGCATCGACCTCGGTCCAACCACCGGCCTCGAGTTCGGCGTCCGGTTCCAGCGGGGTTACCGATCCGGCAACGCCAAGGGCCGGGGGTTCGGCAACCGGTGCAGCGGCCGGCGCAGTCACGGGCGGCGGATCCGCGATGCGGACCGGCTCCGGAACCGGCTGTGTCTGAACGACAGGTGGAGCGGCATCTGGTGGAGTGGGGAGCGGTGCGGCTGGCTCGGGCTGGCGGGAGGGCGCAGGCTGCGGCTGTGCCGCCGCCGGCTCTCTCGCCACGCGCGGTACCAGCGGGGGTGTCGCCTGGGCGGTGGCCGGCGGAGGGGGCAGGGGCT
>CAZTIV010000010.1:0-60607 GCA_964613905.1 uncultured Gemmatimonadaceae bacterium | reverse complement strand
GACGCCACGGGCCACGGAACCGAACACTCGAACGTTCCCGGCCCCGCGCCGCCGCGCGAGATCGAGAATCTGGTCACGATGCCTGACCAAGTCGCCGAAGGTGGGTGGGTTCTGGCGGATGGCTCCAGCCACTGTCACATCCCCTGTTCTGGGTACCGGAAGCTTACGTCCGACCGAGTCCGGCAGGCAAGAGTTCTGCACGCTTCAAGAGAACGCGGCACCACGGTCCTCGCCGCCCTCAACACCGCCGACACGCTGACCCTGGACCTCCGGGGGGCGGTGACGCGGCGCCACGTCACGGTCGGCTCCAACAACTGGTACCAGTGGTACGACTACGACGGCCGGGGACTGTTGTGGCGGGTCTTTGCCTCGACCACCTCCACCAAGCCCAGCACCGCGGACGCGACCTACACCTACCGGCCCACGGGCCAGATCGCGAGACCCGCAGACGACCACCTACCCGTTCTCGGCCCAGCACACATATCACAAGTCAGTTGGGGGCGTACTCGAGGCGCGCCGCAAGCCTGTTACGGCGCAGCGCGGCGGAGCCAAGTACGCGGGTGACGGTGACCGTGGATCACGCCCACCACACTGATCGTCGAAGGAAACACCTTGTAATAGACCGCGTAGGGGAATTGGCGGAGGAGGCTGCGTCGAAGCCGCCCGCGAACGACCGGGTACCGGTCGGGACTCGACTCGATCGCACTCAGTGCTTCATCGACAGCATCCAGAAAGCGCGAAGCCGCTTCTGGTGATCGCTCCCGATACCATGAGAACGCCGCATCAATCTCCGCGCGGGCGAGCTTCCGTACACGGAGATGCCGCACCTATCGAAGCTTCTTGCGCAATTCGTCCTTGATGTCGGACCACGCCTCTCCGGCATCGGGCGTCGCATCAGCGTCGGCTTCTCGGCGATCGAGCTCCTCCGCCAATTCCGGCGTAAGGGGGGCTGCAAGGGCGGGATCAAGGCTGTCCCAGAGCCTGCCGATGAGCTCAATCCGCTCCTGGGTGGTCAGATCCTCTACCGCAATCGGTCGTGCCATAGCAGTGAGTCTATCTGCCCCGGCCCCGTCGGGCAACCAGGCCAGTGCGTGCAACGTCGGGGCGGTGACGCGCCGCCACGTCACGGTCGGCTCCGACTTCCAGAACCTGCCGCTCTCGCTCACCAACAGCGGCCAGAACGTCCTTCGGGAAGCAGCAGCCCCCGAAACCCAGGCCCGCACTCAGGAAGCGTGCACCAATCCGTCCATCCATGCCGATGCCGCGAGCGACGACGTCCCCGTCTGCCCCTAAGCTCATCGCAGTGGAAGGTCACGCTGTCGTCACACTGCGACGATGTGCCGCGAGCATGCAACGAATTCTGCGGCCGCGGCGCTGGCCGCCTGAGCGAACGAAGGACTGAACCCACAATGAGTTGCAGTACCGCCGACGGGCGCAGTCGGCTTCGGCCCGGAAAATGATCCCAAACGCTACGCTCCGAAGGGGCCAGAATAACGCGCAGCGATTCGAACCCGGCGGCACCGGTCGGTGCCGATTCCACGCTCACGCATGGAGGACCAACCATGCATCACGTTATGAAAAAACTACTCGGCGTAGTAGCGGTGCTCACAATTACGGCAGCAAGCGTGGAGGCGCAGACGGTCACGTCATATATCTGGTCGGGCCAGGAGCCGACGATGGACGCCCGGCTGTTCCGGGATGGCGTACCGAGCGACTGGCAGAACCCGAAGGCCTTCCCGGGCACTTTCGGCGGCACGTTCAGCTGGGCAGTGTTTTTTTTCGTCAACCCGACCCCAGCCGCGAACCCGTTCTTCGTGGACATCATGCAGTCCACGATCTTTAACTCGTTCTTCTCGGTCTACCTCAATGGCTTCGACCCGACGAACCTCTCCAGCGGCTACCTGGGCGACGCGGGCTCGAGCTTCAACATCCCGCCGCTCGGCGAGCAGTCGTTCAGCGTGCTCGTGCCGGGTGGCGCGACGGCGTTCGTGATGATCAGCACGTCGCTGAGCGGCGAGACGTTCCCCGGCGAGGAGCTGATCTTCCGGACGACGTATCTGAACAGGCATGTCGTCCCCGAGCCGATGACGTTGGTGCTGCTCGGCACGGGCCTGCTTGGCGTCGGGCTGGTCCGCCGCCGTCGCACGGGTCGGATCGAGTAGAGCGGCGCGCCCTCGGGCGTGCCGGAGCGGTCGCGTGGAACCTGCCCTCACGCGGCCGCTTTTTCATAGGTACCTTCGAACCAACGTGCGGACCACCGAGAACTCGGAACAGGGGCGGGCCCGACCGAATGCGCAGGCCCGAAACCCTGCAGCCCTCACTCCGATGGTAAGTTGTCCCCACAGGAGTCCCTCATGCGCAGCATCCAAGCCCTTGCCGTCTGTCTCGCCGGTCTCACGGGATCACTGGCCGCCCAGGACGATCAGTACCAAGCCGTCGGGCGCGCCGCCCTGGATTATCTGGAAGGGTTCTACGAGGGCGATTCCACCAAGCTGATCCGCAGCGTCTCGACCGAGGTGCTGAAGTTCGGCTTCGCGCGTGCCGATGATGGATCCTGGCAGCCTGGCCCGCGAGGACGGACACTGGAAAATCACGCACGTGCTCTGGCAGGGGCCACCGGAAGCGAACCGGCCGTGAAGCCTCACAGCGCCTACGACGTTCCCAGCACCAGAATCAAGGGCGGCCAGCCCACCCAGTCGGTGGCCATGCGAACCGTCCATCTGTGCCTGGACCGATAGTTGCGCGACCCCCCCGACGCGAAGACACTTGCCGCATTCATCGGCGCTACCGTAACCGGCGGCGCCAACTTCATCGCCGTAAGCGTGAGCAATATGGAGCTTCCGCCTCTGTTCGGAGCTGCGTTGCGATTCGCGCTTGCATCCGCGTTGTTCTTTCTCATCGCGGCGTCGTGGCGCGTGCCGATCGCCCGGGGACGCGCGGCGGCGGGTGCGGCACTGTACGGGGTGCTCGGAATCGGCGCCGCATATGCGTTCCTCTACTACTCCCTGGTGGGGCTGGCCGCCGGTACCGTGGCCGTGATCATCGCCGCCGCCCCCCTCTTCACCATACTGATCGCCGTGGTTTCTGGGCAGGAGCGCTTGTCACGCCGCCGGCTCGCCGGCGGCGTGCTTGCCGTGGCGGGAATCGCCGTGCTGTCAATCGAGGCGATGGGCGGAGAGATCCACCCGTCATACTTCGCGGCCGCGGTGCTCGGCAGCCTGGCCATCGCCGCTTCCAGCGTGGTGGCCAAGGCTCTGCCGCAGGTGCATCCGGTCAACATGAACGCCATTGGCATGACGGCGGGAATCATCCTGCTCGCGATGGGCTCGCTGGTGCTTGGTGAACGATGGGCCCTGCCGAGCGAGACGCGCACGCTGTTCGCCGTGGCGTGGCTCGTCGTAATCGGTTCCGTGGGTCTGTTTCTTTCCTTTCTCTACGTAATCAGAAGGTGGGCCGCTTCGGCTGCAGTGTTTGCGGTGGCTGCCATGCCAGTGGTGGCGGTCGTACTTGGTGTGCTGATTCTGGGCCAACCGGTTACGGGACACCTGCTGGCCGGTGCGGCTATTGTGACTGCCGGCGTGTACGTTGGCGCCATCGCACGCTGAAGGAGTTCCGCGTAACTCTTGCCCGACTGCTCCGGGTTCCTACATTGGACGGCATGGCTCGGTCACCATGGTGGTCCGCCGGCGTGCGATTCGAATGCCAGGGCACTGGCCGCTGCTGTGTGTCGCACGGCGCCCACGGGTACGTCTACCTGACTCTGGCGGATCGGCGCAGGCTGGCCATGTGGCTTGGGATTCCCACTCGCGATTTCACCCGTCGCTACTGCGACAAGACCGACGGCCACTTTCATCTGAAGGAGGTCAACGGTCCCTGCCGGTTCCTCGACGGCGTACGCTGCTCGGTCTACGAAGCCCGGCCCACGCAGTGCCGCACCTGGCCGTTCTGGCCGGAGAACATGTCACCCCGCGCATGGACGCGGTTGGCTGCATTCTGTCCGGGCGTCGGGAAGGGCCGTCTCCTCCCGGCGGCGGAAATCAGAGGCTTGTTGAGAAAGAACTGAGCAGACGTCCCGGCGAGGTGGCGGTCCTTGAATCAGAGTCCGTCGCCGGCGGATGCGTCAGCGGCATCGAGGAGGTGTGATGCCACCCAGCCCCTCAGGCCACCGGCGCCCTCGATAAACGAATAATCACCGAACGATCCCAGGACATGAACCGCGAGACCAGGGCGCAGCGAGTCCATCGCTATCCCGCGGTCTCCGGGCGCCGTGAGAACCGCTGAACTCAGGGCCAGCGCCGCGCGGCCCAGGGGGCGGTCGAGCGGCTCAACGGAGGCAACCGGCACATATCCCTCCAACCCGTCCGGCAGGCGTACCAGATACCAGTTTCCAATCCCGGCGAGCACGTCGACGGGCGCACCTGGCGTCGCGTCGGTCAGACCGCCCGACCGGGCAGTTGGATAGGGTCTCAGGGTTACCGGCCGCGGCGCCACGCGGCTCGTGTGACCGATCAGGTCTGGAAGGCCTGCAAAGATCGCGGGACTCTCCAGGGGCTCGAAGATATGGAAGTGTGGATCGACCGGTCCTGTACCCCGGATATAGATGCCGAAATGCAGGTGGGGGGGTGTGGTACGGGCGTTTCCCGTGTTGCCCACGTAGCCAAGCGTATCACCGGAGCGAACCCGGGCACCGCGCGTTACGGCGTGCCGATCAAGATGTGCGTAATAGAGGGACTGGCCATGGACCTCGTCGCGCAACCAAATGACGTTGCCGCCAAGCCGATTGGTCCCCACGCGCGCCACGTAGCCATCCGTTGCCGCGAGAACCGGAGTACCTCGCGGTGCGAAGATGTCCACCCCATGATGTTCGCGCCGGCCGCCGTCCCGGGCGGCCCCGAAGCCGCTCCGGATGGCCGCCATGTCGCGTTCCGCTACCGGAAACGCGAGCGACGCGTGCCGGCTCACGGTGATGCCCAGTCGTCCGCCCCGCAACAGTTCGGGCTGAATGCGAAGGACGTAGGTGCCCGGCCTCGTGGTTACGAACTCCAGAATCCGCTCGGACGGATCACCGCTGTGCACGAGCCACGGCTGGGATGTGGTGTCGCCGGTAAAGAACAGATCCAGGAAAACTCGCGGATCATCAGCGTTGTTGTCCGGCTCGATCCGGGCGACCAGTCGCTGGCCGCGCGCTAGCGTAATGGAAAGCCCGAGGGCCGAAGCACGGGTGGGGTCCATCCAGCGTACTTCGCGGTGTGGGAGGGTGACAGGTACCGGCGCTCCGACGGCGCGCTCTGCCGCAGCGATCCAGTCACTCGCAAGCGCCGTCTCGGCGAGCCCGGACGTGTGCAGGCTCGCCAGGTACCGGTCGTGCGGAGTGTCGAGCACGAACCGCAACTCGACGTCGTCCGGGCGGTTGCACGCGAGCAGCGTGGCGCCCATGAGCAGGAACGGGGGGAATCGGAAACGTGTCATCGACGCAAATATAACCCTGTCCGGCGCGGCAGTTCCGCCCGGCGGGCTCCCCGTCGCTTCTCACCACACGGCCATGAACCGCAGGTGCCCTCCGGCGAATGCACTGGTAGTGAGATGATCCAGGCGCCAACGCACGCCGCCCATGAGTTCGAAACGCGAAGCGAATCGGTAACCACCTTCGGTCAGCAGCCGATGATGTGATCCGGTGAGCCAGGGTGCGGCCACACCGGCCGTACGGTGCAGCCGCTGATACGCTCCACGCCACCGCCATCCCGTGCCCGGTTCGCCGGCTATGGCCATCTGGGCCAGTGTTTCCCGGTCCCGGTGGTGCAACATCAGGACAGAGCCATCGGTTCTTTGCTCAGGCCGCCAGCGGATTCGCGCGGCTGCCTCCAGGACGTGGGCCTCTCCGAGCCTGTGCTCCGCAACGGCCCCCAGCGTGCGGGTGATCTCCGTCAGCCCGAAGTCGCCTTCCGCCGGTACGTCACCCATTCGATCTGTGTGGGCGGTGGCCACGGTGCCGTACACGGCTGCCCGGGTGCTGCGGAGCAGCCACGCCTCCACCAGGCCTCCCGCAAAGCTGACCTGCTCGACCAGGCTGAACGCGGGATCACCAGTTGCCGGAAAGGTCACGTGTACCCGACTCCGGCTGCTCACGCCACCGTGCAGCTCCGCCCGGATGGCCGGTTGCACATGCACCAGGGCGATTCGGCCCGCCACCGGCAGGGTGCGATAGTTGAAATGCGCATCCACTTCTTCAGGCCGCACGCCGAGCGCATTGAAGATCAAGTTATTGAAGGCATCCAGGAGGGCGGCTGTGACGCTCAACCGCCACGTTGCATCATCCCTTTGCCAGATGCGGTCAATACCGAGCTCGATATCCGCGGAGGCCTTGAAGAAGTGCATTCCGATCCCTGCGCGTGCGGCCCACCCGCCTTCCGGTGTGCCGCGCCACCCGATGCCGACCTGCATGTAGTCGCGCTGGGCGGTGAGCGAATGGTGCCGGGAGTAGCGAAGCGCGAGGTCCACGGGGCCGGCTATGTGAACGTTGTCCCGCCAGTCGGCATAGTTCAGGATGAACGGGTGATTGATTGACGATCCGGCTGCTCGAAAGCCTGACTGTGCCAGGTGCCAGCGCGCGTCTTCCGAGCTGTGGAAGAAGCCCGACCAAACGTCCAGTTCGTACTCGTCGTCCATGAATTCATGGAAGCGCTGGAAGGTGCCTGTCGGAGACAGGCGTCCATGAAACGAACCATCGCGATCGAGCAGGGTGAACCAGGCGTCGTCAGCCCAGCCGGCAAGGGTCAGGAGCGGAGGCGGGTCGGATGCCGGCGGGTCCTGTGCGGCGAGCGTGGCTGGGAGAAGCGTCAACACGAGAGCACAACATCTGGTCATTACGCCGGTAATCTATGCCGCCCGTCAGCGGGTGCCAGCGTTCAGCGGCGTGCCCGCTCGAGCAGCCGGCGCGCGGCCGAGTTGGCCGACGCGATCACCTCCGCCTCATCGCAGATTTCGACCTGACGAGCGTGCATTAGCACGCGGCCGCCGCATATGGTGGTATGCACATTTGCAGCGCCAGCGGCGTACACCAGCGTTGAAACGGGATCGTGCAGAGGCTGTGTTGAAGGGCCGGAGAAGTCTGCAAGAATCAGATCGGCGGGTGCTCCGGGTTCCACGCCGCCAGCTCCCAGGCGGAAGGCGTCGGACGCCCATGTAGTGGCCATCGCAAGCGCCTCCGCGGCGGGAAGTGCGGTGGCATCACGCTCCCGGTGCTTCTGGACGAGTGCTGCGATCTTCATCTCCTCCAGCATGTCGAGATTGTTGTTGGACGCGGCGCCGTCCGTGCCGAGGCAGACGCGTACTCCGGCCTGACGTGCAGCACGGTAGGGGAAGATGCCGCCGGTGCCGAGCTTCAGGTTGGCTGTGGGGTTGTTGACCACGGTGGCGCCGGCCGCACCCAGCAGTTCCAGCTCACTCTGATCGAGATACTGCCCGTGGGCGGCGACCAGCCGCGGTCCAACAAGACCCACCCGTTCCAGAAGCCACGCGGGACGGCAGCCGTGCACGGCCAGACAGCGCTCCACTTCTTCAGCCGTCTCGGAAATGTGAATATGGACCGGCAGATCCTTGTCACGCGATAACGAGGCAATCCATTCCAGCACTTCGATGGGGACGGCGTAGATGGAGTGGGGCGCGATGGCGAGATCGACAGAGTTCCGCTCGGGCCGGCGTTGCGACGCCAGCTCGACCGCATCAGACCGCTGGCGGTCCAGCATGGCGGGGTCGCCGAGGTCGATGATCGTTACACCAACGAGGGCCCGGACTCCCATCTCCTGTACAGCTCTCACGATCCCGGGCCGATGCCAGTACATCTCGTTGAAGAAGGTCGTGCCGCCCCGGATCATTTCGAGGATGCCAAGCCGGGTGCCCAGATAGACGTCCTCTTCGGTCATGTGTCGTTCGGCAGGCCAGATGCGGGTCTGCAGCCACTCCATCAAAGGCAGGTCGTCGCCGTAGCCCCGGAAAAGCACCATGGCGGCGTGAGTGTGTCCGTTCTTGAACGATGGGAAGACATGAAGTCCGGTGGCGTCAATCACCCGCTCAGCGGGGTCCGCAACCGGGGGTGCGTCCGACGGTTTCACCGCCTCGATCAGCCCGTGCCTGACATGGATGTCGTGCGGGGTGCCGTTCAGCAGCGCGCCACGAATGAGCAGGTCCGCAGTCACGGGTTGCAAGCTGACACGAGGCCCGGTGGGGCGCAACACGACGGTTCAGGGTCGGGGCTTGCAGCAGGGCACGCTCGCATCTATTTCCCGGGGGAGGGCCGAAACACGCGCAAAGGAGGCTTGCCCTGTGACTTCCCTGTCGTGGTCGGAGCGTCTCCATTCGGCCGACCACTGGATCAAACTGGATGCGGCGCGAGCCTGGGAGCAGTTGGCCCGGCTGCTCGAGGAAACCCCCGGGCTCCAGGGGAACGCCGCCGTGGCGTGGATGCACGCAGCCACTTTGTTTCGTGGATACACCCAGGCCTGGGAGCGGGCGGGGGCTGCATCCCGCTGGGATCCGGACTATCGCCGCGAGGGCAGTCATGCCGCCGGTCGGGCGGAAGCGCTGCACGGGGGGTCGTACGGACTGCTGGAGCCGGGTTGGCTCAACACGCTTCTTGCCGGATGGCCCGAACAGGGACTGGAAGATGCACTGGCCTGGTGTCGCGGCGGCCATGAGCCGAACGAACTGACCGCAGCCGGACGGAAGATCCTCGCAGTGTACTGCCGGGCGGCGAATGAGAATGGTGCTGCCATGATGCTGGACCCCGGTTGAGCCCCGGAATGGCACGGGGTGCCCCGTCAACGGCGACGGTGTCCAGGCTGGCGGGCTCCATGGTGGTCACACCGGTATCGAGGTAAGTTGGGGTATGCCAAGCCTGTCCCGACGGTTCGCGGCCCCCTGGTGTCTGGTCGCGTCGTGGCTGCTGTCTGCCTGCGGCGAGTCGACGGCCCCGGGCATGGTCATGGTCACCTCGCCCCAGACTCAGATATCCATAGGCGGTACGGTGCAGCTCACCGCAACAGTGACCAACAGCACCGGAGCGGTCATCCCGGGCGGGGAGATAACCTGGACGAGCGATGAGCCGACGGTGGCCTCGGTAAGCCCGTCCGGGCTGGTCGCAGGGCTTTCGGGTGGGACCGCCAGGATCACGGCAACCACCCGGGGCGTATCCGGTTCAATCGACGTGACGGTACTCGGCCAAGCCTGCAGTGCGGGCACCACTGAGGGCGCCATAGCAGTGGGCGACGCCGTGCAGGGAACCCTCGCAGCGTCCGACTGCATTCTTCTCGGCGGGCCGTTCGCCGACGGCTATGTGCTTACGCTCACCGCACCCATCGTCCTGCAGGTTGATCTGACGAGCACCGCGTTCAACACGTTGGTGAGGGTCACCGACCAGAGCATGAACGTGCTGGCTGTGGATAATGACGGTGGTGAGGGTACCAACGCGCGCCTCATTGCGGAGGCCGAGCCGGGAACCTACATCGTCTGGGCGACTTCGTTCCAGCCGGGCTCTACGGGGGCGTACGAGCTTTCGGTGGCCGAGGCTCCTCCCGCCTGCACCGCTGATGACGTTTCCGGCGACATAGGCGCGGGTGATGATGTGACCGGTTCGCTGGGTGCGGATGACTGCCGCTTTGTGCATGGGGGGCGGGCTCAGGGCCGCCGGCTCACCGTTTCCGAACTGGTCACGCTTCAGATCGACCTGACCAGCGCTGCCTTCGATGCGGTGGTGGTAGTCACCGACACACTCATGAACATAGTTGCTGTCGACGATGACAGCGGCGAAGGTACCAATTCCCGGCTGGTTCAGACCTTCACCCAGGGTGAGTACTACGTATGGGTGACTCCATTCAACATCAGCGGAAGCGGATCGTACCAGCTGAGTATCATGACGGTAAGCGCACCGACGTGCACGCTTCAGACACTCGAGGTGGAAGCCACTGTCGACGGGTCGCTCGCATCCACGGACTGTCGGCAGTATACCTTGTGGTACGCCGACATCTTCGAGTTCAATCCGCAGACCACGATCACGCTCCGGCTGGATCTGATGAGCGATGACTTCAATGCCTTCCTTGTCGTTACGGATGCCAACCTCGACATTCTGGCAGAAGACGACGACGGAGGGACGGGAACCGACTCCCGGGTAGTGTTCACCTTCACGCCAGGGAAGTACATAGTCTGGGCCTCTTCGTTCGAGGATTTCGAGACCGGCAGCTACCAGTTGTCCGCACAGGAGGTAGCGGGCGTGGCAGATGCAGGCGAGGGCAGCGCCGAGTCGGTGAGCGGAAATCTCCTCCGGCACGGTGATTCGTTTGGCAGAATGTGGGACCTCAAGTCTGTCACGCGGCCCGATTGGCTTTCCGGGAGGCCCGACAAGGGCAGCCGCTAGCGCGGAAGGATTCCGGGATGCAGTTTGGTGGCCGTCCCTCAAATCCCGGAGGCTGTCATGGTACCTCTGTCTTCGCTCTGGCTTCCAATTCTTCTGTCCGCCGTTGTCGTCTTTGCCGTCAGTTCCCTGATCCACATGGTACTCGGGTATCACGCGAACGATTACGCGAAGGTACCTGATGAAGATCAGGTGGCCGATGCCCTGAGGCCCTTCGCGATCCCTCCCGGCGACTACAGCTTGCCTCGTCCGACGAGCATGAAGGAGATGGGCAGTCCCGGGTTTCTCGAGAAACTGAACCGGGGCCCCGTCTTGATGATGAGCGTGCTTCCCAACGGCCCGTTCTCGATCGGCAGGTCGATGGTGCAGTGGTTCGTTTACTGTGCGGTGGTGGGGCTGGTGGCGGCCTACGTGGCCGGGCGCGCTTTGCCGTCGGGGGCTGAGTACCTGGACGTCTTCCGTTTTGCCGGAACCGCCGCTTTTGCCGCGTACGCCCTTGGTGCGCCGCCGGCTTCCATATGGTCGAACCGGAAGTGGAGCACTACGCTCAAGTCCATGTTCGACGGATTGGTGTACGCGGTGCTTACCGCCGGTGTGTTCGGCTGGCTCTGGCCGTCCTAGAGCACACCGTCCGCCCTGGCGGCCAGTATGAAGTCGTTTTCGCTCAAGCCGCCTATTGAGTGCGTCCAGAGGGTCAGCGTGGCCTTGCCCCACGCCAGCGTGATATCGGGGTGGTGGTCCTGTTCTTCGGCCACCGCCCCAACGCGGTTCACGAAGGCGAGCGCCTCAGCGAAGTCCTTGAATCCGAACTCCTTGTAGAGCCGATTATCCTCCGCCACCTCCCAGCCGCCGCCGAGTTCGGCCAGCAGAGCGGAAACCTGTTGGTCTGACAACGGTGGTGTGCCGGGACGGACCGGCGTGCATACCCTCTGGGCCAGGGGACTGGACATGTTTGGCTCCTTTGTAGTCAGGCCGACGCTGACGGATTGGTGGCGAATCCTTTGCGAGGCTGGTGTCCCCAGCCCTTCTTGCGGCGAAACGCTGAAACGAGACCCATGAACCGCCAGTAGGCCGTAAGCTGGCGGTACCCGAGGTTCTCGATGATTCCAAGGAAGAAGAGGTGTGCGAGATCACCGAGACGGGGGTACCTGCGGAAGCCCAGTTCCTCCAGCGCCACTGCTGCCACTGACAGAGCCATTCCGAACACAACTGCCACCATGAAAAACGTGAGTGCGTAGGTGGTCGATACCAGCCCCAGCAGCAGGGCCACCACGAACACGGTGTAACCGACCACCTCCAGCAGAGGGCCGAACGTCTCGAAGATGAAGTAGTATGGCATGGCCACCATGCCCAGCCGGCCGTACCGCGGGTTGAGCACCATCTTGCGGTGGCGCATAAGACTCTCGGTCATGCCGCGCTGCCAACGTTCCCGTTGTCGGGCAAGGGCGCGGAGTTTTTCAGGGCATTCCGTCCATGCTACCGGGTCCGGAACGAAAGAGAGCCGGTAAGGGATGTTGTTCTCCAGACAGTACCGGTGGAGGCGCACCACCAGCTCCATGTCTTCGCCCACGGTCTCTCCGGTGGTCCGGGCCGAAGCGTAGCCGCCTGCATTGACAACCAGTGTTCGCCGGAACACACCGAACGCACCGGAAATGATGAGCGTTGCTTCCATCGCGGCCCACCCCATCCGGCCGGCCAGAAAGGCACGCAGGTACTCGAGTACCTGAAACCGGGCAAGCAGGTTGTCTGGCAGGCGGATATTGGTGACGACACCGGACTTGACCCTACAACCGTTGATTATCCGGATGATCCCGCCGGCTGCTGCAGTAGTGGCATCCTCGAGGAACGGACGCACGATTCTCGTCAGTGCGTCGCGCTCCAGTATACTGTCCGCGTCGACGGCGCAGAAAAGAGGGGTGATACAGAAGTTCAGACCCGCGTTGAGCGCGTCCGCCTTGCCACCCTTCTCCTTGTCTATCACCCAGAGGTTGCGGTGCCGGCGGCTCTGGAGGATGCGCTTGATCGGCGCGGAAGGTACTTCTGCCGTGGGCATGCGGGCTGCGGTGACGAGGTCGAATGCCTGTGTGAGGCGGTCAAGCGTGTCGTCAGTGGATCCATCGTTGACTACAAGGATCTCATACTCCGCGTAGTTGAGCGAGAGAAACGACCTGACCGCCTCAACGCAGCTCGCCTCCTCATTGTAGGCGGGTACAAGAACCGTGACGGGTGGTGCTCCGGTCGATGACAACATGTTGCCGAGGTCGAGCGACTTGAGCCGGCGTACATAGCGCCGGATCTCGCCGAAGGCAATCAGGCTCGTGGCCAGATAGACGGAGTTCAGAGCCACGAAGTAGACGATGATCCCGCTGTAAATCAGATCAAGAGCGACGGTACCGATACGGGCTGTCATTCGGCCGTTTCCGTCAGCACCTGGAGGGCAACCGAAGCTCTTGCATGGCGGGAACCGGCGAGTTGGTTCAGAGATGACGTGTCCCCTGCGGCGCGCAGCGCGCGGGCGGCGTGAATCGCAACCCAGCGCGATTCGTCTTCCACGGCCCTGAGCAGCCGCGCGTTGTCCTCGACATCCCCAACTGTGCCCAGCGCCTGGGCGGCCGAAGCCCGCAGCACGAAGTCTGGATGATCGAGATACCCTCGGACCAGGTGAGCGTGCTCCGGCCTGCCCGTGCGTGCCAGCACGCGGAGACACGCGGCTGAGAGTTCGACGTCGTCGGTGGTTCCAAGAACGTCGGCAGCAGCGTCGGCCGACTCGATGTCGCCCAGTTCTGCCAAAGCGGACGCAGCGATGGCTCGAACTCCACCGGCG
This sequence comes from uncultured Gemmatimonadaceae bacterium, assembly GCA_964613905.1. GTDB lineage: Bacteria > Gemmatimonadota > Gemmatimonadetes > Gemmatimonadales > GWC2-71-9 > CAZTIV01. The sequence goes on along the minus strand of CAZTIV010000010.1, from coordinate 47,378 downwards.
ACGGATGGATCGGTCAACGTGCTCCTGATGGTGGGAGCGGCATCAGTTCCCACTGACGCCAGCAAGGACGCCAGAAACTTGGGACTCCAGCTGGTGAACCGGTGCAGGCGGGCGAGTACGGCGCCGGCGAACTGCGAGTATTCGGGCCTCATGAGCCCGCGCACGGCCACCATCATCACCAGCGGCGAAGGATCGTCGAGCGCGGCGGTGATGGTATCGGCATGTTCGGGCAGGCCGAGCTCGGCGAGAAGTCGTACCGCCTGCGCGCGGCGTCCGATATCCCGATGCCTGGTGTATGGCATGGCTCGATCCATATAGGGGCGCGCGAGGTCATGAACGACCAACCTCTCGTCTCCCTTGAGCCGGCTGTTGAAGCGCAGCAGGTATTCGAGGAAGGATTCTTCCTCACCGGCCTCTATCAGCTTCCACACATCGGCGATCTTGCCCGACCCGTCCAGCGCGGCCAGAACGGCGGGCTGCCACTTCTCCTCTAGGCCTCTCCAGCGGGTGGCTGTACGCTGGTTGCGAATCCGCAGCAGCACCACCGAGACCGCCAGTATCAGAACCAGCACGCTGAGCAGGACAACGCCCAGGGACAGGAATACGAGGACACTGTCCCCGAAGATGAGATCCAGCACGCCGGGCGTCTACCCCCGCGAGCGGCCGGCGCGGTCCAGAAGAAGACGCCGGACACGCGCAGCCAGTTCCACAGGTGAGAAAGGCTTGGTCATGTAGTCATTGGCTCCCAGGGAAAGGCCGCGAACCACGTGTTCCTCGTTCCCCAGGGCGGTCAACATCAGAATCGGCGTCTTGCGGTGGGCGTCACTGCTGCGCAACTCCTTCAGTACTTCGAACCCGTCCTTGCCCGGCATCTTCACGTCGAGCACGAACAGAGATACCGGCTCCCCTCGGACCCCGTCCAGCACGGAATCGCCGTCGCGGTAGCGGGTGCACCTGACGCCTTCGCGCTTCAGGCGATGCTCGATGATGGCGGCTGCGAGGTCATCGTCTTCGGCGATCACAACCATGGTCTCCTCCGGTATTTCCTGAAGAGCCACCGCCGCCCCGTTACCACCATGTGTCACGCCCGGCGCGGGCACCGGGGTTCCGTCAAGGGCCGACTGCACGGCAACCGCGAGGACTCCCGGATCTATCGGCTTGGCCAGGTAGCCGGCGGCGCCAAGGGCCAGGCATTCCTCGCGCTGATGGTCACCGGTCCAGGCGGAAAGCACCAGGACCCGCGTGGCGGCCGTATCCCGGTTCTGTCGCAACTCCGCAAGGAAGGTGCGTCCATCCATATCAGGGAGCACGAGGTCCAGAATTACGAGATCCACCTTGCGCCCGGAAAGGACGCCACGTGCCTCCGCAGCGGTTTGGGCGGTGAAGATCTCCCGTCCTGGAGTGGTGAGGCTTCGCTCTATGAGCCGCAGCATCTCGGGGTCGTCCTCGACGATCAGCACGGACACGCCGTGAGATGAGCCCTCGGCGACACGCGTGAGCACGTTGAGGAGATTGGCGAGCCGTTCCGGCATGCGCTCGGACTCGGCATCCTCCAGCGCGGCGGCGGCCTCGGTGACCTCCGGAAAACCGTAGCTTGCGCCGGATCCCCTCAGAGAGTGCGCAATGCGCCTGATCTCTTCTCGGGCCTTTGCGGCGGCGTTGGGCAGGTTGAGGGTTTTCCGCGCCCGCTGGAGTGCACCGATGCGGGCTCCCAGGGCCGACCGATATGTCCCCTTGAGGTCATCCATGACTGGCAGCAAAATACCGCATTAGCCACCTGAGAGCCAACGAGGGCGGCACGTAGACTTGCGAGACGGTCCGTGCGAACTTGTGGGAACCCCGAGGAGGCTGATCATGACCCAGGGATTCCGGGTTGTGCTTATCGACGATGATCCCGATCTCCGCATACTCATATCGCTCACCCTCAAGAGTCTGGCGGGCTGGGAGGTCAGCGCATTTCCGGACGGACCTTCCGGGATTGAAGGTGTGCGGCAGGTGATGCCCGATGCCGTCCTGCTGGACGTGATGATGCCCGGCATGGACGGCTACGAGGTGTGTCGCCGGCTCAAGGATGACGCGACCACAGCCGCGATCCCTGTCGTCCTGCTCACTGCGCGGCGCGAGGTTGACACCGAGCGGGGTAGTTCTGTTGGGGCGGCCGGTGTGCTTCTCAAGCCATTCGATCCGGCATCGCTGGCTGATCAGATCAGAACCACCTGCGGTAAAACCCCTGATGAGTAAGCGGACCCGATCCCGGACGGACGCGCCGGGGTGGCGGGAGCGACTGGCTCTGGTGGGGGAACTTGCTTCCCTCATCAATACAACCAACGACCTCGACGAGATCTTTCAGGCCGCGATCCTGAAGCTGAGAGGTGTGCTGGATTTCCGACGCGCCTCCGTCCTGTTGGTTACGGAAGATCGGTCCGGCTACTACCTGCATACGCTGTTCGATGGTTCGCGGGGCGGTTTCATCCGGCAGGAAGCCCGCTTCCCCATGGACCATGGACTGCCCGGTGATGTGATCCGCTCCGGCCGGGCAATGCGTATCGACACTTTCCCGGGAGCCCGGGACCTGCAGGGTCCGGACCAGGGGGGGGCATCGGCGCTGATAGTGCCGCTGAGGCTGGAAAGCTCTGTTATCGGCACGCTCAACCTGGGAGCGGCGGCCCCCAAGGTGTACACCGACGAGGATCTGGAGCTGGCCCAGCTTCTGGCTCGACAGATCGAGACGTCGCTCTATTACTCCAGGCTGCTCTCCACTATCCGGCAGGAGAGCGACCGGGCCGCCCGGGAGCATGCGGCTGCCGAATCGGAGAGAAGGCGGTTGGAAGCTCTGGTCGAGGCTACCGATGTGGCGCTGCTGATGGTGAGCGAGGGACGGGTGGCGTACGTGAACCGGGGTATGGCCCAGATTCTTGGTCTCCCGTCGGAGGTCGTGGTTGGTGGTTCCCTGGAGCAGGTGCACCGGGCCCTGGCTGGAGCACTCGCGGACCCGACCGCGCTGGATGCACAGGTGACAGCGATCAACGAAGGCGGGAAACTGCAGGACAGGGTGCTGCTGACGTTCCCTCGCAAACTCACGTGCCAGCGGACCGTATCTCCGGTTCTGGGCACCGACGGTGAGACGCTCGGGCACCTGGTGCTCTATCGGGATGTGACCAGTGAGGCTCAGGCCGAGGCAGCCAAGAACGAGTTCGTGTCAATAGTCAGTCACGAGCTGCGTACTCCGCTGACCTCGGTAAAAACCTCGCTGGATCTCCTGATGCGTGGCACGGCGGGCGAGATAAGCCCCGAGATGAAAGGTCTGCTGGAGATCGGTCTCCGGAATCTGGACCGGCTGATACGTCTGGTGAACGATCTTCTCGACCTCTCGAGAATCGAAAGTGGCCGTATGGTCACCACCATGGCCCCTGTGATCGTGGCGAAGGTGGTGGAGCGTGGACTGGACGCAGTCAGGGCCTTCTCCGATGGGCGCGGTGTTGGACTGGAGGTTCTGCCGTCGAGCGAGAGCGCTACTGTGGTGGCGGATGAGGACCGGCTGGAGCAGGTGGTCGTGAATCTGGTATCCAATGCGGTGAAGTTCTCCCCATCGGGCGGCCGTGTATCGGTCGGATGGTCCGGTGACGAGACGTGGACCACAATCGAGGTCCGGGATCAGGGACCGGGAATTCCGGAGGGCCAGCTGGAGGTCATCTTCGAGAAGTTCCGGCAGCTGGAGGACGCTGGGACGCGGGCACACGGTGGTGCGGGACTCGGCTTGACGATCAGCCGGCGCATAGTCGAACACTTCGGTGGTGCGTTGTGGGCAACCAGTCGGCTGGAGGAGGGATCCACGTTCTTCGTGCGCCTGCCTACCGCGGCCAGGGTCAGGCGTACCGCGGAGCTCACGGCCGTAGACGGTGCCCCCACAGGACTGCGCGTGCTGGTAACGGAGAAGGATGCCGACAGGCGCTACCTGCTGACGGCAAGGATCAAGGCGGAGGGATGGGAGGTGACTTCGGTACCCACAGGAACCGCGGGCCTCGAAGCGGCCACTCAGCAGGAGAACGACCTGATCGTGGTGGGAGTGGAGCTGGCCGACATGCACGGACTCGAGTTCGTGCAACGCCTGCGCAGTATACCAGCATGTGCAGACACTCCGGTGCTTCTGGTTGGGCGGGGCAGACAAGAGGGAGATCTCCTCACGTACGGGGCGGACGGGTGGGTGTTGGACGACATCGACCAAGTGCTGGAAGAGGGCAGGCAACTGGCCACCAGGCCCAGGCGTCCGCTGATACTGCTGGTGGACGACGATCCAGCGGTGAGACGAGCCTTCGGACGGGCGCTCCGGCACGCCGGCTACGCCTGCCTGGAAGCCGCAACGGGAGATGCCGGACTGCAGATGGCCCGCGAACGGGCGCCCACCCTGATACTGACGGACTGGCACATGCCCGGAATGGATGGCATGGCACTGCTCCGCGAGGTCAGATCTCTTCCGGGTCTTGCGGGAGTTCCTGCCATCATGATGACGGGCCATGCGGTTCCGGAGCTGAATGCGGGACTGGCTGAGGTCAACGCCGAGCTCCTGACCAAACCGGCCGATATGACCCAGGTAATAGCACAGGTACGCCGCCTTGCCGGAGAACCGCCGGCGCTCGTTGACACTCCAGACGGCGAGACATAGGATTCGCGCCCCATGACAGATCTGTTGCGGATATCGGACCTGCCGGCGCACGTTGGCGGGACGGTGACGGTGCGCGGTTGGCTGACGACCACCCGATCGAGCGGCAAAATCGGGTTTGCCGTACTTCGCGACGGATCGGGTTACCTCCAGACAGTGTTCGTTCAGAAGGAGATTTCGCCGGAGGTGTGGGATGCCTTTGGGGGGCTCACACAGGAGACGGCGGTGGCGTGCACGGGAACCGTGCGCGCGGACAAACGCTCACCCGGTGGAGTCGAGCTTTCCGTCACCGGGCTCGTGATTCTGGGAGAGAGCCGGGACTTTCCCATAACGCCCAAGGAACATGGGACTGCCTTTCTGTTCGAACATCGGCATCTCTGGCTGCGCAGTCGGCGCCAGGTAGCCATCATGAAAGTGCGCCACGAGGTGATCCAGGCCATACGCGATTTCTTCTACGAGCGCAACTTCTATCTGGTGGACACTCCTCTGCTGACCGGCTCGATCGGCGAATCGGCGGGATCGCTGTTCGAGACCGACTATTTCGATCTTGGAAAGGCCTATCTGGCCCAGACCGGCCAACTCTACCTGGAGGCAGCAGCGGCGGCATTGGGCCGTGTGTACTGCTTCGGTCCCACCTTCCGCGCCGAGAAATCGAAGACGCGGCGCCATCTTGCGGAGTTCTGGATGGTAGAGCCCGAAGTGGCATGGAATGACTCCGAAGCCAACATGCGGCTCCAGGAAGAGTTTGTGAGCTATGTGGTGGCGCGTACGGTCGAGCGCCGCAAGGACGAACTGGCGGAGCTCGAGCGGGATACGGCACCGCTGGAGCTGGTGCAGCCGCCGTTCCACAGGATCTCGTACACCGACGCAGTGGCGCGCCTCAAGGCGCTGGGCGGCGACATCGAATGGGGCAGGGATCTGGGGGGAGACGAGGAAACGCTGCTGGCAAGGCAGTACGACCGCCCGGTATTCGTGTACAACTACCCGCGCGAGGTCAAGGCGTTCTACATGAAGGAGAACCCCGACGATCCGCGCACCGTGCTCAACAACGACTGTCTCGCGCCGGAAGGTTATGGTGAGATAATCGGCGGGAGCCAGAGGGAAGACGATTATGATCGCCTGCTGACGAGGATCCGCGAGCAGGGTCTGCCCGAGAGTGCGTACGGCTGGTATCTGGATCTGCGGAAGTACGGTACGTTCGTCCACTCAGGTTTCGGGTTGGGAATCGAGCGGACAGTGGCTTGGATCTGTGGGATACCGCACGTGAGGGAGGCGATAGCGTTCCCGAGGCAGATGCACAGGCTTTATCCGTGAGCAGCAGCGGAGTTCAATGCCGCTCTCCTCAGCCCTCGGTCGCTTTAGCTTCCTCCCACAGGTTGTCCAGTACTTCCAGTCCCGCCGAGTGAATGTCGATCCCGCGTTCCTTGCAGAGCCGTTCGATGGCGCGGAAGCGTTCGGTGAAGCGGCGGTTGGCTGTTTCGAGTGCGGCGCGCGGATCCACACCGGACTTGCGGGCCAGGTTCACGACGGCGAAGAGCAGGTCGCCGATCTCGGCCTCAAGGGCCCTGCTGTCTGAGTCATCCAGTTCTGCCGTCACTTCGTCCAGCTCCTCATGCACCTTGGCCAGAGGTCCCCGCAGATCAGGCCAGTCGAACCCCACGCCGGCCGCCTTCTCCTGAAGGCGGTAGGCCATCACGAGCGCCGGCATGGTTATGGGCAGCCCGTCCAGTACACTCGCATCTTCAGGTCGTTCGGCGCGTTTGTGTGACTCCCACCGCGCCGCAACGTGGTCTGCCGTGATACTCTCCTGCCGCACTCCGCCTCCTGCCGGATGACGTGCAGCGGCAGGGAAGAGGTGCGGATGCCTCCTCCACATCTTCTCCTCTACCGCCCGCGTGAGATCTTCACCGCCAAACAGCCCCTGTTCCTCCGCCAATACGATCTGGAAGGCAACGTGCAGGAGCACGTCTCCCAGTTCGGCCCGGAGTTCAGCCGGGGTGCCCGTGCCCATTGCCTGATCCAGTTCCAGAGCCTCTTCCACGAAGTACGGACGAAGAGTTTCTCTGGTTTGTGCCCGGTCCCACGGGCATCGTTGCCGCAGGTCACGCACAAGTTCAACGACGCGTCCAAGCGCTGACGGTGCTTGCATTTGGCTCCTCTTGCCGGTACAATACCGGCCCGATCGTGACGGTGTCAAATCGAGTGCGCACAAACCGCGCGTGGGTCGAGATCGACCTTGCCAACCTGGCTGCCAACGCGCGAACCGTGCAGGCCGCCGTTCGCGGCGCCCGCCTCCTTCCCATGGTGAAAGCGGATGCTTACGGGCTCGGCGCGGTACCTTGCGTGCGAGCCCTCGACACGCTCGACCCGTGGGGATACGGTGTGGCCACGGTTCCGGAGGCCGTAGAACTGCGTGTGGCTGGGATTACGAGACCCATACTTGTGGTCAGTCCTGTCACTTTCGCCGACCTGCGCGCTTACCGGCAACACGATCTGCGGGCGATGATCGACGACCCCGAGGTTGCCGCAACCTGGGACGTGCCGTTCCACGTGGAGGTGGATACCGGAATGGGACGCTGCGGTGTGCGCTGGGACGATCCCGTGCGGTTGGCTGCGTGCCTGACGGAGCACGCTGAAGGGATCTACACGCACTTCATGGCGGCAGATGAGACGCCTGGATCGATGACAACGCAGCTGAACCGGTTTCGCGCTGTGCTCCATGGATCTGACCGGCGGCCCAGGCTGGTACATGTGGCCAACAGTGCGGCGTGCTTCAGGCTAACGGACCACTTTGATCTGGTCCGGCCCGGCATATTCCTGTACGGAGGGCTCGCCGCGCCCGACCTTCCGCCGCCGCTTCCGGTGGCGTCGGTCAGGGCCCCGGTAACGAGCCTGCGACGGCTCAACGCCGGTGACACGGTGAGCTACGGCGGCGAATGGTCCGCGAAGCGGCAGACAGTCGTTGCCACCGTCGGGATCGGCTACGCCGATGGGATTCCGCGCGGGATTGGCCCCGGCACTCAGGTACTCGTGGGCGGCGCGCGTTATCCGGTGGTTGGTCGGATAACAATGGATTTCATCATGATTGACGTGGGTGACGCGCCGGTGCGTGTGGGTGACGTTGCTACCGTAATCGGACGCGACGGCGCAGCGGAGATCACAGTGGACGAGTTTGCCGGGTGGGCGGAGACGATTTCGCTGGAGATCCTTGCCAGACTCGGACCGCGCCTTGCCCGTGAGTACCGGAGCAGGTAGGACAGTGCCGGGCCGGCTTGCCGTAATCGTGCTCGATGGCCTGGGTGTGGGCTGGTGTCCCGATCAGGCTGACTATGGCGATACGGGGAGCGACACGTTGGGGAATGTCGCGCGAGCGGTGGGCGGACTGAGTCTACCCTACCTGGAGTCGTTGGGCCTTGGGTGCTGTCGGCCGGTTGAAGGTCTCAGGTGTTCTTCGCCGGCTGCTGCCCACGGAGTATTGTTCCCCCGGTCTCACGGGAAGGACAGCACCAGCGGGCACTGGGAACTCTGCGGAGTTGTGCTCGACCGTCCATTCCCGACGTATCCGGATGGATTCCCGCAGGAGGTCCTTGATGCCTTCGCGCGACGCACGGGGCGTGGCGTGCTGGGCAATCGTGCCGCGTCCGGCACGGCCATCATCGAGGACCTGGGGGTGGAGCATGTGGCGAGCGGCAGATGGATCGTCTACACGTCGGGTGACAGCGTCTTTCAGGTAGCGGCTCACGAGGAGGTGGTGCCGCTTTCCGAACTGTACGCGGCCTGCGAGGCGGCGCGAGAAATTCTGAGCGGAGAACATGGCGTGGCTCGGGTCATTGCCCGCCCCTTTGTGGGTGAGCCGGGGGGCTTTCGCCGGACGACTCACCGTCGCGACTTTTCGCTTGCGGCCCCGGAACCGACGTTGCTGGACCGGCTGGCGGATGCCGGGGTGCCGCGAGTCGGTGTGGGAAAGGTCGACGATCTCTTCGCCGGGCGGGGGATCACGAGCCGGCACACGTCCACTAATTCCGAGGCCTACCGGTTGATCGCGGAGGAGCTGGACCAGATGGAGGGGGGGCTCCTGCTGGCAAACGTGATAGAGTTCGATCAGTCGTGGGGGCACCGGAACGACGTTGGGGGGTTTCATAAGGGGCTGGCAGAACTGGACGTGGCCCTGCCCGATCTGGTCGATCGGTTGAGACCGGGAGATGTGATGATCCTGACAGCCGACCACGGCAACGATCCCACGACGCCGTCCACGGATCATTCCCGGGAGGCCGTGCCGGTACTTGCGCTGGGACCGGGAGTGCGTGCGGCGGAACTGGGCACACGCGAGACATATGCCGACGTGGGCGCCACGGCGGCCGAGTACTTTGGTATTGAGGCAGGGGTGGGGCGGTCGTTCCTCCGGGAGCTGAACTGATGGATGATGCTCTGGTGGCCGCCGCCCGGGCCGCAAGAGAATCGGCCTATGCGCCCTACAGCGGTTTCCGGGTCGGTGCAGCGGTGGAGGCGGAGGATGGCCGGGTGTTCGCCGGGGCGAATGTGGAGAACGCCTCGTTCGGCCTTACAATCTGCGCGGAACGGTCGGCGGTTGTCGCAGCAGCAGGGGCTGGTGTGCGCCGTCTGGTTCGCGTCGTTGTGGTGACGGATGCGGAGTCTCCCACGCCGCCCTGCGGAGCGTGCCGGCAGGTGCTGGCCGAGTTTGGTGGCAATGACATGATTGTTCAATCGCTGGGTCGCGAAGGGAGCCGAGAGTGGCACCTGGAGAGGCTGTTACCGGACCGCTTCGGTCCCGAGGACATGAAGACATATTGAAGGACGGATGCTGAATACACGATACCTGATTTCCGGTGGAGTAGCGGCGGCGCTGCTTGGAACGGCGGGTTGTGCCGACCGACTGGGAGGGCCGGGAACCTGCCCTGAATATTGCCCCGTGGGTTCAATCACGGTGGTCGACACACTGCTCCTCGCACACGTCGCTCAGGACAGCACCTTTCGGAGCTATGTTGATCGAAAAGATGCCTCGGCGATGTACGTAACCACGGACGACGTTGGACCGTTGGTGAGCCGTGGGGTAATTCGGTTTGCCCGCTTTCCATTGGGATTCGTGGAAAACTTCTTCGAGGTACCGGTAGTTGAGCTGGACTCGTTCCGGATAACGTTGCCGCTGCTGCGGAGGGGGCCGGTGGCCGATCTGGAGCTGCTGGTGTTCCGCCTGCCGGCCACCATGGACGGTACCGAGACTTTCGAGGAGCTCGATCCCTTCTTTGCCGACAGCACCCTGATCGCGGCGATAGCAGTTGACGATACCCTTGCTTCCGGTCGTTTCGGGGCGATGGTGCTTCCCGACGTCTTCCCCACGCTCGAGGATGACTCGCTGCAGTTCGTTATCGGTGTGGGACTCAGGGCGGCCAATTCGACTTTCGCTTCGCTGGGTACCCGGGAACACGGCAATATGGCGGAGATCACGCGGTACGTGACGATCGATTCGGCCGGTACTCTGGTCGAGCGCTCGGATAATCGCACAGTGATCGCCGACGTGTTTGTGCCGGCTCAGCTGAGTGGCGGCGAGCCGCCCGGAGTTCTGGCGGTGGGTGGGTCCCCGGCGGCACGGGTCATGTTGAGGGCCACGATCCCTCCGCACATTCTCGATACCGCGAGGATTGTGGGAGCCACCCTGCTGCTCGTTCCGTCCGAGCCCGTAGTTGGGGTAATTGGAGACTCACTTTCTGTCATAGCGCACGGACTGGCAAGCGATTTTGGAGCCAAGTCACCGCTCGTTCCGGTTCCGTCGGACTCGATAGCGCTGCGTACGACACGGGTGGCGGCGGGGAGTACGGATGTCGTAGAGATAGACGTTACGGACCTTTTCAGACGGTGGCAGGTCTTCGAGCAACTGCCACGGACCATAGCGCTTCGCGTAGAGTTTGGAGAAGGCGGCAGCACGGCCGAACTGAGGTTCCATTCGAGTGAACATCCGACTTTGGGACCGGTGGTTCGGATTGCGTACGTACCGCGGGTGGACTTCAACCGATGACCAGGCTGATGATAGCGGTTGTTGCGCTGGTGGCCGGTGCCACCCCCCTGGCGGCCCAGAGCTCTGTGTACGGAGTCCACGGGATAGGGTTCCCGGGACGAGCCCTTACGGCCGCGGCACGGGGTATGGGTGGTGGGACGGCGGCGTTCGATCCGTTCTCGGTGGTGAACCCGGCAGCTCCCGCGCTGATCGCGCAGCCCACGGCCATGATGGTGAACCACAGCGAGTTCCGGTCGTATGAGGCGCTGAATACAGAGGTAGGCGGGCTCAGGGCGTCGCGATTTCCGGTGGTCGGTGTTGCCGGCAGGCTGGGAGTGAGGCCGCTGACTGTAGCGCTGACCATCTCAACGTATGCCGACCGGACATACGATTTCACCGTAACGGAGACCCTTATCCTCCGGGGTGTCCCGGTGGAGGTGACGGATCGGTCGGTATCCAATGGTGGCATCACCGATGTACGCGGTGCACTGTCATGGACTGCCGGTCCGCGGTTGCTGCTCGGAATGGGAGTGCACCTCCTGAGCGGTTCCATTCTCCTCAATTATCAGCGCAACTTTGATGATCCGGCTTTCCGGGATTTTCTTCAGTCAAGCAGGGGCAGGTATTCAGGCGTAGGAGTTTCAGCCGGTGTCATGTGGGCGGCAGGCATGGCGCAGTTGGCAGCCTCAGCCCGCATGGATTCGCGTCTCAAGTTCGCGGTTGACGACGTCTCCAGCAGCGAGCGCAGCCTTCCCGTGTCGCTGAACGTCGGCCTGTTGCTCGATCCATCTCCCGGCCTGCGGTGGAGCACAACCGCTACGTACCGTCCGTGGGCTTCGGCCCAGGACGGTGATGTGCCGGGCGAGGCGGTGCACGACACATGGGAGGTAGGAACCGGAGCGGAGCTCAGAACAGGAGGCAGCGCGGCGCGATTCCCGGTGCGTGCCGGGGTTCGTTACGCCCAGTTACCGTTCGCGGCACCCGGGTCGCGCCCCAGGGAACTGGCGGTGGCCGTGGGAACCGGAGTGGGGCTCGCGGCCGGGCGTGCAACGGTCGACTTCACCCTGGAGCGCGTTCGACGGGACGGGGCAGGGGTATCCGAACGGGCCTGGTATCTGGTAACCGGCTTCACACTCCGTCCGTGACGACCGTTTACCTGCATACCTTCGGGTGCAAGGCCAACCAGTACGATACCGAGCTGGTGCGGCAGGCCCTGGAGGATGCGGGGGCATGCATCGTTGACGACCCCAGGATGGCAGATGCGGCGGTCGTAAACTCATGTACCGTTACCCACACCGGCGAAGCGAAACTCAGGGGACTGGTGCGTCGCCTGGCGCGCGAGCGTCCTGCGGTTCGCACCGTTGTCATGGGATGTGCCGCCGCACTGGATGACGGTCGGCTTGCCGTGCTCCCCGGCGTAAAGGCTGTTGTGGGCGGAGCCGATCCGGCAACGGTACTCGAGGCACTGGACGTTCCGGCAACCCGCATGCATCCGCACCTCAGGGAGTTCGCCCGCGGGAGCCGCGCCTGGCTCAAGATCCAGGATGGTTGCGACGAGCACTGTACGTTCTGCGCCACCACGCTCGCGCGAGGGAGCAACCGGTCGCGCGCGGTTTCAGATATCATCGCGGAGGCTCACCAACTCGCCAACCGGCACGAGGAGATCGTGCTGACGGGCGTGCACATCGGTACGTACGGGCGCGACCTGGCCGACGGTTCGTCTCTGGGACGTCTGCTGCAGGCCCTGGTGGCTGAAGTGCCACGTGTAAGGTTCCGGTTGACGTCGGTGGAGGCTACAGAGGTTGACGAGTTGATCGAAGGGTTGATGGCGGAAGCTCCAGACAGGGTGGCGCCGCACCTGCACGCGCCACTGCAGTCGGGGAGCGACCGTTTGCTCAAGCGCATGGGGCGCCACTGGTACACGGCAGGTTTGTACCGGGAGCGCATCGAGACCCTTGCCGCGCGAATCCCGGTGTTCGGCCTCGGGGCCGACGTGATCGTGGGATTCCCGGGGGAAACCGAAGCAGACCACGCTGCCACTCGCGCGGTGCTTGAAGCGCTTCCGTTCACGTACGTGCACGTCTTCCCGTACTCCGAGCGTCCTGGTGCCGCAGCGAGGCGGTTGGGTCCGCCGGTGGGCGCAGAGACCATGAAGGAACGCTCGGAAGAGCTCAGGGCACTGGTGGAGGAGCGCGCGGTCTCCTACATCCGGCGCCGCAACGGAGGCCGGGCTGATGTTGTGCTCCTCGATCGCCGCGCCGGTGCGTTCCAGGGGCTGACGGAGGATTACCTCACCGCATATCTTCCGACCCAACATGCGGGAGACGGGCGCCGGATTGAAGTGAGGCTTTCCAGCGCGAATGGTCGTCTCCTGGCAACACCCTCTTCGGAAGTGGCGTGAAGCGCGTCTACGTCGAGACATATGGCTGCCAGATGAACGTGGCGGATACCGAGTTGATCATGGGATTGCTCGGCAGGGAGGGGTACGCTTCCACCGATGATCCGGCGTCGGCCGACGTGATGCTGGTCAACACGTGCGCCGTCCGCGACAACGCCGAACAGCGGGTGATCGGCCGCATGGGTGAGCTCAAGCGGCACAAGCGCCCCGGGGTAGTCCTCGGTGTTGTGGGGTGCATGGCGCAGCGGTTGGGTCCCGCGTTGCTGGAGCAGGCACCCCATGTGGATCTCGTCGTCGGGCCGGATGGGTACCGGGGGCTCCCGGGACTGATAGCCGGAGCGGAAGACGGGCGGCGGAGCACCGACGTGGAGTTCCGCGAGTGGGAGCATTACGAAGACGTCCCGGCGGACCGTTCCGTGAGCGCCAGCGCCTTCGTGACCGTCCAGAGAGGCTGCGATTATCGGTGTACCTTCTGCGTAGTTCCGATGACGCGCGGACCGGAGCGGAGTCGTAAACTGGGGGACGTAGTTGCCGAGGTACGGCGCCTGTCGGACGGGGGCGTGACCGAGGTGACCTTGCTCGGGCAGACGGTCAACAGTTATCAGGATGGATCACACGATTTTGCAGACCTGTTGCGCGCGGTGGGAGCGGTGTCGGGAATCCGGCGGGTCCGGTTCACGAGCCCGTACCCGAACGATTTCACTGATCGGGTCATTTCCGCCATGGCGGAGGTGCCGGAGGTATGTGAGCACGTGCACCTGCCGGTACAGAGCGGCTCGAGTCGCCTGCTCAAACGGATGGGGCGCCGATACACGCGGGAACGTTATCTCACGTGTGTTGCGCAGTTGCGTGAAGCCATCCCCGGCCTCGCCATTACGACGGACATCATCGTGGGTTTCCCGGGCGAGACGGAAGACGACTTTGCCGAAACGATGTCGCTGGTCGAAGCGGTCGATTTTGACGACGCGTACACGTTCAGGTATTCGCCCCGCGATGGTACTGGTGCGCTCCGGCTTCCGGATCCGGTGCCGGATGATGTTGCCGGCGAGCGGCTGGAGCGGCTCATTCGGTTGGTACGGGAGGTGGCGCGACGGAAGAACGTGCAGCTGGTGGGCAGCACTTTCGAGGTACTGGTCGAGAAGCCGGCGCGTCGAGGCGACCTGCTCCAGACCCGCACCCGCAACAACAAGGTGGTGCTGGTCACGGGTCCGGAGCAGTGGATCGGTACGTATCGCACGGTCCGTCTCACCGGCACAACGGGCTCCACGTTCAGCGGGGAGCCAGCGGCAGACCATCGGGCGCTGGCGGTGGTGTCGTGAGGAACCTCATGGAGGAGATCGTGGGGCGGGAGTACCAGCGCCTGCTTCCCACCGTTCAGGACTTCTGCGGTTGCGACGACTGCCGCGACGACGTGATGGTGTACGCGCTCAATCACCTGCCGCCGCACTATGTGACACAGCGCCGCGGGGCCGTGCTTCAACACGTCGCCATGGAGCGGGATCAGTCTTCGGCGGATGTGTCGGTGGCGCTGATGGCCGGGTTCCGGATCGTGCGGTCGTCGCCCAGGGTGGATCACGCGGGAGGCAGCCGGCAGACCGGCTGAATGCGGGAGGCGGAGGCTGATGCCTCCGATCGTGCGGTACGCCGCGGCATACGGGGCCGGCCTCTGGGCCGGCCTCAGTCTTTTTGGTACGACGGGCGTTCTCGTGATACCCGCGCTGGGGGTGCTGGCTCTTGCGGCCGTCCGGCCGCGCGAGGTTGCCTGGTGGGCGTTGGCGGCCGGCATGGTAGTGGGTGGCATTGCCACCGCGTTTCGTGCCGGCTGGTGCACCAACAGCTGGCGTCCGGGAACGGTCGATGCCGTAATCAGGCTGGCCGATCATCCGAGCGGCCGGGGAATGGCGCGCGGCACCGTGGTAAGAGCCAGGTCCGGGTGCGGCGGACCGGTCATGCTCCGGTTCGCGTCGGGAGAGATGCCGTCCGGGGCCGCACTCTCCATTCGCGGATCGTTCCTGCCGCCCAACATGATACGGGTGCGGGAATACCAGGTGCTCAATGCGGCTCCCGGGATCCGGTACCGGCTGCGGGATGCCGTGGGGCGGCGGATCGAGCAGCTGTACGGAGCCCGTGCCCCGCTTGTGGAGGCATTGGTGCTTGGGCGGCGTGGGGATGTCGACCTGGGTATCAGGCGTGCGTTCGCGGATGCCGGTCTCGCACATCTGCTGGCCATCTCCGGCCTTCACGTGGGGCTGCTCGCAGGCTGGATGGCACTGCTCGCTCGGCGTCTATCGACCCCTGCCCGGGCGTGGAGCTGGGCCGCGGCGGGAACGTGGCTCTACGTGATCATACTGGGCTTCCCGGCTCCGGCCACTCGTGCCGCCTCGTTCATTACCCTGCACGCGGTCGCACGGCTGCGCCAGCGTCACCCCGGGCCCGAGAGCGTACTGGCGGTTGCGGCCATGGTCGTGCTCACCGTGGATCCGGACGCAATCCGGTCAGTGGGTGCGTGGCTATCAGTGACCGCCGTATGGGGAACCGGAGTGGCCCACCGCGCGTTGGGGACGCATGCGCGGCATCCCGTTGCCTCGTTGCTTACGGCATCTGTAGGTGCCACCGTTGCCACTGCTCCCATTACGGCGCTCGTGTTCGGCGCGGTGGCACCTGTGGGTATCGTTACCAACCTGGTGGCGGTTCCACTGGCGGGCGTGGCGGTTCCGGGAGTGTTCGCCAGTCTGTTCGCTGGGGAGATTCTGGCCGGCGGCGCCGGAGCGGCGTTGGCCACGCTGGAGCGAGTCGCCGAATGGGGCGCGCGGGTGCCGGGTGGCCACCTGGCCGGTACCGCCGGTGCAGCAATGGCCGCACCGTGGACCGTGGCGCTGCTGTTCTGTGCCTGGGTTGTACACCGGCGACCCGCATGGCGGTTGATCGGGCTCAGGCTCCTGGGGTTGCTCGCGGTTGTAGTGTGGGTTCCCGTTGTGACGGGCCAGGTTCAGCACCGTGAGCGCCACACCGGTCTGGCCATCTACATGCTGGATGTGGGGCAGGGAGATGCCATACTGATGCGCACTCCGCGGGGTCGCTGGGTGGTGGTGGACGCGGGGCCCCGCATGGGTCGCAGCGATGCGGGGCGCAGCGTGGTGCTTCCCTTTCTCAGACGGCACGGTGCGCGGTCACTGGACCTGATCGTGGTATCTCACGGCGATGCGGATCACCTGGGTGGCGTACCGGCTCTGCTGGAAGCGTTACCCACGAGGCTCGTACTGGATCCCGGCCAGGCCCTGGGCTCACGCCTGTTCTCGGAGTATCACGGCGCTCTGGTACGCTGGGCGGACGAATGGGCCGCCGCGCGTACGGGTGATACGATCATTGTGGACGGGGTCGAGATTGCAGTATTGCACCCTTCCGCTTCATGGGCCGCCCGCGAGGCGCGGCCCAACGAGAATTCGGTGGTCGTGGCTGTCCGATACGGCGAATTCGATGCCCTGCTCACCGGCGACATAGGTTGGCCGGCTGAGTCCGCTCTTGTGGCCAGCGGACGTGCCCGCGGGCCCGTGGAACTCCTCAAGGTGGCCCACCATGGGTCCGCCGGCGGCACGTATGATGCGTGGCTCGACGCAGTACGACCGCGCATGGCGATTGTGAGCGCGGGTCGGGGCAACCGGTTCGGGCATCCGGCACCGGCGGTAGTCCGGAGACTGGAAGACCGCGGCATCCCGCTCTTCCGAACAGATCGCCATGGAACGGTGACGATTCGCGTCGCCGAGCGCTATTTTGAGGTCGTTCGCGACGACCGGGACAAACGGCTCATAGCGAGGCTCACGTGCCGCATCCAACCGTGGTTACGATTGAAAGCTTCATCATGGAGCAGGAACGCCTGCACCCCCAGGCCTCCGGAGAGCTCACCAACCTTCTTTATGATGTGGCCCTCGCCGCCAAGATAATCTCCAGCGACGTGCGGCGGGCGGGGTTGCTCGACGTGCTCGGCCGGGCGGGTACGGTGAACATCCAGGGGGAAGACCAGCAGAAACTCGACATTCTGGCCAACGACGTCATGCGCCAGGTTGTGGGGAAGACCGGCAGGGTATGCGTGATGGCGTCGGAGGAAGACGAGGAGCCCATTCCCACCCAGGGCGAACACGGATACGGGAAGTACGTTTTGCTGTATGACCCGCTGGACGGATCGTCCAACATAGACGTCAACGTGTCGATCGGAACCATATTCTCCGTACACAACCGCGTCACGGAGTCCGGTCCGGGCACATTGCAGGACTGTCTTCAGTCAGGGCGCAGACAGGTTGCTGCAGGTTACGTCATTTACGGGTCCAGCACGGTAATGGTGTATTCGGCCGGCCACGGAGTACATGCTTTTACTCTGGATCCCACCATAGGCGAGTTCCTCCTGAGCCATCGTGACCTCCGTACTCCGCCTGTGGGCAAGTATTACAGCATCAACGAAGCCTACTACGATCGCTGGACCGACGGATACCGGGCGGTGGTGCGGGCGTTCAAGGGCCTGGACGGCGCGGGGAAGGGAAAGAATGCCCGGTACATCGGGTCGCTCGTGGCGGACTTCCACCGGAATCTCATGCATGGCGGGGTCTTCATGTATCCGGCCGACACCAGGTCACCGCGCGGCAAGCTGCGTTTACTCTACGAGACGGCGCCGCTCGCCTACATCGCCGAAGCAGCTGGTGGCGCGGCATCGGATGGGAGCACGCCCATCCTTGATATTGTCCCCACCGAGCTGCATCAACGCTCGCCGTTGGTAATCGGCAGCAGTGAGGACGTTGCCTTTGTAGAGCAGACGCTTGCCAGACAGGCCGGGGCTGCGGTGTGACCACAGAACGCCGCTCGCCATCCGACGTCCCGATCAACGAGTACTACGGTCACGAGTCACCCGGGGAGTTTCCGTACACCCGAGGCATACACTCAGCCATGTATCGCGCCCGTCTGTGGACCATGCGCCAGTACGCAGGGTTCGGAACGGCGGAAGAGACCAACCGGAGGTTCCGCGAGCTGCTCGAGGCCGGGCAGACCGGACTGTCGGTAGCGTTCGATCTCCCCACCCAGATGGGGTACGATTCGGATGCTTCGGTAGCGGAAGGTGAAGTCGGGCGAGCCGGCGTGGCCATCGATACCGTGGACGATCTCGCCCGACTGTTCGAGGCGATACCGCTCGAGGAAGTATCGACCTCCATGACCATCAACGCCACGGCGGCGATTCTGCTCGCGATGTACGTGGTTGTGGCAGAGGAGCGCGGTGGTTCGCGAACAGGGCTCAGAGGGACCGTTCAGAACGACATTCTCAAGGAATACGCCGCCCGGGGCACATACATCTATCCGCTCGATCCCTCGCTGCGCCTGATCACGGACGTGTTCCGGTTCGTGGAAGCCGAGCGCATGCCGTTCAATCCCATATCCGTGAGCGGCTACCACATGCGCGAGGCCGGGGCCACAGCCATTCAGGAGGTGGCGTTCACTCTGGCCAACGGCCTGGAATACCTCGACCGGGCCCGCGCCGCGAGGCTCGATGCGGAAGCGGTAGCCGAACGGATGTCGTTCTTCTTTGCGGCGCACAACGACCTCTTCGAGGAAGCGGCCAAGTTCCGTGCTGCGCGCCGACTCTGGGCAAAGCTCGTCCGGGAACGCTACGGAGCTGGCGAACACGCGTGTCGGCTCAGGTTTCACACGCAGACGGGTGGTTCCACTCTCACCGCGCAGCAGCCGCTGAACAACGTCGTAAGGGTGACGGTGCAGGCTCTGGCGGCCGTTCTTGGCGGCACTCAGTCGCTGCACACGAATGCGTACGACGAGGCGCTGGCGCTCCCTGCGGCGGAATCCGCCCGCCTGGCGCTCAGGACCCAGCAGATACTGGCGCATGAGTCGGGCACTGCTCAGACCGCCGACCCGCTGGGTGGCTCGCACTATGTCGAGTCTCTGACGGACACGATCGAAGATGCGGCGCGAACGCTGATCGACGGTCTGCTCGAGAGAGGCGGCACTGCCCGGGCCATCGAGCGTGGAGAGATCCAGGAAGCTATCGCGCAGTCGGCGTACGAGTATCAGAGGGCGGTCGAGGGGGAGAAGGCGGTGGTAGTGGGAGTGAACAGATTCGTCGTTGATGAGCCACCGCCGACGATTCCGGCTCCGGATTACGCGGGGTTGGCTGAACAGCAGTCCAGGCGGGTGGCTGAGCTCAGGAAGAAGAGAGACGGTGAGGCATGGAGACGCTCGCTCGCGGACCTCGAGTCCGCCGCCCGCACAGATATGCCGTTAATGCCCATCATGCTGGAGGCGGTCCGGGCACGGGCCACCGTGGGCGAGATCAGCGATACCCTGAGAAAGGTCTGGGGAACCTTCCGCGCATCTGGTTGACCGGTCTTCAGACGTCCGCTAAGTTTTTGATTCCTAACCAATTACAGGATTCATCCGCGTGCCGACTTATGGCTACCGGTGTCCCGCGTGTGGACACGAGTTCGACAAGTTTCAGAAGATGACGGCGCGCCCGCGGGCTACATGTCCCAGGTGCAAGGCCGCGGCGCAGCGCGTGATATCGGGTGGGGCGGGTCTCGTCTTCAAGGGGAGCGGCTTCTACATCACGGATTACGCCAGGAAGTCGGACAAGGCGGACAAGACCGACAGGACGGACGAGACCGGCAAGACGGATAAGAATGATAAGACGGAGAAGCCGGATAAGGCGGACAAGGGGTCATCGGGCAAGGAGAGCTCCTGAGCGTCGGAACCGACCGTCTCAGGGCGGCGCTCGAACGGGTAGCCGCCGATCTGGGTGCTTCAGCGGAAGACGTCGAGCTCGAACGGCCGCGGGAGAAGGGTCACGGCGACATTGCCACCAACATGGCGCTGAAGCTGGCCAAGCGGCTCGGCCGGCCTCCGCGGGACGTGGCCAAGGAGATCGTCTCCAGACTGGACGCTCCCGCCGATGTGGTGGCGCGGGTGGAGATTGCCGGCCCGGGGTTCGTGAACTTCTTCCTCGCCGATCAGGCTCTGGCCGGTGTGCTCGACCGAATCCTGAACGATGGAACCGGCTACGGTCGCTCGAACGTCGGGCGTGGCACTCCGGTGAATGTGGAGTTCGTATCGGCCAACCCCACCGGCCCGCTGCATGTGGGTCACGGTCGCGGTGCAGCGCTCGGCGACGCGGTTGCGTCCCTGCTCGAGGCCACGGGTCACGCGGTGACCCGGGAATTCTACGTTAACGACGCCGGCGTGCAGGTCGGAAAACTGGTGAAGTCTCTCTGGGCCAGGATCCAGCAGGTCGCCGGACGCGAGGCCGGGGTCCCCGAGGGTGGCTACCACGGTGCGTACGTGGAAGAGCTTGCACGGGAGCTCCTGGCATCTGACCCGGGTCTGGCTGATCTTCCCGAGGATGACGCGTTCGAGCAGCTGAAGCCGCTTGCGCTCGATCACGAGCGGGCTGAACAGGAACGCGACCTGCTCGACTTCGGTGTGCGGTTTGATGTCTTCACCAGCGAGCAATCCATCTACGAACGCGGGCTGATAGACGACACACTCGAGGCCCTCGAGCGCCAGGGGCATGTTTACGAAGAAGACGGCGCTCTCTGGCTCCGCACCACCAACTGGGGTGACGACAAGGACCGTGTGCTCAGGAAGCGGGACGGCACCTACACATATTTTCTGCCGGATCTGGCATACCACCGCGACAAGCATGAACGAGGTTTCGCGAGAGCCATAGACGTATGGGGCGCGGACCATCACGGCTACGTGGCGCGGATGCGCGCGGCACTGCTGGCTCTGGGTTACGGACCCGGGTTCTTCGACGTAGTGCTAGTACAGCTGGTCAGGGTGATGCGTGGTGGGGAAGAGGTGCGTTTCTCCAAGCGCGCGGGCGATTATGTCCCGCTCAGGGAGCTCTTCGAGGAGGCCGGAGTTGATGCCACCCGGTATTTCTTCCTCGCGCGGAAGGGCGAGTCGCACTTCGTGTTTGACGTTGATCTGGCAAGGAGACAATCCGAAGAGAATCCGGTCTATTATGTCCAGTACGCACACACTCGGATGGCCGGTATCTTCCGTACGGCGGGGATCGATCCTCTGACCGTTGACTCCAGCAGTGCGGATCTTTCCCTGCTCGAGGCGGAATCGGAACAGGCGTTGGTCAAGCATATGGGAGAGTATCCCGGCATCGTGGGCCGCGCGGCAGAATCTCTCGAACCGCACCGCATCGTGGCCTACCTCGAGGATCTGGCTCGACTGGTAAACGCATGGTACCACCAGCATCGGGTGGTAGGAGAGGAGCCGTCGCTCCAGCGGGCGCGGCTCGTGCTTGTGCGCGCGGCTCAGATCGTTCTTGCCAACGGCCTTCAACTCCTGGGGGTCAGTGCCCCGGAACGGATGTAGACCATGACACTGCTCGTAGTGGGCAGCATAGCGCTGGACTCGGTCCAGACCCCTTTCGGAGCAACCGCCGACGCGTTGGGAGGATCGGCCGTCTTCTTCGGATTCGCCGGATGCCTTCTGCACCCGGTACAGATGGTTGGCGTGGTGGGAGAGGATTATCCGTACGCCGAACTGGAGCGGCTCACCGAACGTGGTGTTGACCTCACTGGGGTGACGCGTGCGCCGGGGGAGAGCTTCCGGTGGAAGGGCAAGTACTCCTACGACCTCCAGAACCGCGAAACCATGGAAACCCGGCTTGGCGTATTCGCGGACTTCCAGCCGCGCATCCCGGAAACGTTCCGGGACGCGAAGTACGTATTCCTGGGCAACATAGATCCGGAGCTTCAACTCGGCGTGCTGGACCAGATCAAGAACCCGCATCTCGTGGCGTGTGACACGATGAACTACTGGATCCAGAGCAAGCGCGACGTGCTGCTCGAGCTGCTTCGGCACGTGGATGTGCTGATGGTCAATGACGCCGAAGCGCGGCAACTCTCCGGGGACTGGAACGTCTACCGCGCAGCGCGCTGGATTCTGGCGCAGGGTCCGCGCAAGGTGGTGATCAAGCAGGGGGAATACGGAGCGGTATTGATGGGGAAGGAGACAACGTTCTACGTGCCGGCGTACCCGCTGGAGGAAGTGTTCGATCCCACCGGTGCCGGAGACGCATTCGCAGGTGGATTCATGGCGCAGCTCGCGCGAACGGACGATATCACGCCCCCCAGCTTCCGGCGGGCCATGGTATACGGCAGCGCCATGGGGTCGTTTGCCGTCGAGCAGTTCTCGGTGCAACGGCTCGAGACCGTTACGTTATCCGAGGTGACCCAGCGGGTTCGCGAGTTCAGCGACCTAGTGAGTTTCGATCTCAAGCACGAGCCGGTTGGTGGCGGGAGCTGACCGGTACCGCGCGGCGGGCGTGGATCTCGACTCCGCCGAACGCGCCAGGATCCGCATTCAGGACGCGGTGCGTTCTACACACACTGCGCTTGCCCGCGGCTCCGTGGGCGGTTTCGGGGGCATGCTGCGCGTCCCGCCGGATGTGGCCAATCCGGTACTGGTCATGAGCACGGACGGTGTTGGTACCAAGGTTCTGGTGGCGATAAGGGCGGGCCGGCACGACACGGTGGGCGAAGATCTCGTGAACCATTGCGTGAACGACATCCTGGTGCACGGGGCGCGCCCTCTGGCGTTTCTCGATTACATCGCGGCGGCGGAGAGCGATCCCGACATCATCTCCGCTCTGGTGGAAGGGGTGGCCCGCGGCTGCCGTGCTCATGAAATGACTCTCGTTGGGGGCGAGACGGCGCAACTGCCGGACCTTTACCATCCGGGCCACTATGATCTGGCCGGGACGATCGTGGGAGTCGTGAACGAAGACGAAGCGCTGCACGGTGATCGGGTGCGCCCGGGAGACGTCCTCGTGGGCTACGCGTCGAGCGGCCTGCACACCAACGGCTACACACTGGCGCGGCGAATCCTGTTCGATGAGCTGGGGCTGGACACAGACGACAGCGTCGAGGAACTGGGCGCTGCTGTGGGTGAGGCGCTGCTCGCGGTTCACGTGAGCTACTGGAATGCCATCTCTCCGGTCATCCGGGATATCAACGCGCTGGCGCACATAACCGGCGGCGGTATCCCGGGGAACCTCGTGCGCCCGTTGCCCGAAGGTTGTGGTGCCCGCATTGAAGAAGGATCGTGGCCCATACCACCTCTATTCCGTTTTCTCGAGCATGCGGGCGGCGTTGCTCGTGACGAGATGTACCGCGTGTTCAACATGGGGCTGGGCATGATCGCCGCGGTCGCTGCCGACCGGGTGGCCGGAGTGAGATTCGCGGCCGATGACGCCGGCGTTCACACGTGGATCGTGGGTGAAGTGGTGCCCGGTTCCGGTGTCCGGATAGGCGGGTGAACGAATGACTGAGCGGGAGGCCATGACCCGGGCACTCGCGCTCGCGCTCGAAGGATGGGGCCGGGTCGCACCCAATCCGCTGGCAGGCTGTGTGTTGCTTCGGGATGGCAGCACGATAGGTGAGGGGTTTCACGCGGAATACGGTGGGCGGCATGCTGAGGTCGCGGCCGTTGCTTCCTGTGGCGATCCCGCCGGGGCCACGTGTGTGGTGACGCTGGAGCCGTGCAATCACCACGGCAAGACTCCCCCCTGTACCGATGCGCTGATTGCCGCCGGGGTGAGACGGGTGGTAGCTGCGCTCGCCGACCCCACGCCGGATGCTGGGGGAGGTGCCGACGTGCTCAGGGCGGCGGGGCTTGAGGTATCGGTCGGGCTCATGGCGGACGAAGCGGCGGCCATCAATGCCCCGTTTCTCTGGCACGCCGCCCGCCCCAACCGGCCATTTGTGGCGGTCAAGCTTGCTACCTCGCTCGACGGATACATTGCCGACCAGGCCGGCCGGTCGCGCTGGATCTCGGGACCCGAAGCCCGTGACTACGTTCACTGGCTGCGGGCCGGATTCGATGCAATCGCAGTAGGGGCCAGGACTGCGGCGGCCGACGACCCTGAGCTAACGGTACGCGGGCGGGTCACTCCCCGGAAACCACCCTTGCGAGTCGTGTTTGCCGACCGCCGGATCCCGCGAGCGGACCTGCGCGTGTTCCTTACGGCAGGTGAGTTTCCCACCGTCCTGGTCTGCTCGCGCTCTGCCGGGCCGGAGGTAATGCGAGCGCTGTCGGGGACGGGTACGCGTGTGCTGCCGACCGACGGACTTGAAGCGGCGCTCGAGGCGTTGGCCGCCGATGGGGTGCTTTCGGTGCTGGTAGAGGGAGGGGGGCGGCTCGCGGGATCGCTCCTGGCCGAAGGTCTGGCTGATCGCTTCTACTGGATTCAGGCGCCGCTGTTGTTGGGTCGAGGGGTGCCGGCGTTTCCGGAAGGGCCGCCGCGCCTGCTGGGCGACGCACCACGCTGGAGGGTTGTGGAACGGCAGTCATTGGGCGAAGACACACTGATAGTGGTCGACAGGGCGTTATGTTTACCGGAATCGTGACCGATGTGGGCCGAGTGGCCGCTGTGGAGCGCGACGCCACGAGGGCGAGATTGCGGATAGCGAGTGCGTACGATGATCTCACGGTTGGCGAAAGCGTATCCGTGAGCGGCGCCTGTCTCACAGTGGTGGCCGCTGAAGGCGACACCTTCTCCGTGGATGTCGTTATCACCACCAGGGGACGGACGCGCCTGGCCGAGCTGAATGAAGGCGATGCGGTCAATTTGGAACGTGCGCTGGAGATTGGGGACCGTCTTGGCGGTCACTTCGTGCAGGGGCACGTAGATGGTCTCGCGGCGGTGACCGCAGTGCGCGACGCAGACGACGCCGTGCTCCTTGACCTCAGGGTGCCGGAGGAAGTCTGGTCGGTTACGGTACCGCACGGTTCGATTGCAGTCGACGGTGTAAGTCTCACAGTGAACGCGGTAACGTCTCCGGATGTGGTGCAGGTCGCGTTGATCCCGCATACGAAGGACCATACCACTCTGGGGTCGCTTGCGGTCGGAGCGCACGTGCATGTGGAGGGTGATTATCTCGGGAAGCTGGTGCGCCGTCATCTGATGGCGCGGGAGTCGTGATGGAACTGGGAACGGTAGCGCAGGCCATCGAGGATGTCCGGGCAGGCAAGCTCGTGATCGTGGCCGACGACGAAGACCGCGAGAGCGAGGGAGATCTCGTCTGTGCTGCGGCCCACGTGACGCCGGCCGCGATCAATTTCATGGCCACTCACGGACGTGGTCTGATCTGTCTCGCCCTTACGCCGGAACGCTGTGCCGCTCTGGGTCTGCCACAGATGGCCGAGGCGAATACCGAATCACAACAGACGGCGTTCACTGTGAGCATCGACGCGGCCAAACGTTTCGGCGTGACCACGGGGATATCCGCTGCGGATCGGGCACGCACCATACAGGTTGCGATCGAGCCGGATACGGGGCCGGAGGACCTCCGCCGTCCCGGACATGTGTTTCCGCTCAGAGCGCGTCCGGGCGGAGTACTGCAGCGGGTGGGGCACACGGAGGCCAGCGTCGATCTGGCTCGGCTTGCGGGGCTCTATCCGGCGGGCGTCATATGCGAGATTCTGGCAGACGATGGCGCCATGATGAGGCGGCCGGAGTTGGCCCATTTCGCGAAGCATCACGGTCTCACGCTGGTTACGGTAGCCCAGCTGGTTGCGTACCGGTTGCAGCACGAGCGCCTGGTGCATCGCGAGGCGGAGGCGCGGCTTCCCACTCCATACGGTGAGTTCCGTGTTATCGGATACCGGAACGATGTCGATAATGCGGAACACCTGGCGCTGGTCTATGGCAACGTGTCCGGCCGCAGGGAAGTTCTGGTGCGGATGCATTCCAAGTGTCTGACGGGGGATGTCTTCGGCTCGGAGAGATGCGACTGTGGCTGGCAACTCAGGAACGCCATGAGAATGATTGCGGAGGACGGTGCCGGCGTGATCGTGTATCTGGACCAGGAGGGCCGTGGCATCGGGCTGCTCAACAAGCTCAAGGCCTACGAGCTCCAGGACAGCGGGCATGACACCGTGGAAGCCAACGCTCGGCTCGGATTTGCTCCGGATCTCAGGAACTACGGGATTGGCGCGCAGATACTGCTGGATCAGGGTCTGTCATCGATCCGTGTGCTGACAAACAATCCCCGCAAACTGGTCGGATTGGACGGTTACGGGCTCGAGATCGTGGCCCGTGTTCCCATCGCCCAGGACCCGACCGACGAAAACCGCGGGTATCTGGCCGCCAAGCGTGACAAGCTGGGCCACCTGCTCGTGGACTGACCATGCCTTCTTCCAGGGTTCTCGTCGTAGCCAGTCGCTTCAACGAAGCCGTGACGCGCCGCCTGCTGGACGGTGCGTTGTCCGCTCTGGAACAGGGTGGACTGGACAGGGAGATGATCGACACGATCTGGGTGCCGGGGGCATTCGAGCTGCCGGTGACGGTGCACGCGGGTCTGGCCTCGGGACGGTATGCGATGGCGGTGGCGGTGGGCGCGCTGATACGTGGTGAGACGCCACACTTTGACTACATAGCCCAGGCCGCGACGCGGGGGCTGGCGGATGCGGCGGTGGCGTTCAGACGCCCTGTGGGATACGGACTGCTTACCTGCGAGACCATGGAGCAGGCCTTGGCGCGGGCGGGAGGTGCGGCGGGCAACAAGGGTGCGGAGGCGGCCAGCGCCGCGCTGGACACCGCGCGGGCGCTGGAAGCGTTCGGGCCGAATGCGCCGGCCTGAATCCAGGGCGCGCGCACGTGCGCTGCAGTTGCTGTACGCATGGGAAGCGCAGGGCCGGCCGGAGTTGACAGCCGTGGCCATCGCGGTGCGTCAGACGCATCGTGGTACGGACCGCGCGTGGTCGGATGGAGAACTCATGGCGGCCAGGGTTGCAGTTGACGTAGATCGGCTCGATCAGGCAATAGCCGATGCCGCCGCCCACTGGCGCCTGCAGCGTATCGGGGTCATCGAGCGGAACATCCTGCGGCTTGGTCTTGCGGAGCTGGAAGGTGGGGAAGCCCCGGCGGCGGTCGTGATCGATGAAGCAGTCAAGCTGGCGCACAGCTTTGCCGGGCCGAAAGCGCCTGCTTTCGTGAACGGGGTGCTGGATCAGATGGCCCGGCGGCTCGGACGGTTGTGAGGATACTGGCTGTCAATTGGCTGGATCTCGACAACCCGCAGGCGGGTGGGGCGGAGTTGCATTTCTTCGAGATCTTCGGGCGCCTCTCGGCATGGGGTAACGAAGTTACGCTGATCACGTCCGGTTGGACCGGTGCGGAGCCTGAGGCCACAATCCGGGGTATCCGGATCAGGCGCGTTGGCGGCAGGCATACGTTCGCGCTCAAGGGGCGGGGGGCGGTGCGCCGGGCACTCGAGTCGGCCGAGTACGACGTGTTGGTGGAAGACGTGAACAAGCTGCCCCTCTATCTGCCGGGCATCACGCGGCTTCCGCTGTACGTGATCGTCCCGCATCTCTTCGGGACCACGGCGTTCCGCGAAGCATCGTGGCCGGTTGCTTCAGTGGTCTGGTTGGCCGAGCGATGGATTCCCAGGGGATACGCGCGGGCGGAGTTCCACGCCATAAGCGAGAGCACGAGAGATGATCTGGCAGAACGCGGTGTGTCGCCGGAGCGGATCCGCGTCATTCACCCTGGTGTGGATACGGAGGGGTTGACCCCCGAGCCGGAGACGCGGGCGCGGGAGCCGGTGTTCCTGTACGTCGGGCGGCTCAAGCGTTATAAAGGAGTGGAAACGGCCATTCGGGCGGTGCACCGGGCGCGCGAGTCCGGATATCCGGTACTGCTGAATATCGCGGGGCAGGGAGACGACCGTGACCGGCTCGAACGTCTTGTGTCCAGGCTGGACTTGGGGGCCTTGGTAAGGTTCCTGGGGTTCGTGGAGGAGCCGGAGAAGCTGCGTTTGCTGAGAGAGGCGTGGGCGGTGGTCTTTCCCTCCGCCAAGGAGGGATGGGGTCTGGTTAACGTGGAGGCCGCCGCCTGCGGGACACCGGCGCTTGCCGCTGACCGACCGGGATTACGCGAGTCGGTGCGTGACGGGGTTACCGGCTACCTGCTGCCACATGGCGATGTGGAAGCGTGGGGTGCGGCGATGGTGAGATTGGCCGCCGATCCGGCGCTGGTTGCGGGTCTTGGAAGCAACGCCCGTGCTTTCGCGGAGACGTTTTCATGGGATACCGCCGCACGAGAGACTGCAGAACATCTTGCCTCCACCCTGAGCGCCAATCGGCGCACCGGAAAGGAGTGACGAAGTGAAGACCACAGTTACGGTCCGCCACAGCGAGATCCCGGACGCACTTCGGGAGCGGGCCTCGGAGGTTGTTGACAAGCTTGCGAAGCTGGCGCATCGACCGCAGCGAGCGGAGGTTGTATTCGATGACGAGCATCGGATGCGGAAGGCGGAACTGCGCATGTATCTGGTGGGGGCTCAGGTGCTGATCGCTTCGGGCGAGGCAGATGATTTCCGCACGGCCCTGGACCGCGCGGCCGATAAGCTGAGGAGCCAGCTCGAGAAAACGTCGGCAAAGGTTCAGGAGCGCGCCAAGGGACGTGGCGTCGGCCGGGTGGCTCAGCCGTAGCGATGTCGCCGTCGCTTACAGTTGGTGATCTGATAGCTCAGAAGAGCGCCTCACTCAGGCTGGAGGTGCTCACCGGCGATGTGGGACTCGACCGCCAGATTGCAGTACCGGAGGTGTCGAGTCCGGGGCTGGTGCTGGCCGGCTTCACCGAACGGTTTGCCAGCCGGCGGCTGCATGCGCTCGGAGAGACCGAGATAGCGTACCTCCGGTCGCTCGATGAAGCTTCGCGCCAACGTTCGCTCGAAACGTTCCTGAGCTATGATCTGCCGTGCGTCTTCGTCACGAAGTCGCTTGACGTTCCGGACGATCTGCTGGTGACGGGCCGGGAGCGCGGGATTCCGGTCATCAGGTCCGCTCTTTCAACGGCGGAGTTCTATCGCCGCATCATTCCCTTCCTCCAGGAGATCTTCGCACCTACCGCAACCGTGCATGGATCGTTGGCCGACGTGTACGGCGTGGGCCTGCTGTTCACCGGTCGTTCGGGGATAGGCAAGAGCGAGTGCGTTCTCGACCTGGTGGAGCGCGGCCACCGTCTGGTGGCCGATGACGTAGTGAACGTGAGCCGGCGGGGCACGGATGTGCTCATAGGGAAGGCGCACGAGCTCGCCCACCGTTACATGGAGATCCGCGGGGTCGGTCTGGTGGACGTATCGGCGCTGTTCGGGGTTCGGGCCGTGCGACAGCAGAAACGCATCGAGGTCGTAGTGGAGCTGGTCGAATGGGACAAGGCAAAGGACGTGGACAGAACGGGCCTGGACGGTCGAACCACGAAGATCCTTGAAGTCGAACTGCCGCTCGTCACTGTGCCGCTCAACCCGGGCAAGAACGTTACGGTCATCTCCGAGGTAGTGGCCATGAATCACCTGCTGCGCTACAGCGGAGTGGATCCGGCCAAGGCATTCAATGAACGGCTGCTCACACGCATGGCTGAGCACCGCGAGTTGAAAGAGTATCTGTCGGAGGACTATGAGTGAACCGCTGCGAGGTGTCGTGATTTCTCACGGCGCCGTGGCGGAAGCCCTGACGGAGGCCGTGGTCCGGATAACCGGCGAGCGGGATGCTCTGGTGGCCGTGAGTAACGAGGGATGCGACCGCGGGACGCTGGAGCGGCGTCTGTCGGAGGCAACGGGGACCGGCGCGGCGGTCGTATTCGTGGATCTCCCGAGCGGCAGCTGCCTGCAGGCTGCGGTGTCGTTTCTCCGGAACCGACCGGACGTGGCGCTCGTGGCGGGCGTCAATCTCGCGATGCTGCTCGACTTCGTATATCACCGGGAAACGAGCGCAGGAGAAGCGGCGACGCGCGCGGTGGAGACGGGCGCGCGGTCGGTGCGCCTGTGGGAACCGTGACGTTGTCGCTGGTGCGCGTGGACGATCGCCTCATCCATGGGCAGGTGGTGGTGGGTTGGGGCAGGGCAATGAAGGTACAGCGAATCGTCCTTGTGGACGACGCCATCAGCCAGAGCGACTGGGAGATGGACCTGTACCGCGTGGGCGTCCCGGCCGGAATGGAGGTGCTGTTCCATTCGGTGTCGGAAGCAGCCGGTCTCATGGGGGAATGGGACAAGTCGCCCGAACGTACGATCGTGCTGGTGGGCAACATCGATACGCTCGTACGCCTCTGCGAGATTGCGCCTGAAATAGACCGGGTAAATCTGGGGGGCGTCCACGCACGTGAGGGACGAACGGAGCGGTTGCCCTACGTGTTCCTGAGTGAGCAGGAGGCTGAAGATCTGCGTTCTCTCGCGCGACGCAACATCGACGTGACGGCCAGGGACGTACCGGGAGCACGGCCCGTTCCGCTCGAGGCGTTGCTCTAGTGGAGCCGCTACAGGCCGTCACGCTGCTCCTGTGGGGGACCGTCGTGGGCGTGGATCTGGTCACTGGTCCACAGTTCATGGTGGCGCGACCTCTGGTGGCGGGTACCGTTGCGGGAACGTTGCTCGGCGATCCGGTAAGCGGCGCCGCAGTCGGCGCCATTCTGGAACTTTTCGCTCTCGAAGTGCTTCCCGTCGGTGCGGCGCGGTACCCGGACTATGGCCCGGGCGCGGTCGCAGCGGCGTGGGTGACGGCCGGTGCGCCGGATGTCCTGGGTCTGGGTCTCGGAGTTGCGGTCGGCCTGGTAGTGGCCCACGCCGGCGAGCAAAGCATGACGGTACTCCGGCGATTGAACACGGAATCCGCCCGGCGTTACGCGACGGCTCTGGATGCGGGAACGCCGGGTATCGTGAGCAGGGTGCACCGGACGGGAGTGGCGCGGGATGCCCTGCGATCTCTCCTCGTAACCGGGGGCGGGCTTGTACTCGCCACGCTGATACGGTGGTGGCCGCCGGTGACCTTGCGGGGAGCCGTGGGGATAACCGCCGTGATTGTCGGAATTGCCTTGGCATCCGCCGCTTCCGCCGCAGTCAGGGCGAGCGTTCCGCCACGCGGACTTGCGTGGCTGGCGGGCGGACTTACAGGCGGCACACTCTGGGTGATACTGCGATGATTCGCGGCATGGCTCGAGCGGCATGGCGCCTGTTCTTCGTACAGGGTTCGTGGAATTACGAACGCATGCTGGGGATGGGCATGGGCCATGTCGTAGAGCCGATGTTGCGGCATCTGGCTGGAGGCCGGGACTCAGCCCTGTACCGCGAGGCAATGGGCCGCGCCGCCGGCTACTTCAACGCTCATCCCGATTTCGCGGGTTTTGCAGCAGGTGCCATCGTCCGCTCCGAACTGGATGGGCAGGCAACAGAGGTGATCGAGCGGTTGCGTACCACGCTTCCGGCGCCGCTCGGGTCCATCGGCGACCGACTCGTATGGGCCGGCGCCCTGCCTGCCGCCGTGGGTGCGGGCCTCGCACTTGCGGCAACCGCCCCCGTGGGCGCAGGTGCTGTGGCGCTGCTTCTGCTGTACAACATCGTCCACATCCCGATGCGAGTGTACGGGTTGTTCGCAGGCCTCAGGCTGGGGGTAGGGGTAGCACAGTCGTTGGGGGCGCCCTGGCTGAAAGCGGGGCTTCGGATTGTCGGTCCGGCGGCAGCCGCGCTTCTGGGATTCGCGCTGCCGGTGGTGGGTGCCTGGCTTGTGGAGCCGCTCAGCCATGCCACGCGGGTCGGAGTGGCCGTGGCGTTCCTGGCCGGGTTCATCTCATTGCGCTGGCTGCTGCCTCAGCTCGGCGCGGCACGGCTTGGTATCGTGGCCGCAGCAGTTACGGGAATCGCGGGATGGATCCTGTGATGGTGGTGGAGCACAAGGCCAGGATCGTGAATCCGCTCGGACTGCATGCGCGTCCGGCGGCCGAGTTCGTGAAGGTCGCAAGTCGGTTTCGTGCCGAGATCACCCTGACCAGAGATGACCAGTCGGTGAATGGAAAGAGCATCATGGGAGTCATGACTCTGGCCGCGGAATGCGGAACCGAGCTGGTCATCCGGGCGGACGGCGAGGACGCCGAGGGGGCGGTAGCGGCCCTCGTTGATCTGGTATCCAACGGGTTCAACGAACAGTGAGCATGTCACGGGTACTCCACGGCATCGGTGTTTCGCCGGGGACGGTTATCGGACCGGCCCTGGTAATTCATCGCGAGCTTCCCGATGTGCCCGATCGCGTGGTCGCTCCGGAATCTGTGGATGACGAGGTGCGACGACTCTACGCGGCCGTGGAAACGGTGCGTGGCAGTCTCGAAAAACTGAGAGAACGAGCGCAAGAGAGGGCGGGGCCTGAGGAGGCCGGGATTCTCGATGCACAGATCCTCATGCTCGAGGACAGTGATTTCCTGGAGAGCGTCGAGCGACTGATCCGGGACAACCAGCTGGCGGCCGAACGCGCGTTCGAGTTCAAAGCCCTCGAGGTCCGCGCTCTCTGGGCAAATTCGGCCAACAGCCGCCTGCGTGAACGGGTGGCCGACCTTTCCGGTATTCAACTGAGAGTCCTGCACGAGCTGCTTGGAGAGGGTGACCTGGAGATCCTGAGCGGGTCCGTCGATCGTCCGGTGGTCGTATTCACCAGGGAACTCGCTCCGGGTCTTACTCTGGAGTTCGGACGCGACGTGGTGGTGGGTTTTGCGAGCGAAGAGGGAACCCGCACGTCGCACGCGGCAATCCTCGCCCGGAGTCTCAGGATCCCGTGCGTGATGGGGTTGGTTGGAGGCCTGAGGGGCGTGGTAACCGGTACTGAGGTGATTCTTGACGGGACACACGGTACGGTGACCCTGGCTCCGGCTCCGGAAGAGATTGCCGCTGCGCTGGCCGAGGAGTCCCGCCGGCTCGATGTGGTACGGGACCTGGAGCGCATGGTTGGCCGGCCGGCAACGAAAGACGGTTTTGGGGTGACTCTCAGGGGCAACCTCGATCTGCCGGAGGAATTGGAGGAGGTCTCCCGCCACGGAGCCGAAGGCATTGGATTGTTGCGCACCGAGTTCCTGATAGTTGGTCGGGCCGATCTCCCCGATGAAGCGGAGCAGACCGCTTATTTCAGCCGGGTTGCACGATGTTTCCCCGATCATCCCATAGTGGTACGCAGCTACGACGTGGGAGGCGACAAGTTCCCGGCCGCATTCCGGATCGGTCCGGAGCCCAATCCTTTCCTGGGATGGCGGGCGATCAGGGTATGTCTGGATCAGCCCGCCGTGTTCCGGACCCAGCTCAGAGCGATGCTGCGTGCGCGTCTGCAGGGAGATATCCGGCTGATGCTTCCGCTCGTAATCGAGCGTGGGGAAGTGGAGCGCACACGTGACCTGATGCTTCAGGAGATGTCCGCGCTGAGAAGTACGGGAGTGCCGACCGCCGACAGTCTGCCTATCGGAGTAATGGTGGAGACTCCCGCAGCGGCCGGCATCGTGGACCATCTGGCGGACGTGAGCGATTTCCTGAGCATTGGAACGAACGATCTCACGCAATACACCCTGGCAGTTGACCGCGGCAACGCCCGTCTGGCCGATCGCTTTACTCCGTTCCATCCGGCCGTTCTGAGGATGATCAAGGCCGTACGCGATGCGGGTGAAGCAGCCACCAAGCCGGTAAGCGTATGTGGTGAAATGGCATCGGAACCGCTTGGGGCATTCCTGCTGGTGGGCCTCGGGTTCAGGGAGCTGAGTGTATCGGCGTCCGCCCTTCCGCTTACGCGGTGGCTGATCCGCCAGTTCGACCGAGCCGGGGCGGCACGCGCTGCGGAAGAGGCGCTGGCACAACCCGGCGCCGACCGCGCAATCCGCGTTCTCGAGAAGGGTTTGGCGCAGTATGTGGACCTCCGGCTGCTCAGATCAGGGCGGTTGCCGGGCGTCAAGGGTGACACTAGCTTCCATTGATGCCTACACATCGCCACATCTTCTCTTCCGAGTCGGTGACGGAAGGTCATCCCGACAAGATCGCCGATCAGATATCCGACGCAGTACTCGATGCCATTCTGGCTGACGATCCTGCTGCGCGGGTCGCCTGCGAAACCCTGGTAACAACGGGCATGGTCGTGCTCGCCGGTGAGATCAGCACGCGCACCTACGTCCACGTGCCCGATGTCGTACGGGAAGTCGTCACGGACATCGGATATACGGATGCTGCATTCGGGTTCGACGCCAAGACCTGTGCGGTTCTCACTTCCATAGACCGGCAGTCGCCGGACATCGCCCAGGGGGTCGATACCGGCGGTGCGGGCGACCAGGGCATGATGTTCGGGTACGCGACGGACGAGACTCCGGAGTTGATGCCCACGCCAATCATTCTGGCGCATCATCTCACGCGCAGACTGGCGGATATGCGCAAGTCAGGTGTGCTCCCATGGCTCCGGCCGGACGGCAAGAGCCAGGTCAGCGTTGAGTACCAGGATGGGCGTCCCGTGGCGGTGCGGGCGGTGGTTGTCTCCACGCAGCACGCAGGTGAGGTGTCCCAGCCTGACATTCAGGAAGCGGTACGCGAGCACGTAATCAGGCCGGTGCTGCAGGAATCGCGTCTGGAACACAGCAACCCTGCGATCTACATCAATCCCACGGGGCGGTTTGTGGTGGGCGGGCCTCAGGGTGACGCCGGTCTCACCGGGCGGAAGATCATCGTTGACACGTATGGTGGTATGGCGCGGCACGGCGGCGGAGCCTTCAGCGGCAAGGATCCTTCCAAGGTAGACCGTTCCGCGACGTACGCCGCGCGCTGGGTAGCCAAGAACATCGTGGCCGCCGGTCTGGCACAACGCTGCGAGGTGCAGGTTGCTTATGCCATCGGCGTGGCCGAGCCGGTATCGGTGATGGTTGACACCTTCGGCACAGGTCGTGCTCCGGATGACGTGATCGAGGGAGCGGTGCGCGAGGTGTTCAACCTCACTCCGGCGGGGATCATGGAGGCGTTAGCGCTCAGAGCGCCGATGTACCGGGCAACGGCCGCCTACGGGCACTTCGGCCGGACTCCGGATGTTGTTATGATCAATAACAGGGAAGTACGGCGCTTCTCGTGGGAGGAAACGTCTCGCGTGGAAGCGCTCAAGGACGTCGTCCGGCATGCTGGTCGGGAAGCTGCGGACTTACACGAACTGAAACCGGTATAGAAAGAGACACTGATGACAGCGGTCAAGACACGGGCGCCCGAAGTGGCGCGCGGACTCGAATATGAGGTACGGGACCTGAGCCTGGCGGAGGCCGGCCGGGCCGAGATCCGGCTGGCTGAGCATGAGATGCCCGGTCTGATGGCGGTACGTCGCAAGCATGCGGCGGCGAAGCCGCTCGCGGGTGCGCGGATCACCGGCAGCCTGCACATGACCGTCCAGACGGCGGTGCTGATAGAGACTCTGGCCGAGCTCGGTGCAGATGTGCGCTGGGCCAGCTGCAACATATTCTCGACGCAGGATCACGCCGCCGCCGCGGTGGTGGTGGGACCGGACGGCACGCCTGAGAGTCCCAGGGGGATCCCCGTCTTTGCCTGGAAGGGTGAGACGCTGGAGGAGTACTGGCGGCTCGCAGAGCGGGCGCTCATCTGGCCGGACGGTCGGGGGCCCACATTGATCGTGGATGACGGTGGCGACGCCACGCTGCTGATCCACAAGGGCGTGGAATTCGAAGCCACGGGGAAAGTGCCCGCGTTCAATCCGGAATCGGAACCGGAGGAATGGGGTGTAATTCTGGACCAGTTGCGGACGAACCTTGCGAAGAACCCCGGACGCTGGACGAAGGTGGCGAAGGAGATCCGGGGTGTCAGTGAGGAGACCACAACTGGTGTTCACCGTCTCTACAAGATGGCGGAGACCGGCACGCTGCTCTTTCCCGCCATCAACGTCAATGACTCGGTGACCAAGAGCAAGTTCGACAACATCTATGGATGCCGGCATTCCCTGATAGACGGTCTCAACCGCGCCACCGACGTGATGCTCGGCGGCAAGGTGGCCGTGGTGTGCGGTTACGGTGAGGTGGGGAAGGGATGCGCGCAGGCGCTGCGCGGCCAGGGCTGCCGGGTTGTAGTCACTGAAATCGACCCCATCTGCGCGCTTCAGGCCGCCATGGAAGGTTATCAGGTGGCCACGCTGGAAGAGGTAGTGTCCACGGCAGACATCTTCATCACCGCCACGGGCAACCTGAACGTCGTCACGGCGGACCACATGGCCCGGATGAAGGACAAGGCCATCGTGGGCAACATCGGCCATTTCGACAACGAGATCGACATGGCTGGACTCAAGCGGCTTTCCGGAGTGCAGCGCGTAACCATCAAGCCGCAGTACGACGAGTGGATCTTTCCAGACGGCCACAGCGTATTGATCCTGGCGGAGGGCAGGCTGCTGAACCTGGGTTGCGCCACCGGGCATCCGAGCTTCGTGATGTCGGCGTCGTTCACGAACCAGGTCCTGGCCCAGCTCGAACTGCATGCCAACCACGCGAAGTACGAGCGCAAGGTGTACATGCTGCCCAAGACCCTGGACGAGGAGGTGGCCCGCCTGCATCTCGACCATCTGGGCGTGAAGCTCACTCGGCTCACGGACGAGCAGGCGGAATACATCGGCATGCCGGCCTCCGGGCCTTACAAGTCCGATCACTACCGCTACTAGGCGGTCAGCCGCTGGGCGCGAGGAGCGCGCATGATCGAGGTTCGGGTTGCCCAGCTTGGCCTGGATCGCACCACCAATACACCGGTGGTGATTCTCCAGGAGCGTGAAGGCGAACGCGTCCTGCCCATATGGATCGGGCCGGCCGAAGCCAGCGCCATCGCCATGGAGCTGGCGGGCGTCAAGTTCACCCGCCCGCTCACTCACGATCTGCTCAAGCAGGTGATCGTGGGGCTCGGCGCTGATCTCCGGCGGGTGATCATTACACAGGTCAAGGAGAACACCTACTTCGCGGAACTGCACATCCATCGCGAAGATCACGTCATCCAGATAGATGCACGCCCCTCCGACAGCATCGCAATCGCGCTCAGGCTCAAGGCGCCCATATTCACCCAGGATGATCTCCTCGAACTTACCACCATCGATACAGTGGATCAGGGAGACGCACCGGGTGGTCTCGATCCCGAATCCCTCAAGACCTATCTCGAAAACCTGGATCCGGAAGACTTCGGCAAGTTTACGCCGTAGCGCGGCTGCCCTGGTTATTGCACTGGCGGCGTCCACCCAGGCCGCCGCGGGGCAGGGGTTCACCGTGTCCGGTCGCGTGCTGCTTGGTGGCGCGCCCGATTCCGTGCCGCTTGGCGGCGCCTGGGTTGTGCTCCACGAGGTGTCTCCCCGTGGCGGCGCGCCGGTTGATTCCGTGCGTACCGATCCCGGCGGTCGTTACCGAGTGGGCATCCCGGTTACCGACACTACCGCGATCTATCTGGTAAGTGTCGGTCATCACGAGATCTCCTACTTCTCACGACCGATCCATCCGGGAGGTCGCGCAGACACGGCGGAGGCTCTGGTGGTGTTCGACACCTCGGCAGTCGGGCCGGCGATCTTCCTTGCCCAGCGACACGTGGCCGTTCGCGAACCGGAACCGGATGGCGGGCGTCGGGCCATAGAGCTGCTGGTGCTGGAGAACCGCGGTACCAGAACCCGCATCGCCGCAGATACCCTTCATCCGGTGTGGTGGGGTCTGCTGCCGCCTGGCGTAGTTGCGTTCGAGGTGGGGGAGAGCGACGTCAGCGCGCAGGCTGTATTCCGCCGGGGAGACACGCTGATTGTGGTGGCTCCCATGCCCCCGGGCGAGAAGCAGCTGGTGGTGACCTATGTGCTGCCGAGAGCCATGCGGGAGTTTTCGCTGCCGGTGAACCCCGCGACGGATCTGTTCAATGTGCTGCTCGAGGATACGGCGGCAACACTCGTGGCGGGTCCGCTGGAGCTGCGCGAGAAGGAAGTAATGGAAGACGTGGTCTTCGCTCGCTATGAGGCGCGTGGCGTTCCGTCGGGCGCAGAGGTGACGTTCCGGTTCGGGAGAAGTGCGCGCTCTGCCGCCGAGATGCTCGGGTTCGTGGTTGGTATTGCCACGGCAGTTCTCCTGTTGGCGGTGCTCCTGTGGATGCGGCGGAAGGCGGCACCGGCGGAGGATCCGGAACGTATTGCGGCGGAGATTGCCGATCTGGACCGTCAGGCGGAGGCACAGCCGCCCGCCGCCGGCGCCGGGGGGGACGCCTATCGCAAGCGTCGTGCAGCGCTCAAGGCGCGGCTGGAAGCCGCGCTTGCGGTGCGCCCGAAGAGGCCATAGCTTCTACCGTCGTCAACATATCACGGATCGGGGGCACGGAAGCCGGTGAGATTCCGGCGCGGCCCCGCCACTGTAACGGGCAATAACAAAGCTCGACTCATCCAGCCACTGGGTCAACCGGGAAGGCGAGTCGGGCGCCCGAAGCCAGGAGACGTTCCCGTTCGTGCCACCTCAACCCCTCGCGGGAGGGCCGGTGGAGTCGCGAACGTTTTCAGACGCGCTCACACACCGGGCAGGTTGGAGTGGAGCGCGATCGTTTTTTCAGGTGACCGTTGTGTTACTGGTCGCCGGTTGCGGATCGCCTCGTACTTCGACTGCGCCGGAACTGCACGATGACTTCGACCGGTCCGTTGCCGTACCGGAACCGGCTCGACGCGTCGTGTCGCTTGCTCCCGCCATCACGGAGCTGCTGTTCGACATAGGCGCCGGCGACCGTTTGGTGGGCCGGACGGCGTGGTGTACCGATCCTCTCGAAGCGCTTGATGTCGCGAATGTTGGTGACGGACTGAATCCCAACGTCGAGGCAATCGCCGCGCTCAGTCCCGATCTCGTCATCCTTTACACTTCCGCCTCGAACCTCGAACCGGCCCGTCGGCTCGAGCGGTTGGGTATCCGGACGTTCTTCCTGAGGACCGACGGACTGGACGACGTGGCGCGCGGGGCTCGGCTGCTGGGACAACTTACCGGCGCTGAGCGGCGGGCCGACAGCCTGGCCCGCATCTTCGAGGCGGAACTCGATTCGGCCCGAGCGGTGACCACGACAATTGCACCACCATCAGTATTGATACTGGCTTGGCGACAACCGCCCATAGTCATTGGCGGCGGGAGCTTCCTGTCCGAACTGGTATCGCTGGCCGGCGGGATCAATGCGTTCGGGAATCTGCGGCAGCCTTCAGGCCAGGTCAGTATCGAAACCATTGTTGCACGTTCGCCGGATCTCATCCTGCTCACCGGAGGCGATCCCGATCCTTCGTGGGCCAGGTTGCCTGAGTGGCGCACGGTAAACGCCGTGAGATCTCGGCGATTCGTGCTGGTCGAAGGTACGGAGTACAGTCGTCCGTCGTTCAGAGCTCTGGAAGCGGCGCGTACCCTCGCCGCGAAGCTCAGGGAAGCGGCGCCGTGACGCGTTGGGTGATGCTCGCGGTGCTTGCGGTGGCGGCGCTTGCGGTTGGAGTGACCGTGGGGCCGGCGGGTTTAAGCCCCGCTGAAGTGCTGGACGGCATTCTGGGCCGAGGTGAAGCCGCATCAACCGCGATTGTAAGAGAACTCAGGCTTCCCCGCGCGTTGCTTGCGTTTCTGGTTGGCGGCAGTCTGGCGGTCACCGGGGCGGTGCTCCAGGCGCTGGTCAGAAAC
This sequence comes from uncultured Gemmatimonadaceae bacterium, assembly GCA_964613905.1. Taxonomy (GTDB): domain Bacteria; phylum Gemmatimonadota; class Gemmatimonadetes; order Gemmatimonadales; family GWC2-71-9; genus CAZTIV01. Next base: position 7,822 of record CAZTIV010000010.1, on the reverse strand, counting down.
CCGCTCGCCGATCCGTATCTCCTGGGGATCTCCGGTGGCGCGGGCCTGGGTGCGGTGGCGGCTATTGCGTTTGGAATCGGCGGCGTGTGGGCGGTGCCGCTCTCTGCAGCCGCAGGCGCGCTCATGGCCATCGCACTCGTTTACCGGCTCGCCGTAGTGGCGGGTGCCATGCTGGATACACGCGTACTGATCCTCGCAGGTGTGGTGGTGGGTGCGTTTGCCGCAGCCATCGTGGGCGCTATCATGGCGTTGTCGCCCGCGGCGGAACTGAAGAGCGCACTTCACTGGCTGCTGGGCGGATTCGACGGTGCCTCATGGCAGGCCGCCGGAATATTCGGCGCATATGCGGTGATTCCAATTGCCGTCCTGTATAACTCCAGTCGTCCGCTCGACCTTCTGTCACTGGGAGAGGAACCGGCCGGTTTCCTGGGTGCGGACGTCGAACCGCTCAAGCGCAGGCTTTACATCGCAGCATCGTTACTTACCGCGGCGGCGGTGGCCGTGTCGGGCATCATAGGGTTTGTGGGCCTGGTCATCCCCCACGCCATACGAATCGTCTGGGGACACATGCACCGGGAGCTTCTGCCCGCCGCATTCCTGCTGGGAGGCGTGCTGCTCACCGGAGCCGACGCCGTTGCCCGAACGGCGTTCGCCCCGCTCACGCTCCCGGTGGGTGTGGTCACGGCCATAGTGGGTGTGCCGGTGTTCGCGTTTCTCCTCAGGCGATGGACATCATGACCATACTGGCCGACCGCGCCGGATATCGGTACCCCCGGGCTGAATCGTGGGCCTTGAGGAATCTCACACTGGAAGTGGGTGCCGGCGAGTTTGTGGGCGTTGTGGGTCCCAACGGAAGCGGAAAGACCACGCTGATCCGCCTTCTGCTGGGTGTGTTGTCTCCGGCGGAAGGATCGGTGGCCGTGTTCGGACGTCCGGCGGTGGAGTGGAAACGCCGTGATCTCGCGCGTCGCATCGGCGTCGTGTCGCAACGCGAGGAGCCGGCGTTTCCGCTCAAGGTGAGGCAGGCGGTGACACTCGGGCGTTATCCCCACCTGCGGTCGCTTGAGCCGCTTGGGGTCGATGACCGTGGCGCCGTGGATGAGTCCATGGAACAGGCGGATGTGGCGCATCTTGCGGATCGATGGACGGCCACCCTTTCCGGGGGCGAATGGCAACGCGTGCGGATTGCGCGGGCGCTCGCCCAGCGGCCGGACGTGCTGGTGCTGGATGAGCCCACGGCCAACCTCGATATCAGGCACGAGATGGAAACGTTCGACCTGGTGGAAGGTCTGGTGCGGAGGAGCGGGCTCACCTGCCTGGTGGTAACCCATCACGTGAATCTCGCGGCGCGTTTCGTTGACCGGTTGGTGATGCTGGCCGGCGGCGTCGTTACGGCTCAGGGAACTCCGGGCGATGTGCTCCGGAGCGATGTACTGGAGAAGGTATTCGGGTGGCCGGTAGCCACGATCACATGGGGGACGATACCGCAGTTCGTGCCTCTGAAACGGGATGAGAAAGGGTCTTGAGATGACAGGATCGATTCAGCCAGGCGACGCCGGGGGTCTCCCGCCGCGCGCTCTGGTTCGCTGCATCGGTGCGATCGCAGTGGTGGTGTTCGTTGCTGCACCCGACTTATCGGCCCAGACTGGTGATACGACCAGGCTGCTGGAACCGATCGTGGTCACCGCCACCAGAAGCCCGATGCCGCGCGAAGCGGTAACGGCGCAGGTTACAGTCTTTACGGGAGAGGACCTCAGAGCGGCCGGCGTTACGTCGCTCGTTGATGCACTCCGCGTTGCCACTGGAGCGGTCGTTCAAACGGGTTCATGGGGAGGCAACGCCGTGCTGTTCCTGCGGGGGGGGGAGGCCGACTTCACACGGGTGCTGGTGGACGGAGTTCCGGTGAACGAACCCGGCGGGGCGTACAGCTTTGCGGACCTGCCGCTGGACAACGTTGAGCGAATCGAGATCATGCGCGGGCCCGCAAGTGTGCTGTATGGCTCGGATGCGGTGAGCGGCGTGGTGCAGGTGTTCACCCGGACCGGCGCAGGGGATCCGGAGGCATCGGTAGCATTCCGAGCCGGAACCCACAACACAATGGAGTGGAAAGCGGATGCTGCCGCCGGTGGTCCGGCCGTTTCCTTGAGCGCCGGGCTCCGGCGCTTTACGACGGACGGCGCGTACGCATTCAACAATGAGTACCGGAACACGGCCGGGAGCGCCCGCATCGTTGCCCGGCCGGACGAGCACACATGGGCCGACATTTCGGCGCGCTACGTGGATGCTGTGTTCCATTTTCCCACCGATGGCAGCGGAAACCTGGTAGACCGGAACCAGCATCAGCTGACGGAGACAGTAACGCTCGGTCTGGAGTTGGGCCGCCGCCTGGCGCGCGGGGTGGAAGGGAGGCTCGTGCTGGGGCTGCACGACGTGGGCGGCGGGATAGACGACCAGCCGGATGACGAAGATGACAATGTCGGTTTCTTCGGATACCGCAGTCAGCGGGATCTTACCCGTCGCAGCGCGGATGCGCGGCTGGACCTCACACTCGCTAGGCAGACGCTCATCACGGCCGGAGTGGCGGCGGAAGTGGAGCGGCAGCGACTGGCGGACGAAACGCTGAGTGAGTTCGGCACGTTCAGTTCCTCGTCAGACGCCCGGCGAACCAATCGAGCCGGTTACGCGCAGATTACGGTAGGTGAGGCGGCGCCCGGACTGGCGTTGAATGCCGGAGCGCGCCTCGACGACAACGAGCGGTTCGGCACGTTTGTGACCGTGCGGAGCGGGGCGGGATACCGCATTCCCACCGGAACGCGGGTACATGTATCGGCCGGGACCGGTTTCAAGGCGCCCACGTTCTTCGAGCAGCACGGCAGCGCATTCGTGGTGGGAGATCCCGACCTGAGACCGGAGCGAACCGCCAGTTGGGAGGCCGGACTCGAGCAGGAGATGGCAACCGGCCGAGCTGTGTTGCAGCTCACCTGGTTCAACCAGCGGTTCCGGAATCTGATCGAGTTCGTTGGCATTCCCGCGGAGCCGGGCGATCCCAACTACATCAATGTGTCTGCCGCCCGCGCGGACGGTGTTGAGGTCGAGTTCATCGCACGCCCGGTGTCGGCGCTCACTCTGTCAGCTCAGTACACCCGCCTCATTACCCGGGTGACCGAGTCGGCCGGCGATGCCGCGTTCACTCCCGGAGAACGTCTGCTGCGCCGTCCCGGCGACGCCGCCGTAGTGCGCGGAAGCTGGCGGGCGTTCGGCAGGGGCACCATGAGCCTTGCGGTGCGGCACACCGGATCCCGGGATGATCTTGACTGGAGCGTGGTGGATTTCGTGACGGTGTTCGCTCCCGAGCGTGTCACGCTGCCGTCATACACGGTGCTTGACGTAGCGGTCGATGCCTCCATAACCGGTCCGTTTGCGCTCACGGCGCGCGTTGAGAACGCACTTGACCGGCGCTACGAAGAGGTCCGCGGCTTCCCGGCGCGTGGGAGGACGGTGATGATAGGAGGGCGAATAAGACCGTGAGCCGTTTACATTTCCCCCATGCTCCACACCACACCCGCCGTCATCCTGCACGCCTTTCCGTATGGCGAGACGTCCAGGATCGTGAAGCTCGCCACGCGGGATTTCGGGGTGCAGAGCGCGATGGCCAAGGGGGCTCGGCGCCCGAGGAGCAAGTTTGGAGCGAGCCTTGAGACGCTGAGCGAGGGCACCGCGTTTCTGTATATCAAGCCTCAGCGCGAACTGCAGACGCTGTCGCAGTTTGACGTCATGCGCCAGCGTCCTGGTCTTGCTTCCGACCTTAAGCGTTACGCCGCCGCAAGTGCCGTGGCGGAGATCGTGATGCGGTTTGCTCCCGCCGATCCGCACCCCGAGATATTCGATCTGCTGGTTGCCATGCTCGACCTCTTGTCGGAGGCGCCGGCATCCGACGCGCCGGCGGTTTCTCTGGTCGCACTGTGGAGCATGGTGGCCATACTTGGCTTCGCGCCGTCGCTCGACTCATGTGCGGTATGCGGAGTGCCTGTTCCCGAGCCGTCCGGTTTTGCCCTGAACGAAGGCGGCTTCGTGTGTGCCAGGTGTGTGCGGGGGCTGTCGGTGTCAAAGCTCAGCGCTCCGGATTGTGCCGCGCTGCGCGCCTTCGTGGCGGGCGATCCGGGTCCCGGCAGGGATCTGCCAGACCGGCATCTCCGGGCGCACCGTCGGCTGTTCATTCGCTTCACGGGCCGCCACGTGAACGACGGTCGGGCTCTCAAGGCGCTGGACCTCTGGGAGGCTCAATGAGCCGGCACGTTGTGATAGGAACGGCGGGCCACGTCGATCACGGCAAGACCGCGTTGGTCAAGGCGCTTACGGGCATCGACACCGACCGTTGGGAGGAGGAGAAGCGGCGCGGGATCACCATCGATCTGGGGTTTGCACCACTCGATCTGGGCAAGGGTCTCACCGCGAGCGTGGTGGACGTTCCCGGGCACGAGGATTTCGTTCGCAACATGGTGGCTGGTGCCACCGGTGTTGACGTGGCGTTGCTCGTGGTGGCCGCGGACGAAGGGGTAATGCCGCAGACGATCGAGCATCTGGCCATCCTGGATTTCCTGTCCGTGACGCATGGTGTACTGGCCGTGACCAAGGCAGACCTCGCGGAAGCCGACTGGGTGGATCTCGTTCTGAACGATGCGCTCGAGCGGGCGCAGGGTACGGGGATTCACTGGGAGGCGGCGGTACCGGTGTCCGCCATCAGCGGTGCGGGACTCAGCGATCTCCAGGCGGCGCTCGCCCGAGCCGCGGGAGCCGCGGCGCTGCGCTCCGCCAACGATCTGTTCCGCATGCCGGTGGACCGAGCATTCAGTGTGGCGGGCGCGGGCACTGTCGTAACCGGTACCACATGGAGCGGGACGGTGAGTGTCGGTGACGAGGTCACGATTCTGCCGGGCGGTCACCGGGCACGGGTGCGCGGTATCGAGGTCCATGGTGAGCCGCGGGAGGCGGCCGAACCCGGGCGCCGGACAGCGCTCGCGATTGCCGGGCTTGCCAGGACGGATACAGGTCGCGGGGCCGTAGTGGTGAAGCCGGAGGGGTGGCGCGAGACCGACGCCATGGATGCGTTGATAACACTGCTGCCTTCCGCGCGCGCGTTGAACCAACGCTCGCGCGTCAGGGTGCACCATGGCACGGCTGAGGTGCTCGCGCGGGTGACCCCTGCAGAGGGTCCGATCAAGCCGGGTGCTTCCGGTGTAGTTCGGCTGAGGCTCGAGTCGCCGCTGGTTGCGCGTTACGGTGACCGCTTCGTAATCAGATCATATTCTCCTGTAACAACCACAGGCGGCGGCCGAATCCTGGATCCGTGGCCGGCGGCTCGGCCACGACGCCCCGTCGGCGCGATCGCGTTTGATCAACCGGAAGCCGAGCGGGTCGAAGCGCTCGTTGGGCAGCGTGGCTCGAGTGGCGTGGCACTCGACGCGCTTCCGGTAAGGATGGGTGTCGACCCTGGTGCAATCGACCGAGTCGTGAAGATGCTTTCGGGCAGCGTTTGCGTGAAGGACACGTTGTACCCGCTTGTGGAGGTAGATCGCGCGAGCGAGCGGATTCGATCTCTGCTGACGGAATACCACCGCAAGCGCCCGTTGGAACCGGGTGCGTCGCTCGAGGAACTGCGGCAATCGCTCAAGTCTCCGGTTTCGTTGGTAGATCACGTGGTGCGCGAGCTGGCGGATGCGGGTGTCGTGGTGGCTCAAGGGGGACAGGTGCGACTGAGCACGCACCGGGCGGCGGCGGGCCTTGAGGATGGCGCGGTCAAGGGGGTCAGGGAGGCGTTGGAGGCGGCGGGTTTCGAGGGTCGCACCGTTCCTGAGCTGGCCGGGTATCTTGGAATGGATCCTGCGGCGCTTCAGCCGGTAGTAGAGTACCTGGCGCGGTCGGGTGAGTTGGCTCGGGTGGGGCGGGACAGGTATTACGCCAGCGGGCAATTGGACCGCATGGTGGCCGTAACACTTGCTGAGGTGGAGCGGTCGGGTCGCGCTCAGCCCGCGCAACTGCGTGATCGGCTTGGACTTACAAGGAAGTATCTGATCCCCTTCCTGGAGTGGCTGGACCAGCAGGGGCTCACGGTAAGGGAAGGGGATGGACGCAGGCTCGGCACCAAGGCCCGGGCCGTGCTTGACAAAGCCTCTCGATAAACCCTAACTTGTGAGGACGCAGTAAGATAGCACACACAACCAAGGAGCGGGCTGGCACCTTTTCTTGTTCGACAGGAGCTGTAATGAGAAGTGTTGCCTGGGCAACAATGTTGCTCGGGCTCTTGGTGGTGATTCCCGGGTTCATCGAAGCCCAGGAGGTCCCCCGGCACGGGCCTAGGGTAGAGCTGGGTCAGAACTACCCGAACCCCATGAATCCTGAGACCACGATTCCGTTCCGGTTGAGGTATGAGGATTACTTCGCCGACGGATCGAGGCCTTTGGTCAGTCTCAGGATCTACAACGTGCTGGCGCAGCTGGTAGCGGTGCCTGTTCTGCAGGGTACCGGCGAGCCGTTGGACAACATCCGGTTGGATTGGAATGGCACCGGAGAGTTCAGCGCATACTGGGACGGCAGGATCCTGGGTACGGATCGCGAAGCGCCATCGGGAGTCTATGTGTACCAGTTGGTCGTGAACGGCCAGCGGGAATCGAGAAAAATGACCGTGGTGAAATAGGGTTACGTCTTCACCCCGTTTCACCCGTATCTGACACGCGCGCCGGTTTTCCAACCGGCGCGTCTGTCTTTATGGCGCTGTTAAGACAATCTTGCAGATTTGTGAGGTATGGGCGTTGCACTATCGTGAGCAGTGAGCAGTGACAAAGTGAGCAGTGAGCAGTGAGCCGTGGATGAATTACCCGTGCACCGCTCACCGCTCACCGCTCACCGCTCACAATAGCACTGGGATCTACACGATGACGGAGTGAGGCATTTGATTCGACCAGAGAGACTGACCGTCAAAGCCGGCGAGGCCATCCAGCAGGCCGTATCTGTTGCGCGCGATCGCGGCAATCCGGTCGTGAACGATGCGCACCTTTTCCGGGTGCTGCTTACGCAGGATGAGAGCATTGCGGGTCCTGTGCTTCAGAAGGCGGGGCTCCATCTGGCTGAGCTGCAGGCTTCGGCCGAGCAGGAGATTGCGCGACTTCCGGTACAGGATGGCGGTGGGTCGCAGCCTACCGTGGCGCGCGAGTTGTCACAGGCGCTCGACCGGGCCGAAAAGTACGCGAAGGATCTGGGCGATGCCTATGTATCCACCGAGCATCTCCTGCTCGGCCTGGTGGATACGAAGGGTACGACTGCGCGCGAGCTGCTGAGCCAGCGAGGCGTGACGACAGACGTGCTGCTCAAGGCACTCGAGGCGGTGCGGGGGAGCCATCGCGTCACGGATGTCGAGCCGGAGGGGAAGTATCAGGCGCTCGAGCGGTACACGCGTGATCTCACCGATCTCGCTCGTCAGGGGAAGCTCGATCCGGTAATCGGGCGCGATGAGGAGATCCGGCGCGTGGTGCAGGTACTGTCGCGCCGCACCAAGAACAACCCGGTGCTCGTGGGTGATCCCGGAGTAGGGAAGACGGCCATCGTCGAAGGCCTGGCACAGCGGATCGTGGACGGTGACGTGCCGGAGACGCTGCGGGGCAAGCATCTCATCGTGCTGGACATCGGACAGCTGCTTGCCGGGGCCAAGTACCGGGGCGAGTTCGAGGAGCGACTCAAGGCGGTGCTCAAGGAGATCACCAGCGAGGAAGGCCGGTTTGTGGTCTTCATCGACGAGCTGCATACCATTGTGGGGGCGGGCGCGGCG
>CAZTIV010000009.1:54679-61292 GCA_964613905.1 uncultured Gemmatimonadaceae bacterium | reverse complement strand
CAGGGCTACGTCCAGTTTGAGCTCGGCCGCCATCATCCCGGCGAGCCACGCGACCTCTCTGGAATGATGGAGGATGTTCTGACCGTACGAGGTGCGGTACTTCATCCGGCCCACAAGGTTCACCAGCTCTGCGTGCATGCCGCGTACGCCCACCTCATAAACGGTCTGTTCTCCCACCTCGTGCAGCTCCGTTTCGATCTCGGCCTGCATCTTGGCAACTACTTCCTCGATGCGTCCGGGATGGATGCGGCCGTCGCTTATCAGATGTTCGAGCGCCCGCCTGGCCGTCTCGCGACGGATGGGATCGAAGCACGAAACAATCACTGTATCAGGGGTATCGTCGATTATCACGTCCACGCCGGTGGCAGTCTCGAATGCGCGGATGTTTCGTCCTTCACGACCGATGATCCGGCCCTTCATGTCGTCGCTGGCAAGAGGGACCGCCGACACGGTGGTCTCCGCCGTGTGCTCGGCGGCAATGCGCTGGACGGCGAGGGCTACGATCTTCCGGGCTTCGCGATCGGCCGTCCGCTTTGCCTCTTCCTTCACATCGCGGAGCACCGCCTGAGCATCGCCCCTGGCCGCTTCCACCATCTCCTGCATCAACTGTGACCTGGCTTCGAGGGCACTCATCCCGGCCAGCGATTCCAGGCGCCGCTGTTGCTCGGCGGTGAGCCTCGCAAGCTCCGCGTCGCGCTCGAGCACGAGTCGCTCCTGGGTTACCACCGCGTCCTCACGACGCTTGAGGCCCTGCTCGCGTTCTTCCAGCGCCTGGAGCTTCCTGTCGACCAGCGATATCCGCTCTTCCAGCCGCCGTTCGTGGCGCTCCATCTCCTCGCGCCGCCGCTGCGCCTCCTGTTCCCACAGCTCGCGCGCCCGGATGATCTCTTCCTTGGCGGCCAGCACCGCTTCCGCCCGCGACTGCTCGGCGGCACGGCGCGCATCGGTCAGGTAGCGGCCGGCCTGTTGCTCGCCGGCCCTGCCGGCCGCAACCGCAGACCGCCGCTCCAGCAGCTTTCCGATGAAGAAGAACGCCGTTCCCGCTACAGCCGCGCCGCCTAGCGCCGCCAACAGCCAAATGAGACCGGGTTCACCTGTCATGGCATCTATCTCCACAAGCTGCACCGCTCAATGAAGCGGGCGCTGGAAACCCACGATTGTTACGTCTCGGTCAACTTATCTCGGGTCAAATCCGTTTCGCCGGCGGCAGCAACCTCGAGAGGTCACCCACCAGCGACGACAGGCGCTGCCCCATCTCGGTACGTGCCTGCCGGGCCTGAAACAGCTCGTCGGCAATCGAAAGCGCCGTGAGCATTGCCGCCTTGTGCGTCTCCACTATCCCGCCACCCGACTGCACCTCCCGAAGCGTCCGGTCAACATACTCCGCCACCGAGCGCGTGTACTCTTCGGAACGGTCGGACCGGAGGGTGTAATCCTCCCCGCCTATCCGGACCTTCACGACGTGCCGCCGATCGTTCATCGCACCTGCTCCTCGAGACCTATCTGTTCCTCAAGGAATCGGAGCCGCACCATCAGCTGCTCGACCCGGTCTCTCGCCGCCGCAAGGCGCGCTTCCAGTTCGCCGTTCCGGCCCTGAAGATCCAGAATCCGCTCCCTCGCCGCCACGGCATCGTGATCCTCACCCAGCTCGGCCCGCTGAGCTTCCGCCTTGAGCGCACGCCGGCGCCAGGACGCAAGCTCTCCGGTGAGGTGACGAATCACCGTTTCCAGCTCCGCGAGAGCTCTGAACTCCGGGCTATCGGCGCTCAATGCCGAACTCCTTCTTCAGGGCCTCCAGCACACGCCCCACCGCCCCGTCCACTTCGCTGTCCCTGAGCGTTCGCTCGGAGTGGCGGAACACAAGCCGCCACGCCACGCTGCGTCCCCCAAGATCCGCCGACCGGTACTCGTCGAACACCGTCACGGACTCGAGCAACTGTCCGGCGGAACGCCGGACCGCGGCCTCTACGTCGGACGCAACGACTCCGTCCGGTACAAGCAAGGCCAGATCGCGTGCCGACGACGGAGTGACGGGCAACGCTCGATAGGGCCGTACCGGCCGCGGCGCCTGATCCAGCATCAACTCGAACCCGAACAACGGTGCGGCCCATGCCGGTCGGTCTGCCACGATTCGCCGCGCCGAACCTGCGGTCATCCCGTCGGCCAGGCGCACCACCCAGCCATCCGACCCGCGCGCGACCACCGCCCCTACGGCTCCCGCCACCCGCACCGCCTCTTCCAACATACCTCGAAGGTCCCAGAGATCGAAATCCTCCGCCTTCCCCCCGGCGGTCCAGTGCGCGGGGGTACGCGCGCCCGAAAGCACCGCCGCAACCCGCAGTTGCTCCGCCGGGACGGCAGCTCCCTTCACCAACTCGAAGATGCGCCCGATCTCGAACAGGCGCACGTCGCGCTGATGCGCGGCCCAGTTTCGCTCCACCGACCGGATCAGCCCATGGAGCAGACTCACCCGCAGGTGCGTCTCTTCAGCCGACAGCGGGTTCCTGAGCGGTACCGCCTGGTCGCCCAACGCGGGGCCGAGCGGAAGACACCGCGCCTCGTGGAAACCCAACCCCACGAACATCTCTCTCACGGCCACCGCGCGTTTCTCGGCCGGATCGGACGGCACATTGGTGGGGCGGTACGGCCTCAGTTCCGTGGGGAAGGCATCGTACCCCATCAGCCGGGCCACCTCTTCTATGAGATCCACCTCGCGGGTTACGTCCGGCCGCCAACCCGGCACCTGCACCGCCAGCCTTTCTTCCTTTGGGGCGACGGCAAACCCCACCGAGCCCAGCAGGCTCTCTACTTCCGCTCTCGGAACCGGCACGCCCAGAAGGTGCTCAACCCGCTCAGGTCTCAGGAATACGGTGGCGGGTTTGCGCGGATGCGGATACACGTCAACCGGCGCTCCCGCTTCCTCGCCACCGGCCACGGCAATGATCAACTCCACGGAGCGCCGCACCGCGTTCCCGGTTCCTTCCAGGTCCATGCCGCGCTCGAACCGGTACGAAGCTTCGGTGCTGAGCTTGAGCAGTTGCCGTCCCTTGCGAACCCGTCGAGGGTCGAACCAGGCGCACTCGAGCAGGATGTCGGTCGTATCGTCGGTAACTTCGCTGTCGAGTCCACCCATTACGCCGGCAACCGCAAGTGGCCGCTCGGCGTCGCAGATGAGCATCATCTCCGGACTCAACTCGCGTTCCACACCATCCAGCGTGACAAGCCGCTCCCCCGGTCGAGCCCTGCGCACCACAATCTTTCCACCGCCGATCTTTGCCAGATCGAAGGCATGCAGCGGCTGATTGATCTCGTGCAGTATGTAGTTGGTGGCGTCCACCACATTGTTGATGGGCCGCTGGCCAATGGCGGTGAGCCTCGCCTGAAGCCAGGCGGGCGACGGCCCCACCCTGAGACCGCGGACTACCGCGGCGACGTAGCGGGCACAGCCCTCGGTATCCTCAATCACGACTTCGGTACCGGCCACCCCGCCCGAGCGCTCTGCCCGCTCCGGCGCCATGCCCTGCCGGCCACCGCCGGGAATGGTCGGCAGTTTGACCGTGGCACCCAGCGATGCAGCGAGTTCGCGGGCAACCCCCTTCTGACACAGCAGATCCGGCCGGTTGGGGGTAACGTCTATCTCGAGTTGGGTATCACCAATGGGCAGTGCCTCAAGCAGCGGAGTACCCGGGGCGGCATTCGTGTCAATGGCGAGAATTCCTTCGTGATCCGTTCCCAGACCCAGTTCCCGCGCCGAGCACAGCATTCCGTTCGACACGACACCGCGAATCTTGCGACGCTCGAGCTTCAGTCCACCCGGCAGCGTGATGCCGACGGCGGCGTACGGGTACTTGCGGCCCACCTCCACGTTGGGTGCACCACATACCACTTCCACCGGTTCTCCGCCCGCTACAACAGTGCAGAGAGTGAGCCGGTCCGCATTGGGATGTCTGGTAGCGGCTTCCACCAGCCCAACCACCACACCTGAGAGATCCTGATGCAGGGGAGTGACCGATTCTACCGGGGCGCCCGCCATCGCGAGGCGGCCCGCGGCGTCTTCGGCGCCCACCGACTGGCCGATCATGGCTTCGAGCCAGCGCAGCGAGGCCTTCACGCCTGCTCCACAAACTGATTGAGGAACCGCATGTCATTCTCGTAGAGCAGCCGGATGTCGGGGATCCCGTAGCGCACCATGGCAATCCGGCCCGGACCCATGCCAAAGGCGTAGCCCGTGTAGCGCTCGGGATCCACACCGCACTGTTCGAACACGGCGGGATGCACCATGCCGGCGCCCATGATCTCCATCCAGCCGGTCTGCTTGCACACGGGGCAGCCTGCGCCTCTGCAGTTCTGACAGCGCACGTCCACTTCAGCCGATGGCTCCGTGAACGGGAAATACGACGGCCGGAACCGCACCGGAGTGTTGGGCTCGAAGAACCGCTGCACGAAGAAATCGATGCCGGCCTTGAAGTCCACGAAGCTCACCCCTTCGTCCACCACCAGACCTTCGATCTGATCGAACACCGGCGCGTGCGACGGATCGAACGGATCGCGGCGGTATACCTGCCCCGGCACCACAATCCGGATGGGCGGCGGATACCGTTCCATGACCCGGGCCTGAACCGGTGAGGTGTGGGTGCGCAGCACCACGCCTTCGTCCAGATAGAAGGTGTCGTGCATGTCCGCCGCAGGGTGGTCGAGCGGAATGTTGAGCCTGGTGAAGTTGTAGGCTTCGGTTTCCGCTTCGGGGCCGGTGACGCGCACGAGACCGAGTTCGTGGAAGATGTCGCAGATTTCGTCTATCACCTGCGTCACCGGATGCCGAGCCCCGCGCCAGGGACGCCGTCCCGGCATGGTGAGATCTGCGGTGGCGGGCTTCTCAGCCGCGTCGGCAAGGATGCGCTCCCGCTCGGCGACGGCCGCTTCGAGGGCTGCCTTCAGCTGGTTGGCTTCACTGCCAACCCGGCGCCTGTCTTCGGGATCCAGCGTGGGGAGACTGCGAAGCAGTTCTGTTAGGAGTCCGGCTTTGCGACCGAGCACACCGACCTTAAGCTCGCCGAGCCGCCGGGCGTCGGCGCCCGGGATTTCCTCGAGCGCGCGCCGGGCTTCGGCGAGTCGGTGGTCTATGGAGTCGAGGGCCTCGTTTGGCACGTGTGCTCAGCGCTCACCGCTCACGCTTTCTCCTTCGCCACCGCCGCCAGTTCGCCGAAGGCGGCGGGATCCCTGACCGCGAGGTCGGCCAGCATCTTGCGGTTGATCTCCACTCCGGCGAGCCGGAGCCCCGCCATGAACTTGCTGTATGACAGATCGTGCTCCCGGGCTGCGGCATTGATCCGCACGATCCAGAGCCGCCGGAACTCGCGCTTCTTCGCGCGGCGGTCCCGGTAGGAGTAGCGCATGCCCCGCTCGACCGTGTCTTTGGCGGTGCGGTAGAGCTTGCTCCGGCCGCCGCGCGCGCCCTTGGCTGCGCGCATGATCTTGTTCTTGCGCTTCAGGCGCGCAACCGTCGTCTTGACTCTCGGCATCGGTACCCGCTCCTAGGCTTTCAGCAGCCGCTTGATCCGCCGCGTGTCGGCGGCGGAGACCAGCGTGGCCTTCCGGAGGTGCCGCTTCCGCTTGGGATGTTTTTTGGTCAGGATGTGACTCTTGAACGCCTTGGCGCGCCGGACCTTGCCCCTGCCGGTCAGTTTGAACCGTTTCCGCGCTGCGCTCTTCGTTTTCTGTTTTGGCATCGTCTCTCTCTCACTTGGGTGCCAGCACCATCGTCATGTTGCGCCCTTCCAGTCTGGGCTCTGCTTCCACCTTGGCGACGTCGCTGACCTGCTCCAGCACGCGGTACAGCACTTCCCGACCCAACTCCGGATGCGTTACCTGTCGGCCGCGGAACATCATCGTCAGCTTCACCTTGTTGCCTTCTTCCAGAAACTGCCGGGCGTGCCGCGTCTTGAAATCGAAGTCGTGATCGTCAATCCCCGGACGGTACTTGACCTCCTTGAGATGGATCACGTGCTGCTTCTTCTTGGCCGCGCGGGCCGCCTTCTGCTGCTCGAACTTGTACTTCCCGTAGTCCATGATCTTCACTACGGGCGGCCGAGCCATGGGGGCAACCTCAACCAGATCCAGCCCCCGATCCTGCGCCAGCCGCAACGCTTCTTCCACGGGCACCACTCCCACCTGCCCACCGTCGACATCCACCAGCCGTACCGGACTGATTCTGATCTGCCGGTTTACCCGGACGCGCGGTTCCTGTTTGTTCTCACCTGGTATTGCCAGCGGGCCTTCCTCCTTTGAAAACACGAACAAAAAAGCGAATCCCGTCCCTCCGGAATCCGCAGCGGCCGACGGCATACATGCCCCCGGCCTCCAAGCAACGGAACCCAAGACGCTCGCCGGCCCACTCAGCGCCGGCGGCAGGAGGGTGAAGCGCTAACGCGCTTGCTTCACTCAATTTAGGACTCGAACGTTACCCGTCCCCATCCCGGGTGTCAAGCGAACGGACATCGAGCTTCCTGCCCTCCCGCTCGAGCCTCCCCACCCCAAGCTCCGGATCGTGTTCGAATACCAGAATCCACTCCTCCTCCTCGGCCCGCTGCAGCAGCTTCCGCTTGCTCTCCAG
>CAZTIV010000009.1:50527-54579 GCA_964613905.1 uncultured Gemmatimonadaceae bacterium | reverse complement strand
TTGTGGGGCAGGTAGCTCGCCTGCGTTCGTTCGTTGGTGTGCCGGCCAAACTCCAGTTCCCGGGCCTGAACAACGTAGGTGGCATTGCCGAATGAAGGGACGATGCCGCCCGCCTGCCGGAGCGTATTGCCGCCGGCATGATCGAAATGCAGATGAGTGTTGATCACCGTCCGCACGTCTTCGGGCGCTACACCAACCTCCGCCAACGCGTCCTCTAGCTGCGTGGGACCTTTCCGGCCGGCATTTTCCACACCGTAGATGTCGATGAACTTCTCGTTCTCCTTGTTGCCGATGCCGGTGTCGATCAGCACGGGGCCGTCGGGATGTTCGATCAGGAGACAGCGCAGCGCCAGCGGGATGCGGTTCCGGTCATCGGCAGGGATGCGGCGTTCCCAGAGCGGTTTGGGCACCACGCCGAACATGGCACCGCCGTCCAGCCGCTGGCGGCCGCCTTCCAGTGCGTGGCAAGTGAAGCGGCCTATGCGGAACGTGGTTACCAGGGACACGTGGGCTCCGTCGTCCGGAGACATGTGGCGGCAGGCGCACGGGAGCAAACCGCGCTCACCCCTCGTCCACGGACGTCGGCCCGGCGTGCCGATTCCGTCTCCTCTTGCGCCCCCGATGACTCAATCCGCGCAGGTCATCAAGCGTCTCCGCCCCCTGGTCCCTTGCCAGCTCGATGAGCCGAGTGAGGACGCGAGCCGTAGCCAGTGCATCTCCGCCCGCCCGATGCCTGTTCTCGATCTCGATGCCGAAGTACCGCGACACACTGTCCAACCCACGCGACTTGAGACCGGGCAACAGGGTGCGTGACAAGGCTGCGGTACAGAGCCTCGGACCATCGAGCCGGACACTGCGCGTCCGCCAGAGTTCGCCGGAAAGAAACCGCCAGTCGAACGGCGCGTTGTGCGCCACAAACACTCGACCGGCAAGGTGCGCCAGCACCTGATCGGCCACGGTATCGAATGGTTGCGCGTCCTGCACCATGGCATCGGTGATCCGCGTGGCTCTCGTGATCCATGCCGGTATGGGTCGCCCCGGATTCACTAGCGTATCGAGCGCCACGTTGATTCCGTTGGGCCCAACCGTAACTACCGAAACCTCGGTGACGCGGTCGTCCCGTGCCGCATTGGTGCCGGTGGTCTCTACATCCACCACGGCAAAGACCACGTCAGCGATTGCCGGCGAACCCGACCGCTCGAGGATCAGTCGCCAGCAACCATTCGGGTCACGGCGTACACGGGGATCGTGACCGAGCAGTGCCACGGCAAGGCGTTCCGCGACGGCGGCCGGTGCTTCGCGGATGCCAAGCACGTCGCGGGTAAGTGCCGCGCTCGGCTGCGGCCCTGTGACCAGAAGCTCGAGCGCCCGATCCACAAGAGTGCCGGCCGGATGTGCCGCAAGCCCGGTCACGTCAGGGGTCGTCCCGTCTGAGTGGCAACGTCATGCAGCGGGGGCCGCCGCCACCCCGCACCAGTTCGCCGCCTTCGATCGTGATTATCGCCCGGCTCCCCTCTTCCAGCACCATACGGTCGGCCAGAAAATCGTCCGATTCGACGATGGCAAACCCTGCCTGCGCGAGCTCGGCAAGGGTGGCGTCGTTCCGGTCGTAGGCCAGTCCCACCCCGGGACGCATCGTGACGAAGTTGCACGCCGACGCCCACTGTTCCCGTTCCTGCACCGGACGGTGATGTCCCCCGCAGAACACGGGCTCCAGCGGATAGTCCACCGCCTGCAGCGCGGCAAAGAAGTTGGGCATCTCCTTGACTTCGCCGCGACCCTTGCGGATGTGCAGCACAGGAAGACGCTCCGGCCCCACAAAATGCGGAGGATACACCACGCACAGTTCGCGGTCGAGCTGAGTGAAGATCATGTCCAGATGGATGGCCGATCGCTGATTCGGCATCACCACAACCACGATGTCCGTGATCCTGCTGCGCAAGAAGACCAGCTCGCAAAGCTGGTCGAGCGCCGCCGGGCTCGACCGATCCGAGAACCCCAGCAGCAGCAGATCCGCCCGCACCGGGTGCACATCGCCGCCCTCGAGCGTGTAGTTCAGGCGCCGTTCCTCGGAGCCGTCGTACAGAATGCCGGAATTGGTGAGGTCGGGGTGATAGGCAAACAACGCCTTGATGAGCAGCTCCTCGCTCCATCGCACCCCATGCCGCATGGAACCGATCACAACGTGACTCCCGACTACTATCCCCACGTCGCGCGTGAAGAACAGATTGGGAAGAGGCGGCAGGGAATAACCAACCTCGTTCAGCACCTTGCTCAGGGGACCGGGCTCTTCTTCCGCCCCCTCGATGATGAGCGTCATCAGATCTTCCGACGGCATGTCGGCGAGGCGACGCGCCAGAGCGCCGGACGGCACCACATCCATGGTACGCGCGATCACGAAATCCCTTACATCGCGGCGCTCGAGTACCTGCGCCAGCAGATCGCGTACCTCGTACACGGTACCGAACCGCTCCAGCACGGCCACCATCGCGCGGTGTTCCTTGCGCGCCATGTCTATGTCGATGATGTCGTCGTAGAGGTAGTCTTCGCGGGTACTCGGCGTCACCGCCAGGAGTTCATTGCCGGGAGTGTGTACCAGGACGGCCCGCAACGGGCCGATTTCGGAGGTGACACGAACGCCGGTCATGGCGGCAATCTAGCGATGTCTGAGCGCGTAACTCAACGTTTCCAGCTCCAACGCCATGTTGACACTCCTGACGACTACGTCGGGCGGTACCGACAGCCGCAACGGTGCAAAATTGAGGATGGCCCTGACGCCGGCCTTGACCAGACGGTCTGCCATCGACTGAGCCGCCTCGGGTGGGGTAACCAGAATCGCGATCTCAACCGGATGCGCCGCCAGGTCGCGTTCGAGGTCCTTCACATTACGTACCTTGAGGGTTCCCCAGCGCCGCCCTATGCGCTCAGGATCTACGTCATATACGAACAGGACATCGAACCCGCGCTCGGCAAACCCCGGGTACTGGGCCAGCGCGCTCCCGATCTTGCCGGCCCCCACAACCGCCACATCGTACCTGCGGCCCAGTCCCAGGATGTCTCTCAGGGCCAGAGCGAGTTCGGGCACGGAATATCCCAGCCCGCGCTTCCCGAACGAACCGAATAACGAGAGATCCTTGCGGACCTGAGCGGCAGTGGTGCCGCCGCGCCGAGCCAGTTCTCCTGAACTGACCGTGGCAGTTCCCTGCCGCTCGAACTCTTCCAGAAAGCGGAGATAAAGCGACAGGCGTCTGACCGTGAACTCGGCGATCTTGCGCATGGATTATTGTGAAATCTTTCACAATGTACGGTGCTCGAAGCCAGTGCGTCAACGAACGCCGCGGAACAGTCGCACTAGGTCGGCCGGTTCGAGCGTCTCGACCCGTCGTGTGGGATCCAACCCAACCTTCTCAAGCGCGTCGGCTGCCGCCGCCCTGCCCTCGATCACGGTGCGCAGGCTCCGGCCGAGTTGTTTGCGGCGCTGCGAGAAGAGACCGACAACAAATCGTCGGAAGTCGGCAACTTCTTCGTCGGCAACCATGGGATGTGCCAGCGGAGTGAGCCTGATGACCGCCGAGTCAACCTCCGGCGGTGGATCGAAAGCGCCGGCCTTGACGGTGAAGAGCTTCTCGGCACGGGCTACCGCCTGGACGCCCACCGAGAGGGCGCCGTAACTCCTTCCTCCCGGCAAAGCCGCTACCCGGCCCGCCACCTCGCGCTGCACCAGAAAGACCACCACCGCGGGTCTTGGAGGAACAAGCGCCTTTTCGATGAGAGGCGAGGTGATGTAATAGGGGATGTTGCCGATGACCTTGAACCCGCCCGTTGCAAGGGAGTGCCAGTCCAGTTCCAGGGCATCGCCGGTTACGATCCCGGCTCGGCCGAAATCGCCTGACTCCCGGAGCCGCCTTGCCAGCTCAGGATCCTTCTCGATTGCGATGACTCGGCCCACTCGAGGGATCAGGTGTCCCGTGAGCGTGCCTTCACCCGGGCCGATCTCGATTACGACATCGTCCGGCGTTGGATTGACGGCATCCACGATCCGTTCGAGAATG
>CAZTIV010000009.1:30343-50427 GCA_964613905.1 uncultured Gemmatimonadaceae bacterium | reverse complement strand
GATTACGACATCGTCCGGCGTTGGATTGACGGCATCCACGATCCGTTCGAGAATGGCGGGATTCCGCAGGAAATGCTGGCCGAGCCTGCGGCTCACTTCCGTATCCTGAGGGGTGCCTTGTGGCGGGTGATGTGGGTCTCTCTCCGCGCGCTGTGGTTCGCTCGGTTTCGGGCTCCGGAACCAAGCGATCTCGCGCGGCTCACCAACGCGTGCTCCAGGAGACCCACATCACCCGCCACTGGGTGCACACCTCACGTCTTACGCATCCAGCACCAGGATCGTCCTGTCATCCCCGTCACCCACGGCGAATGTATCGACCGCATTCGTGACCGCCTTGACCGCCGAATCCGCATCCGGCGCGGATTCCGCCAGTTCGAGCACCCGCTCCTCGCCGAACACGCTTCCATCGGCATCGCGCGCTTCCGTGAGACCGTCGGAACACACCACCAGCCGGTCACCGCCGATCCATCCCGTTTCCGCCCCGCCGATCTCGCCGTCCGACCCCAGCCCCAGGGGCGGTGCCGTGGCGCCGAGGCGCTCATGAGCGGCGTTTCTGCGAAGCCGGAATGCGTGCGGGTGGCCGGCGTTGGCATAGCGGAGTGACTGCGCCCTCAGGTCTGCCACTGCGTAGAACACGGTGAGGTGCATCTCGGCGGCGGCAAGTTCGGCTCCCACCGACTCCAGCAGGCGGCGCAGTGTGTCGTTCGGGGACGCGGCGTCCTCGATGTGGATTCCGGCGGCGGACAGTACCAGCGCCATCATGAGTGCGGCGGGGAACCCGTGCGACGAAACGTCGCCCAGCATCACGCCGAGTCTCTTGCCGGGCAGACGCGCCAGATGATAGAAGTCGCCGCCAACGATGGAAGCCGGCGTGCACTTCGCCGCGACCATGTCGCCCAGGCCGTGGGGAAGGCTCAGGAGCTTAAGATGGAGGTCGCGAGCCAGTTCCAGCTCACGACGAATGGGCGTCAGGCGCGGCGGAGTACCATGCAGATGGTATTGCCTCGGTCGTTGAAGTAGACGTCGTCCACGAGCCGGCGAATCAGGAACAACCCTCTGCCCTCCTCACGCGCCCGCGTCTCGGGAAGGGTTGGGTCCGGCGGCAGATCGGGCCGGAAGCCGGAGCCCTGATCGGACACCTCCAGCGTAAGCTCACGGTCGGTCACCGTGGCGCAAACCTCCACCGTCTTGTCAGGGTCGAGACCGTTTCCGTACACGATGGCGTTGGCAAGGGCTTCGCACAACGCCACCCGGAGGTTGAAGCGGGCTATGTGGGGCGAGAAACCGGAGTTCTGGCACTGTCGCGCCACGAGGTCAACCGCCTCCTCGATGCACTTGAGGTCGGTGGGGACGCTCAGCAAAATCTGCACAGCGGGCTCGCCGTCACGGCGCTGGACCGACATCTGGAGCGGTACGGCCACCGTTCAGAATCCTGCCACGGCTTCGTCAACCGAATCGGTGATGTTGAACAAACCATCCAGCTTGGTAAGCTCGAAGAGCGACACAAGGTCTGCATTCAGTCCGGCAAGCCTGAGGTCGCCACCTTCGTCGCGTAGCTTCCTGGAGAGCGACACCAGCACACCCAGCCCGGAAGAATCTATGTATCCGGTGTCGGAGAAATCGACCACGAACTTGCGTGCGCCCTGCTCCACCGCGTCGGTCACCAGCTGCTTGAGCTCGTGGCGGTTGGCCACGATGAGCTGGCCGGCAACCTTGACCACCGTGACCCCTGATGCATCCTTTTGCGCGGTGAAGCTCATTTCTCCCCCGTGACGGATTGCAGCAGCGCCGCCGCCGCTACGTCCACGATGTCTTCGGCCTTGGCGCCACGCGACAGGTCGGCCATGGGCTTCGAGAGTCCCTGCAATACCGGCCCGATGGCTGCCGCGCCCGCCAGCCGTTGCACCAGTTTGTAGGCCAGGTTCCCGCTGTCAAGGTCCGGGAAGACCAGCACGTTGGCCCGCCCCGCCACAGGCGACCCCGGAGCCTTCCGTTCGGCCACTTCCGGCACAAGCGCCGCATCCCCCTGGAGCTCCCCGTCGGCCGGCACGCCGGGCCGGATCTGGCGAAAGCGCTTGAGGGCCAGCTGTACCTTCTCCACCCGGGGCCCCTCGGCGCTCCCCCTGGTGCTGTACGACAGGAACGCCACTACCGGTTGATCACCCACTATCCTTGCACGATCATCCGCCGCCGCAGCCGCGATGCCGGCAAGCTGTTCGGCGTCGGGCTCGGGAACCACGGCGCAGTCGGTGAACGACAGAACCCGGGAAACGGGGGATTCGTCGAATACCATGTAGAAACAGCTGCTGATGGTGTTAACGCCGGGCGCCGGCCCGATGAGCCAGAGGGCGGCGCGGATTACGTCGGCGGTGGGGGCGACGGCGCCGGCCACCGCTGCGGTGGCGTGGCCCAGAGCTACGAGGCCCGCCGCAAACCTGATGGGCTCACGCGCGAGTTCGAACGCTTCCGCCGCGCTCTGCACGCGGTCCGCCCTCTTCCGGCGAAGGTGGTCGGCCACCGCCTCAAGATGTGCGTGCTGCCCGATGGGACCATCCAGTACGACGACCCGGGCCGTCTCGTCCTTCTCCAGGCGATCAGCCGCCGCTCTTACCCGTGAATCACCGCCCTCCGCGAGCACCACAGTGCCTTGAACGGCCCGCGCGCGTTGGTGCAGCTCCTCCCGGAAGCTCACGCCTTGAACCTGGCCTTGAGCGCGGCAACGACCGCCGGATGCACAAACGGACTCACGTCGCCGCCAAACCGGGCCACTTCGCGCACCAGGCTGGAACTGAGGAAGGTGAGGTCGAGCGCCGGCACGAGAAAGCAGGTTTCCAGATTCTCGTTCAGCTCACGATTCATGAGCGCCATCTGGAATTCGTACTCGAAGTCGCTGACGGCGCGCAGGCCCCGGATCACGAGACTCGCACCGACTTCGCGGGCAAGGTCCGCCAGCAAGCCGTCAAACGAGCGGACCTCTATCCCGTCCGTGCCATCTACGGCCTCGCGGAGAAGGGCCACCCGCTCATCCACGCTGAACAGGGTGGCCTTCTGGGGCTTTGCGGCCACGGCCACGATGAGGCGGTCCGCAAACGTTCTGCTCCGGCGGATCAGGTCTTCGTGACCGCGGGTCACTGGGTCGAACGTTCCGGGATACAGCGCGATTCGGGTCATGGGGTCCGGAAGAATGTAAGACACACGTTGCCGTAGGTGCGCCGGTCACCGCCCTCCAATGTAAGCCCGGAGGGGTGCTCTACGCCCAGCAGGCCGGCAAACGGGTTACCCGCGTAGAGCGCGGCCAGACGTTCCGCCTGCCCCGTACCGTAAGGCGGATCCGCAAATGCCATGTCGAACGCTCCAGGGGGAAGCTTCTTTACGAACCGGATGGCGTCCGCGCGGCGCATGGTGGCACGCTTTTCGACACCGAGTGCCTCAATGTTGGCGCGGAGGGCTGCCAGCGAACCGGCTGCCAGCTCCACAAACGTCGCGGCCCTCGCGCCGCGGGAGAGCGCTTCGAGTCCGAGCGCTCCGGATCCGGCAAAGAGGTCGAGCACGTTTGCCCCGCGCACATCGTCGCCGACTATCGAGAACCAGGCTTCGCGGATGCGGTCGGCCGTGGGCCTCACCCGCGTGTCCGCCGGCGGCTTGAGGGGCCGGCCACGGAACTCGCCGGCCACAATGCGCATCAGGCCGTCGGTTTGAGCTGTACGAGACGCGCCTGGAGCCGTTCCTCGCCGCGCCAGTCGTCCCGCTCCAGCCGGAACGCTGCATCCACCTGGCCGCGCCACCACGACGGGTCCGCCCGGTCCGCCCAGCCGAATCCTATGGCCTTGATCCGCTCACCGCCGTCATCCAGCACGAGCCGCAGATGATTGGTACCTACCGTCTGCGGGTCGCGCGGCACCGCACCGGCCAGACCGAATACCGGCGTTGGATTGCCGGGACCACAGGGCTCAAGATGTCTGAGCAGCCGTTCGAAGGCTACATCCATGTTTTCCAGCCGCACTACCACATCCACCCGCTGCGTGGGCACCAGGTCATCCGGTGTCAGCTCGGCGCGAGCCGTCTGGTTGAAGGCTTCACGGAAGGCGTCCAGCCGGTTGCGACTGATCGTCAATCCGGCAGCCATACGATGCCCGCCAAACCGTGAGAGATGCGGCGCACACTGCGTGAGAGCGGCGTGCAGGTCGAACCGCGCTATGCTGCGACCGGATCCCTTCCCTTCGTCCCCTTCGAGCGCGACCATGATGGTTGGCCGCCCATATCGCTCCACGATCCGCGAAGCGACGATACCGATAACGCCGGGGTGCCAGCCTTCCCGCGCCAGTACGAGCCCGTAGTCGCGGTCGGGATCGGTGGTCTGCTCCACCGTTTCTATGGCCTGATCGAGAATCTCCTGATCCATCTCCTGGCGGCGTGCGTTGAGCGTTTCGAGCCTGCGGGCAAGCTCGCGGGCTTCCGCTTCGTCATCCGAAAGCAACAGTCTGAGCCCGTCCATGGCATCGCCAATCCGCCCCGCGGCATTGAGCCTCGGGCCCAGCACGAACCCCACGTGCCCCGCCCTCACCGGCCGCCCCGCAAGCCCCGATACATCGAGCAGCGCTCTCAAACCGGGCCAGCGTGTCTCGGCAAGCTTTCTCAGGCCGAATCTCACAAGGATGCGATTCTCACCGGTCAGCGGCACAACGTCTGCAACCGTGGCCACCGCCACGAGGTCAAGAAAGTGGAGCGGAAGGTTCTCCGGCAGTTCGAGCGCCGGCACCAGAGCCTGCACCAGCTTGAAGGCCACACCTGCGCCGCACAGATCCCCGGCGGTGGATGCACAATCCGGCCTCCGCGGGTTGACAACAGCGTCGGCGGGAGGAAGCTCACCAGGCAGGTGATGATCGGTGATCACGACCGCCATCCCCTGCTCCTTTGCGGCACGCACGCTCTCCCGCGCCGTAGTACCGCAGTCCACCGTGATGATGAGGCGGGCGCCCTGTGCCACGGCCGCTGCAACGCCGGCGGGCCCCAGGTCGTATCCGTCTCTCAGCCGGTGCGGTATGAACGGGATCACGCGGGCCCCGGCATGTCGCAGTGCGCGGGTGAGCAGGGCGGTGGCGCACTGGCCGTCCACGTCGTAGTCGCCATGAACCATGATTGGGTGACCCGAGCGCACGGCATCGCTTACGGCGGCAACGGCCGCTTCCATGTCGCGCAACTCGTACGGATCGCTCAGTCGGGAGAGTGAGGGCCTGAGGAACTCACGCGCACGATCGTGAGATGTGTATCCGCGCTGTACCAGCAGTTGAGCCAGCGGCTCGGGGATATTCAGCACCCGGGCGATTTCCCCCACCCGGTCGCCGGGGGGCGCCGGAACGACCATCCAGCGCGATGGAGGAAGCTTCACGCGCCCATGCCCACCGCTGCCTGACTGTAAACTATTACGCCACACGCCTCACAGGTGACTATCTGGCGCGCCGCGTCGATGTCACGGCGGCGATGCATCGGTACGGCCGTGAAGCAGTGGCCGCACGAATCACCGTGCAGGGGATAGAGCGCGTCGGGCGCGCGACCGCGCCGGATCCGATCGTAAACTCCCAGCAGAGGCTTAGAGACGGCGGCCGCCGCCTTTGCCCGCTCGCTTTGCGCCTGCGACAACCGGTCCTGCGCCTCGGCCTTGAGCGCCGCTATCTCCTCGCGCCTGGCCGCCTGCGATGCCTTGAGATCCTCAAGCGCCTTCTCGGCATCGACCGTGCGCTGCTCCGCCTCCTGCACGCGGTCAGAGGAGCGAATCCACTCAGCTTCCTCACGCGCCAGGACGCTCCGGCCCAGGTCAATCTCCGCCATCAACGTGGACGCTTCCTTGGCACCCCGAACCCATTCCAGCCGCTGCCGCCGGCGGTCCTGCTGGATCCGGAAGGTTTCGATCTTGCCCTCGAGCTCGACGCGTTTGGCGCCCGCTTCCTCGATGAGATGGCGGGCGGACTCTACCTGTGCCGCCGCTTCGGTCACTGCCGCATCCAGCTCCGCAAGCTCCGGATTGAACGCGGCAATCTCTTCTTCCACCGCGCGTACCATTCGATCCCGCTGCTGCAGCTCGAGCAGGGCCTGTAACTCAGCGTGCACTTGTCCTCCCTCGATTAATGACGTTCCAGCGTCCCGGATTGAGTTTTGCGATTTCACGGCTCAGCACATCCTTCTGGCGCATCAGCGCCGGTTTGTCGGTTTCGTCGGCAAGCGGAATACGTCGGTTGAGATCCTGTACTTCCCGCTCGAGCTTGCGGCTCTGCAACCTGTCAATGGCCGCAGCGGCCACCGCATCGGCTTCGCGGCCGTCCCACGGCTGTTCCACCATCTGCGCCAGCGTGATGCGTGCCTCACCATCCAGCGTTTCCAACAGCGTTCCCGGCGCGAATCCTTCCGGGAGACCGGCGAGCGCCTCCAGGATGGTTCTGTCCGGCTCTCTGAGCACCGATCTCTCCGGAAGCAACGGCAGCACGCGGCGGCGCCACTCCGGCTCATACAGGAGTACACGCACCAGGTCACGCTCCGGTCCGCCCCGTGCCGGGGAAGAGACCGGCTCAGGCTCACGGCCGACCGACTGTGACAGCTGCGGGTGTACACGCAATCGTTCCAGCTCACGCACCACGGACTCGCGCGATACACCCAACGTCTCGGTAACGCGGCCGAGGTAGAGATCACGCGTGATCGGATCGGCCGTGGCCTTGAGCGTGGGCAGCAGCCGGTCGAGTGCTTTCCTGCGCCCGGCCAGCGAAGCGAGCCATCCCTTGCGCTCAAGCAGCTGAAGCTTGCGCTCGAACACATCGATGGCATCCCGCAACACCTTCTCCACCGCCTTCGCACCGCCCCGTTGCGCCAGCGTGTCGGGGTCTTCTCCCTCCGGCATGGTGGCGACCGTTACGCGGAGACCGGCCCGCAACAACTGGTCCGCCGTGCGGAAGGTGGCGCGGAGACCCGCGGCATCGCTGTCGAAGAGAAGAACCACCCTCTGGGTGACGCGCTTGAGCAGCTGCGCCTGTTCCGCCGTGAAACCGGTTCCAAGCGGGGCAACGACGTGTTCCATGCCACACTCGAGCAGGCGAAGCACGTCGAAGTATCCCTCTACCACGATGGCCTGTTCGGCCCTGCGGATGGCGTGTTTGGCGGCGTGCAGGTTGTAGAGCAGGCGACCCTTGTGAAAGATCTCCGACTCGGGCGAGTTGAGATACTTTGGCTCGCCGTCATCCAGCCGCCGGCCCCCAAATCCCACCACTCGGCCGCGCAGGTCGTGTATGGGGAACAGCAGGCGCTGCCAGAACCGGGCACGTACTTCGCCGTCGTCCTTGCGCACTGCAAGCCCGGCCCCGACCAGCGTATCGTCTGCAATGCCGAGTTTGCGCATGGCGGCAAGGAACGCTGCGCCTTCACCGGCCCACCCGAGACCGTAAGGGAGCATGTTCTCGAGGTCGAGACTCCTTCCCTCGATGTACTTCCGCGCCGCTGCCGCGTCCGCGGCATCCCGAAGCTGTTCCTGGTACCACTCGTGGGCTACTCCCACTGCGGAGTAGAGCGGCTCTCTCGGATCGGGCCCGGCGGGACCACGTTCCGGTATCGTGATCCCCACGCGCCGCGCCACGTCGCGTACCGCGGTGGGGTAATCCATTCCCAGCCGCTTCATGAAGAACGTGAAGACGTCGCCACCTTCGTGACAGACGAAGCAGTAGTACATCTGCTTCTTCGGGATCACGGCAAAGTTGCGGTGAGTTCCCCCATGGAAAGGGCAGGGTCCGCGGTAATCGGCTCCGGTGCGCCTGAGTTCCACGTGTTCGCCAATGACCCCCACGAGATCGGCGGCGTCGCGCACCTGCTCGATGATCTCTTCGGGGATGGTCATGCCAGCTCCACGATGGTGACACCGGTGCCACCTTCGTTGGGGGGTGCCAGCCGGAACGACGCTACCCGGGAATCACCTTTCAAGGCATCGGAGACCGCTGCGCGCAACGCGCCCGTGCCCTTGCCGTGGATTACGCGGAGGGCGGGAAGATCGGCCAGCACGGCGTCGTCGATGGCACGATCGACGGCCGAGATCGCATCGTCCGACACCATACCTCTGAGGTCAATCTCGGTTACGGGTGAGACGTGAGACGGGAGGCGCGAGCGGTGAGCCGTGAGCGGTGGGCCGGGCGGTGTACCTGAGGGTTCAGTCTCACCCCTTACGGTCCAGCCCTTTGCCCGGAGTTGTTCCCTGAGGTCCTGGAGGGCGCGGGCTTCTTCGGTGATGCCCTCCTCCACCAGCCGGCGGGCCTCTTTGGCGGTGGCTTCACTGACGGCTGCGCGCGCCACACCGAGTGCTTCTTCCACTCGTTTGCGGGCGTCGAGCAGGAAGCGGCGGGCCTGTTCGCGACCTTCGCGTTCGAGTTCCCTGCTCCGTTTTTTCAACGCAGCGTCCTGCTCAGCGAGTTCCTGCTCCCTTGCGGCGTTCCGTGCTTCCCGCGCCGCGACGGTGTCTTCCCGAACTGCCAGTTCCTCTTCAAGCGCGGCGAGCCTGCGTGACCGATCTTCCAGCTCGGCCAGCATGGCGTCCAGAGCAAGCTCTTCCTTTGGCGTGCGGGCCTCGGCCGCGTTCAGCACTTCGTGGGGAAGCCCGAGTCGACGGGCAATCACCAACCCGTACGACCTGCCCGGCACTCCCTTGTGCAGACGGTACGTGGGGGCAAGGGTAGTCGAGTCGAACTCGAGAGAAGCGTTCACCACTCCCGGCGTCTCGGCGGCGAGCCGCTTGAGGGCTCCGAGATGTGTGGTGGCCACCACCCGCACACCCCGCGTCACCAGCGCCATGATCACCGCTTCAGCCAGTGCCGCTCCTTCAACCGGATCCGTGCCGCTCCCGATCTCGTCAACCAGAACCAGTGACGCAGGGCCCGCCTGAGTCAGTACTTCCCTGAGCGTCACCAGGTGCGCGCTGAACGTCGAAAGGCTTGCGGCAATCGACTGATGGTCGCCGATATCGGCAAAGAGCCGCTCCAGCACCGGGAGAACGGTCCCCTCGCCTGCGGGCGGTATCACTCCCGCCTGCGCGAGGGCGTTAACAAGCCCCACCGCCTTGAGCAGCACGGTCTTCCCGCCGGTGTTGGGCCCACTCACCACCACGGCCAGTTCTTCGCGGTCCAGTTCCAGGTCAAACGGCACCGCGTCCACTCCTTCGGCGAGAAGAAGGGGGTGGCGGACCTGCTTCAGGATGTGAGGGCCCGGGGCGTCTGTGAGACCCGGTACGGGTGCACGCACGTCGGCGGCGTAACGGGCGCGGGCGTATACGTCATCCACTGCCACCGCCATCTCGAGGCCAGCGGCAATGGAATCGGCGTGCGGGCGCGCGCTTTCAGTAAGATCGGAGAGCAGCCTGCGAATTGCCCGGGTCTCGTCGGCTTCGGCACGGGCGACCTCGTTGCCGAGTTCGACCGCCTGCTGCGGCTCCACGAACAGCGTCTGACCCGATCCGGATTCGCCGTGCACAATCCCGGGTACGCGGCTGCGGGAGTCACGCGCGACCGGGATCACATAGCGCCCGCCCCGGACGGTGATGCTGCCGCCTGCCGGCAGGAGCCTTTCCAGCAGGGCCACCAGAGCCGCGCGTGCCTCACGCACGCGGCGGCGGGCTCGATCGACCTCGGGTACCACTCCGTCCCTCACCTGACCGTCGGGATCGAACGGGGCACCCAGTCTGCGGCCAAGCTCCATGGGAGGAAGCTCCACGAGCCTTCGGGACAGACGCGGCGCCCCTTCCGCAACCCGCCCGACCTCCGATTCTACGTGGTGCATGGCCTCGACGCCGGCGGCAAGCAGCATCAACGCCTTGGGTTCCAGCACCGATCCCGGAACCCGGAGCAGTCTGAGCGTCTCGGACAGATCGGATACGGGAGCAGGTCTGAACGGATCGCCTTGCCCGATCAGGTCGGCCAGTTCGCCGACTTCGGCCAGTTCGCCGGCAACCCATGGAAGATCGGCCACGGGGACGCGCGCCAGCACCCGCGCACGGCCGAGCGCCGAAACCGCACGCTCCGCCACCAGCTCCAGAGCGCGGTGGTATTCGAGTCGTTCGAGGGTGTTCTGTGACGCGACGGGGGAAGACGCCGCCGGAAAAGAGGAAGGGGTGCGGGTGACCTCTGTCACCTGCACCCCTCCGTCGTCCTTCTGGCCCGCCCGGACCACTCGAATGCTGCCGGGCCCTTCGATCGGCCGCCCGCTGAGTTTCTGTGGGGCGTCTGACGTACCATCACGCGCGCCCCTACGGTCGTTCCCTGCGGTTCTTGCGGCGCGCAGCGTTCAGCTTGCGCTTCCGCCGCTCGCTCGGTTTTTCGTAGTGGCGATGTTTGCGGAGGTCTGACAGTATCCCCGCCTTCTCGCACTTCTTCTTGAACCGCTTGAGCGCGCGTTCGAAGCTCTCATCCTCGTGGATGATTACTTCCGACATTAAAGACTCACCCCTTCCCGATTTTCCGATGTATGGAAAAGACTGCAAACGATACTCGGATGTCGGGGTTTGGACAAGTGCGGCGCACTCAACCGGGCGGCCACGTCATCTTCCTCCCACCCAGGACATGCACGTGAATGTGAAATACCGTCTGCCCTCCGTTCGCATTGGTATTGATCACCATGCGATAGCCGTCGTCCGCGAGGCCTTCCGCCCCTGCCACGTCCCGGGAGAACGCGAGCAGGCTGCCAAGCAGGGCGGAATCGTCTGCGTCGTTGAGCGAGGGAATGTGGGCACGGGGGATGACCAGGACATGCGTGGGGGCCTTGGGATCAATGTCGCGGAATGCCACGAACCGGTCGTCCTGTGCCACGATGCCGGCCGGGATGCTCCCCGCGGCAATCCGGCAGAACAGACAGTCGCTCACGTCAGCGCCTCCTTCACCTTGTCCCAGAAACCCCGGCTTCTGGCTTCGGGCGCCGGGGGTTCACCCTCGACCTCGCCCAACCGCTCGAACAGACCCTTCATCTCCTTCGAAAGTCTGACCGGCGTCCACACCCGGAGGCGGACGTGCAGGTCGCCCGTGTGGCCGTGGCTTACGTTGGGCACGCCGGAGCCACGAACCGTGATCACGCTGTCCGACTGCGACCCGGCGGGGACGTTCACAGCCACCGGACCGTTGGGCAACTCGATCACGAAATCCGCTCCCAGGGCGGCCTGGCTGAACGAGACCGGCAGTTCGTGCCAGAGGTCGTCCCCGTCACGCTCGAAGCCCGGGTCATCTTCCACTTCCAGCACCACCACAAGGTCGCCGGGCGGGCCGTTACGCGGACCCGCCTGTCCCTTGCCGCGCAGTGTGAGGTAGTTGCCGTTATTCACGCCGGGGGGGATCTCGATCTCGATCACCTGCTCGCGGCGGGTGCGGCCGTCACCGCGGCAATCGTCGCACGGGTGCTCGATCATCGAGCCTTCACCGTTACAGGTGGGGCACGCACTCACCGAAACCATCTGGCCCAGGAAGGACTGTGTGGCCCGCCGTACTTCGCCCGCGCCGGCACAGGTACGGCAGCTGGTCACGGCGGTGCCGCCGCGCGCACCGGAGCCCCGGCACGTCTCGCAGACCTGCAGCGTGCGCAGCTTGACCGAGCGTCTGGTGCCGGTGAAGACCTCGGCAAACGAGATGGGCAACGACATGCGGACGTCCTGCCCCCGCCGCCTGACACGCCGCCCGCGCTCACCGCCGCCAAAGAACGCATCGAACCCGCCCATGCCACCGAAGTCGCGCATGAAGATGCTGAGCGCCTCCGCCAGATCGGGGTGGAACCCGCCGAACCCGCCCGCCTGCCCGCCCACCCGGCCGAACCGGTCGTACTGCTCCCGTTTGGCCGGATCGCGCAGCACCTCGTAGGCCTCGGTGGCTTCCTTGAAGCGCGCCTCGGCCTCCTGATCTCCGTTGTTGCGGTCGGGGTGGTACTGCATGGCAAGCTTGCGGTACGCCTTCTTGATTTCCGACTCGCCGGCTTCGCGCGAGATTCCCAGGACCTCGTAGTAGTTGCGACTCACGTAACCAGCCCTTCCACCAATCGGCTGGTATGTTCCACCAGCAACAGAACCTTCTGGTAAGGCATGCGTGTGGGACCCATGACGCCAATCACACCGGAGATCGCGCCGCGGCGGTAGCTCGCGGTTACGATCGTGAACTGCGACAGGGTGGGATCGAGGTTCTCCCCACCTATCGTCACGGTTACGCCGGGTGCCTGACGGCGCGTCAGCGCCGTGCGCAGGAGGTCGCGACGTTCCGTGATCTCCAGCAGCGTGCGCATCCGCTCGTTGGAGCTGAACTCCGGCTGTTCGGCCAGCAGCTGGGCGCTTCCCAGCACCACGTTCTCACCATCCGCGCCGGGAACGTCAAAGAGATGATCGGCTTCCTCGACAAAGATGTTGAGCAGTTCCGACTCTCGCGGGCCGGCGGCGGTATCGCGCAGCCGATCCTTGAGAGACGCCTTGATCTCACGCAGCGTGAGCCCACTCAGGCGCTCGTTCAGCACCAGAGCCACCGTGGCCACGGCGTCCGGCGGAAGCTGGCTCGATACCTCCACGAAGATCGTGCGCGCCACGCCGCCTTTGAGCACCAGTACCAGCAGCAGGCGGTCGCTCGCGACCTGCATCAACTCGAGCCGGTCCAGCACGGCGCCATCGAGACTCGGCGCTACTGCCACACCCAGTTCCTGGGTCAACACCCCAAGCACCTGCGCCGCCTTGTGCAGGATTCCCTCGATGGCGGTGTTGCCGCTCGACAGTTCACGGTGAAGACGATACGCGTCCGAGTCCGGCACAGCGCCACCGTCCCAGATGATACGGTCGACGTAAGCGCGGTAGGCGCGGTCGGTGGGAACGCGGCCGGCCGACGTATGCGGGTGATACAGATAGCCGCGCTCCTCCAGATCACTCATCGTGTTCCGGATGGTGGCGGCGGATACGCCCAGCGGAAACCGCTTGGCGATCGTGCGGGAACCCGCCGGCTCCGCGGTCTCTATGTATGTCTGGATGACCGCGTCCAGCACCTGCCGTTCGCGCTCATTGAGCTTATCTGACATGGTCCAAGTCCTGTATTGACAGGAAATTAGCCACCAACGGCCGAGGTGGTCAAGGACAGGATCAGAGCATCGAGCCGGAGCCAGCCGTGGGCAGTGGCCCTGATCCGCCCATTTTCCCAAACCAGCCACCCCTGTTTAACCGCCTGATCCGCTACTCCAGGGTCAACCCCGGGCAGATCGTCCGGGATCCCATCCGACGTTCTCAGCCCCAGATACACCGCTTCGAGCCGCTGCTGTTCCGGTGTCAGGGTTTCAGTGCCTTCGACGGGATCGATGCCCCCACGGACCGCCCGTTCGTACGCCACCCAGGGCGCGATGTTCCAGCGTCGGGTGCGGCCGTTGAAGCTGTGCGCGGACGGCCCCAGTCCAACGTACGGCACTCCCTGCCAGTACGCCTGATTGTGACGCGACCGATGACCCGGCTTCGCGTAGTTGGACACCTCGTAATGCTCGTACCCCGCAACCGTCAGCATTTCATGAGCCAACAGGAATTCCACGGAGTAGCGCTCCTCCGGTCCCGGCGTGGCCTTCCCGCTGTCCACCCAGCGCGCCACCGGCGTCCGCGGTTCAACCGTGAGGCCATAGACCGAGACATGCTCAGGTTCGAGTTCGACCACACGGTCGAGATCGTAGCGGAAATCGTATGACAGTTCGACCGGGAGCCCGAAGATGAGGTCCACTGAGAGCGACCTGACACCGGCGTCGCGGAGAACGCGGACAGCTTCTGCGGTGCGTTCGGCGGTGTGGGGGCGGTGCATCCACGAAAGAACGTCTGAATGGAACGATTGCGCGCCGAGCGACACGCGAGTGACGCCGCTGGAGATCCAGGCGGCGGCCGATTTCGGTGTGACGTCTTCCGGATTCGTCTCGAGGGTTAGTTCGGAGGTGGCGTGAGCCGTGAGCCGTGAGCCGTGCGCGGCGGCTCCGATAAGCTGGTGGGTAAGGCGTGTGACAAGTCCGGATTCGAGGAGGGAGGGGGTTCCGCCGCCGAGGTAGAGGGTCTCCAGGCGGTCGGTGTGCCACCCTTCCTTCTCTCGGCGATGGTTCAACTCCGCCAGCACGGCCTCCACGTAAAGCTCGCCCGGGACAGTGCGGCGGACCGCTATCGAGAAATCGCAGTAGCTGCACCGGCGGCGGCAGAAGGGGACGTGGAGGTAGAGGTGGCGGATCATATACGCTCCGCCTTACGGAACAGCTTCCCTCTGGTTTGCACGAGTATTCCGCGTATTTCGAGCGACGTGAGCACCGCCAGCGTATCCGCCGCCGGCCGGCCGAACCCCGCCGCGACCCGGTCTATGTGCACCTCCCTGCTCCCCACCACCTCCAGCACGCGGCGCTCCTCGTCCGAAAGCCCGGTGGAGAACGCAATACCCGGCACTCCCTTGAGCTGAATGCCGTACTCCTCGAGCACGTCGCGCAACGATAGCGCCGGTTTGGCACCGCCCTGGATGAGCTGATTGCACCCCACCGAGACCGGGCTCGTGATGGGACCCGGTATTGCGAGCACGTCCTTCCCCTGATTCAAAGCGTAGCCCGCGGTGCGGAGCGCCCCGGACTTCTCCGCCGCCTCGACCACCAGTACCACGCGCACGAGCCCGCTGATCAACCGGTTGCGCGTGGGGAAGCTGCCGGCGTGCGGGCGCTCGCCCGGCGGAAACTCTGTCAGCAGGCACCCCGCCTGCCCCATGCGCCGGTACAGCGCCCGGTTGGCCGACGGATAGATCACGCCCAGTCCATTGCCCAGCACGCCAATGGACGTACCGCCGGCATCAAGAGCCGCCTGGTGAGCGATGGCATCAATGCCTCGCGCCATTCCGCTCACCACCACGAGACCCGCGCGCGCCAGGCCGGATGCGAAATGCCGGCCCGCCTCGGTGCCGTACCGGGAATGATTGCGGCTGCCCACGATGGCTACGGCAGGATGGTCGAGCAGGTCAGGATTGCCCCTGGCAAACAGCATCAGCGGGGCATCTTCGATCAACCTGAGCGCCGGCGGAAACCGTTCATCGTCCGGCAGCAGCACCACGCCGCCGAGTTCTTCCGCGCGCTCCACCACGCGGCGGGCACGCTCGAGCGACGTTTGGCGTATGGCGGTCACTGCGGCCTGTGATATGGTGGGGACCTGGACCAGCTGCTTTGGCGAGGCCGCGAGCACGCCGGCCGGCGATCCGAACGCAGCTACCAGCTGGCTGAACCGTTGCCGCCCTATCCCCGGCACCAGCGCCAGTGCCACGTGCGAAAGGTCTGTCACGATTCCGCCACGCGGGCCGCGGACAACAGCCGCCACAACATCTCTGTGAGATCCCCGAGCCCCGTGCGCGCCGCCGCTGAGATCGCGATCACGCCGCTCGAGTCCGGCGCACTGATCTCCGGCAGGCTCGCGTTTGGCGCCAACAGATCGCGTTTGGTGAGCACCACGATGTGGGGCTTCCCGGCCAGCACAGGACTGTATGCCGCGGCCTCACGCCGCAGCAGTTCGTACGCTGCCTGCGGATCCGGCGAGTCCAGCGGTATGAGATACGCGAGCACGCGCGTCCGTTCCACGTGCTGGAGAAAACGGTCGCCCAATCCCTTCCCCTTGTGCGCACCTTCGATGATGCCAGGGATATCAGCCAGTACGAACGAGCGATTGTCCGACAGACCCACCACGCCGAGCTGAGGCTCGAGCGTAGTGAACGGGTAATCGGCAATCTTCGGCCGAGCCGCGGAGAGCGCGGAGAGCAGCGTACTCTTCCCGGCGTTGGGTTCGCCCAGGAGCCCTGCATCTGCAATCAGCTTGAGTGTGAGTTCGAGGGTACGTTCCTGGCCCTCCGCGCCCGGCTCCCATTCGCGGGGCGCCTGATGCGTGGGTGCGGCGAATCGCGCATTACCGCGCCCGCCGCGGCCGCCTTTGGCAACGAGCAGTGTTTCACCCGCTTTGGTCAGCTCGCCCAGTAGTTCGCCGGTATCCGCGTCCCGGACCTCGGTGCCGGGTGGGACCGGCAGGTAGAGGTCCTTACCGGAACGGCCGGTCTTGTTGGCTCCCTTGCCGTGCTGGCCGCGGTCGGCCTTCCAGGTGGTCTTGTAGCTGTAATCAAGGAGAGTGGCCAGTTGACCGTCGGCCTTTACGTACACACTCCCGCCCCGCCCGCCGTCGCCGCCGTCAGGGCCGCCCTTGGGGACGAACACCTCGCGACGAAACGACGTGCAGCCAGAACCGCCGGTACCGGCGATGACGCGGATGGTTGCCTGGTCGATGAAAGTCACGGCTGACGTAATCTGCACTGCGCTCCGATTGGTCGGTAACCAATCTAGCGCATGCCGTATCATTCGAACGTGAGCGACCCCGTGACCCTCAAGGTGCCGATCTCTTCATCGCGGGTGTTGTGAATGGGAAGGCGCGTGAAACGACGGATGGCGGTAGTAGCGGGCAGACCGAGCTGGGCAAGTACCTCCATGAAGGCCACCATAGCGGCGCGGGCGTGGCCGTCTTCCACCTTGAGCACAATTCCTATCCCCTGAAGCGGGAGGCTGGCTGCATAGACGCCGTCAGCTCCCACTTTCGCCAGCAGCCTGTCCGGGAAGGCCTGCATTACGCCCGTACAGAGCCGCCCCTGCCCCGCCACAAGGTGAGGGTGCTGAAGCATGGCCTGGCGGACCGTAGTGGGTGCCGCGTCGGTGGAGGCGCCGAGCCTGGCGTAAGCCAGTGCTGCGCGCTCGAGCGGCACCCGGAACGACACGATACCACAACCGTCGGTGCCCTCCCTGATGTCACGTTCCGGAGTTTCGGTCCAGGCCGATACGACCTTCCGGCAGCGTTCCTGCACCGGATGGTGCGGTCGCTGGTAATCCTGGGTTGGCCAACCGTGGTGGCGCGCCAGTGTCAGGAGTGCCGTGTGGTTGCCCGAGCAGTTGCTGGAAAGGGGTGTGGGCGACACGTACTGGGGTGTGGGCGGATCGCCGGCCCCGGGAATCGCGTAATCCAGACCGAGCGGTCGGTGCGGGCCGCACACCAGATCCTTCTCGGAACATCCGATGCGGTCCAGCCACGCACGGATAAGCGCAACTTGTCGCGGTTCCGAGCTGTGCGACGCGCAGGCCAGCGCCAGTTCCTCGGAAGTAACCGAATAGTGCCCGGCGGAGCCGTCTTCGAGCATTGGAAGCGCCTGGAACGGCTTGGCTATGGATCTCAGGAAGGTTGGCCAGCCGGCATTTCCAGACCAGGCTATGCGCCGACCCCTGGTGTCGACGGCCACCGCGGAGACTCGGTGTATGGACTCCACGGCGGGACCGCGGAGGGATTCGACCTGGAGCGGATTCAATGGGCGGTACTGGACTCGAACCAGTGACCTCCGGTATGTGAGACCGGCGCTCTAACCAGCTGAGCTAACCACCCGCAGGGAGTGGAAAAATGGTGGGCCCTGGTGGATTCGAACCACCGACCGACGGATTATGAGTCCGCTGCTCTAACCAACTGAGCTAAGGGCCCGTGGGCGAGGAATATGGGGGGTCGGAGGCTCTAATTCAACAGAAGATGCCCGGCACCTGGCGAGCCGCATGGCGCCGCTGTATTGTCGGCTCACTCAGCGGCGGGTGTTTGCGACTGAAACGAAGGGATACGTGCTGCATTCCGGACCGGTTCTTCCAGAGAAGGGAGTAAACGTTCTGATCGAGGCGCTCCCTGAGCGGTACAGCGAATGAGCCGGGTGTTGCTGGTACCGGATCTCCCGGCGGAGGGTTGGCCGTTCATGGACCGGTACGCTTCGCGGCTCGCGGATCATCTGCCGAACGAGGCGCCCGATCTGCGGATCACGGTTGCCGGGCCAATCGCACCGCTCACCCGGGAAGCGGCCGCCCTGCTGGCTTCAGGACCCCAGTCCGTTCCCATGATGCCGGAATCCAGGCGCGACGTACGGCGATACTGGAACCGGTATGTATCGTATCCCCGCCGCGTACGCCGGCATGTCACGGACATCGTGCACGTGCTGGATCATTCGTACTCGCACATGGTGCGCGCCGTGGGCAGGACGTCAACGATCGTGACCGTGCATGACATGCTGCCACTGGTAACGCTCAGGCGTCCGGCCACCCGTATGCGCTACCGCTTGCGCAACGTGTTTCTGCACTGGCTGCTCAACTCCCTTTCCCGGGCGCGGGCTTGGATTGTGGCCACGGAATGGCTGAAGGGAGAGCTGGCCGAGTGGCTGGGGCATGACGACCGCATCCACGTGATTCCGTACGGGGTGGACGACGCGTTCTTTGCGGCGCCGGAGGAAACGCGCGAAACCACGCGGAAGCGTCTCGGGATTCCGGAAAGCCGTTATCTGGTGCTGCACGTGGGGAGCGTGGCTGAACGGAAGAACCTGCCGGCGGTGTTCGCCTCGGTGGCGGGCTTGAGGGAGACGGGCCTCAAACCGTGGCTGCTCCAGGTGGGTGGGCAGTTCAGCGCAAAGCAGGAGGAAGATGCTCAGAACCGCGAGATTGCCGACATAATCACCCGGATACCGAGTGCGACTGAACTCGAGCTCCGCTCCGCCTATCGCGCCGCTGATGTCCTGCTGTTTCCGTCGCTGTATGAAGGGTTCGGCCTGCCGGTAATCGAGGCCATGGCATCGGGGCTGCCGGTGGTGAGTTCGGGGGCTTCCGGCCTGGCCGAGGTAGCGGCTGATGCGGCGGTGGTAGTGGAGCAGCGCGATCCGGAGCGTTACGTGGAGGCGTTGATCAAGGTAGCGACGAACTCCGACCTGGCAGACGACCTGCGCGCCCGCGGCCGCAAGCATGCGGCGGGTTTCCGCTGGAGCGAAACGGCAAAGAGGACGGCGGAAGTGTACAGACGTGAGACGTGAGCTTACGTTCCGGTCTTCTCCTGCCCCACCGATGCTGCCCGGAGCAGCGCCACCAGTTCACCCGTATCGCCGGTGGCCGCGGAGATGCAGGCCACCGTGCCGTACCGACTGGCCGCGCGTTCGGCAAAGGCCTCGGCTTCCGCGACCCGGTCCATCTTGTTGAAGACGTGGATCACGCGGCGTTCGTCCACTTCGAGGTCGCGCAGCACGTCGGTCACCACGTCAACCTGTTCTTCCCAGTGAGGGTGTGAGGCGTCGATCACGTGGAGTACCAGGTCGGCCTCGCCGGCTTCTTCTATTGTTGCGCGGAAGCTGGCCACCAGGTGGTGCGGCAGCTTGCGGATGAACCCTACGGTATCCACCACTCGCACCCGACGTCCGGGCCCCAGATCCGTCTCGCGGGTGAGCGTATCGAGGGTGGCAAAGAGCCGGTCTTCCACGAACGCGTCCGCGCCGGTAAGCGCCCGCAGCAGGGACGTCTTGCCGGCGTTGGTATAGCCCACGAGCGCCGCGGTGAGGACCGGCCGACGGGCACGCGAGCCACGCAGCACGGTGCGGTGGCGTTCCACCTGGGTGAGCTTCTCTTTGAGCCGGCTGATCTTGCGGCGGATGATCCTGCGGTCGGTTTCGATCTGGGTTTCACCCGGGCCCCTCAGGCCGATACCGCCGCGGATACGTGAGAGGTGTACCCACATGCGGGCGAGCCGAGGGAGCAGGTACTCCAACTGAGCCAGCTCCACCTGAACCCTGGCTTCGTTGCTGCGCGCACGGGTGGCAAAGATGTCCAGGATCAACTCGGCGCGGTCCATCACCCTGAGCTTCACCGCCTGCTCCAGGTTCTTTCCCTGCACCGGCGAGAGTTCCTCGTCGAAGACGAGCAGTGTGGCACCGGTACGCTCGGCCAGCGCGCGCAGCTCTTCCACCTTGCCGGCGCCCAGGTAGTAGTTGGGGGTGGGCGCTTCGACGCGCTGCACCATTCGGCCTACAATCACCGCACCGGCGGTGTCAGCCAGGCGGGCCAGCTCGTCGAGATGGTCGTCGCTGAGTAGCGCGTCAGGCGTACCACGGCGCGGGGCGCCAACCAGAATGGCGCGTTCAAGGGGAGGGCGGATATCTATCAACGCCGTGAATTCTAACTTTCTCCGGGCCGGAATGCAAAGATGAAAGTCCTCGACATCACCAAGTTCTATTCGCCCATGGGCGGCGGGG
>CAZTIV010000009.1:0-30243 GCA_964613905.1 uncultured Gemmatimonadaceae bacterium | reverse complement strand
GCAAAGATGAAAGTCCTCGACATCACCAAGTTCTATTCGCCCATGGGCGGCGGGGTCCGGACGTACCTCGACGCCAAGGCGAAGTGGCTTGGGCGCATGGCGGGTGTTGAGCATGTGGTAGTGGTTCCGGGCCCCCGGGATGCAGTCGAGCAATGGCACGAGAGCGTGGTTTACAGGGTGTCGGGACCGCCGGTGCCGGCGAGCCCGGGATATCATTTTCTGGTCCGGCCGGGGAAGGTGCGTTCGATCATCCGGGCCGAGCGGCCGGATGTGGTGGAGATCGGGAGCCCGTTTCTGGTGCCGTGGATTACCCGGTGGGCGGTGCGGGAGAGCGGCACGCGGCTTGTCGGTTTCTATCACTCGGATCTGCCGGGTGTGTACGTGGATCATGGGCTCGCGCGGGCACCGGAGGAGATACGTGGGGCGGCGCGGGCGGTGATGATGCGGTACGTATGCCTCGTGTACGGTCCGCTGGCCCTTACCATTGCGGCCACCCGGCACGCGGCAAACACGTTACGGGAGGCCGGCGTCAGGCGCGTTGCCACGGTGCCGCTCGGCGTTGATCTCGATCTGTTCAGCCCGGAGCGCAGGGATGCAGCGTGGCGTGATGAGACAGGTTCTGGCGGTAACGGGCCGGTTGCGATCTATGCCGGGAGGTTGTCCCGGGAGCGTGGACTGGATGTGGTGCTCGATGCCTTGCCCGCATTGCATGCAGCTACCGGACTCAGGCTCGTGGTAATGGGAGAAGGCCATCTCCGGCCCAGGCTGGAAGCATTTGCGCGCCGGTTCCCGCGGGCGCTCAGAGTAACGCAGTTCGAGACAGACCGTGAGCGCCTGGCGCGTGCTCTCGCAAGCGCGGATCTCTCCATCAATCCCTTTCCGCACGAGACGTTCGGGCTGGCGGCACTTGAGGCAATGGCAAGCGGGACATCGGTGGTGGGGGCCGATTCGGGGGGGCTTAGGGATCTGCTGGATGGGACGCCGGGTTGTGCGCGGTTCATCGCCGGGGATGCGGGGGATCTGGTCCGGGTGGTGCGGGAGGTTCTGGCTGACGGTCAGTCACGGGGTGCGCTGCGGGCTTACGTGGCGGAGAGGTACGGGTGGGGGAGGACGTTTGAGGGGATGCTCGAGTTGTATCGGGGGCTGTGATCAAGGCAAGGTCAGTCGCAGTCCTGCGTGCGCCACCCCAGTGAAGCGCCCTCTCCTTGCGCCTTCTTCATGGGAATCATTCCAGGTGTAGCTGCGCCCTGCGTCCCATCCGATCCATGCCACCGTGCCCACCTGATAGCGTCCGCGTATACCGAAGCGGAGCGTGGTCTCCACGGTACCAAGGAAGATGTTCGGGCCAGCCCGGAATTCTTCCGTTTCCGGGAACTCCGATTCAATGCGTCCTTCTCCCTGACGCCTGAAATTCACCACCGGCCCCACGCGAAGTCCGGTAACAGGCGGAAACAGGTCAACGGCAAGCCGGATCCCGTCGAAATCGACCGCATGCTCGCCCAGTCCACGTCCCAGAAAATCGAGCCGGTCGTAGGTGAGGACCGCGCGGTACGCAAACGCGCTCACCTGCGTGTATTCCAGTTCACCTGTCCACCTTGCTCCGCGGCGAGCCACGCGTGCCCCGGCGCGGAATGCATAGCGGTGGGGAAAACCACCGCTGAGCACGATGTCGTCCACGAACAACTCAGCCGCGGCAGTAACTGTACGACCGCGGTACCAGGCATGGAGCCCCAGAGCGAGATTCAGTTCCACATCATCCGGCAGCTTTTCAGCGTCGAAGAAGAATGGGAGGACGGGAATGGCGTAACGGAGCGAAGGAGACGCTCCCGGGCCGGCATACAACAGGATCTCGCTCACACCCAGCGCCAGCGGCCCCCTCTGATAATCCAGGCGGTGCGCGGCCAGGTAGCGTTTGGCACCGAGGATCGTATCCAGTTCGGCCGTGAACCCGTGCAGCACAAACGGTCCCAGCCGGGCATCGACCGCCAGGAAGGGATACGCGTGCGCATTTGCCGACAGCATGAGCCCGGGTACCCCGGCAGGAGCCCAGTTGGGCGACAGACGGCCCAGCGTTACGGCGCCCCACTCAGCCTGTGCGGAGAGATACGCGTGATCCACGCGACCGCCTCTCCGCTGGCCGGGATCCGTACCGTCCGGGTCCTGAAGCGCGTGTCTGTCGCCGATGAGTCGGACTTCAGCGACGAGCGGACCCGACACGCCCCACACGCCCACCTGCCCCCTCGGCCAGACGTTTCCCTCTCCCAGCGGCCGCATCACATCGGTACGCCGGCTGGTGGACGCCGTGCCTCCACCTTCGAGCCAGGCGTCATACCTTCGATCTTCCACGCGGACGAGAGCCGCTTTCAGCACCCGAACCCACTCGGCTTCAGGGCCACCAATGGTGTCGGGATCGAGGGCAGCCAGGTCGCGCACCAGGTCGCTCTGACGATATGGCTGGATCAGCGGATATACTGAGGGAAGAAAGCCGCGCTCGACGAGGCGCCCCACCAGTTCGACGGTCCAGTCGTCTGCCGGTATGAGCCGCGACGCGGACGGTTGCTGTGCGTGAACGGAGAGCGACAGCCCGCCGAGCCACACGGCCGCCCACAGGGGCAACAGCACGGGGCGATTCATTCGCAGATTCACGCGTCAACTTAAGCCTCTCGGAAGCTGCGACGCAAAAATCCCGCTTGCCGCGCTTTACATCGCAAAGTAGATTCGGCACCGTGACCCACCTTCATCGATCCTGCACAGCCCGCTCGGTTTTTCCGGTTCTCGTACTGCTCATCTCGATGGGTATGGGACCGGCCGCCTCTTCCGCCCGGGCACAGCAACTGCCGGGAGGCATGACGCCGGAACAGGCCATGGAGTTGTTGCAGCGGAATCCGCAACTTCAGGATCTGGTACGCCAGCGCATCCTCGGCGAAGGTCTCCCGCGCACCGAGATTCAGCAGCGTCTGGGTGCGGTCGGCCTCCCCCCTGACATCCTGGACACATTCCTCTACGGTCCGGCCGGCACACAGATGCCGTCGGATCCCCGGCTGATTCGGGCCATCTCCCTGCTCCGGGTGGACGCTTTCGCGCCGGACGAACTCGTTCTGGGCGATACGGTAGCCCACCAGCTGCAGCGCGACGCTCTCAGGGCCGACTCCATTGCCCGCGAGGAAGCCCGGGTTACGGCTGAGTTACCGCTGTTCGGGCTGGATGCATTCCGCCGGGCTTCCACCCGGTTCCAGCCGCTGGTCACGGGACCGGTGGGCGACGACTATGTGCTCGGGCCCGGTGACCGCATGGTGTTGCTGCTCACCGGTGCCGTGGAGACGGCCGAGGTCCTGGACGTGACCAGCGAAGGGTTCGTTGTCATCCCACGCGTGGGGCAGATCCACGTCAACAACATCACGCTGGGCCAGTTTCGCGAGATCCTCTACGACCGGCTCGGCCGGGTCTATTCTTCAGTGTCCCGGAGACCGGATGCGCGGACCACGTTCCAGATCTCGGTGGCGCGGGTGCGGGTTCAGCAGGTGCGCGTGATCGGGGAAGTACCGCGGCCCGGGACGTACCAGGTGGCGGCCACCGGAGGCGTGCTCACGGCGTTGTATGCCGCTGGCGGGCTCAACCGGACCGGTAATTTCCGGTCGGTACAGGTTCGCCGGGGCGAGCGCGTGATCGCCACCGTAGATCTTTACGAGTACCTGGTGCGCGGCATCTCCCCATCAAGCCCGCCGCTTTCGGCGGGTGACATAGTGTTCGTTCCGCCCATGGGCCCGCGCGTCAGGATAGTCGGAGAGGTATTGCGGCCGGCCGAGTATGAGTTGAAACCGGGAGAAACCCTCAGGGATCTGGTGGAGTACGCCGGAGGGCTCACCCCGTACGCTTCGTTACACAACGCCACGATCGACCGTGTAGTTCCCCTGCGGGAGCGCGAGGATCCCAGCCGGGTTCGCACCGTGGTGACGGTGAGCCTCGAAAGCGTACTGGACAATACCGTTCCGTCTCCCTCGCTGGAGGCCGCCGACAGTGTGACCGTTTTTGGCGTGACCGGCGGCCGCCGCGAGTCGGTCACCATTGAGGGTAGCGTGTGGCAACCGGGCACGTACGCGCTGCAGCCGGACATGCGGTTGCGGGACCTGATTGCCGCGGCAGGCGGTCTCCGGCCGGAGACATACGACGGCCGGGTTCAGATCCTCAGAACGTACGCCGATTCCACACAGCGCATGCTGGGTTTCACGCTGGATGCCGGCCTGGCGCCGTCAGAAGCGAACCCGTTGCTGCACGAGTCCGACCGGATACGCGTGTTCGCGGCCACGGATTTCCGCCCGCGGCGGTACGTGACCGTGCATGGAGCGGTCCGGCAGCCGGGACAAATGGCTTTTGCCGACTCGATGACGCTGAGGGATGCAATCCTTCTTGCCGGTGGACCCACGGAGGAGGCGTACCTCGCGGAAGCCGAGGTGACGCGCGTAACCGCACCCACCGACCGCGGCGAGGTTGCAACCGTGATGGTAGTACCGCTCGATTCGAGCTACGTGGTGGACGGTACCGGTTACCTGCCGCGTGCAGTGGGCCGGGGCGCGTCTTCTGTGTACCTGCACCCGTACGACAATGTGTTCGTGCGCGGCATTCCCGGATTCGAGCTGCCCCGGCACGTGACCGTCACCGGAGAGGTACGATTCCCCGGGCGCTATACGCTGCTGCGGCCGGACGAGCGGCTGGCGGATGTGATCGAGCGGGCCGGCGGGTTGACCCATCATGCGTATCCCGGAGGCGTCCGGTTCCATCGTGTGGAGGACGACGCCGGCCGGATACCGTTGGACCTGGAAAGGGCGCTCCGGAACCGGGTGGATCGGCACAACCTGATACTGGCGGCCGACGATTCGCTACATGTACCGCGGTTTATACCGGTCGTGCGGGTGGAGGGAGCGGTCGGTCGGCCGGCTACGGTCACTTACCGTGAAGGCGCAAGTCTCAGCTACTACATAGATCAGGCGGGCGGGTTCGCGGCGCGCGCCGACAGGGGCCGCACGTACGTGGAGCAGCCGAACGGCGCCATCGAGCGTCGGGCCCGGCCACGGCCGGGCGCGGTGATCACGGTACCGCACCGGGATCCCGGAGCCGGGGGAGTAGGGACGATTGCGGTGCTGAACGCGCTGGCGCCCATTCTGGCGGCGGCTACGGCGATTGTGGCGGTACTGGCGCGGTAAGGGCCACAGCCGCGGTTTCGACGAACAGCGTTTCGTACTGCGCCACCACCGACGGCAACGAAAAGCACTCTTCGATGCGCGCTCTGGCCCTCGCACCGAGCTCGGCTCTGGCCTGCGGTGACAGCCTGAGCATGTTCCCCAGGGCTGCCGCGAGCGCCGCAGGATCGCGTGGTGGAACAACCGTGCCGGTATCACCCAGCACCCAGGCGACGTCTCCCACGTCCGTTGCCACGCACGGGACCCCGCATGCCATGGCTTCACCCAGCGCGTGCGGAAATCCTTCGCTGTAGGATGAGAGACAGGCCACATCACAGGCGGCATACAGTTGCGCCACGTCGCGCCGCTCACCCAACAGCAGAACACGGCCCGATAATTCAGGTACGGTCGCGAGGGATGCCAGATGCCCATTTCCCGAATCCACTCCGCGGCCGGCGAGCAGAAAGTGAGCGTCCACGCCCGACACTACCGTACGGCGTGCCGCCTCGAGAAACGTGCCGTGATCCTTGACGTGATCGTATCGGGCCACCAGCCCCACGACCAGCGCATCCTCCCGCAGATCCAGTCCGGACCGCACGGCCGCCCTGGCAGCCGGATCGGGACGAAACACAGCAGTGTCGAATCCGTTGGGGATGACGAGCCGGCGGTCCGTCGCATAGCCGACTCCTTCGAAGTGATCGGCGCCAGCGCGTGCATCGTAAACGATGCGGGTTACCCGGCGCGACAGGCGCGCCGACAGGTTGATGACCAGGCGTGTCAGCGGACGCTCGTACCCCATGTGGTACAGTGCTCCCTGGATAACCCACACGACTGGAACACCGTGCCCCCGAGCCAGTACCGCGGCCAGGTTGCCGTGCACCATCCATCCCTGAATGACATCCGGGCGGTATTTCCGCACCCATCGCCTTAACCGCAGCATCCTTACCGGACCCGGGATCTGGCCACGGCGCAGCCGCAGTGTGTCCACCGGCGTACCCGTATCACGGACGTGGTCCGAGAGTGGGCCGGGACTCAGCAATGAAATGACCCGATGAGCAAAACGAGACCGATCG
This sequence comes from uncultured Gemmatimonadaceae bacterium, assembly GCA_964613905.1. GTDB lineage: Bacteria > Gemmatimonadota > Gemmatimonadetes > Gemmatimonadales > GWC2-71-9 > CAZTIV01. Next base: position 23,993 of record CAZTIV010000009.1, on the reverse strand, counting down.
TGGGCGCGAAGGAGTTTCACCAGCATCATCTCCGCCCCACCGGTATCGAGGCCCGTAATGATGTGCAGGATGCGAAGCGGGTGCGTCACGCCGCAGCGGAGTCGCGGCCGGCACGCATCGCGTCGCGACCAACCACCGCTTCGAGCAGTCGGCGTCCCCCAGGCATTCCCGACACCGCCCGCACGGCCGCCAGGTGCTCCGGAGTACCACGCGCCAGCCCGCGTCGGGCCGCGTCCCGCGCAAGCAGCGCGAGCCACATGATCAGCACCACCGCCGCACCGCTCAGGAGCAGCTTGACTGTGAGCCCACGCGGCTCACGAGGAAGAACTGCCGGGGGTCCGTCAATCACGACCACGGCGGGTGTTTCCTCCAGCTCCTTGGCCAGTGCCCCGCCCCGGTCCGCCAGCGCCATCTCATACATCCGCTCGGCCATCAGCACCCCCCGCTGGAGCGCCTGTTCCTCGGCGTACTCCGGCGAGTAGCGCTGTACCTGACGGTTCCTGGACAGAAAAGCAACCAGCCGCTGCTCAGCCGCCCGGAGGTCCTGCAGCGCGCTATCCACCCGGCGCTCCTGTCCCTCACGGGTCTGGCGGGCCTGGGCCTGTGACGCCTGCCTGTACGTGGTGGACAGTTCTTCCATCCATTGGTCCAGTGCGGCACGGGCCAGCGCACTGTCCCGGTGGATGACGTGCAGCGTGACAACGCCGGTCTGACCGTCGAAGCGGGCGGTGAGGTAGCGCCGCATCGTACGCACAACGCGCTCCGCGCGCACCGGTCTACCCGAGTCCCGTCGAGCCAGCCGGTCCACGATCCTCCCGCCGGGGTCACCCGGTGCGGGCGCCTCGCCCACCGCCTCGAGCACTCCCGGCAAACGCGCGAACTGCACGGCCAGGCCCGGTGTGATCTGCATCCCCATGTTTGCAAGATTCCCCAACAGCGACGCGGCAAGCCCGCCCATGGGAAGGGTGCGTGTGCCCTGCACCGTCATCAGCGATGCCGACGCTGTGTGCCTCGGGCCTCGAATCAGCACCGCGGCCACCATGCCAATCCACGTGACCAGCAGCACGGTGACAACGACCTTCCATCCCTGCAGGAATGGGGTCAGCAGCCTCGCAATCGGCGCCTGTTCGTCGTTCATGACCTGGGTCTCCTTGTTCGTTTCAACGCCCGCGCAACCCTCACGCAACGCTCCTGAGCACGCGGGCCAGAGCGGCCGCCACCACCGGGACGCTGAACCGGTCCTCTACGATCTGTCTCCCGGTACGACCCAACAGGCGCCCGTGCGCGGGATTGTCCAGCAGCCCTATGAGCGCATCCCGCCACTCTGCCTGCGTGTTAGCGGCCACGCCGCATTCGCCAAGATTCAGGATTTCGCGATTCATTCCAACCGGCGACACCACGGCGGGAATGCCGCAACTCATGTAGAGCAGCATCTTGAAGCTGCATTTGCCGCGCTCCCAGTCCGTGTCTGCGAGCGGCATTACCCCCACGGCGGCGTCCCTGACGGGCTGCACTTCGGTCCCGGGACTCCAGGGTACATATTCCACCCGATCGACCGGGAGCCGGCGGAAGCGGGGCGGCTCATCAGCTACAATTCGCAGCCGTGCGCGTGGCCGGGCCTCCAGCACCGCCGCCAAGGCGTCTTCTATCCCGTACACATACGGTAACCCGGATGATGACCCCGTCCACACAATAACGGGCTCCGCAGGTTGCTCGGCCGGCGTGAACCGGTCAGTATCGACCGCGGTCGGAATCACCGTAACCCGCGGGGCCCACCGGGAAAAATGCTCCGCGAGGAACGCGTTGCCGCACACCACCACCTCGCATGACGCGGCTATCCGCCGCACTCCGGAACCGCGCCGGTGAAGCCACAGCGCATCGTCTACGTCGAACACGCGCGGGCGATGGGTGAAACGCTCAAGCGTAGCCAGCGTTGAGATCAGTTCGCGCTGGAGCAGAGTGACGTCGTACCGGTGGGACCGCGCCACCGCGGGTATACGGCCGACCAGCGACGCCACGCCCCAGAACGGTCTCATCCACCGGCGCACCGGCGGATGAGAGCCGAACCGGGCGGGAAAGATTTCCAACACTATGCCGTGACCCGCCAATGCCATCCGGTGCTGATCAACCCGGAACCTGGCGGGTCCGAACCGGCGACCGCCGGTAAGCGCGGCCACACGTACCGTCACGACTGTCGCTCCTCGTGCGTGGGGCGGGCCACGGTCCGGGTCAACAGGGTGATGACGCCGAGTACCAGAGCCGCCTTGGCAAGCAGGTTGACGCCTCCGAAAAACGACTCGATGAAGACACTCTGTGCCACGGACGCAATCACGATGCCGAACAGGACGATCCCGGCGACGCTGCCCGTTGAAGCCCATATGAACACGATCGTGGTGAAGGCACCCGCGATGGCGAGCAGCACCAGCGCGCCACCCGAACCGACATCCGTGACGTACGGGAAATACGTGGAATAAACGTTGACGTCTACGTGATCGCCAATGGTAACGTACTGCGCGTGAAGCCGGGGGAGTTCGTATGACGCACCCACTCTGTTCGCCGCTTCCTTGACTGCTCGGAACGTCCCGCCGGTACCGGGAATGCTCTCCGGATCGTCCACAATCCGGTCGAACCCCGTCACTCCCGCAAGCGCATAGACCTGGAAGCTCCGCACAAGCAGTGGAGCACTGTCCTCCAGTCCCATCTCGGGGGAGAGGCCACTCTTCTCGAGCTGGACCGCCACCACGGCCGCAGCCACAACCCCCAGCACGCCGACCGGCACCGCGAGCCTCAGGGGAAAGCGTCCGCGGACCATCCACGATACGCCCAGCACACCGGCAACCAGGAGAAACAACCCCGCGCGGCCACCCGTAAACACCTGATATGTCAGCGCAATCCCGAAAATGACCAGTCGCCGTACACGCCATACCCATCCCCGCCCATCGACGGCAAAGGCGAGCAGCGCCATCGCGATAGACAGCTGGATTCCATTGAGGAGGAGACGGGGGAAGTCCTGAGCTGCTCCTTCATGGGCAAGCAGGAGACGATGACGTACCGCGTAGAGCGCGCTCTCGACCGCCATCACCCTCACCGCCTCCATGATCTCACGCCAGTACATGGGCGCGAGCAGGAGCAACCCGACGATGGCGGCATCAATCACCCACCCAACCTTGTTGGGATCCAGGACCCGCGCTGCGGGCCTCATCCGGCCGAGCAGCGGCGTGACGGCGAATCCGCCCAGGGCAAACGCCGCGCCCCCGAGGACGTAGAAACCGGCAGTCCCAGCCGCAATGGGGTGGAACGTGTCACCGGACAGCGCCAGGAGCAGAAGAGCGCCTCCCCAGGCCGCAGCAAAAGCCGCGGGGGGATACAGGATCGTGTGTCCCACCTGCCTGAGCAGAACAGCGGCCGCCAGCAGAAGAATTGCGGCAACGAGGGTCATACCGGTGCCTCCGACGACCGGGAAGTCCTGCCACTGCCGATCCAGCGGAACCGCACCACATCACCCAACCACGCCAGCCACGCCGCGGGCAGGAACACCGCTACCAACCCCCGGCGCGGCGCCTGTGTCAGAATCTGCTTGAACGATCTTCCCGCATGCAAAGCGTATCGCCCATAGTGGACTGCAGCCCGCCAGCGTCGCCGCCACGGAATCGGAAGCCCGAGAAGTTCTCCAAAATACAACGTCGAGCCCCGGGGACTGTTCATGAGCAACCGCCGCACGTTGGCCGTGATGCCACGACTACCGGGCGTGTAATGCCTCAGCGCCACGTTCCGGAACCGGATCAGATAATGCCGGCCCACCCTGTTCCACACAGTAGCTTCCGGCTGGAACCGTTCGCCGGGAAAAACCGGATAGGGGAACTCTCGCAGCACGGCCGTGCGATGGAACCCCCATTTCTCACCCCGGACACGCAGAATTTCGTGCGGATGGGCATCCACGGGATCGCCAGGGAACTGGTCACCCACAATCCGGCCGGCGGGATCAACACAGTGCACCGTTACCCCTGAAAACTCATGGCGGCGTTCATGCGGTATGGATTCCCAGATGTCGCGGAACCGTTCCAGCGCGTCGGGAGTGCAGGTATCATCGGAATCCAGAATCAGAAACAGCTCGCCACGTGCCTCCACCAGGCCCCTGTTTACCGCCGCACCCTTACCCTGGTTGGACTGATAGACGTAGCGTGTAGGTACTTCCGGGTTGGAACCCCACGCCTGGACCAGATCCCGCGTACCGTCGATAGATCCGTCGTCCACTATCAACCATTCGAAGTCTCTGAGAGTCTGCGTGCGGAGGCACTCACGAACGCGCGGCAGCGTGTGAGCCCGGTTGTAGGTGGCGGTGAAGACGGTGAACAGGGGAGTGGTCAAACCGGTCACCTCCATGCGAGCCACAGTGCGGAGAGGTCGCCCCACTCGAATCCAGCCGCAACCACGAGCCCCGCGAGACCTGCAGCCCAGAAAGCCGGCGCCGCCAACCCAAGGGCGGCAACAACACAGCAGACGACACCGCCTAACACGAGCAATCTGACCAGCATCTCCCTCATCCACGCAACCGGACGGCCCAACGCGCCGAGCGCGAGACCATCACCAACCAGCCCGTACGTGCCCTGACTCACCAGCCACGCCCACCCGATCGCCACGAGCCCTGCCGCGCCGGCAAGCAGCGCGAACGTGGCAACCATGACAGTGAGGGAGAGCGCCACGAGCCCGATTACCGCCCGGTACCGGCCGGCGGCCTGCACGAACTCGTACGCCAGATTCGTGTGCGCGTTAAACGCGACTCCGACAATGATGGGGACAAAGAGAACCGTGAAGGCCTGGTCACGGAGCCCGATCACCGAGAGCACAGTCGGCCCGAGCGCGACACCCGTTACGCCCAGCACGCCAAACGCCAACCAGCTGATCCGCATCCCGGTAGGAAGCAGCACAGCCAGGCGGCCCCGGCCCTCGGCGCTACCGAGCAACCGTACGAAACTGGGGAACACCACATAACCCAGCGTGTTCGAAAAAAACCATACTCTGCTCGCAAGGTCGAACGTCGCACGGTAGACGCCCAGTGCACGCAGGCCGAAGACCGCGTTGACCAGTATGGCGCCGATCGATACCACGGTAAGCTGCAGAAGCTGCGCCGCGGAAAAAAGCGACGAGTGGGCCAGCATGCGGCCGAAATCCGCTGGTTCCCAGCGCGGCCGCCAGCTTCCCGCCGGCAGTCCTCCCATGATCGCCAGCGCTACCGGCGCCTCGATCAGCCTCCGCGACACCAACGCCAGTACCACGAACTCGGGACGTGGGAACATTGTCACCGCACCAAACAGAATCCCATATCGCAGCGCGCCGGACGTCGCAATGAAGCGACTGTAGCGATCGAACCGCTCGTCGGCCATGCACCGGTTCTGAAGGAGAGCCACGGGGATTCCCAGGGCATACTCGCCCAGCGCGCACAATGTGATGAACTGTACGACCCAGCGCACTTCCGGATCGACGGGGAACAGAACCCTGGGAACGAGCCAGCCGAGCAGGGGTGCGAGTACCACGAGCGCGCCCGCAACCGCCAGGTAGAATCCCAGCGCCAGGCGCAGGTGATCGCGCCGAACCTGCTCATCGCGCGTACCCGCCAGGAGACGCACCAGGTTCTTGCCCACTCCCAGGTCCACCAGCGCCACATAACCTGCGAGCACCGTGTAGATGGCAAAGATGCCGTATCCTTCGGGCCCGAGACGGAACACGGCAACCGGCACGAAGATGAGACCCAGGATTCCGTTCGCCGCGTTGGCGACGGAGAGATGAGAGACGCGACGGGCAAAACCTCTCACAGCCGGTCACGCTCCTTGCGAGGCGGAATCCATGTGCGAGTGGACGGCGAACGGCTAAGTGCCAGCAAGTGAAGGTGTTACAATATGCTGTCGGAGGTCCGGACCCGTCAACGATTAAACTCTGGCGATACGACGGCATGACGCGTATTCTTCGCGCTCGTGCCGCCGCATGACGCTTCCTTCCGGGAGACCAGTGTCGACTGACCGCTATCTTGTTACCGGGGGCGCCGGATTCATAGGCAATCACCTGGTTCGCGCGCTGCTCGAACGCGGCGCCTCCGTACGCGTGTTCGACAACTTCTCAACCGGGCACCGGCAGAACCTGGTCGACCTGTTCGATGACATAGAGCTGGTGGAGGGCGACCTGCGTTCCATCGATGCCTGCCGGCGGGCCCTCGAAGGGGTGAGCTGGGTGTTCCACCAGGGGGCCCTCCCGTCAGTACCACGATCCATTGAGGACCCTGAGACCACTCACGAGGTAAACGCCACCGGCACGCTGAATCTGCTCCGTGCTGCAAGGGAAGCCGGCGTTCGCCGCGTAGTGTACGCCTCCAGTTCCTCGATCTACGGCCCGGAACTCAAGCTGCCGCGGCGAGAATCTGACCGACCCAACCCCATCTCTCCCTATGCGGTTTCTAAGCTCGCCGGTGAACAGTACTGCACGGCGTTCCACCACTCCTACGGCCTGGAGACCGTCTCGTTGCGATATTTCAACGTCTTCGGCCCGCGCCAGGGTTGGGATTCCCCGTACGCCGGCGTGCTCCCCCGGTTCGTTCACGCTCTTTCGCGTGGCGAGCCACCCACAATCTTCGGTGACGGTGAACAGAGCCGCGACTTCACGTATGTCGAAAACGTCGTGCGGGCCAATCTCCTGGCCCTGGAGGCGCCCGAAGCCCCGGGACGCGTGTTCAACATAGGTATGGGACGGAAGATCTCGGTCAATCAGTGGCTCGCCATGACCTGCCGAGCCCTGGGTCAAACGGTGGAGGCCGTGTACCAGCCGGTGCGCCCGGGGGACGTGCGTGAATCGTTGGCCGACATAACTTCCGCCCGCGCGGTGCTGGGATACGAACCGCACGTTAGCCTCGAAGACGGTCTCCGCAGCACCCTCGACTGGGCGATGGCCAACGGCACCTGAGCGTGTGCGGCATAGCAGGGTTGGTTGGATTGCCCGTCCAGGTGGCGAGGCCGCGAGTGGAAGAGGCCCTCCGACGCCTGGCCCACAGGGGCCCAGACGGCAAAGGCATCCACGCCGAGGATGACGCCGTCCTGGGAATGACCCGGCTCGCCATCATTGATGTCCGGCACGGTAGTCAACCCATACACAACGAAGATCGCACGGTCACCGCCGTCTGCAACGGCGAACTGTACAACTACATCGAGGCGTTCGACGAGCTCCGGGCGCGTAACCACCGGCTGCAGTCCGGGTCCGACGTCAACCTGATTCCTCATTACTACGAAGAATGCGGTACGGACACATTTACCCGACTCAGGGGCATGTTCGCCGCCGCCCTCTGGGACGCGCCGAACCGCCGCCTGGTGCTGGCCCGGGACCGCGTGGGGAAGAAACCGCTGTTCTACGCACGTTTGAACGGCAGTCTGGCGTTCGCGTCCGAACTGCCCGCTCTGCTGGCTCTGCTGGACTACTCCCCACGCCACCGGCCCCGGGCCATTGCGGACTACCTCAGGCTGGGGTTCATCCCCCATCCCGACACGATATACGAAGGGGTGCACTCCCTGCCGCCGGGGTCGGTGGCGGTCTGGGAGGGTGGCGAACTTTCAGTCTCGCGCTACTGGAGACTCGAGCGGCACGCTGCCTTCAGCGGCACGCGCCGGGATGCCATGGACGAGCTTGCGCGTCTCCTTGACGAAGCCGTTCGCTTGCGGCTCAGGAGCGACGTCCCCGTTGGTCTGTTTCTCTCCGGCGGCATCGACAGCGGGCTGGTGGCGGCCGCCGCGTCAGAACAGGGTGCCGGCGACCTCCTCTGCTTCGTCGTCTCGGTGGCGGACGCCACGCTTGACGAAGGGCCGGCGGCCCATGCCACGGCGCAACACCTGGGGCTGCCGGTGGAAATGATTCCACTCTCATTCGCCCCGCTCGACGCGGTACAAGAGGTTCCGCTGCTTTACGGACAGCCGTTCGGAGATTCCAGCGCCATTCCGTCGTATTTTGTCGCTCAGGCCGCGGCCAGGCATCGCAAGGTCGTCCTGAACGGCGACGGTGGTGACGAAATCTTCGCCGGGTATCGGCGCTACTGGGCCGCGCGGCTTGCGGGGGGCGTTTCGCTGCCCCGCCCGCTCGGCGCGGCGGTGGGCGCTGCAGGGCGCCTGCTGGCACGAACCGGCGGGCGCCGTTCGCGGAGCGGTTTCGCCGCCCGGATGCTGCGAGGACTGGGCACGGACGCGGAAGAACGCTACCTCACATGGACCGGCGATCTCCTGGGCGGCGCCGATCTCAGGCGATGTTTTCCCGGGCTCGCCAGAGACGGGTCGACACCGGAGCGGCTCACCCGGACCGGAGGCCATTCAATCTCAACAGCCGGAGTTCGCGCGTTTCAGCAGTCGGATTACGAACTCATCCTGCCCGACGGCCTGCTGGTGAAGATGGACATTGCGACCATGGCGCACTCGCTGGAAGCCCGCTCTCCTCTTCTGGACATTCCGCTGGCCGAGTTCGCCTGGTCGCTCCCCGAATCATGGATGCTCAACGTGCGCGAAACGAAGCCCCTGTTGCGTTCCCTGGCCCGGACCCGGCTTCCCCCGCAGGTTGCGCAGGCACCCAAACGGGGGTTTGAAGTTCCCATTGCGCGCTGGCTGGCGACCGACCTGGCCGAACTCGTAGGAGATCTCCTGATCTCTCCGGGTGCGCGGGTGTCGGAATGGGCCGACCCGGACGCGCTCACACGCTTCGTTGCCGGAAAGGACGGGTTCGCCGGCAACCGTGCGCAGGCGGTCTGGTGCCTGCTCGTACTCGAACTCTTCCTCCGCGCTCCCCAACCCGCTCCCGCCCGCAGTTGAAGCCCGGACGGGCTCAGAGACGCCAGCGGACGCCGGCCCGGAGATTCACGTTCGTCCGGTCGTTGTCCCGGATATAGTAGCGGTTGAGCCGGCGGGTCAGATTCAGCGCCGCCGACGCCTCAGCCTGCCCCAGAAACATCAGCGCGCTTACCCCTCCGGTGAGTTCCACGTCGCGCCGGGGCGGCCACTCGCGCGTGTCGCCTATGATGCGGTAGTAGGTATCGTTGTCGTTAACCACACGCTCCAGCGAAACACCCACCCGTCCCCATGTGGCAAAGCGGTCGAGCGCCAGGTACTGGGAGTTCCCTCCCGGCCCTATCCCGGCCCCCAGCACCTGCCCGCCGTGGGTGTATCCGTGCAGCACCTGGTAATGAGCGTAATAGCTTGGAGTCGCACGTATCAGCACGGTGCGGCTCAGCTCCAGGTGTGTCAGCTCTCCCCTGAGCCGCCAGAACGAGCGGTCTGCAGCGGGCAGGGTTTTCTGGAACCCCAGGGTGTATGCCTGCGAGTGCTCCGGCTCCATGATGAAGTCCCGCAGGTTCCAGTTGTGGTCGTTGCTGGCCCACTCCACATACGCTTCAAATCCCGCTTCCGGGAAAACCCATCGGGCAAAGATCGAGGCCACCTGATCATGATTATCGTCCCCTCCGGGGTTCTCCTCGGTGGCCTGGGTCTCTTTGGTCAGCCCCTGGAACACCAGGAAATACTCCCCGAGGTCCAGACCCTCACGCGGGATGTAGCGAACAAACGTCCGGAGACCGCCCAACGTGAGCCCCGGCAGGAACGACGGCTGCCACGCCACCGCCAGCCCGGTGAAGTATCTGGTATCTGCTGTATCGGCCGGAGGCTCGGCATAGAAGTAGTCTGAATTCGCGAGCCGCCCCCAGATCCACCGCGCCTCCAGGGAACCCACACCCACGTCCACCGGCCTTGCGGTACCCAGGAAAGCATGCGGGAACCCCGGCGCGTTGTTGCTCAGTATGATGGCGTTCCGGATCCCGGGCCCCCACCACATCGGTGTGGTTGACACCCCCGCCGCGAGCATCCGCCACTCACCGCGCAACTCGGTGTCGCCGGGATCGACCTTCGTAAATGCGTCAGGACCGAAGCGTTGCGGCAGGTCTATTCGCAGATTCCCGGTCAGATCGTGCCACGGGTTGGCGAACGGGTTCCTGTCCGATGCCGCGCTCTCGGCCAGCTCGAAATGGCGGTTCCGCACATGGATCACGCGAGGACGTACCTGCAGACTGATCGGGCCCAGTCTTGCGTACGCACCCGCCGCGAGCTCCACAGTTGCCCCTCGGCCCACCCAGGCCGCTCCTTCGTTCCGCCCGCGTGGATAGAGGGTGTTGTAGTGCAACGTGACCTGCGGATCGAAGAAACCTGTCGTTCCGTTCCGGGCTTCCTGCTCGAGCAGCGAGTTCCTTCCCGACCACGGATGCCGGGCGTCGAGCCCCTCGCCAAGCCGCTCAGCCGAAAGCGGCCGAAGCGTCATGGAACCGGGTGCGGCCCAACCAATCAACTGAAGCGTCCGAACGTAGTCTTCGACTTCGTTACCCACCGGAACCTGCTGCGCCTCGAGACGCACCCCGACGACGGCGATGCACAGCAACAGCGCAAACAGACAGATCCTCTCTGACAGAACAAACCTCCCTACCTGACAAGCGCCTCGATGCGCGATCCACGTCATGCGGGTACACGCCGGTCGAGCACTGATCCCACCGCAAGCAGCGCAGCCGCGTAAACAACGGCCACGCCAATGAAGGGGGCGTCTTCAAACGGCGCAAGGCCAACCAAAGCACCCGCCACCGAAGCTGCCACGTAACAGAGCGACGTCCGTGCGTGCCCCCACGCGCCGTTCGCCAACCGCTGATAGAGGTGGGATCGGTGGGCCCGGGTCACTCTCTCACCTCTCCGCCAGCGGCGCCACAGGGTTACCGTAGCGTCCAGGAACATCGGGCAGAGGGGAAGAAACACACGCACGACACCCGCACCTGCCGCGGCCACCGTTAACAGTCCCGCCAGCACGAGCAACAGCCCGGCCGAGCCCGAACCTGCGTCACCAAGAAAGATCCGCGCCGGCGACCAGTTCCACAGGAGAAATCCAGCCATGGCGGTGGCAAGACAGAGCGAGAATCCGGCAGCGAGCGAAGGCCACGGCGCGAGCAGCGCGATGTATGCACCGGCAATGATGGTCTGGGATGCCACGAGGCCATCTATGCCGTCCATGAAGTTTACAACGTTGACCGACGCGACCGTCCAGAAGAGCCAGAACGCGAACCAGAGGCCGGGCATCCAACCTGCTCCCGGCACAAGGTTCATGGCGGCGATGGCAACCAGCAGTCCAGCCAGCGCGTGCACGCCAAGTCTGGGCGATGGCCCGAGACCTCTCCTGTCATCCAGCCATCCCACGACGGCCACGGCTGCCAGCGCTCCAAGCAGGAGCAGCAACGAAGTTCGCCTGGAATCAAAGACGGTCCAGAGCACCACGAACGCGCCAGTCTGAACAATGCTCACGGCGATCCCACCGCCACGCGGCACGGGGCGGTCGTGCGAGCGCCGATCGTCCGGATGGTCCAGCATGCCGCGGCTCACCGCGAACCGGCGGACCGCACGCACCAGCAGAAAGGATGCAACGAACGCCCCAGCAGCCACGCCGAATACCGTCCACTCGAGTCCGGTCATCACCTTCGGGCCCAATCCCTGTGCCACATCACGGTGGCCAGCAACCCTTCATCAACCGTATAGGGTGGGCTCCAGCCCAGACGTTCCCTGAGCGCCGCCGGATCGACCGTGAGCGAGCCTGTCAGCCGGTCGACTTCGGCCCGGAGACCAGCGATCCTCGCTCCCAACCTGAGCAGTACCAGGGGCACTCTTACCAGCCGCGCGCGCCGGCCCGAAAGACGGGCCAGCCGCATGATCAGTTCGGGCGTCGAGAGGTCCTCCCCATCGCTCACCAGGAACACCTGCCCGGGAGCAAGTTCATGCTCCGCGCAACGGATGAGCAGATCCGCGAGATTCTCCACGAAGACCATGCTCCGCCGGTTGGTAATACCGGCAAGCGGGAGCGGCATGCGGACGGCCAGATCGGTGAGCTTGAGCAGCCTGAGGAAGTTTCCTCCCACGCCGGGACCGTAGACGAGCGGGGGCCGCACTGCCACCACTTCAAGACCGGTCTCGCGAGCCAGCTCGCCGAGGTGTTGCTCGGCTTCCCACTTGGAGATGGCGTAGGGATCGGAGGGGGCGGAAGGATCGTCCGGGGTGTAAGCAGTATTGCGGCCCTCCCCGTGCACCTTGATCGTACTGACGTAAACGAAGCGGCGCACACCGGCGGCTGCCGCCGCGGCAGCAAGGCACTCGGTGCCCGCCACGTTCACCGCCCGGTACGCATGCAATGGATCCGGCTCTCGTTCCCGCATCACGTGTACCCGGGCGGCCAGGTGAATCACGGCCTGCACGCCATCAAGAACCGGACGCCAGTCAACCGGTCGGGAGAGGTCGCCCACCACCACGCCGGAGGCCGGGTCGTGCAGCCGGCTCCGCGCCGCCTCGTCCCGCACCACCCCCACAGCGTTCCAGCCGAGCGCCTTCAGCCGGACCATCACTGCACGTCCCGCGAACCCATTGGCGCCGGTGACCAGCACCCGCATCAGGGCAGCAACCCCCGCCACACAGCAAGAGTCTGCTGTACCACCCGTTCCACACCAAACTCACGCTCGGCCAGCAACCGGGCTTCCTGTCCCATCCGGTGGCGAGCAACCGGATCCTCTACCAAAGTGCGAATCGACCCGGCCAGGGCGGTCGCATCCCGCGCGGGCACCAGATAACCGTTCCCCCCGTGCCGCACCACCTCGCGACACCCCGGGACGTTGGTTGCGATCATCGGGCGACCGGACGCGGCGGCTTCGATCAACACCTTGGGCAGCCCCTCCCGATAGGACGGCAGGCAAACGACGTGGCTCTGCGCATACACGGCGGCAACATCCTCCCGATGCCCCCACCACTCCACTACACCGCTCGCGCCCCAGGCACGCAGCTGATTACCCGGGATGGCCGCCGGATTGGACGGATCGGTATCGCCCACCAGGACAAAACGGGCGCGGACTCCCTCGCGGGTTAGGAGCTGCGCAGCCTCCACAAACTCGCCCACTCCCTTGTCCCACAGCATGCGGGAAACCAGCATGATGACCGGAGGCCCCGTCGGTTCGGGGCTCGGCGAGAACGCAGCGAGGTCAACACCCGAACCGGCAATGAGCCGCACACTGTCCGCCCTCACGGCACCAGCCCGCACCAGCAGATCACGGTCGTCACAGTTCTGAAGTATGACGCGAACATTCGGGCGCATGAACAGCGCGCGGAACGCGGCCCTGACCATGGGACGAAGCAACCGCGCCAGGACATCACGCGACAGGAACACATAACCCATCCCCGCCAGCGCGTTCACCACGCCTGGAACCCGCGTGAGCCGCGCTGCCAGGGAACCGTACAGAACGGGTTTCAGAGCCACATGATGAACTATGGTGGGTCGCTCTCGCGCGTAGAGGCGGATCAGACGCAGCAGCGAGACCGCGTCACGCAGCGGGTTCAGTCCGCCACGGTGCAGCGACAGGGCAACGGGAGTGAATCCCTCCCGTGCAATCCGGTCGCGATACGCCCCGAGTCTCGCAACCACCAGAACCCGGAAACCGGCGTCCCGGGCCGCGCGGGCCAACGGAAGGCGATGCGACCAGAAATACCAGTCCTCGGTGACGAGGAACAGCAGGACAGGGGACGGCGCGGAGACCGTCAGGATCCGGTCTGCGGGGCGCGTTGCCCTTCCCGGGGTGTATCGTGGGCAACCTCGGGCACAGAGCTCGGGCGCTCCGATCCGTACGCCGGCACCAGTTCAACCAGCTGCTGGCGTACCCGGAGCCCGTCTCCCGCGGTTGCGGTCGCCAGCAAATCCCTTACGCGCGCTTCCAGCCGTTCAGGCGACCGCCTGTTCCTCACCACAAAGAGCTTCTCGTGCTCCGTGCGCCGGAACTGCTCGGCACTCGAGAACAGTTCCTCATACAGCTTCTCCCCCGGCCTCAAACCCGTGAACTGAACTTCGATGTCACGTCCCAGCTGGAGCCCGGATAGCTGTACCAGATCCCTTGCCAGATCCACGATCCGCACCGGTTCGCCCATATCCAGCACGAACGTCTCCCCGCCCTTCCCCAGCGCCGCGGCCTGGAGCACCAGCTGAACCGCTTCCGGAATGGTCATGAAGTAGCGGGTCATCTCGGAATGGGTGATCGTGATGGGTCCGCCCGCCGCTATCTGTGCCTGGAAGAGCGGCACCACGCTGCCGCGGCTGGCCAGCACGTTGCCGAACCGGACCGAGACGTACGGTGCGCCGAGCCTCACCGCGGCTTCGTGCACCAGCATCTCGGCCAGCAGCTTGGTGGCGCCCATCACGTTGACCGGGTTCACCGCCTTGTCGGTGGAGATGAAGACGAACCGCGACACTCCGTGACCCTCGGCCGCCGCCAGCACACTCGCGGTCCCCTGCACGTTGTTGGTGACCGCTTCCTCGGGATTCAGCTCCATCAGAGGAACGTGCTTGTGCGCCGCCGCGTGAAAGACCGTCTGTGGACGATAGGTGTCAAACACCCGGCGCATCCGTGCTTCGTTCCGGATATCGCCTATCACCGGCACCACCGACATCCAGGGATGCTTGGTCTTGAGCTCGTTGTGGACATCGAAGATCGTGTTCTCGCCGTGCCCCAGCAGGATCACTTCGCTGCACCCGAGGCGCGCCACCTGCCGGCAGATCTCGCTCCCTATCGATCCCCCCGCCCCGGTGACCAGCACAGAGCTGCCTCGGACGATCTCGCTTACGGCCCGCTCGTCAATCTCGACCGGCTTGCGCCTGAGGAGGTCCTCGATCTGTACATGCCGAAGCTGACTTGCCACCACGCGCCCGGAGATGAGGTCGTACACTCCCGGAATCGTCTTGACCTCGATCCTGGCCTGCTGGCAGGTATCCTGTATCTCCCTGATAATCGAACCGGGTGCGGTGGGCATCGCGATGATCACTTCCGTGACGTTGTAGGCGCGCGCCACATCCACCAGCCGGGATATCGTACCCAGCACCTGGAGCCCGTGTATGGTGCTCCCCAGCTTGGCTGGATCGTCGTCCAGAAAGCCCACCGACTCGATCTCGAGCTGCGGGTTGGCGCGCAGCTCGCGCACCACCATCGCGCCCGCGTCGCCCGCCCCGGCAATCAAAGCCCTGTGCTGCGTCATGCCGCGCGGCCAGTCCCTGAGGTGCGCAAAGAGCCGCGGCACATAGCGGATCCCACCGCTGTAGAACGCGGTCAGCAGCAGATCCAGCAACGGCACGGAACGGGGCAGCGGAACACCCGGCTGGAGCAGCGGTCCCGCCAGCAGGCCATACACCAGCCAGGCGGCGAGCCCGGCGGCGGCCACGGTGAAGACGATAACCGCGAGTTCCGTGATACTGGCGTAGAGCCAGTAGCGACGGTAAAGACCCGCCACCCAGAAGGCCGGCAGCTTGCAGATAATGGCAACCGCTGTGAAGGCAAGAACAGGAACGGAGTAGGTGCCAACCGCTTCCAGCCCGTCGAGCCGGATGGCCAGCGCCAGAACGGGGATCAGCACCCATCCCAGCAGATCCAGTGCGAGAAAGATTCTGTTCCTCAGCACGAGACGCATGTATTATCCTTGGGTTCGGCGCCGAGCGCCGGTCTGGCCACAGGGCCGTAACACGCAACAGGACACCAACTTAATACCCCCGGAGCCATCCTGAAAGGTTTGGTACTGAGCGGGGGGCGCGGTACCCGCCTCCGCCCCATCACCCATACCGCCGCCAAGCAGCTCGTTCCGGTGGCCAACAAGCCCATCCTGTTCTTCGTACTCGAGAATCTCGCGCACGCAGGTATTACGGACGTAGGCGTCGTCATCGCTCCCGAGACGGGCTATTCGATTCGCGCCGCGGTCGGTGACGGCTCCGCCTTTGGCCTCAAAGTCACGTGGATCCTCCAGGACCGGCCCGGCGGGCTCGCACACGCCGTCAAGGTTGCACAGCCCTTCCTGGGGAACGACCCGTTCGTCATGTATCTGGGCGACAATCTCATAGGTTCGAGGATCACACCCTATTGTCAGGCCTTTGCCGAGAGCGGCGCCGCCGCTTCGATCTTGCTGAAACCGGTCGATAACCCGTCCGCCTTCGGCATTGCCGAGGTGAACGGCGAAGGCCGCGTCGTGAGACTGGTGGAGAAGCCACGGGATCCGCCGTCCGACCTGGCCCTCGTAGGGGTCTATTTCTTTACCCCGGAGATCCATGATTCGATCGCAAGGCTGGTTCCTTCAGACCGGGGTGAACTCGAGATAACCGACGCCATACAGGGCCTCCTGGACAGGGGAAGGCGGGTCGATTCACACGTCATCACCGAATGGTGGCTCGACACCGGCAAGAAGGACGACCTCCTTGCCGCCAACACCACCGTGCTCGACTCCTGGATTCAGGCCGACAACCGGGGGAGCGTGGATGACCGCTCAGAGATCCAGGGCCGGGTGCAGATCGGCGAAGGTACGGTGATCACCAACTGCAAGGTCCGCGGCC
Source organism: uncultured Gemmatimonadaceae bacterium (assembly GCA_964613905.1). GTDB lineage: Bacteria > Gemmatimonadota > Gemmatimonadetes > Gemmatimonadales > GWC2-71-9 > CAZTIV01. The sequence goes on along the minus strand of CAZTIV010000009.1, from coordinate 7,553 downwards.
CGGTGGTAATAGGCCGTGACTGCCGGCTGGTGGACAGCTTCATAGGACCGTTCACCAGCGTTGGCCACCGCACAACCATAGAGCGCTCCCATCTCCGGCACGCCGTGCTCCTCGACGGCTGCCGCATCGAAGGAGTGGACCGGATCGAAGACTCGCTCATCGGGCGGGAGGTAACCGTGAAGAGCGGCGGCACCAAGGTGGTGCTGCGGGTATCGCTCGGAGACGACTCCGAGGTGGAGATCTGATGCATATCCTGGTGACCGGAGGCGCGGGGTTCATCGGCTCCAACTTCATCCGCTGGGTGCTGGCGCACGACCCCGAAGTTCACATAACCAACCTCGACGCCCTCACCTACGCCGGCAATCTGGAGAGTCTGGCCGACGTGGAAGCCGGCCACGGCACTGCAGGCGACGGCCGCTACAGATTCGTCCACGGTGACATCCGCGACTTCGACCTGCTCCGCTCACTGCTCACTGCTCACCGCTCACCGCTCACCGCTCACGACGCAGTCGTCCATTTCGCCGCGGAGTCCCACGTTGACCGCTCGATTCTCGGTCCTGAAGCGTTCGTGGACACCAACGTCATGGGCACGTTGCGGCTGCTGGAGGCGGTGCGGGCGGACCTGGCCGAGCGGCCGCGCCCGTTCCGGTTCGTGCACGTGGGTACTGACGAGGTGTATGGCTCGCTCAGGCCCGACGATCCGGCCTTCACCGAGGAGACGCCGCTCGCCCCCAACAGCCCGTATTCGGCAAGCAAGGCGGGATCTGATCTGCTGGTGCGCGCTTACGTTGAGACGTTCGGCCTGCCGGGCATCATCACCCGCTGCTCCAACAACTACGGTCCCTGTCAGTTTCCCGAGAAGTTGATCCCGCTCATGATCACCCGGGCGCTGGCCGAGGAACCGCTGCCGGTGTACGGAGACGGACTGAATATGCGCGACTGGCTCTACGTGGAGGATCACGCCGAGGCGCTCTGGACGGTGCTCTCGGGGGGGGCCGTGGGTGCTGTGTACAACATCGGCGGTGAGGCGGAGGTGGCCAACATCCACATCGTCAAACGCCTCCTCGGCCTGCTCGGCAAACCGGAATCCCTGATTACCTACGTGAAGGACCGTCCGGGTCACGACCGCCGCTACGCCATGAACATCGGGCGCATCCGGAACGAGCTGGGGTGGACCCCTCGGCACACATTGAATGAAGGACTCGAGCGCACCGTGCAGTGGTACCTGGAGAACCGGACGTGGTGGGAACGGGTGAGGAGTGAGGCGTACCGGGTGGCGGGGGAGATGTATTTGTGAGGGGGAAAAGGGAAAAGGGAAAAGGGAAAAGTACTGCGCGTGCAACGGGCAGCGCGCGGCGTGGCGCTCTGTGAGAGTTCTGGTGTTGGGGGCTGGGGGGATGCTGGGGACGGATCTGGTCGCCATGGCGCCGGAGGAGGTGGCGGTCATTGGGAAGACACGAGCACAACTGGACATTACGCAGGCGGCCGTCGTCGAACGGGCGCTGGATGAGGTGAAGCCTGACGTCGTGATGAACTGCGCGGCGTACACTCGGGTAGATGACGCCGAGCGGGAGCGCGATGCCGCGTTTGCCGTGAATGCGGAGGCCGTGCGCACGCTGGCGCACCTCGCGACGCACGTCGTTCACTTCAGCACGGACTATGTCTTTCGCGGCGACGCGTCACGCCCGTATCGGGAGGACGACCCCAGGGTTCCCCTCGGTGTGTACGGGGAGAGCAAGCTGGCCGGCGAGCGGGTGCTGGCCGAGAGCGGGGCGCGGTACACCATCATCCGCACGTCGTGGCTATTCGGACTTAATGGGCGTTCGTTTCCTCGCACCATGTGGGAGCGGGCAAAGGCTGGGAAACCAACGCGCGTGGTGAACGATCAGACGGGACGGCCTGCGTTTACGCGTGATCTGGCAGAGGCCGTTTGGGGGTTGGTTGGCCATTGCGAACTGCCGACCGTTCACATTGCCAACGCCGGTACGGCAACATGGTATGACGTAGCTCGGCGTGTCTTCGAGGCCGCCGGCGCGCCGGAGTTGCTCACTCCCTGCACCACAGCCGAGTACCCCACGCCGGCGAGGCGCCCTCGGTGGTCGGTGCTGGATACTTCGCGCTACGAGGATATTGCGGGTGGTCCCCTCCCCCGCTGGGAGGATGCGCTGGATCGGTTTCTGTCAGAGATCCGGGAGGAAGGTTGAAGGTCATCGAAACATCGTTGCCGGGGGTGCTGATCATTGAGCCCCGCGTGCTCGGAGATCACCGCGGGTTCTTTCTCGAGACCTATCATCATGAACGGTACGCAGCCCACGGTATTCCAGACGTGTTCGTGCAGGACAACCACGCACGTTCGTTACCGGGAACGCTGCGCGGGCTGCACTATCAGATCAACCAGCCGCAGGGAAAGCTGGTGAGGTGCGTGCGCGGCGCCATCTGGGATGTGGCGGTGGATATCCGCGTGGGCTCGGCCACGTTCGGGAAGTGGAAGGCGGTGGAACTCACTGACGATAACAAACGGCAGTTCTACATCCCGCCCGGCTTTGCCCACGGCTACTGTGTGCCGGAGGTCGAGAGCGAGGTCGAATACAAGTGCACGGCATACTACGATCCGGCCGACGACCGGGGAGTGCTTTGGAACGATCCTGCCCTCGGCATTGCGTGGCCGGTGCGCGAGCCGTTGTTGTCTGAGAAAGACCGTAACTGGGCGCCGCTCACTTCTGCACGGGAGGATCTTCCCCGGTTTCGGTGATGTCCTGAGCCACCGTCCGCAGCCGCTCCAATCGCTCGATGTCTGCCAGATCCTGCAGACGGCCTGCTCCCTTGGTCTTGATCAGCACGTCTATTGCCGCCAGGGGCACCGGAACGCCCTCAACGTCCACCACGCTGCTTGACACCGCTGCTTCCTCGAAGCGGACGCTCCAGGCATCGGTGAGGAGATCCACCCGCGGCGTGTCACCTATGATTGTGAAATGTGCCCGGGCTACTTCTTCGGGAATCAGCTCCCGCGCTATGCCGAACGTCAGGCCTTCCAGCGCCTTGAGCGCGCGGGCCGCGTTTTCCACATCCGCCTCGATCAATACGTCTATGTCCTTCGTGGCACGTACCACGCCGTGCAGATTCGCTGCCGCGCCGCCGATCAGCACGTAACGTACGCCCGCCCGGTTGAGCAGACCACACACCCGCGCAATGCGCGTAGTGAGGGGAAGCTCCGCCACGCGACCGGGCGGCGGTTTGACGATCAGCAAGTCTCCCGAGCCGGCTTTCCATTCGGCAATGGCCGCTTCGTCCCTGAGCACACGCACGAACGGCTTGGTGCCGTACGCAAACGGTACGGCTTCCTGGAAGAGTTCTTCCGCCTCGATGGCGCGCTGGGTGGGGGTCTGCTTGAGCGCATCGATCAGCAGCAGGTCCCGACCGCGTTCGAACTGGGCGTCTATCTCCGCCCGTTTGCGTTCCTTTGCAGCCAGGTATTCGCTTACCGCTTCACTCACCACAAAGCTCCGCGACCGGCGCTCCCGTTTGGCCAGGGCGTCGAGGCGCGGGACAAGATCGTCCGGAAGTGAACAGGAGATAACCTTCACCATGGAAACAAATTAATAACACTTAATAAACCAGGCAACCGGTCACCGGAGGCGGAACTCAAGCCTCCCCCCCACGGCAAAGTGACCCTGGAAAGCGGTACTGCTCACTCCTGCTTCATGACCGGCGTTTTGCACCCAGTTGTGGCCGGCGTCCCAGCTCACCCATACCCATCGGCTCGGCTGGCAGCGACCCCTGAGCAAGGGTTGAACACCGACGCGGAGAGTGGCGTCGCCGTGGTGTGCCGGTTTACAGAGAGCGGCCGGCTACTCATCATTACGGTGTATCGGATCCCTCCCCTGCAGGGGTAACGTCATGTACGGTTATCGTTGCGAATACTGTCCCGGCACCGTGCGCCCGCATGCTGTGGAACGCGAGGTGTTCAGGCATGCCCGTGGCTTCGTCATCCTCGAGGAGGTCACGGTGGGGGTGTGCGACGGGTGCGCGCACAGGTATTACACCGCGGAAGTGTTGCGGCAGGTGGACGGCATCGCGACCGGCCAGCTGGCGGCCGAGCGGACGGAAGCGGTCCCGGTTTCGCGCGCTCGCATCGTTCAGACCTCGTAGGTCCCGGCGCTAACTGCCAACCGCTTGACCCGCCATCACTTGCAGGCCACATTTCGCGCACAATGAGCCGAGCAATCCCTGCCGCTTTCCTCGCTTTGATCGTAGTGCTTCTCGGTCTTGCCGCACCGGCGCCTGCATCGGCGCAGGCGGGGCTGACGCCGGCGGAGCTTGCGCGGCTGCGCGACAATCCCGAACTGATCCGGCAGCGGATACAGGAGTCGGGGCTAACGCCTCAGCAGGTGCGGGAGCGGTTGCGGGCGGCGGGGTATCCCAGCACGATGCTCGACCAGTACCTGCCTGATGCGCCGGAGGGACCGGCCCCGGCGCCTGCGGCCACCCAGCTCGCCGCCCTCCGGGCGCTCGGCCTGCCGTTCGAACTGGCGGAAGACATGTTGGGCGTGGACACCGGGTTCGTGGTGCGTCCGGCGGTGCCGCCGTCCCGGGTGTTTGGCGTGGATGCGTTGCGCCGCACCACCACGCAGTTCTTCCCGTTGCTGTCGGGTCCGGTGCCGTCGGACTACCGGTTAGGGCCGGGCGACGTCCTGGTGCTCATTCTTACGGGCGACGTGGAGTTCAGCTACACCCTGCCGGTGAGCCGGGACGGGTTCGTGGTGATTCCGCAGGTGGGACAGGTATTCGTCGCCAATCTCACGATGGGGCAGCTGCACGATCAGCTGTACAGCCGTTTGGGGCGCGCGTATTCCGGGGTACGGCGGGGGCCCAACGCCACCACGCGGTTCGACGTCACGGTCGCCAACGTGCGCGCCAATCAGGTCTATGTGGTGGGCGAGGTCACGCAGCCGGGAGCATATCAGATCAGCGCGCTCGGCACCGTCATGACGGCGCTCTACGCAGCGGGCGGGGTCACCGAGCAGGCCAACCTCCGGCGCCTGGAGCTGAGACGAGCGGGCGAGCTGATCGGCACGCTGGACCTGTATGACTATCTCCTGAGCGGCGACACACGGAGCGACGTGCGGTTGGAGACCGGCGATGTGCTCTTCGTGCCGGTGCACGGGCCGCGCGTGGATGTCACGGGGGCGGTGGTGCGGGAGGGGATCTACGAACTCAAGGCTGGCGAGCAGTTGGGCGATCTCGTGCGGGCGGCGGGTGGTTTCACGGCGGATGCCGCGCGGGAGCGGATCAACGTGCATCGTATCCTGCCCGTCGCCGAGCGGGGTCCAGGGCCGGCGCCGCGGGCGGCGGTCACGGTGGCGCTCCTGCCGTCGGCCGATTCCGTGGTCGTCCCGCCTTTCACGCTGCTGGACGGTGACTCAGTGACGGTAGAGGCGTTGGAGCCGCTCGCCGGCACCTACTCGGTGACCATTCACGGCCATGTGATACGCGGCGGCACGTTTCCGTGGCGCGAAGGGATGACGCTCAGGGATCTGTTCGTGCTCGCGCAGGGGGCCCGCGTAGGAGTGGATTTGCGGGAGGCGGAGATTGCGCGTATGCCGATCGACCGTGAGGATGGCGATCTGGCGCGGTTGTTTCGCGTGCCTCTGGACTCGAGCTATCTGCTGGCACGCGACCGGGGTGGCCGCTATGTGGGACCACCGGGTCCTCCCTTCGCGGCGGCCGGCTCGGCGCCCGAGGTAGAACTCGAACCGTATGACAGGGTGTTGATCTTCCGGCAGCCGGAATTCGAGACGCAGCGCACGGTGCAGATCACGGGAGAAGTCCGCTATCCGGGCACGTACGCGTTGGAGCGGAAGGATGAGCGGTTGAGCGACCTGGTGCGGCGCGCCGGCGGGTTGATGCCCACCGCATATCCGGAGGGGGCGCGCCTCATCCGGGAATTCGAGGACGCGGGCCGGGTGAACGTGGAGTTGGCGACCGCGCTCGGCGAGGTGGGTAGCCAGCGGGACGTGGTGCTTCAGCCGGGGGACTCGCTGAACGTTCCGGAGTACATCGAGACGGTGCGGGTGCAGGGAGCGGTGAACTCACCCACCAGCGTACTGTACCGCGAGGGCCGCCCGCTGTCGTACTACATTGACAACGCGGGCGGATGGGCGCGGAATGCGGATAAGGGTCGGCTGAGTGTCCGGTATGCCAACGGCTCTGCGCGCACGCCTGGGAAGTTTCTATGGGCACGGAGTTATCCCCCGGTGGGGCCTGGCAGTTTGATCGATGTACCGGTCAAGCCGGAGGGGGAGCCGTTCAACCTCAGCGCGTTTGCCCAGATCCTGACGAGCGCAGTAACACTGCTGGTAGTTGTATCGCGCCTGTGATCGGCAGGTGCATTACCGCGACGACCCTTCTTGTGGCTGTGACTTCGGTGCGCGGAGCAGACGCCACGGACGCCTCAGGTCACTGACAGCCTGCCGCTTCAGCGCCTCGAACTGCGCATGACTGTCGGCCCGTGCCGGGTCGCCGGAGAGGAGGTTCTCTCGACCGAAGGCGGCGACTACCCCAAGCCCCCCCCCCACCACGAGAGCGATCAATCCCTTCAAGAGCAGGCGCCGTCGATCGGGCAGAGCCGGCAGCTCCGGTTGCTGGACAACGGTAATGACAGGAGTGTTGCGAACCTCGTCGATGCGGGCCTGCTCATGCGCCTGCACAAGTGCCGTATAGACTTGCTGCCGCATGCCAACCTCGCGTTCAAGACGCGCATGCTCGAACACGAGCTGAGGTGACTCGCGAAACGTACGGTTCCGTTGGAGGAACTGTTGCAGGCGGTTCTCGGCATCCCGCAGTTCCTGACCGGCGGCCGCGACCCGTTCGTCAATGAAGCTCCGCTCGGTCCCGGCCTGCGATTGCCGCCGCGTCCGGTTGAACTCGTCCACCAATTCGAGCATCCGCTCCGCCAGTTGCTGTGAGAGCGCCGGCCATGGCGTGGTGACGGTCACTTTCACCGTGCCACTCAGCCTGCTGGTCGAGACCGAGATCATGTTCGCAAGCGCCACCATTGCCTTCTCACGGCTTCTGGCAGGCGATGCGTCCTCGATCTCGAGGACCTCGATCAAGGTTCCGCTACGCACCGTTGTGTCCCTGAAGAATGGCAACCCGGAGAGGGCTGTGAACTCATACCTGTGGTCAACGACCCTGCCTGCAATCTCGCGCGAGCGGAGCAGTTCAGCGTAGAAGTCAGGCGATTGTCCCACCGATGTTCCCGGGAGCACGACTCCGAACTGGGCAGCAAGGCCGCCGATCGCCTGGGACGCCGGGCCCTGCGGTTCATTGGGAACGAATGAACCGACCGCGGAATAGGTCCTCGGCTGCATCAGCGTCACGACGACCACGACGGCAAAGAGAACCGCAGGGATCGTGACAAGCAACCGCCGCTGACGCAACAGGATGGTCACGAGATCTACCAGCGCGATATCGCCTTCCGAAGCCAATCGACGATCAGTGCCGGTCATATCATAGCGTCTTGGGATCGGGGTACCCGCACACGCCCGCTGTGC
>CAZTIV010000008.1:60293-64600 GCA_964613905.1 uncultured Gemmatimonadaceae bacterium | reverse complement strand
GAACTCCGGTGAAGATCCCCGCAAGAGGCGACGACCGCTCATACTCGTCGGGCCACCGCAGCAGCTGGGTGAGCGTGTCGTTTCTCCTGTCCCAGAGCAACAACCCGGTTCTCCGGTCTGGATCGAGCGCGCCCACCCATATGCTGTCACCAGTCACGACAAAGGATCGCCAGATACCCGGGATCCGCCGGGAGAATGTCAGCGACCCCCCTTTGCGATCGAATACTTGCAGGATGCCACGGCGCTGTTCCACCACGCCGACGGCGTTCTTTTCCAGTGGCAGCGCCAAGCCCACGGCCGTGAACTCGCCCGGCCCCGAACCAGGGCGGCCAAGGACGTTCACGATCTCACCCCGCGGTGAGATAATCAGCACTCCCCCGCTCAGGCGATCCGAGACGTAGAAATGATCGTCCTCGTCAACGAAAAGAAACGCCGCCTGTCCAACGTATGCTCGTTCTGTCTCCTGTATGACCACGCTGTCAACGGTATCAACCAGGGGACCGCCTTCGTGGTCCACTCGGCGCTGCTGTTCACCACAACCAACCGGCGCGGCGGCCAGGACAAGAAGCATTACTTCGGCGACTGCCCTGACGTCTCCCGCACCGCAACTCTCCAACCGCTTGCCGACCCGGGTCTTCCGGGAAGCCATCATGCGCCCTCCTCAGATACTCTGAATATCGGATACTCGGACCCGGCTGTCGATGCGACCGCTTGGCCTGCTCATGCATCTTTAATCGCGACAGCTGACGACAACCGGCACCCCCTCATCACGAGGTTCGTATGCTTCGCGGTTTACCCCTCGTTCTGTTTTCTTCTGCGGTGCTCGCCACCCCCCTGGGGGCGCAGACCCGCGGGAACATCCCCACCGTCACCCTGAACCGCCCCACCGCTGCCTACGCCGAGCCGTTCAGCCAGGTCGCGGGGCTCCGCGAGCTGTCGGACGGACGGATCCTCCTCGCCGACCGGCTCGAGCTGACAGTCCAGCTCATTGACCTCGGCCGCGGCACGTCTCAGGAGATCGGCCGCCACGGTCAGGGGCCCGGCGAATACGGGATGCCGGGCTGGCTCCTCCCGCTCGGCGGCGACACCACGCTCATGGTGGATATGGCCAACATGCGCGGCATGGTGATCCTGCCCAACGGTCGCGTGGGGGAAACAATCTCGTTTCAGCAACCGCCCTCGACCGGGCCGGGCGGCGCCATGATCCGAGCCCCGATGATCCCGCGCGGCTCGGACGCACAAGGCAGGCTCTACGTTCAGCGCGCTTCGACGATGGGCCCCGGCATGCCCCCGTCCGACTCGGCGGCGTTGCTGCGCTGGGATCCGCGCACGGAACGCGTTGATACGATCGCGAAGCTCCACGTCCCAACGCCCAACATTCAGGTGGGTTTTGGCGCCGGTGCTGGTGCCCGCATGGGGCCGGTCGGCGGTGCAGCGGCCGGCCGCCGGCAGGCCTTCACACCCAACGACGGTTGGGCCGTCACCCGCGATGGCAAGGTCGCTGTCGCCCGCGCCGGCGGGTATCGCGTGGAGTGGATTGACGGGCAGGGACGCCGTACTCGCGGGTCCGAGACCCCTTACACACCGGTGCGGGTGACCCAGGCCGACAAGGAAGCCTGGGCCGATCAACAGGCGCAGGGGATCGTGTCCATGCGCACCCCCCAGGGCACCCGCACGGAGCGCGCACCGCGTCCCAACCTGGCCGACGTGGACTTCCCCGAGCACATGCCCCCCTTCCCGTCCCAAGGCGTGTGGGCCACGCCGGAAGGCGAACTCTGGATACAGCTCTCCAAGCCTGCCAGGAACAGGAACACCACGTACGACGTGTTCGACGGGTCGGGGCAACTGGTGCGCCGGGTGACGCTCACCGACGGACGGCGGATCGCAGGATTCGGCAGGGGCACCGTCTACACTATCCGCCCGGACGAGGACGACCTTCAGTGGCTGGAGCGTTTCACCCGGTAACCTGCAACCTTTTGGACCTCTCGTACGTCTAGTACAGCAAGAGACACGGAAGTCGAACGCGGGAGGTCACGATGGTTGCACAGGCATTGGCGGTAACGAGCAGAATCTTCACGGGGACCCGGCCGTTCCGGGTGATGCGGGGTGAGCGTGCCGCGCGCAATCCGGGAGACCTCAAGCTATACGACGAGCGTGGACGGTTCATCGGGACCGTGGCGGCACCCACTCAAGGTTCCGTGTTCGGAACCGGAGCTGCAACCGTGCTGCTGAGGCGAGCGCCCGTGAAGCTATAGATCCGGAGTTCACTCGACGATCCGCATCCCCCAAGAGCGGACGTGAGAGGCAGAGACCCCGCGGCGAAAGCTGCGGGGTTTCTCTGTTCAGGGAATCTCCACCACCACCTTCCCCATCTGCTCCCCACCCGACAGCCGCTCGAAAGCCTTGCCGGCCTGCTCGAACGGGAACACCGAATCCACCAACGGCCTGAGTTTCCCCTGCCCGAGGAGCCTCACTACCTCCTGATACTCGGCGTGGCTCCCCATGGTGGAACCCAGGATCTCCTGGCGGTACCAGAACAGCCGGCGCACGTCCACCGTGACCGTGGGGCCGGTGGTGGCGCCACAGGTCACCAGCCGCCCGCCACGACCGAGCAGCTTGAGCGAACGCTCCCAGGTGGCCTCGCCCACGTTCTCGACCACCACGTCCACCCCACGCCTGCCGGTGATTCCCCGCACCTCTTTCACGATGTCCACGGTCGCATGGTTCAGGGTCACGTCGGCGCCCAGCTTGCGCGCGGCTTCGAGCTTGGCATCGCTGGACGAGGTTACGATGACGTGAGCGCCGAGCAGCTTCGCTATCATCAGGGCCGTGCTCGACACCCCGCCGCCGATACCCCAGATGAAGACCGTCTGACCGGCCCGCAGGCGTGCCCTGTTGGCAAGCATTCGCCACGCCGTGAGCGTCACCAGCGAATAGGCGGCGGCCTCTGCGAAGCTGATTTCCGGGTGGGGGGCCGGCGGGGTCGGGATGGGCACGACGTTCTGTTCCGCGAGCACGATGTACTGGCAGAGCGTCCCGTGCAGATGTTCCCCCAGGAGGCGGTACGTGGAGCAGAGCGCGTGTTCCCCCGCAAGACACCACTCGCACCGGTAGCACGAGATACCGGGATTGAACATGACGCGGTCTCCGGGCTTCAGACGCTCCACGCCGGCACCGACGGCCTCGACCACCCCTGCACCATCACCGCCCAGAATGTGAGGAAACTCGAGCGAAAGGCCCGGAAGCCCCTCGAGTGTCCAGAGATCGAGATGGTTGAGCGCTCCCGCCTTCAGACGGATCAGGACGTCGCCATCCCCCCGGATCGTGGGCGCCGGAATCTCTGCCTCGGCGAGTTGCGACAGGTCGCCGTGGCCGCGCATGGCGAATGCTCGCATGGGCCGGTGAAGAGCGGTTGCTAGTTGGCCGGTGGGCGCGCCGGCCTGAATACCGGCGAGGTGTGATTCTCGATGGTAGTAGCCCGCGGTACGTCCACTACCTCTCCACCAACCAACGGGAAGAGCGTGATGCGGTGAGTCGTCGTGCCCCCTTCGCGTACACTGGTCTCGAGCGCCAGGTGCCGGCCGTCGGGCGAGACGGCAAAGTTGGCGATCGGAGCACCCGTCGACGCAATCTGTTCATCCTGACCCGTAGCAAGATCCCGCCTGACCACTATGTGGTGCGTGGTACGTCCATCCCGCACCTCCACGAGATACCCCAGCCGACCGTCCGGGAACCATGCGGGAGACGATGCACGCCACTCGGGCGCCGAGGCAATCTGTTGATCCGTCCCGTCAACATTCATGACAAACACGTGCGGCCCGCCCCGTTCCCTGGTGCTGAGAAACGCAATCAACCGCCCGTCAGGTGACACAGCCGGATGACTGTTCACCGAAGCTTCCGGTGTAAGCTGCCTGTGACCGGTACCATCGGCATTCATTATCCAGACCTGCATGCGGCGCATTTCCTGGGCCGCGTACACGATGCGGCGGCCGTCAGGCGTCCAACGGGGCGTTTCCTTGGGTCCCGGGGTATCCGTGAGTCTCCGCACGTCCGAGCCATCCACGTTCATCACGTATACCTGCGCAAACCCGTCCCTTGTGGAAGTGAACGCTATCTGAGTGCCGTCCGGAGAGTACGATCCCGGCAAGTCAGTCGCCGTGGTGGCCGTCAGACGCTGCAACTGTCCCAGACTTCTGCGGTCCGCGGCGTGTACATCCGGCGATCCGTGCTGACTCGAACTGAAGAGCAGATCCCCCTGCACAAACAGGTCGAACGTGTCCGCCACGTTACCCCAGGGAGTGGTAGCG
>CAZTIV010000008.1:0-60193 GCA_964613905.1 uncultured Gemmatimonadaceae bacterium | reverse complement strand
CCCCTGCACAAACAGGTCGAACGTGTCCGCCACGTTACCCCAGGGAGTGGTAGCGATTATCCGTGCGCGCCCTGCGTCGGCGCCCCTCACCACCCCCGCTGCGCTCACCGTAGCGACCGCCGGGTTGGACGACCGCCAGCGTAATTGCGTTGCATCGCCCACGTACCGGGCCGCCTGGTCGTAATACGAACCGGACAACGTCACCGTGTCGCCCACACTGAGCCCTAGACGCGACCGGTTCAGCCGGAGCGACCCGGCAATCACGTTTACCTGCCAGCTGATCGAGATTACGTCGGGCCCGGGACCGGTAAGGGAAAGCTCCGTTGTCCCCATCCTGCGCCCCACCATCGTTCGGGTCTCGGAGTCGAATGCGGCGATGTTCGTGTCGGTCACCGACCACCTGAACGGAGCTTCCTGGACAGGGGTTCCGTCCGAAGCGAGCGCCTGCACCACGATCTCCCGAGACCCCCCCAGAACCACATCTACCGGGCCGGCTGAGGGACCCGGCGCGACCGAGAGTTCGGCCACCGGACGATGCACGATGATCGTTACCGACGTTTCCTGCAAAAACCCTGTGGCAGTAACTTGTGCCCGACCGGCGCCCATCCCCCTCGCCACTCCCAGAGGACTCACCGTCACTACCCGGTCGTTACTGGACCGCCAGCTCAATCGGGCGGACGGCAAAGGACGGTTCTGCTGAGAGGGAACCACCACCTGCAGGGACTTTTCCATCCCCTGGGAAACCACGATCTGCGGTTCGGTGAACGCGAGGTCGGCGGCGGTTACCTGTACCGGCACCATCTGGAGCAGGCCATCCGGGCCCGCGGCCTCGACGAACCCCTGACCCTGGCCCACCGCCAGCACCCGACCATCATCGGTAACCCCCACAACATTGGGCTGGTGGGACCTCCATGTGAGCCGCACCGGCGAGGCCGGACTGCCGTCGTCCGTAAGGAACTGCGGTGTGATCTGACCCGACTCTCCGGGAAGCAGAAGGACGTTTGGCGGCTCGAGCTTGAGCACCGTGGCAGCACCCGCACCTGGCGCGGCCGGCGCAACCACAGGAGCTCCGTCGCCCACCACCTGCACCGCCGCGGTACCGAGCCTGTTTCCAACCCGTGCCTCTACCTGCGCAACGCCGGGTTGCACCCCCACCAGGGTGGCAACCCCCGACTGCGCCGGGTCAAACTCCACGCTTACCACGTTGGGGTCGCTGCTCCTCCACTGTATCCGGGCGGTCACCATTGGCTGGCCGCTCCCGTCATACGCGGTTGCCAGGACGCTCTGACGCTGGTTCAAGGGGATGGTAACAGTAGGAGGCGTAATGACTATCTCGGCCACCTGGGCGGCGGCCGGCCTCAGCGTGAACGCAACCAACGCTGTCGTTACAATAACTGCCGCTCGCGATGCAATTCGCATGCGTGCGCCTTCCCGGATGTTATGGGCCTAACTCGTGAAATAACCAGTAGATACGAACGTCAACCTAGCCCTCGTCACACAACGGTGTCAAGCCGAAATCCCGCCCGTTGCCCTTGCGTACGGCCGTCAGAGGCGCGATTTATTTTCTACCGCTGTATTGCCCACGTTTGGAGGGACACCGACATGTACACCGAACTCGACTACACCGGAATCGGAGGCCCAGGTATGTGGGATCCGATGCCGGTACCGCCCCCGGTTCGCCCACCGCAACCGGAGGAGCCTGCCATCTGGTCTGAAACGCCGGCTGCTCCGGCCGCCTCTCAGCCTGCGGCCCCCGCCAGATCAGCCGCCGCGCCGGCCAGGAAGAAGAAGACCGTGAAGAAGAAGGCGGTCAGGAAGAAGGCAGCAAAGAAGACCGCAAAGAAGAAGGTGGCAAAGAAGAAGAAACCGGCCAGGAAGAAGGCGGTCAGAAAATCTGCGAAGAAGAAGAGACCAGCCAGGAAGGCCGCGCGCAGGAAACCCGCTCGGACTTCCAGGAAGAAGGCGAAGAAGGCGGCCAGAAAGAAGAAGCGCTGAGCACCCTGCTGCGGGTCATCAGAAGGGAACCGCTCCGGCCGGGAGCGGTTCCCCAGCTCGCCTTCAGAATCACGAGCTGGATCCTCCTGCTCGCAGTGACCGCGTGCGGTCGTGCGGGAGAGGGACGGACCGCCTATGTGGGCGCCACCGTGTTCGACGGCACGGGAACAGTACCCCTGGCTGATGCCACCATCATTGTCTGGGGAGATCGGATCGAGCGTTTCGGTCCCTCTGACGATGTGCCGGTGCCAAGGGGAGCTCAGGTGATTGACCTTGCCGGCCGATGGGTGATCCCGGGGTTGATCGACGCTCACGTACACGTCGGTCGCGCAGAGCTCCCAGCCTATCTCGGCCACGGGGTCACGAGTGTCCGAGACCTGGGTGGCATCCAGGACAGCGTGATCTTTCTGCGCACCGACGTGGATGCCGGCACGGTGGACGGGCCGCGCATGTACATATCCGGCGCTCCCGCGGACGGCGCACCCCCGAGCTGGCCTTACGCGCGAGTAGTCCGTACGCCAACCGATGCACGGCGGGCGGTTGCGAACGCGGTGCTGATATCGGCGAGCCAGCTGGCCATCGGCCCCAAGGTTGACCGTCGACTGCTCACGCCGATGCTCGACGAGGCCACCGCGCTCGAAGCCCCGGTTGCTGCGCACCTGGGCAGGGTGGACGCCGTGACCGCCGCTCGGGCGGGAATTACATCGATCGAGCGGCTCACCGGGGTGGTCGAGGCGTCGGTCCACAATCCCGCCCCCCTCATACAGGCGCACGACGACTACTACGCGGGCTGGCGCATGGTCGGTCGCACGTGGAGTGCTCTCGATTCGGCTGCACTCGACCGTACGGCCCGGAGCCTGGTCGAAGCTCGCGTGACCCTGGTGCCGACGCTTCTGCTCCATGAGACCTATGCCCATCTCACGGACTCGGCATATCTCGCGGCGCGCGGCGGCACCACTGAAGATGCGTCACAGGTACTGCGCTCCGCCGGCATCAGTGCGGCCGAAGTACAGGCCTTTCGCAACGGCCGCGCGGCGCAGGATCTCTTCGTCCGCCGTTTCCGGGCGAACGGGGGGCGCGTTGCGGCGGGCAGCGACAGCCCGGGACCGTTCAGAGCTCCCGGCGAGTCGCTGCACCGGGAACTGGAACTCCTGGTGGCCGCCGGTCTCACACCCCGCGAGGCGTTGATTGCGGCCACGCGCGATGCCGCACAGCTCCTGAGAGCGGATTCGATCGGTGTGCTGCGGGAGGGCGCGGCGGCGGACTTTGTGGTACTCACGGCAGACCCGCTGCGCGACATCCGGAACACGCGGCGGATTGAGTTGATCGTTGCCCGCGGACAGGAGTACCGGCCGCGCCGAGCGGACTAGCCCGAAGCCAGTTCCCCTGCTGCCATCACGATCCAGATCACGCCAACCACCACGCTCGCGCCTGCCGTGAGCAACGCCGCCATGCGCGCCGCCTTGACCGACTTCGCCGCCCGCTGCACCGCCACGGCCGCCACGGCGGCGTAGAGCCCCATGGCCAGCACCGTGCCCAGCCCGAACATCGCGAGATACACGAGGGCCGCTCCAAGCCCTCCTATGAGCGTCACCGGGATGAGGGCAACCACGGGCGCGGTGCCTGCCAGACCGTGTACGGCCCCGATCATGGTGGGCAAATGGCGGTGTCGGCGCCCGGGGTCGGCCTGAACGTGATGATGTTCATGCGGATGGTCACCGGGAGCATGGGCGTGGAGATGGGCGTGCCCGCCGTGCGAAGCCGGGTCGTGGAAGTGCAGTCGTCGCGCGTTCCTGATTGCCCAGAGGCCGAGCGCGATCAACACGATTCCCACCGCCAGCTCGGCCCAGCCTTCGGCCGCCTCCGGCACCGTGAGCCCGCTCAGGGCGAGCAGACCGCCGGCGACCAGCACTACAACCGAGTGTCCCAGGCCCCATCGCACACCAAACGCGATTGCCGGTTTAACTTGAGGTTGTCCGCCGACGAAGGTGGTGACCGCCACCATGTGGTCCACTTCGAGGGCGTGAGCGGCCCCCAGCGCAAAGGCGGTCGCGTAGGCTATCCAGAGCTCGGGCATGGCACCTCAAACGGGGGGAAGATGACCAACGCCCCGCGCGATCAGAAACCGCGCATCCGGCTGACGTCGCTGTCGCACGGCGCGGGTTGAGCCTGCAAGCTCGGCCCTGACGAGCTGGCGCAGGTCCTGCGCCACGTCCCCGCCGTGAATGACGCGCGTGTCCTGGTGGACGCCACGACCCGCGACGATGCCGCTGTGGTCCGCATCTCGGACCACATGGCGCTCGTCGCGACGGTGGACTTCTTCACGCCCATCGTGGACGACGCCTACGATTTTGGCCGCATCGCCGCCGCCAACGCGTTCAGCGACCTGTACGCGATGGGGGCCGAGCCGCTGCTGGCCCTCAATCTGGTAGCGTGGCCCCGTGCGCCGGAAATGCTGGCTCTCCTGGGCGAGACGCTCAGAGGAGGCGCCGACGTCGCGCGGGAAGCCGGCGCTCTGGTGCTGGGCGGCCACTCGATTGACGACGCCGAGCCCAAGTACGGCATGGTGGCGCTGGGGCAGATGCGCGCGGATAAGGTAATCACCAACGCCGGCGCCCGCACCGGAGATCAGCTGGTGCTCACCAAACCCATCGGTACCGGCATACTCGCCACCGCCCTCAAACGGGATTTGATTGGTGAGAAGGAGATGAGTGAGGCGGTGACCAGCATGACGACACTTAACTCGGGAGCGATGGCTGCCATGCGATCGGTTGGCGATGCGGTGCACGCCTGCACCGACGTCACCGGGTTCGGGCTGCTCGGGCACCTGCACGGGATGCTGGAGGCGAGCGGCGTTGCGGCCGATGTACACGTGGGGCACGTGCCGCTCCTTGCGCGCGCACGTGATCTTGCCGCTCAGGGCGCAGTACCCGGCGGGACCACCCGTAACGTGGAGGCCGCGGGGCAGTTTGCCATCTGGGGAGAAGGCGTGTCCGAAACCGATCGCATCATGTTGTGCGACGCGCAGACCTCCGGGGGCTTGTTGATCAGCATTGCGGCCGAGCGCGTGGACGAGCTGGTATCGGCCCTGAAGCGGGAGAACACGCCGGCGGCCGCTGTGATCGGCGAGATCGTCGATGGGCCGGCCGGTCGCGTGGAGGTGTCAGCCGGTGACGCGTAGCGTGCGAGAACGCCCGGTGGTGCTGGTTCACGCCGACGAGAGTTGTCTCGGCAACGGGCGCGAGGGACGGAATCCCGGGGGCGCCGGATCGCTCATCGAACAGGCCGATCAGGGGCTGATCACACGACGCGATCTGTTCCTCGCGTCCCCGGACACCACCAACAACAGAATGGCACTATCGGGCGCCATTGCCACGTTTGCCCTGCTCTCGCAGGAGGGGAGATTCCGGGTGGCGTATGTGTCAGATTCCGAGTATCTGGTGAAGGGGATGTCGGAATGGGTGCCCAACTGGCGCGCGCGCGGCTGGCGCCGCAAGGGGGGAGCCATCGAGAACCTGGCGCTCTGGCAGGCGCTGGTGCAAGTGGTGGAGGGACACGAAGTGAAGTGGGTCTGGGTACGCGGCCACGCGGGGCACGTGAAGAACGAGTACGCCAACGACCTGGCCGTGCACGCAGCGGAATCACAGGAGACATCACGCGCCGCGGTACCCTCCGGATTTGACGAATGGCTCGAGCAGAAGCGGGCGCGCGGGAAATTCACGGACCATGACCCGGACCTTGCGTTCCGCGAAGAGGCGGCGCGTCATTTTCCGTCATGAGCGCGTTCAAGGACGGGGTTACCGCAAACAACCACCCGCTCAATCTGCTCCCCGACGGAGCCGAGCCCGAGCGGGAGCGTGTTCCTCTGTTTGAGGTCTACATGCGCATGGCCGAAGAACTGGCGAAGCGGTCTACCTGTGCGCGACTCCAGGTGGGAACGGTCGTCACCGACGCGCGGCTCGAGAACGTCGTGGCTATCGGATACAACGGCAACGCGCGGGGTCTGGCCAATCGCTGCGACTCCACGGTTCCGGGACAGTGCGGGTGTATTCACTCCGAGATGAATGCGCTCGTAAAGGCACCGGGCGGGATGAAGGACAAGGTCGTGTTCGTGACAAGCAGTCCGTGTGTGATGTGCACCAAGCTCATGATCAACTCCGGTGTCACCCACGTGTTCTACAGGCAGGCGTATCGGGATCCGAGTGGCGTAGAGTTGCTTCAGTCCGCGGGCGTGACCCCTGTGCTCTACGACAAGTGGGCCGGGTTCCAGAGATGAGCGATGATGTGGGAGATGTCGAGCGCCTTTTCCGGGTGTTGGTGGAGGCGCTGGCGGCGGTGCGGCCGGACGCCCTGGGCGAAGCCTTCCCCGCCCCCCTCATCTATGAGGAGATCATACCGTACCGCACGCATCGTGCTCGCCTCGGTTTCGCCACTCACGAGGATTACGAACTGGCGCTACTCAGGTTTCTGGCCGGTGACGGTGGATTCGCCGCTGTGTATCCGGCGGAGGTACAGGAGGCGCTGGCCACCGCAGTGGCCGAGCCGTTTCCCGAAACTGCGGCGTTTCGCGCCTATCCCGAGGCCAACGTGCGGCTGGATGCGGAGGCGGTCCGCCAGGCGCTGGCGCGGGACGAGAAGTATGCTCCCCCGCCCGCCGTACAACCCGCTCCCGTTGAAAGGCCCGCGCCTCCGCCGTCGGCGGGACCCGTTTTTGCACTCGAGGCCGAGTCTACTCCGCGTCCCTCGAGCGGATCGGATTCGCCACTGTGCCGGAGTTGCGGCCGGACGCTTCCATTGCGGAAGGAGGTATCATTCTGCCCGTTCTGCGGCGCCCGGGTGGGAAGCCTGAGTTGCGTTTCCTGCGGGGGGGAGCTGGAGCCGGCGTGGAGGTTCTGCGCCGTCTGCGGGCAGGCGGCGGGAGGGAAGGGGAGGTAGGGCAGCACAGACGCAGGTATCGCCGATTCAAATTCCAGGAGGACAAAACGGTGCAGCAACGTTTCACCATAGCAACCATCGGTGGTGACGGCATCGGGCCGGAGGTAGTGGACGCCGCGATCCCGGCTATCGAAGCTGCGGCGCGGTCTCATGGTGCGGAACTCATCTGGGAACGCATGCCGTACGGGGCGGATCATTACCTGGCAACCGGCGAAACGCTGCCGGATGCCGCGTTCGAGCGGATGCGCGATGGAGTGCATGCCATCTACGTGGGCGCCCTGGGTGACCCCCGTGTTCCCGGTAACGAACACGCCCGCGACATACTCCTGGGGCTTCGATTCCGGCTGGATCTCTACATCAATTTCCGGCCGTGCCGGCTGATACATCCCGATTTCTGCCCGCTCAAGGGCGATCCGGCAATCGATTTCGTGATCTTCCGCGAGAATACCGAGGGGATGTATCTGGCCCGGGGGTACGAAAAGGACGTGGGCACTACCCGCGAGGAACAGGTGGCCGAGGAGGTGAACACGGCCGGCGGCGTGACTCGCATCATCCGCGCTGCGTTCGAGTGGGCCGGGGCGCACGGCAGGCGCCGCGTGACGATGGCTGACAAGTCGAACGCCATACCCGCGCATCATCTCTGGCAGCGGCTCTTCGGCGAAGTGGGCGAGGAGTTCCCCGGGATCGAGCGGGAGCATTACTACATCGATGCGCTGGCCATGCAGCTGGTCAAGCGACCCGAGCATTTCCAGGTGATCGTCACGAACAACATGTTCGGCGACATTCTGTCCGACCTTAGTGCCGAGCTGGTGGGCGGGCTTGGGCTGGCGCCGAGCGCCAACCTGCACCCGGGCCGTGCGGGGTTGTTCGAACCGGTGCACGGCTCGGCCCCCAAGTACGCAGGGAAGGGTACGGCCAACCCGGTGGCGGCGATTCTCACGGGCGCACTGATGCTCAAGGAACTCGGGTTGGAACAGGCAGGAGAATCGTTGGAGCGCGCGGTGGAACGGGTGCTGGCCGAAGGGATACGGACGCCGGACCTGGGCGGCAAGGCATCGACACGTGAAGTGGGTGAGGCGGTGCGCGTCGCATGCGGCAGCTGAACAGCCGGGCTCCGTGAACCGCGTCCGGCGTGGGCTCGTTTTTGGGGCCGCGATGGCCACGCTGCTCCTGCTTGCCGCTCTGATCCATCAGGTCGCCACCTGGCCCGACGTCGCGCGACTCGCCGAGGAACCTCCCGCCACCACTGCATTCATTGAAGCGCATCGGTCACGCCAACGCGAAGCGGGCGGTGACGGCAGGGTGGCATGGCAGTGGGTGCCGTGGTCCGCGATCTCGGTGCACCTGAAGCGCGCCGCCATCGCGGCTGAGGATCTAGAGTTTTTCCAGCACACCGGCTTTTCGCGGCACGAGATCCGGGAGGCTCTGCGGCAGGCGATGGCCGAGCGCCGTGCGCCCCGGGGTGCCTCCACCATCACGCAGCAGCTCGCCAAGAATCTCTGGTTGTCTCCGTCTCGCAATCCATTGCGTAAGGTCAAGGAGGTGCTCCTCACGCGACAGCTCGAGCGGCATCTTGGCAAGCGCCGCATCCTGGAGATCTATCTCAACGTGGCGGAGTTCGGGCCGGGGGTGTACGGGGCGGAGGCGGCTTCGCGGCGGTATTTCGGCAAGGCGGCGCGGGATCTCGCCGAACGGGAGGCGGCGATGCTGGCGGCTGGGTTACCCCGGCCCGCGACCTGGCATCCTGGTGCCACGGGTCCGGGCTACGCGCGCTATGTGGAGACCGTGCTTGGCCGGATGGCGCGGGCGGAGTTTCTATGGCGGCGGCTGGGGGAGGTGCCGCCGCTCGCCGACCCGCTGCTCGATACGCTCGTTATCGAGTGATACCCCTCCGCGATGTTCCGTGGTCAAGCCAGTGGCGTGGCGAAAGGGAGCCGGAGCTAGAGGCGTCAGGCGTCAGCCAGCCGGTTGCGTGCAACCGCGGGGACGGGAGCTTCCGCTGAGGTCTCCGGTTCCTGCCCGAGTTCCGGGACCCCTCCCACCAGGAACCGCTGAATCCGCTCAGCCGCACCAGTTACGATCAGATATACCGACGGCACAACGAGCAGCGTGAGCACGGCCGACAGCGAGAGCCCGCCTACCACGGTTATCGCGAGCGGCCGCATCAACTCTCCACCCTCGCCAATACCGAGCGCCAATGGCGACATCCCGAGCACCGTGGTGAGCGTGGTCATGAGCACCGGACGCAGCCTCAGCACTCCGGCCTCCACCACGGCAGCCTCCCGCGACAGATTCTGTTCGCGGCGTACGATCTCGATGTATTCGACCAGCACGATGGCGTTGTTCACCACAATTCCGGCAAGCAGCACCACACCCAGCATGACCGGAGCGCTGAGCGGGGTGCCGGTCAGCCAGAGGATCAGCCCCACACCCACGAGCGACAGCGGGATCGAGAACAGGATCACCAGCGGATTGGCCAGACTCTCGTACTGCACGGCCATCACCACGAAGACCAGGAACACGGCCAGCGCTATGACTATGGCCAGGTTCCGCTGGTTCTCCTTGATGGCCTCCTCTTCACCACCGTAGATCAACGCGTAATTGTCGGGCAGGTCCAGGTCCCCGAGCCTTGCGCGGATCTCGCGGTTCACTGTCCCGACGTTTGACAGCGCGTCGTTCACGTCACCCGTTATGCGGAGCTGCCGGTTCTGGTTCTCGCGCAGAATGCTGGTGGGGCCGCTCTGGAGCGAGACGGTGGCCACGTCCCGCAGATACACGGGTCGGTCGCGGCCCGGGAAGAGCGCGATGTTCCCCAATGCCTCGGCGCTCTGGAACTGCTCTCGGGGCAACCGTACACGGATGTCGTACTCATAGGCTCCGTCCGTGAAGCGCGTGGGGACCGCGCCGTCGAGCGCAGTCCGCACGGTCTGACCCACCATCGCCACGTTGAGCCCGAGCTGCGCCGCCCGCTCGCGTTCAACTACAATGGAGAGCTGCGGACTTGCCTCTTCCGCCGACGGCTGAACGGCCTCGAGTCCGTGGATGCCCCTGATCCGGGCTATGACTTCCTCGGAGATCCTCTGAAGCTCGGCCAGATCGTCGCCCTGAATACTGATGGCGACGTCGCTGCCGGCGGCACTCGTCCTGAGCCCGCGTATGCGCGGCGGCCGTACGAATATGCGCGCTCCCGGAACTCCCACGGAGTCGATCTTCTCCTGCAGTGCCGCCACCCAAACGCCGGCCGGCATGTCCGGTCGCTGACGTCTTGGCACCAGTATCACGTCCACCGATCCACGGCCGGTGCGCTGGACGGTGGATGCGCCCCACATGAATCCACCCGCGGTGGCAAAGATGTGCCGCACGTAAGGCATGGTGCGCACCAGTTCTTCCATCTCGAGCGTCAGGTCGTTGGTGCGCTCGGGCGACGTGCCTGCAGGCATCCGGATGTTGACGCTCAGGTTTCCGTCGTCCACAGCCGGGAGGAATTCGTCCGGTAGTCCGCGGGTCAGGAACCATACTCCACCGAGCAGCGCAAACGCGGCTGTCACCACGATCGCGCGCCGTTTCACCGCACGCTCGGCAACGCTACGGTACCAACCGGTCAGGTTCTCGATACCCCTCCCCATCAATCTGATGGGAAGCGACCGGTCGAGCCCGCTCTCGAACCGCACCTTGGCCAGCTGCGCCGCGAGCATCGGTACCAGCGTCAGCGCCGCTCCAAGCGAGGCGGCGATGGCGAACGCGATTGTCAGCACCAGTTCCTTGAAGATCAGCGCGGCAAGGCCGGTGATGAGCAGGAACGGCACCACCGCCGCAAGGCTCGTCATGGTGGAGGCAATCACCGCCGACGTCACTTCAGCGGAACCGGCGTGCGCCGCTTCCTCGGGGTCTTTCGTACCCCTGGCCCGGTGTCGGAAGATGTTTTCCAGCATCACGATGGAGTTGTCCACCAGCATCCCGACACCCAGCGCCAGTCCTCCGAGACTCATGATGTTGAGCGTGAGATTCCCGAGCCCCATCATCAGGAACGCCGCGAGCACAGCGATAGGAATGGCAAGCCCGATGATGAACGTCTTCCGGAGGCTCCCGAGGAAGAGGAGCACGATGATCATCGCGAGCGACGCGCCCACCAGCGCCGCGTTGCGCACCCCGGCCACCGAGTTGCGGATGAAGAACGACTGATCGGCGATGATCTGGTACTCGATGTCATCCGGAATGAACCGTGCCTCGGCAAGCTGCTCGAGCCGCCGACCCAGCTCACCAGCCACCCGCACGGTGTTGGCATCCGGCTGCTTCCGGACGGCGATCTTGACCGCGGGCACGCCGTCAAGCCGCGAGAAAATGCGCTGATCGCGATGGGTATCCTCGATGGTCGCTATCTCGGAGAGCGGAATGCGCCGCTGGATCCCGGGCACCGGGAGCAGCACGGCGCGGATGTCGTCCACCGTGCGGAACTTGCCTTCGGTCTTGCCGATGATCTCGAACTCGGGCGACGAGACGTTACCCGCCGCCACGTCCAGGTTCTCGTCCCGCAGCGTGGCAAGCACGCCCGAGACGGTGAGGCCGTATGAACCGAGGCGTTCCTGATCCAGCGTCACGTGGATCTCGCGCACGAGACCCCCGGCGATGTCCACCGACGCCACGCCCTCTATGGTGAGCAACTGCGGCCTGAGCCTCAGATCCACCCAGTTCCGGAGATCCACCAGGCTACGCGCGCTTGAACTGAACCCCGCCTCGAACACCGGGATCTGCGAGGGATCGAACTTGAAGATCGTGGGCGGGTCGATGTCGCGCGGCAACTGGGCACGCGCCCGATCCAGATTCTTGGAAGCGTCCTGCAGCGCGAAGTTGACGTCGGTACCGTAGCGGAAGTGCAGGTTGACCGCCGCGCGCCCTTCGCTGGTCTCGCTCTCCAGACGAATCACGTTCTCCGTGGGCGCGAGCGCGGTTTCCAGGATCCGCGTGACCTGTTCCTCCATCACCTCCGGAGCCACGCCTGGGTAGTTCACATTGGCGCGGACCTGCGGGTAGATGATCTGGGGGAGCAGATCGAGCGGAAGGCGGCTCAGCGAGAACAGGCCCACCACCACTACTACCGATGCGAGCGCCAGCGTACCTATGGGCCGCCTGATCGCAAGACTGGGCAGGTTCCGCCGTGCGGCGCTCACGGCGACCTCCCGTCAACGGCGCGGACGAGCATCCCGGGCCGCAGGTTGGTGTGACCGGACATCACAACCCGCTCTCCGTTGATCAGCCCCTGTGTCACTTCCACCCACCCCTCGACGCTGAGCCCGAGCCCCACCCGCCTCATCACCAGCGTATCGGCTTCAACCAGGAACACGAACGGGGCGCCGTCGGTCACCCCGATGGCTCCCTGAGGCACCACCAGCGCGCCGACCCTCTGATCCAGCGGGAACGTCACCCGAGCCAGAAACCCGGGACGCACGTCCACGCCGCCTGGTCGGTCTTCCAACGCCACTTCCACCGGTACGAGCCGGCTCTGCGGATCGGCCGACGGGAAGATGCGTCTCACGGCGCCGGTCAAACGCAGGTTCGGATATGCATCCAGCAGCACCGTCACATCGGTGCCGGGTGTCAGATGGACCACGTCAAGCTCCGAAACCTGTACCCGTACCACCAGAATCGAGTCATCCGCCAGGTCGAAGAGGCGTTGATTGGGGGATACGGCGCTGCCGGCCTCAACCAGCTTGGCGGTTACGATTCCGGGAGCAGGAGCTGATATCCGGGTGAAACCGAGCCTGGTGCGCCAGAGCTCCACGTCACTCTGCGCCACGGTGAACTGTGCGCGGGCCTGCTCGAATTCGGCCGCGGTGATGATCTCGCTGACCCTGAGAGCTTCGGCTCGTTCATACGCTGCTCGGGCGTTGACCAGCACCGCCTGCGCCCGCTCCAGCTGGGCCCTTGTTTCACGGGCATCCAGTTCGGCCAGCACCTGGCCGGTCGACACGCGGTCACCCTCCTCCACACGCACCGACAGCAGGCTGCCGCTTGCCTGGCTGGTAACCCCGATTGTTCTGAGCGGCTCCACAGCCCCGGTTACGGTCACCGACCGGGCCAGATCCCGCACCTCTGCGGATCTCGCCGCCACCGAAAGCACTCTCTGGGGAGAGCCACCATTCGTCTGGGCGGGGGCATCGCCGCCGCCGGAGCACCCAACAAGCCCGGCCGCGAGCGCGGAGGCCACCACGGCCCGGCTCAAAGTACTGGTCACATTTGACATTACGCATACGCGGGTGGCCCCGTTGGGACCCCTGCCCGGAGGCTACCCTTCCTTTACATTAGTGGAACTTACTCCACCTTTACGGATTGTTGGAGACCTGCATACATGAACGTCGTCTTTCTCTCTGGCGTGCGCACCGGTTTCGGCAAGTTTGGCGGCGCGCTCAAGGACTTCTCCGCCACCGACCTGGGGGCCATTGCGGCCCGGCACGCGGTGGAACGCTCCGGGGTGAAGCCCGGGCAAGTGGACCATGTGGTGTTCGGAAATGCCCAGCAGACTTCGGCGGACGCCATCTACCTGGCCCGGCACGTGGGACTCAGGGCCGGTCTGCCCATCGAGGTTCCGGCGGTTACGGTGAACCGACTCTGCGGATCCGGATTCGAGTCCATCATTCAGGGCGCTCAGCAGATCATGCTGGGCGAGTCACAGGTGGTGCTGGCGGGCGGGGCGGAATCCATGAGCCAGGCTCCGCACGTGGTACGCGGGGCGCGCTGGGGGCTGAGGCTGGGGCCGGGGGCCCAGCTTGAGGACACTCTGTGGGAGGCCCTCAAGGATCCGCAGTGCGGCTTCTCCATGGCAGAGACCGCGGAGAACCTGGCCGACAAGTACCAGCTCACGAGACGGGAAGTGGACGAATACGCACTGAGCAGTCAGCAGCGCGCGAAGAAGGCCTGGGACGACCACGTGTTTGACGCGGAAGTGGTGCCGGTCCCGATCAAGGACCGGAAAACCAGGTCCACTGTAGACTGGGGCGCCGACGAACACATGCGGCCCGAGACTACACTCGAGGGACTGCTTGCCCTGTCGCCGTACTTCAAGAAGGATGGATTCGTCACCGCCGGGAACGCATCGGGTATCTGCGACGGTGCTGCGGCAACCGTGATTGCGAGCGAGGCGTTCGCGAAGGAACACAAACTCGAGCCGCTGGGCCGGATCGTGGCATGGGGTATCGCTGGCGTGGAGCCAAAGTACATGGGCATTGGTCCGGCACCGGCAGCCCGCAAGGCGCTGGCAAAGGCGGGGCTCAAGCTCGAGCAGATGGATCTGGTGGAAGTGAACGAAGCTTTCTCGCCGCAGTACGTGGCAGTGGAGAGGGAGCTTGGCCTGGACCGCGAGAAGACCAACGTGCACGGAGGCGCCATTGCCATCGGGCATCCGCTTGCGGCGAGCGGCACGCGGATCACAATTCACCTGCTGCACGCGCTGAAGCGGATGAAGAAGCGCTACGCCCTGGGATCAGCCTGTATCGGCGGCGGGCAGGGTGCCGCGGTAATCGTCGAGGTCTTCTGATCTTCAGCAATGGCTGATCTCGTCCCCACCGGATCGCGGATAGACCGCGAGGCGCTCGAACGGATCATTCATCGGGCGGCGGAGCTTCAGGCGGGTGAGCGGGAGATCGGAGAAGGGCTCACCGATACCGAGTTGATGCAACTCGGTGACGATGTGGGGATTCCGGCTGCGTACCTCCGTCAGGCGTTGCTTGAGGAACGCACTCGTTCGGCGCTCACTGCGGAAACCGGTTTCCGAGCGTGGCTTGCCGGGCCGTCGCGGGTGGCCGCCGGCCGAACGCTGCCCCGCGAAGCCGCTCAGGTGGAAGACGCTCTGCACTACTGGATGTCGGAAGGCGAGTTGCTGGTGGTCAAGCGCCGTTACCCTGACCGCACGACCTGGGAGCCGAAGAGTGGAGCTTTTGCGTCGCTCAAGCGTTCGTTCCGCGCCGGAGGACGTGATTACCACCTTTCGCGCTCGCGGGAGGTGGACGGTCGCATCACGGCCCTGGAGGCCGGCCGTTGTCACGTGCAGTTGATCGCGGACCTCTCCAATTCGCAGCGAGAACGGGTCAACGGCGCCACCACCATGGCGGTCATGGGCGGAGCGGCGAGCGGGCTCGCCCTCCTGCTGGGTGTCACGCTGCTGGTGGCGGCGGCGCCCGTGCCCATTGCGGCGGCAGTGGCGTTCAGCATTGGTCGGTCCCGCCTGCGCGAGGTAGAGCGTGCGCAGGTTGCGCTGGAACAGGTGCTGGACCGTCTGGAGCATGGCGAGATTCAGGTGCCGAGGCAGGTACCGGGACCGCGGCCGAGCGCGTTCGGTCGAATTGCGGATGAATTGAGGAAACAACTGGGAGCATAAAGAGGAGAATATGGCAGAGATCAGGCACGTCGGAGTTCTGGGCTGCGGCCTCATGGGCAGCGGAATAGCGCAGGTGGCGGCACAGGCGGGATACAAGACTACGGTGCGCGAGGTATCGGACGCGCTCAACGAGCAGGGAAGAGGGCGGATCACCAAATCGCTCGACAAGATGGTGGAGAAGAAGAAGCTCGAGCAGGCCGACCGTGATGCCACGCTTGGCAGGCTGTCATTCACGACCGACGTGAAGGCGCTCAAGAGTTGCGACATCGTGATCGAGGCGGTTACGGAAGACCTCGATGTGAAGAACGCGCTCTGGAAGGAACTGGACGGTCTCTGCGGGAAGGACACGATCTTTGCATCCAACACGTCGAGCCTGACCATCGCGGCCATGGCCGCGGCCACGAAGCGAGCCGACCGGTTCGTCGGGCTGCATTTCTTCAATCCAGTGCCGTTGATGAAGCTGGTAGAGGTAGTGAAGACGGTAACCACCAGCGCCGACACGTTCGATCGTGCCATGGCGTTCGCGTCGTCCCTCAGCAAGGAACCGATTGCGGCCAAGGATTCGTCGGGGTTCATCGTCAACCTCCTGCTCGTGCCGTATCTGCTTGACGCCATCCGGGCGCTCGAGCGCGGCGTGGGATCGGTGACGGATATCGACAAGGGTATGGTGCTGGGCTGCGGTCACCCCATGGGACCTCTTACACTGCTCGATTTCGTAGGCCTGGATACGACGTACAAGATTGCCGAGATCATGTTCGAGGAGTACCGCGAGCAGAGGTACGCACCGCCGCCGTTGCTCAAGCGGATGGTGCTGGCGGGCATGTACGGAAAGAAATCAGGCAAGGGGTTCTACGACTATTCGGCTACGCCCCCGGCGGTTTCGAATCTTGGGCTTTGATGGAGGCAGGGCGGTTCTCCTCGGTCTTGCCATTACGGCCGGCGCGTGCACCGCCATCTCCGTCCGTCCCCATTACGTCCCGTTGCCCGGCGCCGTTGTCGATACTCTCATCGGACAGGCGCCAACGCTGGTGGAGCACCTGGCGCAGATGGTTCGCGACGACTCGATCCTGATCCAGCGGGTCAGCCCGGCCGAAGGGTTTCTCGAGACCCGCTGGCATGACTTTGTTGGGGGGGGCGGCCGCATGGTTCGGGGACGGCTCAGGTTCTATGTGGACCCTGTGGGTACCATACGGACCGAAGTGCGGGGGGAGGCCGTATATCTCAAGTCGCTTGATCCATCCGTACCGGAACGGGAACGCGAAGTAATGGCCGCAACCGGGCACCCGGCGCGCACAAAACTGGACGCCATCATGGTGGCGCTCAGGGAACGGTTCGGTCGATGACTCGACCGGACCCGGGTTCGGATCGCTCCTTCGCGCGGGCCATGTTGCCCAGAGTGTCTCGCACCTTCGCGCTCGGTATCCGTCTCCTTCCTTCTGAACTCGAGCACGCCGTCCGGACCGCGTACCTCCTCTGCCGGATTGCGGACACGATCGAGGACAGCATCGCACTTCAGGTGGACGACAAGGTGCGTCTGCTGAAAGCGTTTCGCGCCTGTCTCGACAACCCGGACGCACCGGTCGATGCGATACAGGAGCCGTTCAGAAACGGCGCCTCCGCTGAAGAGGAGTTGGCAGCCCGCTCGGACCGGGTACTGCGGCAGTTTCATGAACTCTCCTCGCCGGAGCGCGAGGCCATAGGTCCGTGGGTACGTGAGATGGCAGGCGGGATGGCGGAGTTCGCCGGGGCGCGAGCGGCAGAGCTGGGTACCCTGGAGGAGCTCGAGCGTTACTGCTATTTCGTGGCCGGCACCGTAGGGCACCTGCTCACCGATCTGTTCCGCGTGCACAACCGTGGTGTCACATCCGAGCGGCACCGCCAACTTGACGCGCTGGCCACCAGCTTCGGTCTGGGTCTCCAGCTTACCAACATCATCAAGGACGTTGCGGACGACCGCCGTCGTGGGCGCAGTTTCGTGCCGAGTTCAGTGCTGGCGGAACAGGGCCTGCGGCCGGGAGACCTTCACGACCCGGCCCGCCGGGAGGCGGCGCGCGCCGCCATGAATCGGCTCATTGCAAAGGCCCGGGAACACCTGCACGATGCCCTCAGGTACTGCACCACGCTGCCAACCTCGGCGTACCGGATCCGGATCTTCTGTCTCACGTCGCTCTACTTCGCGGTGCGTACGCTGAGACTGGCAGAGCGGGACCCACGCCTGTTGGATCCTTCGCACAAGGTGAAGATCACGCGCGCGCAGGTGTACCGGACGGTTGGGGTAGCACACCTGGTGGCACCGGCAAACCCGCTCGTACGAGGGTATTACCGGATGCTGGCCGGGTAGCCTCTATCCGATCGCGAGTCCCACGAGAAGTCCCACAAGCAGTGCCATTCCCGCCACCGCCGCCACAATCTTCGGCTCCATCGCTGCCGGGACTTCCTGCGGTGCGGTTTCGCGCTTCCCGCTGAAGAAGGTCACCTTGTCGAGCGCTTCAGTCAGTTCCGCAGTGGTCGAGAATCTCTCCCACGGATCCTTTGCCAGACAGCGCATCACCGAGTCTGCGAGTTCCTTCGGGATCGTCGGATGGATGTCGCGGATTGGTACCGGTGCTTTGCTTACGTGCTTCTCGAGCACCTCACGCGCGTTCCGCCCGGTGAACGGCGGCCTTCCCATGAGCATGTGGTAGCCCAGAACGCCGAGCGAGTAGATGTCCGACCGATGGTCGATCTCCGGCAGCCCGCGCGCCTGCTCCGGTGACATGTACGTCGGCGTCCCCACTACCATTTCATCCGAGGCGTCCGGGACCTCTTTCGGCACGGCCTTCGCCGCCCCGAAATCCGTCAGCAGTACCTTCTGGTGGCTTCCCTCCAGAAAGATGTTGGCCGGCTTGATGTCGAGATGTATCATGTTGGCTCGGTGCGTTGCCGAGAGCGCATCCGCCAGTTCGCTGAGTATGCGCCGGGCCTCGAATGGCGGCAGGCGCCCACGCTTGAGCCTCGCTTCCAGTGTGGTCCCCGAGATGAACGGCATCACGTAGTAGATCAGCCCTTCGCGTTCCCGAAGGTCATAGATAGGGATGATCCCGGGGTGCCGGAGTTGAGCCAGGGCGATCCCTTCGGTGCGGAAGGTCTCTGCGAACCGGCCTGCATCCGCCACGTCGGGACGGACGACCTTGATTGCCACTGTGCGGTCGAGTCTCAGGTCACGCGCCTTGTACACGCGCGCAAAGCCGCCCTGGCCCAGAAGGGACATGATTTCGTACTCGTCCTCGAGCACATCCCGCAAACGGGACGTGAACGTGGTACCCGCAGCGGAGAGCCGGGGCGATGGCTGGCCAGAGGCTCGCGGCGTGGAGTCTCTGCGCGCTACAATAATCGTGGCATCGGGATCGGTGTTTGCAGGTGTGGCTGCACCGCACCGGGAGCAGAACCGGTCATCGGAGGTCAAGGCGTGCCCGCATTCGGGGCAGGGTCCGGCTGCGGTTGTCATGGCAGCAGGAAGATCTTCGAACGGACCGATCGCCGCCAGCGTACCCCGGTGTTTGCCCGCAATCCCCCCCAGCGCTATCTATTGACCCACCCTCCTGCGACCGGAATGCACACGTGCGAATGCGGCGCGATTACTACGAGGACGTACAGCTGCTGCGCTCCCGCGTGGAGTGGTTCTGGTTCCTTGTCCTCGTCGCGCTGCTGGCTGCCTTGCCGTTTCTCCTGCCCGGTTACCTGGTCTACGCCGCGAGCTTCGCCGCCGTGAACGTGATCGCCGTACTGGGGCTCAATATCGTCACCGGTTACACCGGCCAGATTTCGCTGGGCCAGGGCGGCTTTGTGGCGATCGGCGCCTACGGCACGGTTCTCCTGACCATGCACACCGGGATGCCGTTCCCGGTTGCCCTGCTGGTGGCCGCGTTCATGGCCGCGGCCCTTGGCTTTGTCCTGGGATTCCCCGCGCTGAGACTGGAAGGGCCGTATCTCGCTGTGGTAACCCTGGGATTCGGTCTGGCCGTCACCCAGATCATCGCGCGTGGCGAGTTCTTCGGCGGCCGCATGGGCCTGCACGTCCCCACTCCCGCAGTCGGACCATTGAACCTGGTCGGTGACCGCGCCGTGTATGCATTCGTGGTACCGGTGGCAGTCATCGTGACTATCGCGGCCGCCAACATCCTGCGAACCCGCGTGGGACGCGCCTTCCAGGCCATCCGCGACAGCGACGTCGCCGCCGCCGCACTGGGTGTGAATCTCACCTGGTATCGCACGCTCAGTTTTGCGGTGGGGGCCTTCTACGGGGGGCTCGCCGGCGGCCTGCTCGCAGCGATACTCGGCTACATAAACCCGGAACAGTTCACCTTTCTGCTCTCCGTATTGCTGCTTGCAGGCGCCACGGTGGGCGGCCTGGGATCGGTGGCCGGCTCCGTAATGGGGGGCATCCTGGTAGCCGCGTTGGGCCTTTATGCTCACACAATCGCCGAAGCGCCGATGATCGGCGGTGCCGTCCGCCTGCTGTCAGAGCGTGTCTTCTCCGTCGCGCACGCGGCCAACGCCAGCTGGGTTCTCACCGGCCTCGTGCTCATAGCCATAGTGCTCTACGAACCCCGCGGCCTCTACGGCATGTGGCTGCGCACGCGGCGATACTGGCAGACGTGGCCGTTCTGACGACATGCTAGCCCAGCTTCTGGCCAACGGCATCGCAGTCGGCAGCGTATACGCACTGATCGCTCTGGCGCTCGTGGCCGTCTACAAGGCGTCGCAGATCGCCAACTTTGCTCAGGGCGAGATCGCCACCATGGCACTGTTCCTCGGACTGGCCGTCAGCCTTCCTGCAGGCGGCATGTATCTGCCCACTCTCGTCAGCGTGCTGTTCGCCGCCTTCCTGGCAGGTGTGGCACTCGAGGTGCTGCTGATCAGGCGGGCGAAACAGCCCTCGGCACTGAACCTCATCATCCTCACGCTGGGTTGCCAGCTGGTTCTGTTCGGCGCCGCTGGATGGCGCTGGGGAGCTGAAGGACGGCGCTTCCCATCCCCGGTCTCGCACGGTGACACCGTGGAGTTCGGACCGGTCGTCATGAGCCACCTGAACATGGCGGCGATCGGCACGGCACTCGGGGTCATGCTTCTCCTCTGGGCCTTCTTCCAGTTCACCCGCACCGGTCTTGCCATACGCGCCACCCAACAGGACGAGATCGCAGCCCGGACCAACGGAATCTCCACACGCCGCATGCGCGCGGTGAGCTTCGGCATTGCCGGCATGGTTGGAGCGGTGGCGTCACTCTTCATTGCACCGGTGGCATCACTCGAGCCCACGCTCATGTGGGATGCGCTCATCAAGGGCTTCGCAGCTGCCGTGCTGGGCGGATTCACCAGCCTCCCCGGCGCCGCACTGGGCGGCTACCTTGTGGGACTCATCGAGAGTCTCTTCGGCGGCTACATCTCGCTCGAGTTCCGGGCGGTCGTTCCCTTCGTCGTGATCGTGCTCGTCCTCTGGTTCCGGCCCGCCGGACTGCTCGGTCGACACTACGTAAGGCGCGTCTGATGCTGAGTGTGGATTCGGTCACCTGCCGGTTCGGCGGCGTCGTCGCACTGAACGCCGTATCTCTGGAGGCCGAGCGCGGCACGCTGCACAGCGTGATAGGCCCCAACGGCGCCGGCAAGACCACGCTGTTCAACTGCATCGGCGGGCTGTACCGACCTGATGCGGGCCGCATCCGGTTCGATGGAACCGATCTGATGGACATGAAACCGCATCGAATCGCGGCACTCGGCATCGGAAGGACGTTTCAGAACCTCGAACTGTTCGGCACTGCAACCACGATGCAGAACCTGATGCTGGGACGGCACCTGCACATGCAGACCGGTCTGTGGCATGGGGCCACAATGCTCCGGCGCAGCAGCTTTGCCGCCCGTGAGGAGGTTGAGCATCGGGCGCATGTGGAGCGCATCATCGAACTGCTTGAACTCGAACCCGTGCGCGACCTGCCGGCAATGATCCTGCCCTATGGCGTGCGCAAGCGGGTGGAACTGGGGCGCGCGCTTGCACTGAGCCCCCGGCTCCTCCTGCTGGACGAGCCCGCCGCCGGCCTCACGGCAGACGAGCGGGCCGACCTGGTACACTGGCTGGATGATATTCGCGCCGCTTTCGACGTGACGATCGTGATGGTGGAACACGACATGGGACTCGTCATGGGCGTGTCCGACCGTATCACCGTGCTCAACTTCGGCCGTGTGATCGCCGACGGCTCGCCGGCGGAGGTGGCTCGGCATCCGGAGGTGATAACCGCCTACCTGGGCGAGGAGGCAGGCCGTGCCGCAGTCTGAACGCCCCCTCCTGAAGATTGTCAACGTCGAGACGCTGTACGGTCCCATACAGGCGTTGCGCGGCGTCTCGTTAGCGATCAACGCGGGTGACTTCACCGCCGTCCTGGGCCCTAACGGCGCCGGCAAGACCACGCTGCTGCGCACGATCCTGGGCCTGATCGACGACCAGCCCGATAAGGGCGAGATTCTGTTCGATGGCCACGGTATCGCCGGCCTGCCCGCGGAGCGGATCGTGAAACGAGGAGTCGGCTATGTACCTGAAGGCCGGGCGGTCTTCCCCGAACTCACGGTGCGCGAAAACCTGATGGTGGGAACCTTTGCGAGGCGGAGTCGCGAGGGGTGGCGAGGTGATCTTGACGGAGTCTTCGGGTACTTCCCGGTGCTTGCTCAGCGTGCCACCCAGCTCGCCGGCACCCTCTCCGGCGGCGAGCAGCAGATGCTGGCGATCGGGCGGGCAATGATGAACCGGCCGCGCCTGTTGCTGCTGGATGAGCCGTCGCTCGGGCTCGCCCCCCAGATGGTAACCCGGATCTACGAAATCCTGACACAGATTGGCGAATCCGGTGTGACGTTGCTAACGGTAGAACAGAATGCGCGGGTGGCACTGGCTCACGCGCACCGCGGACACGTGCTGGAGAACGGCCGGTTCGTGGCCTCCGGCACCGCACGGGTCCTGATGGAAGACGACGATGTCCGCGAGTTCTACCTTGGTATCCGGACAGAGGTGTCGGTGCGTGGGGCCCAACGCTACAAACGGCGGAAGCGGTGGAACTGAACACGATTCCATTGCTCTTTCTCGATACGGCCGAACGTCACGCCGACCGTGTGGCACTGCGCCAGAAGCGGCTCGGCGCCTGGCGAGAAATCAAATGGGCCGAGTACCGTGAACGGGTCTGTCGTGCCGCCCTCGGGCTCGTCTCGATCGGTCTCAAGCGGGGGGACCGTGTTGCCATCATCGGGGAAAACGCGCCGGAATGGGTGGTAGCTGATCTCGCGACTCAGTGCGCCGGCGGCGTGAGCGTCGGGATCTACACTACGAGCTCATGGGAGCAGTGCCGGTACGTGCTAACGCACTCTGAAGCGCGCTTTCTGGTGCTGGAGGGGGAAGAACAGCTCGACAAATGGCTGCGGTTCCGCGACGAGTCTCCCGGCCTTGAGCGCGTGGTCGTGTGGGACATGAAGGGATTGCGCGACTTCCGCGATCCGGCTGTCCTGAGCTTCGATGAACTGATCGAGCGCGGTGCAGCCGCCGGCCGGGAGCCAACGGCGAAGACGCTCGCGGAGCTCGGCACCGGCATCAAGTCAGACGATACCGCTCTCATAATCTACACGTCCGGTACCACGGGTGACCCCAAGGGTGCCTGTCTCACGCATGCGAACGTGGCCTGGGCCTCGCGCGCCTTCGCGGAGGCGGACCCTGTCGCGCGGCCGTCACACACGGACGAGCTGCTCTCGTTCCTTCCGCTGTGTCATGTTTACGAGCGGATGGTATCCGTCTGGCTGCCGCTTCGTGTGGGGTGTGTGGTGAACTTCGTTGAGCGGCCGGATACGGTGGCCGAGAATCTGCGCGAGGTGGCGCCCACGTTTGCGCATGGTGTGCCGCGGATGTGGGAGAAGCTGGCGGCTATGGTCCGCCTCAGGCTGGACGACGCCACCTGGTTCAAGCGACAGAGTGCCCGTCTTGCGCTGTGGACGGGAACAGCTCGTGCCGAGCGGATGCTTGCCCGCGAGCCCGTTCCCTTCTCGCTGAGAGTGGCGTATTCCGCGGTGCATTTTGCCGTGCTGAGGCCGCTCAAGAAACGCCTGGGACTGCACCGTGCGCGGTACGCCGCCACGGGGGCCGCACCCATCGCCCCCGAGGTGCTGCGCTTCTACCATGCGATCGGCGTACCGTTGGGAGAGGGATACGGCATGACAGAGACGGCGTGTGTCATCTCTACGAGCCCGCCGGGCCGCGTGCGGCCCGGCTGGGTGGGACGCGTGCTCGACGGCATGGAAGCCCGGATTGGCGAAGAAGGAGAGATACTGGTTCGCGGACCCAACATCTTCACCGGTTATTACCGTGACCCCGAAGCCACTGCGGCGGCGATTGACGCCGAGGGGTGGCTCCACACAGGCGACGTGGGAGAGTTGAGCGACGACGGTTACATCCGGATTGTGGATCGCAAGAAGGATCTCATCATCACGGGGGGCGGCAAGAACATCGCTCCTCAGTATATCGAGAACAAACTCAAGTTCAGCCCCTACATTACGGATGCGGTGGTCATCGGCGACCGCCGCCCCTTCGTGAGCGCGCTGATCGTACTTGATGAAGACAACGTAGCCCGCCATGCGAGGGACCACCGGGTGCCGTATGCCACGTATGCCGAACTGGCCGAAAGCGATGCGGTACAGACGCTGGTCCAGCGCGAGGTTGACGCGGTGAACCGTCAGCTCGCGCGGGTGGAGCAGGTACGCGCCTTCCGAATCCTGCCCAAGCGCCTGTATCAGGAAGACGGAGAGGTCACGCCTACGATGAAGGTCAAGCGGGCGGCCGTGAACAGGTTGTATGCGGAGCTCATAGAGTCCATGTACCAGGCGAAGAAGGAAAAGGAGTCAGCATGAGGGGATTGACGATTGGTGGTGCGGGATTCGTATTGCTGCTCGCCTCCTGCGGCGGCGATGCGGCCCGCGAGGAAGTGGGGATTACCGACACTACAGTGGTGATCGGTACGTTCGGACCCCAGACCGGGCCCGCCGCCGCGTGGGGCGCGGTCATGCGCGGGATGGAAGCCTATGTTCGACTGGTGAACGACGAAGGCGGCGTACACGGCCGCCGGATCCGGCTCGTGGTCAAGGATGACCAGTATCAGCCGGCACGCACCGTATCCGCAGCCCGGGAACTGGTGGAACGGGATCGGGTATTTGCCGTGATCGGCGGCCTCGGCACAGCACCCTTGAGCGCGGTACGCGGCTACCTGACACAGCATGGCGTCCCCCTCGTAGGGATACTCTCCGGCGCCCACCAGTTCACGATCCCCGAAGACCCCCTCATCTTCGGCGCCCTTCCACTCTACGTCGAAGAGGCAGCGGCGCTGGTAGATCACGCAATCGAGCAGTTCAACAGGCGGCGTATCGCGGTCGCCTACCAGAACGACGATTTCGGTCAGGGTGGGCTGCTCGGCGCGCAGATGACGGTGGCGCGGCACGGGCTCACGCTCGCCGGTAACGCGTCGATAGAGCTGATGGACACCGACCTGAGCGCCCAGGCGCTGCGCCTCCGTCAGTCCGGAGCGGATGCGGTGCTGCTGGTCATGACTCCGCGGCACGCATCGATTCTGGTGCAGGAAGCGGCGCGCATCGGATTCCGACCACAGTGGCTTGCCTCGACCACTCTCCAGGACGTGGAGCTGATGGACCAGCTCACCGCGGGACTCTGGCGTGGTGCCGTATTCGCCATGAGCGTGGACATCTTCACCGAGAACGAGACACTTGTCCGATTCCGCGAGGCACACCAGCGCTACGCATCAGACGAGCGTGCGGGAATGTTCCTGTTCGGCGGGATGCAGGTGGCGGACATGTTCGTCGAAGCCATGCGGCGGGCAGGCCCCAACCCCACGCGCGCGCGGCTGATCGAAGCGCTGGAGGACATGGAGGGCTATCAGGCCGCCGGTCCTCCAATAGCCTGGGAGGGCAACAACCGTCACGCCGCCCGCGGAATCAGGCTGGCGCGTGCCGTGTCCGGCACCGAAGTCGAGTTCCTGAGCGACTGGATCATCGGGCGCGTGGACTGGGATGCCATCCAGGAGTGAGGAGGCCCCGCGACCCGCGGATCGGGCTCTTTTCAGGGCGATCGGTGGTATAAGCTGAAACCAGGTTCTGTCCGAGGTACCAACGATGCGTAAACTGACCGCCGTTCTATGCACCGCCTCCGTCCTGTCGTGCGGCGACACCGAGCCCACAGGCCCGCTCACGGAACTGCCGCGCGCCCTGACCGCGGCCGAACTCGAACTCATTCAGACGGGCAACTCGTTCACCTTCAAACTGTTCCGGGAAGTCTCCGCCGCATCCGACGCGGATAGCAACGTCTTCATCTCTCCGCTGAGCGTAGCCATGGCGCTGGGCATGACGCTGAATGGCGCGGCGGGAGAGACTGAAGATGCGATGAGGGCGGCGCTCGACCTGGCGGGACTCACCAGGGATGAGATAAACCAGTCGTTCAGGAGCCTGATCGACCTTCTGCGCGGCCTGGATAGACAGGTCGAGTTCGAGATCGCCAACTCCATCTGGTCGCGCGCCGGATTCCCGTTCTACGCTGATTTCATGAACGTCAATCAGCAATACTTCGACGCCAGAACCCAGGAACTGGACTTCAGCAGTCCCGCGGCGTCCGCAACGATCAACGACTGGGTCAACCAGCGGACCCGGGGGCGGATACCAAGCATCGTGCCCGAAGAGATTCCCCAGGATCTGGTGATGTACCTGATCAACGCCATCTACTTCAAGGGCGCCTGGACCGACCAGTTCGACAAGAGCCGTACCAGCAAGCAGCCGTTCCACCTGGCGGGAGGCGGCACGGTGAGCGTGGACATGATGACACACGGTCGACCCTTGACGGTGAAAGGGGGACGCCGTGACGGAGTACAGCTGCTGGAGCTGCCCTATTCCCGCGAAGCCTTCTCGATGGTGGTTGCGGCCCCGGACGATCCGGATGACCTGTCCATGGTCGCGAACACGTTGAGCACCGGTGCCTGGAGCGACTGGATCTCTGCCCTCGGAGAGGGTCAGGCCCAGGTCTATCTGCCCAGGTTTTCGTTCTCGTTTGACGTGACACTCAACGATGCCCTCAGGGCTCTGGGCATGGAGATCGCTTTCGACGAGAACAACGCCGACTTCTCGCGCATGAGCCCGGTTCAATTATTCATTTCCGAGGTGAAGCACAAGGCGTTCGTGGAGGTAAACGAGGAAGGAACCGAGGCCGCGGCCGCCACTTCCGTGGGAATGATGCCCACGAGCGCGCCCCCATCCATCACGATCGACCGTCCGTTCGTATTCGCCATCACGGAACGCCTGTCCGGCACGATCCTGTTCATCGGGCGGGTGATGAATCCCACGCAGAACTGATGCGCGCCGGGGCCCGCGCTAGATTGAGGGCCTGATGGCGGGCCTCTCTCCCCCCACCGGCTTCACCGGCCGATTCCTGACCGACCTCACGGCCACCGCCGCGTACAGCGAAGGTGCCGGAGCGTTCCGCATAGTACCGCGGGCGGTAGCCTTCCCGACCGACCTCAAGGACCTTGCGCTGCTCGCCCGCGATGCAGCCGAACGCGGCACCGCCCTCACGCCGCGTGGCGCCGGGAGCGGCGTGACCGGCGGCAACCTGGGACACGGTATCGTCGTAGACCTGGGAGCGTTTATCCGCCCGGCTTCGGTAAACCTTGCCCGCACCGCTAATGTCGGTGCGGCGGTGGTCTGGCAGGCACTGAACGAAACCGCCCGTCATTTCGGATTCCGGCCGGCTCCGGACCCTTCGAGCGGAGCTTTCTGCACCATCGGCGGCATGGTGGCTACCAACGCCGCCGGGGCGCGGAGTCTCAAGGCCGGAAGCATCCGCTCCTGGGTGCGCGGCGTGGAACTGGTCACGGTCGATGGCGAAGCGGGCTGGCTCCCCCGCGCTGCGCACAGGCGTCCCCCGCGCGACCCGAGACTCCCCCCGATACCGCGAAAACTGGTCGATCGACTGGCTGCCGAAGACCGATTCGCAGACGCGGCGCCGGCTATCGAAGCACATGCTGAGCAGATCCGGGATCGTTTCCCTGCCACTCGGAAGAACTCCTCCGGCTACGCTCTCGACCGGTATCTCGAGTCGGGAGATCTGGTAGACCTGGTGATCGGATCGGAAGGGACCCTTGGCTTTGTAACGCGCGTGGAACTCTCCCTCGAACTGATCCCGGACCACGCCGGAACCGCGCTCGTGGGTCTGGGCCGGCTCGATCAGTTGGACGACGTCATCCGGCGCATCCTTCCACTCAACCCGGTGGCGCTCGAATTGCTGGACCGCACGCTTCTTTGTGTGGCCGGTCCGGAGGCCGCGCCGGCGGCCGACCTGGAAGCCATATTGCTTGTCGAGTTCGAGGCGGAGCAGGCCGGCTCCGTCCGAGGTGCCCTCGAAAACATCGAACGGGAGTTTCGCAACAACGTGCCCCTGCTCGAGACCGCGCTCGATCCCGCACACCGCGACCGTCTCTGGGCCGTCCGTCAGGCGGCAAGCCCCGCGTTGGCGGCACTGCCCGCCGAGCGGCGCTCACTCCAGGTAATAGAGGACGGCTGTGTGCCGGTTGCCCGGCTCGGTGAGTATCTGGCCGGCGTCCGGCAGGCCGCTCGGCAGTACGGGATCGACGTGGTGGCGTTCGGTCATGCCGGCGACGGACACCTCCATGTGAACGCCCTGGTTGATACTACCGATCCCGCATTCGAACGACGAATGAAGGATCTTCTGGGGGCGGTGACCAACCTCGTACTGAGCCTCGGGGGTACTCCCAGCGGCGAGCACGGGGACG
Source organism: uncultured Gemmatimonadaceae bacterium (assembly GCA_964613905.1). Lineage (GTDB taxonomy): Bacteria > Gemmatimonadota > Gemmatimonadetes > Gemmatimonadales > GWC2-71-9 > CAZTIV01. Next base: position 32,044 of record CAZTIV010000008.1, on the reverse strand, counting down.
GTCGCCTGCGAACTCCGTTACTGGAGCAGGTGTACGGCCCGGATGTAGTCGCGTTGTTCCGGAAGGTGAAGGAGGCGTTCGATCCGGCCGACGTGATGAACCCCGGTGTGATCGTGCCGCGCGGCGAAGCCCAACCCCTTGAAGCCCTCAAGGTGGGTCCACGCGCGGCCAACATCCCCGGTGAGGTCGCCCGCGCACTCTCACGGGTAGAGCGGACCGCCGGTTGGCGCACGTCCCCACTCCGCGCCGTGGAGGCTGTCAGGTGAAACCGTACCTCGATCTCCTTCGCCACGTCCTGGACCAGGGCCATCCAAAGACCGACCGTACAGGTACCGGTACGCAGAGCGTGTTCGGCTACCAGATGCGGTTCGACCTTGGCAAGGGCTTTCCGCTGGTCACCACCAAGAAGCTCCACGTCCGGTCCATCATCCACGAGCTGCTCTGGTTCCTGAAGGGTGACACCAATGTGGCGTATCTGCACGAACACGGGGTACGGATCTGGGACGAGTGGGCAGACGCCGAGGGCAGCCTGGGACCCATATACGGCCGGCAGTGGCGTTCCTGGCCCGCGCCCGATGGCAGCACCGTGGACCAGCTGGCCGAGGTACTGAGGCAGATCCGCGAGACGCCCCATTCCCGCCGCATGGTCGTGTCGGCGTGGAACGTGGGCGAGCTGCCTGCCATGGCGCTCGCCCCCTGCCATGCCTTGTTCCAGTTCTACGTGGCTGAAGGGCGGCTGTCCTGCCAGCTCTATCAGCGGAGCGCGGACCTGTTCCTGGGCGTTCCATTCAACATCGCCTCATACGCACTCCTCACCATGATGATCGCCCACGTGAACGACCTTGCACCCGGTGAGTTTGTCCACACCTTCGGTGACGCCCACATCTACCTGAACCATATGGAACAGGTGCAGCTCCAGCTCACCCGCAAGCCTCGCCCGCTTCCCACGATGCGGCTCAACCCGGAGGTGCGGTCGCTCTTCGACTTCCGGTACGAGGACTTCACGCTGACCGGATACACACCCCACCCGGCCATCCCGGCTCCGGTGGCGGTGTGACCGTATCGCTCATTGCCGCCGTGGCCGAGAACGGCGTGATCGGCCGCGACGGCCGGGTACCGTGGCACCTGCCAGACGATCTCAAACACTTCAAACGCCTCACCACCGGCCGGCTGGTGATCATGGGGCGGAAGACCTGGGACGAACTGGGCAAACCTCTTGCAAAACGCCGCAATGTGGTGATAACCCGGGACCCATCCTTCCGGGCGGAGGGTGCCGAGACGTTGCACGACCTCGATGCGGCGCTGGCGTTGGCCGGCCCGGATGAAGAGGTGTTCGTTATCGGCGGAGCGGAGATCTATCGGATGGCTCTGCCTGGAGCCGACCGGCTGTATTTCACAGTTGTCCACACGAACGTGGAAGGAGACACGTTCTTCCCCTCCTTCGATCCTTCTGATTGGGTGCTGGTGGACGAAGTCGTCCATACCGCCGACGATCGGCACGCGCATCCATACACCTTCCGGCGCTACGAGCGGCGACGCGCGAGCTGATCCAACGCCGGAAATCCGAAAAAACCTATTGCATATCCATTCGGCATTTCGTATCGTGTAGCGCAACAACTCCTCTTGCGGAGTTCGATGCGACTCGGTCTTGCGTACAACCAACGCCCCGCACTCGGTCAGGCAGACCGGGACAAAACGCTCCCCCATCAACCAGACGCTTTCGTTGAGTGGGACGAACCCGCCACCATCGACGCGGTGGAGGCGGCCTTGCGCGCGTTCGGTGAAGTCGTTCGCCTGGAAGCGGTCGGCGATTTCGCCGAGCGGCTCCCGGATGCGAGAGTGGATCTCCTGTTCAACATGGCTGAGGGACTGAACGGTCCCAGCCGCGAAGCGCATGTTCCGGCCATCGCCGAGTTCCTGGGCATACCGTACACGGCTTCCGATCCGCTCACCCTGACTCTCGCGTTGCACAAGGGCCGCACCAAGGAGGTCTTCAAAGCCCGTGGGGTACCCACCGCATCGTACCGCCTGGTTGAATCCGTGGAAGATCTCCACCGACTCGACGGTGGCCTTCCCTTCCCGGTGTTCGTGAAGCCCGTTTGGGAAGGGTCGTCCAAGGGAATCGCCGAGGCAAGCTATGCAGAGGACCGTGAAGCGGCGAAGGCGCGGGCGTTGCACGTGCTTGAGACCTACGGCCAGCCGGCGCTCATCGAGAGTTACCTCCCGGGGGAGGAGTTCACGGTAGCCGTTCTGGGCAACGGCGGCGATGCCCGGGCCCTCCCGATCATCCGGTTTCGATTCGACCAGCTGCCCGAGGGCGCGCTCCCGGTGATGGGTTATGAGGCCAAGTGGGTATGGGACCGCCCCGAAGAACCGCTCGACCTCCTCGAGTGCCCGGCCAAAGTTCCCGAGTCTGTTCGCCGCGGCATTGAGCAGGCGGCAGTGTCTGCCTACCGCGCACTGGGCTGCCGCGACTGGGCCCGGGTGGATGTGAGGCTCGACGGCGCCGGTGTTCCCAACGTGGTGGAGGTAAACCCGCTGCCGGGCATCATACCCAACGCGGCGGATAACAGTTGCTTCCCCAGGGCCGCCTGGACTGCCGGGATGACCTACGACGGTCTGATTCAGGAAGTGGTTCGCATAGCGTGGAAGCGGATCACGGGGCTCGAGGTACGCGTGCCGGAACCCGCCGGGGCGGTGGCTTGAAGGTCGGCGTCCTGTTCGACGGCGGCGCCGTCACCTGGACTGACGAGGACGTCCGCCAGGTGATGGAGGTCGTGGACCGCGTATCCGGGATCTTCCGGGAACGGGACCATGAGGTGATCCGTATCCCGGTCCGTCCGGGGCTGCGCTGGCTTGCCCCGTGCCGCCGCATGGATCTGATCTTCAATCTGTGCGAGGGAATCGAGGCGGTTTCCCTCCTGGAGCCGAAGGTGGTGGGAACGCTCGAACTGGCACAGGTGCCCTTCACCGGGGCCCGCAGCCGCACCATTGCAATCTGCCACAGCAAACCGCTGCTCAACGCATACCTCCAGGCGCTCGGCGTGCCCACACCGCGCTGGGTTCTGCCGAAGGGACATCGTGTGCCGTCAGACTTCCCACTCCCCGTAATCGTCAAGCCGGCCGCGGAAGACGCAAGCGTGGGCATCGATCAGGGATCGGTCGTAACCACCCGCAAGGCGCTTGTGGCCCGCGTGGCCAAGCTGAGCGAAGAGTTCGACGAAGTGATAGTCCAGCAGTACGTGAGCGGTCGCGAGTTTGCCGTGGGGTTCGTTGGGGATCGCGCACTTCCGATTTCGGAGATCGACTTCAGCGGCATGCCCGACGGGACCTGGCCCATCCTGTCATTCGACGGCAAGTGGAACGAGGGCAGCCCGGATGATGTGGGAAGCCAGCCGGTGTGTCCGGCACGGATCTCCCGCACGCTGGCGGATCGGCTTGTCTCGGTGGCAAGGGAGGCGTGGCGAGCGGTGGGCGGCACCGGATACGGCCGAGTGGACATGAGGGTGGACGAATCCGACCAGCCGTGGGTGATCGAGGTTAACCCCAACCCTGATATCTCGGAAGACGCGGGACTCGCGCGGATGGCCCGCGCACACGGGTGGACCTACGAAGAGCTGATCGTCCAGGTGGCTGAGGCGGCCCTCACCGAGGCGGCACAGAGTGCGTCGGTGGCTCTGCTGGCCGAGGGCATTAGCAGGCGCAGCGACGCGCGACGTGAAGGGAGGAGGACGGTATGAGCCGGGTGGTAGTCGCACGAGCTTCCAACCTCACGCTCAGAAAGCCGGGTGCGGCGGACCGGGACCGGTTGCGTGAGGTGGTCGAAGCGACGGGCGTCTTCCGGCCCGACGAGGTTCCGGTGGCTCTGGAGGTGTTCGACGGATCGATCGAGCGGCCGGAGGAGGACTACTGGAGTGCAGGTGCGTACTGCGATGGCGATCTCGTTGGCTGGGCAGCGTTCGGGCACACACCCTGTACTCTGGCTACTTGGGATCTCTATTGGATCGTCGTGGATCCTTCGTGGCACGGTCGCGGCGTTGGCCGGCTGCTGATGGCGCACTGCGAACAACAGATTGCCGCGAACGGCGGCAGGCTGATAGTGGTGGAGACTTCGTCCCGGGGTGACTACGCGCCCACGCGGGCGTTCTACACGCGGCTGGGATACGAGGCCCGGCCACCGATATCGGAGTATTACGCTCCGGGAGACGATCTTGTCGTCTTCGTCAAGTACCTCGGCTCATCCGGAACCACTGTGGGGTCACATGGCTGACTGGCAACGATTGTTGCGCGAACGGAGCCTTTCCTCGCTTAACCATCTGGTGGAGAAGTTCGGGCCGGAGCATTTCCCGGATCTCGATCGGCTTCAACAGGCAGTGGACAATTTCGAGTTCCGCATCTCGCCTGCAATGGTGGACCTGATCAGGGAACCGGGCGATCCCATCTGGAAGCAGTACGTCCCGGACCTTCAGGAACTGGAGATCGTCGATGGTGTCTCGGACAGTCTGGGCGAAGACGCCGACAGCCCGGTACCGAACATCACGCACCGGTACCCGGATCGTGCGCTGTTTCTGGTGAGCCCGGTCTGCGCGGCCTACTGCCGGTTCTGCACACGCCGGCGTAAGGTTGGCGATCCCGAGAAGATCCCCATGTCGCAGTTCGAAAGCGCGTTCCGTTATCTCGAGGAACACAGCGAGATCCGCGACGTGATTCTGTCGGGCGGAGACCCGTTGCTCCTGTCAGACCGCCGTTTGGATGATATCCTGACACGCCTGCGAAGGATCAGGCATCTTGAGGTGATCAGAATCGGCAGCCGGATACCATGCCACCTGCCCGAACGGATCACCCCGGAACTGTGCGCGGTGCTCCGCAAGCACCATCCGTTCTACATCAACACACACTTCAATCATCCGGACGAGCTGACGCCGGCAGCGGTGGCGGCGCTGGGGCAGCTGGCGGATGCCGGCATCCCGCTCGGGTGCCAGACCGTGCTGCTGCGCGGCGTGAACGACGACGTGGAGATCATGAAAGAATTGATGCAGCGTCTGCTCACCGCCCGCGTGCGACCCTACTACATCTACATGTGCGACAATGTGGCCGGGGTTGAGCATTTCAAGACGACGATCGAGAAGGGACTGGAGATCATACAAGGCCTGCGTGGCTGGACCAGCGGCATGGCGGTGCCTCATTTCGTAGTGGACGCTCCCGGCGGTGGCGGGAAGATTCCGTTGCTGCCTGAGTATGTGGAGAGCCTTACCGAAGATGAGCTGGTAGTCCGCAACTTCCGCGGAGAGCGCTACGTCTGGAAACAGCCGCGTGAAGAGGTTCTGGTAGGCGCGGCTACCGGGACGGACGGATATCTGACTACGAGACGGATGCCTGTGGGGAAGGGGAAACGGAAGGCGCCCAGAAAGAAGAACTGACGCGCAGGGTGCAACGTGCAGGGTGCAACGGCCCACCCCGGCCGTTGCACCCTGCACGTTGCACCCTGCGCCTCACTTCCCGTTCTCCTTCTCCTTCTCCCGCTCCGCCGCAATCTTCGCCGCGATTTCCGGCGGCACCTCCTGATAACTCGCAAACCCGGACTTGAACGTGCCCCGGCCGTGCGTCATGGAATGGAGCTGAGTCGAGTACTTGTACATCTCTGCCTCCGGCACCATGGCCTTCACCCTGGTGTAGCGGCCGTCAACTTCACTTCCCAGAATCTGCCCTCGCCTTGATGAGAGATCACCCATCACCTCACCCAGGTTGTCGTCAGGAGTCCAGACCTCAACCTCCAGGATGGGCTCGAGCAGCACGGGCTTGCAGTCGGGCGCAACGTTACGGAACGCCAGGATCCCCGCCATCTTGAATGACTGCTCGTTGCTGTCGACATCGTGGTACTTGCCGTCATAGCATTCGACCTTGAAGTCCACCATCGGATAACCGGCGATCGCTCCGCGGGCGGCCGCTTCCTGTATGCCGCGGTCCACCGCGGGAATGAACTTCGAGGGGATGGATCCTCCCACTACCTTGCTCTCGAACTCATATCCACTGCCGCGCGGAAGGGGCATCATCCTTATCCAGCACTCGCCGAATTGTCCCCGTCCCCCGCTCTGCTTCTTGTGCTTACCCTGTCCGTCGCCCTTTCCCTTGAACGTCTCGCGATAGGCAACCCCGGGTCGCACAAGCTCCGCGTGCACTCCGTACTTCCGGGCCAACCGCCCTATTACGATCTCGAGATGCCGTTCCCCACGACCCTTGATGAGCGTCTGCGCCAGCTCCGGATTGAACTCGTGGTGGAACGTTGGATCCTCTTCGTGCAGCCTCTGCAGTCCGGTTGAGAGCTTGTCCTCCTCACCCCGTTGCTTCACCTCCACCGCCATAGTTATGAGCGGCTCCGGAAAAGGGATCCTGGGCAGCACCATCGGCAGCGCCTGCGTCGAGAGCGTATCGTTTGTGTGCGTGTTCTTGAGCTTCGCGACCGCACCTATGTCCCCCGCGTGAAGCAGTTGCACCTCGGTCCGGTCCTTGCCTTGTGTGATCGACAGGTGATTGAGCTTCTCAACCGTGTCGCGCGGGGCATTGTACAGTTCGGCGCCGCTCGAGAGCTTGCCCGAAACGATGCGGAAGTAAGTAACATCACCCACGTGCGGTTCCGAGACGGTCTTGAACACGTGCGCTCCAAACTGGCCGTTGTCAGACCGCTCGAGTTCAACCGGCTCGGGTTTTCCCCATCGCTCGGCCACTGCCGGAGGCAGTTCCGTGGGCGCGGGTACCAGCTCCACCAGCTTCGACAGCAACGCGCGCGTGCCGTAGGTCAGCTCGGACGAACCGCATAGCAGCGGGAAGATATCGCCACTCAGCATCCCCGCCTTGAGAGCAGCGATCGCGCTGTCCCGCGGGATCTCCTCGCCACCCAGATACCGCTCCAGCAGTTCATCGTCGGTCTCGGCGATCCGTTCGATCAACTCCTGTGAGTACTGCTCGAACCGCTCCTTGTATTCCGCCGGTATGTCTGTCTCGTCGTATTCACCGGTCTTCGTGCCCTTCCTGTAGATATGCGCCTTTCGCGAGAACAGGTTCACTATTCCGTGGAAATCGGGCCCCTCGCCAATGGGGATCTCTATGGGAATCACCTTGGGCGTGAGGTGCGCCTTGATGTCCTCATAAACCTTCTCGAAGTTGGCGTGCTCCTTGTCCATCATGGATACGAAGAAGAGCCGCGGAATGCCGCGCTGCTCGGCGGTACTCCAGGCAAGCTCTGTTCCCACCTCCACGCCGGACGTGGCTCCCACCACGATCAACGCAGCGTCAGCTGCATGGATGCCGGCTACCGCGTCACCCAGGAAGTCCAGGTACCCGGGGGTATCCAGGAGGTTGAGCTTGGTCTCCATCCACTCGGCATGAGCGAGCGCCAGACTGATGGAGTACTTGCGTTCGATTTCGTCGGGAGTGTAGTCGGTCAGGGCGGTGCCATCTTTGACCGATCCGTGCCGCTTGCTGCTGCCGGTAACGAACGCCAGGGCGTCAACCAGCGAAGTCTTGCCGCAGGCCCCGTGACCGGCCACGGCGACGTTCCGGATATGAGTTCCAGGGTACTCGCGCATGCGAGCCTACCTCCGTTCCAGGGGGATCGGGAAATTGTGCCGAGGGACAGAGGGTGTCAAATGGGGGCGGGGACAGGGAAAAGGGAAGAGGGAAAAGGGAAAAGTAAGGCTTTTCATCGCACGTTCAGGTGCGCCCCGCCGCGGACCTGGCGTGACCGCAGTACTTTTCCCTTTTCCCTCTTCCCTTTTCCCTGTTATCTGTATCCCGCCGCCTGCAGATTGAACAACTCCGCGTAAAGACCGCCGTTCACCACCAGCTCCCGGTGTGTGCCATGCTCCACCAGTTGGCCATCCCTGAGCACCAGGATGCGGCTGGCCATGCGCACCGTCGAGAACCGGTGTGAGATGATCACTGCGACCCGGCCGCGCGTGAGTTCGGTGAACCGCATGAACACCTCATACTCGGCACGGGCGTCCAGCGCCGCGGTGGGTTCGTCCAGAATGAGCACCTGCGCATCCCTCATGTAGGCGCGAGCGAGCGCCACCTTCTGCCACTCTCCGCCCGACAGCTCCACCCCGCTCTCAAACCGCCGCCCCAGCTGCTGGTCGAACCCCTTCGCGAGCCCTGCTGCCACCGCATCCGCGAGCCCGCGGCGGGCTGCCTGTTCTACCTGAGTACGGTCATCCACCCGCCCGATCTGCCCCACTCCTATGTTCTCACGGAACAGCAGGTCATATCGGACATAATCCTGGAAGATCACGCCGATGTTTGCATGCACGCTGGCCAGGTCGTACTCGCGGAGGTCCCGCCCGTCCAGCAGGATCCGCCCTTCGGACGGGTCGTACAAACGGGCCAGCAGCTTCACCAGCGTCGTCTTCCCGGCACCGTTCTCTCCCACCAGCGCCACCGACTCCTGCGGCTTGAGTTCGAAGCTCAGTCCGCGCACCGCCCACTTGTCGGATCCGGGATAACGGAAGCCCACGTTCTCGAAGACGAATCCATCAACTATTGGAGCAGGCACCGGAGGCAACCCCGGCCGGCTCGCGATCCGTGGCTTCAATTCGAAGAAGGTGAACAGATCTCTCAGGTAAAGGCTCTGCTCGTATATCTGGGTGAGCGACAGCAGGACCCGCTGTATCAGATCCCGGCTCTGACGGAAGGACCCCGCGAGGAACGTGAGCACGCCAATGGTGAACACGCCCGCCGGCGACTCATACCCGATCACGGTGAGGTATATGATGACGCCAAAGGCGCCGTAGTAGCCCAGCGATCCGATGGCCGCCAGAACCGAAGACACCGCCGCCCGCTTGACCGCCAGCCGCTTGTTCGCATCGTAGAACTGTCGCGCAAGCCGGGCATACCGCCCTTTCAGGAAACTTGACAGGCCGAAGAGCTTGACCTCCTTGACGGAGACATCGCTGGCCCCCACGTACCGCAGGTAATCCAGCTGGCGTCGTTCGGGAGTCCACTGAAAGAGCAACGAGTACCCCAGATGCGCGAACCGCGCCTCGCCGAGGAACGACGGGATCACGGCCAGAGCCAACAGGATCAGGAGCCACGGTACGTAGACCACCAGTGCGGCCGCCAGCGAAAGCAGGGTCACCAGATCCTGCGCGCTGTTCAGTACCAGCGCGAGCAATCCTATCCGGCCTACGGTCTGTCGTCGCGCCCGTTCGAGCTGATCGTAAGTTTCGGCATCCTCGAACTGTTCCAGATCGAGTGTTGCCGCGTGCTCGATCATCCTGACCGAGACCTCGTTGGCAAACAGGTCGCCCAACAGGCTCTCGAGGAGAGATGAGATACGCGCCAGACCCTCGCCCACTACCGCGATGCCGAGCTCGAGCGCGACCAGCACCGCGAGCCCGTGCCAGTCCGGCGCCGCGCCCGCCTGATGGGCCGCTATTGCCTCCACCACTCCATCGATGATGAGCTTGCCTACCCAGAGAAGCGCCAGCGGAACCACAGCTCGCAATGCCCGCAGGACGACTATTCCCCACGTGTATCCCCTGTGGGCGCGGTACACCATGCGGAAGAGCGGAGGGAGATACTTGAGGGCCGACAATCGCTCGCGGAACCCGGGTTCGGGGTCCGGGTTCAGCGGACTCCGGCGCTGGCGCGGAATCCCGTGCGGGATGAAGGGTGTCGTCACCTGATGTAAACGGTCTTCACGTTCAGGAACTCGCGGATCCCGAAGGACGACAGCTCGCGCCCGTATCCCGATTCTCTGATCCCGCCGAACGGCAGCCGGGGGTCTGACTTGACCAGTGCGTTGACGAAGCAGGAGCCGGCCTCGATTTCATCTCGCGCGATCCGCTCACCGCGCTCCACGTCACGCGTGAACACCGCCGCACCCAGCCCGAACGGAGAGTCGTTGGAAATACGCACGGCGTCCTGTTCGTCCCGCGCCGCGATGATCGCAGCCACCGGTCCGAACAATTCCTCGTCATATGCAGGCATGCCCGGTTGGACGTTACTCAGCACGGTCGGCGGATAGTACGCCCCTTCTCCTTCCGGTACCTCGCCACCCAGCAGAAGCTTCGCTCCCCCATCGATGCTACGGGTCACCTGCTCGTGCAATTCGTCCCTGAGATCGGGCCGTGCCAGAGGTCCAAGCCTTGTCTTCCCGTCCATCGGGTCACCCGGGACAACCTCTGCCATCATTTCGACGAACCGGGCCTCGAACTCCTCCCTGACCGGCTCCACCACGATGAATCGCTTGGCGGCAATGCAACTCTGGCCGCTGTTGATGAGCCGGGACGACACGCAGGTCTCTGCCGCAAGTGCAAGATCTGCGTCTTCAAGGATCACGTACGGGTCACTGCCGCCAAGTTCCAGCACCGTCTTCTTGAGTACCCCGCCGGCTTTCGCAGCCACAGCCTTCCCCGCTGGCGTACTCCCGGTCAGCGTAACGGCTCGCACCTCCGGCGCGTCAATAACATCCCCAACACGCGATGAACCGATCAACAGAGTACTGAATACCCCATCCGGGAACCCCGCATCTCTGATAATCTCTTCGATGGCAAGCGCACACCCGGACACGTTCGATGCGTGCTTGAGAAGGCCGGTATTTCCCGCCATGAGGGCCGGCGCCACAAACCGGAAGACCTGCCAGAATGGGAAGTTCCAGGGCATGACGGCCAGAACGGGCCCGAGCGGAGCGAACGCTACGTAGCTCCTGGATCCGTCCGTCGAAACCGATTCCGGCGCGAGAAACGCCTCGGCATGTTCCGCGTAATAGTCGCATACCCAGGCACACTTCCCGGCTTCGGCCACACCCTGGGTTACGGGTTTGCCCATCTCAGCCGCCATCAACTCGGCATACCGGCGTTTGCGCTCGCGCAGCAACTCCGCCGCACGCCTCATGAGGTCTGACCGTTCGCCGAACGACACAACCCGCCAGTCGTGGAACGCTCGTACCGACGACGAGAGTAGCGCCCGGACGTCTTCTTCCGTGTACTCCTCGTACTCTCGAAGCGGCTGACCGGTGGCCGGATTGACGGACTCTAGGCTCACGCGCGCTCCCGCCGGTCCATTGTGCGCAGGATGAATCGTATGGGACGATCCCAGAGGATGTATTCCCAGATCCAGCGTGCGAACACGGCCACCCGGTTCCGGAATCCGGCCAGGAAGTAGAGGTGCAGGGCCAGCCACGCCACCCACCCGATGAAACCCTTGAGACGGATGGGTCCGGATTGGGCCACCGCCACGTTCCGGCCAATCGTCGCCATCAGGCCCTTGTCGAAATATCTGTAGGTCCTGGCCGGCTGACCCTTTGCCGCCCGCTGGAGATTGGCCGCGATGAGACGGGCCTGCTGCATGGCGGGCGGCGACAGCATGGGCAATTCCTCACCTTCGTGGAGGTAACCGGCCACGTCGCCGATGGCGTACACGCCTTCGTATCCCGGTACCCGGAGATACTCGTCCACCTCCACCCTCCCACTCTTCCTGACAGGCAGCCCCAGCTTCTCTATGAGCGGCGGAGGATGGACGCCCGCCGCCCATACCAGTGTCCGCGCGCGGATTACCTCACCGGAGTCCAACGTCACCGATTCACCATCCGCCGCGTTGACCAACCGGCCGAGCCTGAGCTCGATCCCTTTCTTCCTGAGATGGTGCTCGGCATGATGGCTCAACCCCTCAGGGAAGATCGGCAGGACACGGTCCCGTCCTTCAACCAGTACGAGGTGAATCTCGTCCCTGGGGAGACGCGGGTGATCGCGTCGCAGCATGAGTCGCACCAGCTCGGACAGAGCGCCGGCATACTCCACGCCGGTAGGACCGGCACCCACCACCATGAACGTGAGCCACTCGCGCCGTTTCTCCGGACTATCCAGCACGGCCGCCGTCTCGAAACAGGTCAGCACGTGATTCCTGAGCCGCATTGCCATCGGCAAGTCGGTGAGTCCGTGCGATATCGCTCGGATCGCTTCCTGACCGAAATAGTGGATGGCCACACCTGTGGCGAAGATCAGGTGCTCGTACGGCTCCTCGGGCCCGCTTTCGAGCCTGACGCGTCTGTTCTGAAAATCCACTCCAACGACTTCCGCCATGCGGAACCGGACATTGGAAGCTCGCCGAAACACCGTGCGTACCGGGTAGGCGATGTCGCCGGGATTGATCAGGGAACTCGCCACCTGGTACAGAAACGGGGTGAAGAGATGGTAGTTGTTCCGGTCGAGGAGTACCACGTCGAACGGTTTGTTGGCCAGCCTGCGCGCCAGCTCCAACCCGCCGAACCCGGCACCGACGATGACAATCCGTGGACGTTCGTTCATTGGAAACAATTTACAACGTCGGGTGACCTGACCGCCTTGACCGCTTGTTCCACTCCCGCTTCTCTTCATCACATGCAATTCAAGCCACCGGCCGACTACCCCTCGGATGCAGCCCGTACCGAGATGGCGGAACAATGGAACACGCATCCGGGAATGCGGCACATGGGAGCGCGGGTGGACCTGTCCACGCCGGGTCAGGTGCGCGCCGTGATCGACCCCATCCGGCCGGAGCATCGCGGCGGGCTCGGCACGGAGGCGGTAAACGGCGCGGTGATTGCGGGGATGTTCGATCTCGTCGTGGGTCTCGCTGGGTACCTCCACACGCTCGGCCGGCGAGCTGGGGTCGCACAACTCAACATCCAGTTTCTGAGACCGGTTCAGGGGGATCGCTTCGAAGTACTGGGTCGGCCGGTGCGGGTGGGAGCCAATCTGGTGTTCGCGGCGGCGGAACTGATCGACCAGCAGGGCGCGGTGTGCGCCAGGTGTGACGGCATCGTGGCCATCTCTGGAAAGGCTCATGCCGAACCCACCAGGGGGCCCGCGCTCTAGCGTTCGATCCTGCCGCTCCCGGGCTCGACCATCATCAACTCACCCACGTTCTCAAGAGTCAGGAGCCCCACCAGCGTACCGTCCTGCATGACGGGAATAGTGGGGCAACGAGCGCTGCGCATCCGGGCTATCACCTCGAACACGGGCTCGTCCACCCGGGCCAGAGCACAGTCCTTGCGCATGACATCACCCACGCGCTGCTCGCGCCCACCCGCCTTGATAGCCTTCACGAGGTCCTGACGGAGCAGCAACCCGACCACGCGTCCATCTTCCACCACCGGAAAGTCCTGCTGTGATCCTGCAATAAGTTCGTCGATGGCATCCTGCAGTGTGTTCGTCGCGGCCAGCACGTCGAACCTGGTCATCATGGCGTCCGCCACCGGCACCCCCTCCAACGCCATCCGTACCCCAACCTGCTCGGCCTCGGCCTGCGCCCCCAGGAAAACGAAGATGGCAATGAGCAGGAGGAACGGATTGCCGAAGAGTCCCGCCAGGCCGAAAAGCACCGCCATTCCCTGACCTATCGTTGCCGCTATTCGTGTGGCCCGGCCGTAATCGAGCCGGCTCGCGAGCAACGCCCGCAAGATACGCCCGCCGTCCATGGGGAACGCCGGCAGAAGATTGAACGCCACCAGCAGCACGTTCACCCACATCAGCTTGACCGCAAAGTTGCCGCCTACCAGCGCAAGTTCACCGATCGGCCGGAATCCATCCACCGCCAGGAGTGCGAGCGCTAATATCCCGGCAATCACCACGTTCACAGCCGGTCCGGCGGCAGCAACAATCAACTCCTGATACGGCTCGTCGGGCATGCGCTCGAGCCGTGCTACTCCGCCAATGGGAAGGAGGGTTATGTCGCGAGTGTTGATTCCGAACCGCTTGGCCGTGAGTGCGTGTCCCAACTCGTGCAGCACGACACACGCAAAGACGGCGAGTATGAGCATGATGCCGGCCACAACGTCCGCCGTGCTCGCACCGCGGGCAGCGTGAATCAGCCCCACCCATACGAGAAGGATCGAGAACGTCCAGTGCACCTGGATCTTGATGCCCTGGACCCGCCCCAGTACCCACGACCATTTCATCTGTCCCTCTCCTTCCCTCCCCGAAACTTACCCCTGCGCCACGCACCCCGGCTTTTTCAGTGCCGGTGGCCCCCGGCATCCACCGATTCCGGCCTCCGCAACAAGCCTACGGCCGGCCCGCCCATGGCGTCCACGCCGCCCATGTGATGCGCCATATGCAGCCACTCGTCAGCCGTAATCGCATTCCGGGTGCCATCCTGGAACTCGTCCAAAGCAGCATAGATCTCTGCCCGTTTTCGGTCACGCGGCACAGCCCCCGACACGAGGATGTCGGAGATAATGTCGTGCAGCATGTGCAGGTTGTCGAAGATGGCCGCCGCCCGTGGATGCCGGCGGGTGAACTCCGGAGCGATGGCGGGCGTCATGGGCATCACCACGGGGTAGTGAGTTGGCGGCTCCCGCAACATGTCGAAGAACCGCGCCACTGCGGCCTGGATGCCGGCCTTGCGCCCGTCGGCCGTAGTATCCATGACCAGAGGCTCGTACAATCCCACCTGCAGCCAGTGGTAGGCCCAGATCAATCCGTTGAACTCGGGATGGCGACGGCGGAATACCTGACTGTAGTAGGCCTCGTCCATCAGTTCCATGGACTTGGGCACGTCGGTGAACGCGAGGCGCCGGTTGCTCAGATAGTAGTCGGTGAGGCGTTCCACGAGATCACGGCGTTCAGCGTCGGACAACCGCGGATCGGCGTATGCGTCGTAGATCTGCCGGTGGAGGACGTGTGCCCAGTGAAACATCATCTTCGCGCGCCAGGCAAGCCTGGCATACGCCGGTGCCACCGCATCTTCCGCCACGGCAAAACGCGGCGGCCGGAGCAGGAGATCCGTGGTGAGGTAGTGGTACTCCCGTTCGAGTGCCGCAGTCTGGCGGGCTGAATCGGATCGTGTGAGCAATACCTCGTACAGGACGGCGTGCCCGTAATCGAACGCGTTGAACAGGCGCGCCGCCTCCGGATACCGGTGCAGGAACTCCCAGTTGAATCGGCCCGGGTAGTAGAACTGCTCATTTCGACGCTCCTGCGCCGGGAGCGGACCGGCAACCATCACACCCAGCAAGACCACTATTTGGTACCCGCGGGTCATGGGGCACCTCCCATGAAGGCGCGCAGAGCGAAAGCGCTCGTGACACCGATCGTGACGGCGAAGTCGGGACCAACATCCCCGCGCAGGCGCCGGGCGACGCCAGCGTCGAGCACGGTGCTCGGCCCCCATTGGTAGCGCACACCTGCGGCCGCGGTGGCTTCGATGGGTGCGCCCTCAACCAGACGGTGCACCCGCACCTCACCGATCGTCAGCAGGCTACGCCGGTAAAACGTCCGATCCAGAGCGCCGGACACCGACCAACCCGGCAGGTGCTCGGCGGCCGCGGGCACGCCGGCACGACCGACGGCATATGCGCCGTTCAGGTGAATGCGACTGCGGCCCCAGGCACGGGTAGCGATGGCCTTGAACGACGCCCTGAATGCATCCGTTCCAAGGTTTCCCACCGGGAGCTGGACGTCCGCACGCACCGCCAGCGCCGGCAGCGCGGCAGACTCCACGTTGAAGTTGTAGAGACCGAACACCCGTACACCGGCAACCCCCCACTCCCTACTCCCCGGCGAGTGAACCGCCGCTACCGGCACTTTGACCCCCACGTGGCCGTTCAGTAACACCCCGTACGTGAGCTCGGGCACGACGAGGTGTCGGGTGCCTCCACCGGGTTCTCGATCCAGCTGATACGGCAACACGAACTCGAAAGCGTGCCGTTCCACCGGATGCGCGTCCTCGGTGCTCACGGGCCGATCGGCATCGAGGTTGCGATAATCTGTCTGCGCCGCGACACCACCCGCCACGCATATACCCAGCAACGCCGCGCAAGCGGGGCTTCTCAAGTATGCCATCACTTCTGCTCCTTGTCCGGTTGAGGAAAACGACGGATCCCAGGTTTACAACTGGAGCAGAGGCGGTGGCGTGGGGGGCTTGAAGGTATGGGAGTTAAGTGGGACCGGCACCCTGTATCCGAAATGGGTGCCCGTTACGCATACCATGGGTTCGCCGGGCGGCGGCGGCGCAACCTGCACCAGGTCCACGCATGCCGTGTGCAGGTCACAACGATCAGGTGGGCAGTGGCGGCAGTCGTCGTGTCCGGACTCGGCGGTTTCCCGGGAGTGCTCGCGCTCATGCGCCGATACCGGCGACGTGGGCTCGTTGTGGGCCGAGCAGTGGCTTGGCGCCGGAGCGCCCCAACCCGTCACAGGAAGGAACGCGACGGTACCCGCGACCACGGCGAGCAGGACGCCGCGCACTGAACGCATGTCAGGAATATAGCGCGCATCTCAACGCCTGACCGCACCGGCGGCGGTCAGTTCCGCCTGGCGCGCAGTGCATTCAGGATCACTCCCACATCCAGAATCTCCTGCAGCACCGCTCCGAGCGCCGGCGTGATGTGCCCGAAACTCGCTACCCACATCAGCGCGAAGCTCACTCCCATCCCGATCCCGATGCTCTGAAGCGCCACCCGCCGTGTGCGCCGCCCCACGGTGATCGCATCACCAACACGCGAGACGTCATCCACGACCAGCACGATGTCGGCTGCCGCGGAAGATGCGGCCGGAGCGTGCGCCCCCATGGCTATGCCCACGGCCGCCGCGGCCAGTGCCGGCGCGTCGTTGATCCCGTCGCCAACCATCACAACCGTGCCGTGCTCGCGTTTGAGCGATCCCACCACTCGTACCTTGTCGCCGGGCAGCAGATCTGCGTGCGCCTCGGCTATCCCCACCTCCGCGGCAACTGCCTCGGCGTTTTCCCGGCGGTCTCCGGTAAGCATAACCGTGTGTCCGATACCGAGGTCACGGAGTTGCCGCATGAGCGCGGGAACCTCGGGCCGGATCCGATCGGCGAATACCAGGGCACCCACCAGCTCACCGTCCACCCCAACCCAGGCGACCGTACCATCGAGGGGCGCCGCGTCCACGGTAACCCCGTGTTCCCGCAACAGCCCGGCGGTGCCCACGATCACGAATCTGCCGTCCACCCGGCCGTGAACCCCAAGGCCTGCGTGCTCGTCGAACTCAAGGGGTTCGGCCAGCGGTACATTGCGCTCCCGGGCGGCGGCCACCACGGCGGTACCCAGGTGATGAGAGGTCAGCTGCTCTACTGAAGCTGCCAGCTTCAGTACCTCGTGCTCCGGAAGACGGTGAAAGGTGCGCACGGAGGAAAGCGTGGGATGGCCTTCGGTGAGCGTACCGGTCTTGTCAAACACCACAACTCCTGCCCGCCCCACCTGCTCGATGGCCGAGCCCGTCTTGATTATGACGCCGCGATCCGCCGCGCGGTTGATTCCCGCTATCACAGCTACGGGAGTTGCCAGGATCAGCGGGCATGGCGTGGCCACCACGAGCACCGCCAGAACGGCCGTGGGATCCGATGTGATGAGCCAGGCAACGCCGCACATGATGAGCGTCGCGGGCGTGAACCATACTGCGGCCCGATCCGCCAGCCGCTCCATGGGAGGCTTTTCCAGTCGCGCCCGCTCCACCAGTTGCACGATCTGCTGGTACTGGCTCTCCACCGCCGTGCGGATTGCCTTGAGGGTGAGCGCTCCGTCCAGGTTGACGCCGCCGCTGTAGAGTTCTGTTCCCGGTTCAGCATGTACCGGCATCGGCTCGCCGGTCAAAGCCGACTGATCGACCGCCGATTGCCCGCTGACTACCTCGCCGTCAACCGGCACCAGGTCGCCCGGCCGCACCACGAGGAGGTCCCCCACGCGCACTTCCGTCGCCGCGATCTCCTCCATCGAACCGTCCACCAGCCTTCGAGCCAGCTTTGGAGCGCGCGCCACCAGGGCTTCCACGGACATGGACGCGCGTTTCAGCGCGTAGTCCTCCAGGGCTTCGCCGCCGGACTGCATCAGCACTATGACGGTGCCGGCGAAGTACTCACCCAGGATCACCGCCGTCACGATCGCGAGGGTGGCAACAACGTCCGCGGCAAACCGGCCGCGAATCAGTCCGGCGGCGGTCCGGATCACCAGCGGCGCGCCCGCCCCAACCAGCGTAGCAAAGAAGATGGCCTGCGCAACGGCGGGGACGCGGAACGGGAAAAGCGCCAACAGACCGCCCACCATCCCGAGCGTGGCGGCAGCGGCTATGGGGTAGCGACGAATCAGCGTGATACCCACGGGCTCAAGAAAACCCCCCGATGGCCCGTCGGCCACCGGGGGGCTTGAATCGATCCCCCGACACTACTTGATGGGGATCTTGTTCTTCGGTGTCGGTTCCGCCTTGGGGAGGCGGACCGTCAGCACGCCGTCGGCGTATACCGCGTCCACCTTGTCCGGGCGGACCGCCTTCGGCAGGCGGATCGAGCGCACGAACGCACCCTGCTCCCGCTCCCGCCAGATCATCTCCTCGGTCTCTTCATCCTTGCTGAATTCTCTGCGGCCGGACAGTGTCAGCAGATGGCCCTCGAGATTGACATCGAAGTCCTCACGCGTCATGCCCGGAGCCTCGATCCGGACGACGTAATCCTTTTCCGTCTCGGCGAAGTCCACCGGCGGCGCCCAGAGGGTCTCGACATTGGGGAAGTCGATCCCGTTGAACCGTCCCTCGAACAGGCGGTCGAACAGCCGGTCCATGGGATGCCGCACTGCCAGCGGAGTGGGAATGCTCTTGGCGATTTTCATCGTACCTCCCGCGCAAGACTTCTCAGATTTTGGCCGTCGCAACCGCCCGAACTATGTCGCTCTGCGAGATCACTCCCACCAGCCGGTCGTCATCTTCGACGAAGAGCCGGTGCACTTCCAGGTACAGCATCGGCAGCGCCGCTTCGCGGACGTCGGCGTCGGGCGACACCGTGGCCGGACGAGGTGTCATCAGTTCCCGGATCGGAGTGTCGTCGAACACCTGTTCCCGCTCCTTTCCGTTACCTGACTCGGCCGTGGCCCGCAACACGTCTGTGGCCGAGATGACGCCGATCAGGCGGCCCTTGCGATCTACCACAGGCAGCGCCGACACGTGGGCGTCCGCCATGGTGGTGACTGCCTCGGCCACCGGGGCGTCCGGTCCTACGGTCTTGAGATCAGTGATCATCAGCTCGGCTACACGCATGGTATGCCTCCCGTCTGGAAGTACCCGCACAGGCATCGTACGGGCGGTCGGTTGCAGCATCCGTAGCATAGAACGGGAGGGGTCAACAACCCATGATTTGTCCCTTAATCCGCCTTCATGAAGCTTTAGCCGGGGGTTCATCGCCCGTACCGTAGGATGAAGCCGCAAGACAACTACTCAAGTGGAGTAACCACATGACCAGTACCTGGAAACCCATCGTGGTCGGTGTTGACGAGACTCCTGCGTCCACGGATGCGGTGGTCGCCGCGTGGACGATTGCGTCACAGGCTGGTGTTGCGTGCCGCCTGGTACACGCAACTCCGGAACCATGGCCTGTCCCGACCGCACCTCATCACTTTGCATTCACGCCCGCCGACCTCGATCGGTTCACGATGGAGGGAGCACGGTCGCGGATCGAGGCCGCCATGCGGGACCGCGTGCCCGACCCTGCGCTCAGGACGCTGGACGTGCGGATCGGCCGGCCGCCGGTGGTGATCCGGCATGCCGCCGCCGAGTTGGATGCGGAACTCGTGGTTGTGGGCGGCAAGCATCACTCGGTGCTGGGCCGCTGGGTTGGAGGCAGCACGGCCCACGCGCTCTCGCGCACGCTGGACGTACCGATGCTTGTCACCGCCGGCGCTACATCGCACATCAAGCGAGTGATGGCCGCCGTTGATCTCTCGGACGCGGCGCGTACGGTCATCAATCAGGCCGAGCGATACGCCGGGCTGTTCAACGCGCAACTCGACGTGGTCCACCTCGTGGAGCCGGCGCCGGTGGGGACGGAGATCCCGTTGACACTCTACGAGACCGAGTCGTACGAACGGTCCCGGGAACATTGCGAACAGTATGTCTGGCCACTGGTAACCTATCCGCAGGCAGAGACCAGCATCCTGCGCGGCCTTGCGGCGCCAACCCTTGCGCGCGAAATACAGCAACGCGGCGTGGATCTGCTGGTGGTGGGGTCGCACGGAAAAGGCTGGGTGGACCGGATTCTGCTGGGCAGCACCACGGAGCGGTTGCTCAACACACTCCCGGCCACCATTCTCGTGATACCGGTAGTGGGACCAACCAGCAGCCGGCGGCGGCGCGGCGCGGGACGGAGACCCGCGGGACGGAAACCGAAGAGGCGGACCGCCAACCGCTGACCGGCGTGTGGGGTGTTATACAGGGGTCGCGACATGTAATATTTTTTGTCACATGTCGCGACCTCGCAGTTCCCGTGACGGACTGGACCAGCTGCTCAGCGCGCCGGCCAACCCATGCCGGCGCCGGATCCTGGAGTTGCTGAGCAGGCGCCCGTATTCCACCAACGAGCTTGACCGGAATATTCCGGCCCCATGGACTTTCCGATTCGCGGTCATGCAACACCTCAAGGTGCTGGAGAGTGCGGACCTGATTGTCAGTAGCCGGCACACGAGAACCCGCACGAATCACCTGAATCCGGTACCGATCCAGCAGGTCGTGACTCGCTGGCTGAGCCGGTTCAATCAGCCCCCTGCGCCGGCCGTTCGTATTCTCAAACGCCGTCGGAGGCGTAACTTTCAGGGGAGCTATGGCCAACCTGCCCCCCCGTGAAAGACTCGAGCGCCTGGTCCGCGCCGGAGTACGCATAACCGCCGAGCGGATCACCGACGATGTCCTCCAGGAAGTCGTCGACTCCGCCCGTGACGTAATCGGCGCTCGGTATGCGGCGCTCGGCGTTCTGGATTCCACTGCCTCACAACTCACCCAGTTCGTGGTGAGCGGAGTTACGCCCGAGGAGTACGCCCGCATCGGATCGCTGCCAAGTGGCAAGGGCATTCTGGGTCTCCTCATTTCCGATCCCCGGCCGATCAGGCTCCACGACCTCGAGCGCCATTCGCGAGCCCACGGCTTTCCCGAGCATCACCCCGACATGCATTCCTTTCTGGGCGTACCGATCATCGGACGCAAGGGGCCCATCGGCAATCTCTATCTCACAGAAAAGGTCGGGGCCGACGAGTTCAGCAAAGAAGACGAAGCCATTGCCGTCATGCTTGCCGCCCAGGCCGCGGTCGCCGTGGAGAACGCGCGCCTCTACGCCGAGGCGGATCGCATGGTAATGGAGATGGCGGCGCTGCAGGCCCAGCGGGACCGTTTCTTCGCCATGATCAACCACGAGCTGCGAAATGCGCTCACGGCTGTGTACGGCTGGTCCGACCTGCTCTTGAGGAAACTGGGGCCCGACGGGCCGCGCGCCGCCCGTGAGGTCTACGATTCGGCTGAGCGAACGCTGGGACTCCTCAACGACCTGCTCGACCTTTCGCGCATGGAAGCGGCGCGCCTGGCACTTGCCCCGAAGGAAGCCGACGCTACCGCACTGCTGGTTGATGCCATCGCCTCCGTGGAACCCACCGCCAATGGAAGACACGTTATGGTAGAGGCAAACGTCGATGGCCCGGTTCCCTGTCGTGCCGATGCTCAACGCACCCGCCAGATTCTGATCAATCTTCTGTCGAACGCCGTGCGGCACAGCCCCGAGAATGACTGCGTCACGGTGAAGCTCCGGGCCACCGACACCCACATGACGTTTTCGGTGTCGGATCGCGGTGATGGGATTCCGGCCGACCGACAGGCAGAGATCTTCGAGGCATTTCGATCAAGTTCCCCCGAACAGCGCGGTACCGGGCTTGGGCTCACGCTTTCGCGGCAGCTGGCACGCCTGATGGGGGGAGACCTGACTGTGACCAGCGAGCCGGGCGCAGGGTCTACGTTTATTCTCGACATTCCTCGCTGGCCAACTGAACTTTAAAGAACCTTTAACCGCCGGTTTACAAGGCGATCACCGCACCCTGAATAGCTTGCGCTCACTATGAAAATCCTCGTGGTGGAAGACGACCGGAAGGTCGCCGGATTCATCGAGATGGGACTGCGTGAAGAAGGTTACGCCGTCGACGTGGCCAAGGACGGCGATGAGGCCATCATGCTGGCTCACGTGAACGAGTACGACGCGATCCTGCTCGATCTGATGTTGCCCAAGAAGAACGGCCTCCAGGTGGCTACGGAACTCAGGGGCGAGGGCCGCAAGATTCCCATCCTCATGCTCACCGCCCGGGACGCCACGGAAGACGTGGTCCGCGGCCTCGATGCCGGTGCGGACGATTACCTCGGCAAGCCGTTCAAGTTCGACGAACTGCTGGCGCGGGTGCGCGCGCTTGTGCGGCGGGGCGGCGCCGGCCGGATGGAGCGACTCGCGTTCGGGCCGCTGCAACTGGACCGGCTCAAGCACCAGGTATTCGCCGGCGAAAAGACCGTGGACCTTACGGCACGGGAATTCCAGCTGCTCGAACACTTCATGCTGAACCCGGAAAAGGTAGTTCGCCGCACGGAGCTGCTCGAAAAGGTCTGGGACATGCACTTCGACCCCGAGAGCAACGTGGTGGACGTGCACATCGGTAACCTGCGCCGGAAACTGCGCAATGCCGGCCATGACGGCCTGATCCAGACGGTCCGCGGGGTGGGTTTCCGGCTGGGCGGCGCGCCGGTCCCCTCGAAGAAGACCTAGACCCGGGCCATGTATTCCCTGCGCCGCGTCCTCGCGGTGCGGTTCTGCATCACTATGGCCGCGGCGCTGCTCCTGATAGCGCTGTGGGCGTTCCTCGGCACCACGCGTATGCTGAATCGGCAGCTTGACGTGGCGTTGGGGAACGCGGCGTTGATGTTGAGCGCCACCGTGGCCCGTGACGACGCCCTGGTTCCCTTCCCGGATCCCCTGGAATTCCAGACTTTCGTAGACCGGGTCAACCGGTTCGTCGTGTTGCGCGACTCGGCCGGCCGCATTCTCTCCGTGAACATAGTACACGCCGCGGACCTGCCGTTCGACGCCAACACACTGCGCGACGCACTGCGCGAGGGCTCGGCGTATCAGACCGCCTCCTGGGCTGGCTCGTCGGCGCGGATCGTGTATCAACGTGTACCCGACAACGGAGGGCAATCCAGCCGCGTTATTCAGATGGCCGCGTCGCTGGATCCCACCCGGGAAGCGGCCCGCGACGTGCTGTTGCTCATGCTCGGCACGGTCCTGCTGGGTGTGGTAGCCACTGTGTTCGGTGCCCGTTGGCTGGCCACGCGGGCGATGGAACCCGTGGAGCAGATCGCCGACCAGGCGTCGGCGGTGCACGGCGAGCAGACCGGACAGCGCATCACGGCGCACACGCACGTGCGTGAGTTCCACGGCCTGATAACACAGATCAACCGGATGATCGAGCGACTTGACCGGTCCATATTGGCCGAGCGTCGGATAATCGCCGACCTGGGTCACGACCTCCGTACACCCATTACCGCCATGCGGGGTCAACTTGAAGTGGCGCTTCGCGCCCGCGACCGATCGCCGGAGCAGTATCGCACGATTCTGGAAAGTCTTCTCGAAGAGGTGGAACACCTCGCGATGATCGGAGAGAGCGTGCTGATCGTGGCGCGGGCCGATGCGGGAGAACTCGAGCCGAGGGTGATGCCCGTCGATCTGCGAGAGACGGTTCAGATGGCGCTGGATCGCATACTTCCTCGGGCGGGAACCCGGACTTACGCCCTCGAAGACAGAAGCGAGTTCACGCATTCGGTTGGGCTGGACGCGAGACTGGTCGGGCTTGCGCTCGATCAGCTGCTTGACAACACGGTACGTCACACCCCTGACGGGACGTCCGTGAGAGTACAGACCCAGAGTGGTCCGGGAACGATGGCGCTGATCGTGGAGGACAACGGCCCCGGACTCCCGGCGGACCTTCTGCCCCACATCCTGGAAAGGTTCTATCGGGCGGACAGTGCAAGGGGGCGCCACGCGGGCGCCGGGCTCGGCCTTACGGTGACGGCCGCCATAGTGCACGCGCACGGCGGCACGTTACAAGCCGAGGCTGCCCCTTCCGGAGGACTCCGGATGATTCTCACGTTCCCGATAGAGGAGGACTCATGAGAATGCTTCTGGTGCTTGCGTTTCTGATGATCGGTGCGGTCCTCGAGGCGTCGGAAATCCCCGCCTTCGCCCGCAAGTATGGAGTGAGCTGCAACCTCTGCCACAATCCCATGCCGCGGCTCACGGCTTTTGGCGAGCAGTACGCGGCCAACGGATTCCGCATGGTGGCGCGTGAGCCGATTCGCGACTCGGTGCCTACGGGTGATCCGCTTCTCGACCTCTCGCGGGAGTTGCCTATCGCCTTTCGCCTGGATGCGTATGTGGATGCGTACGCCAACGGACGAGCGGTGACGGACCTGAAGACACCTTACAATCTCAAAATCCTGGCCGGCGGCCCCATATCGAGGGACATTTCGTACTATCTCTATTTCTTCCTTTTCGAGCGCGGCGAGATCGGCGGCGTCGAGGACGCATTCATCTACTTCAACGACATCGCCGGAGCGCCTCTGGATCTGGCCGTTGGCCAGTTCCAGGTATCGGACCCCATGTTCAAACGGGAACTGCGTCTCCCGGTACAGGACTATGCCATCTACCGGGCTCGAATCGGGCGTCAGCCGGCGGATCTGACCTACGACCGTGGTATCATGGCCATCGCCGACGTCCTTGGCTTCACAGTCACCGGGATCGTAGTGAACGGCAACGGACGCCATGAGGCCGAGGCAGACCTCAGGCTCGACAACGACGCATTCAAGAACCTTCTGGGTCATGTGACGCGTGACCTTACATCCGGTATCAGGGTTGGGGCACTGGGGTATTTCGGACGCCAGTCCGGGAGCTTGAACGAGGGTCCTGAAGAAACCAACCGGCTGTGGATGGTGGGCGGAGATTTCACCTTGTCCTTCGGACCTCTGGAGGTGAACGGTCAGTACATTCACCGCGAGGACGATCTGCCCACATTCAGTGCCGGGGAAACGAAGGTGCGCACCGACGGCGGATTCGTGGAGGCGATCCTTAGCCCACCCCGCAGCCGGTGGTACGGACTGGCGCTATACAACTACGTGGACTCCGACAGGCCTCTCCTTAACGTTCGGCTGGGCGGACCGTCCAATGTGTTACGGTACCAGACCCTCACCGCAGGAGGAGGCTACCTCCTGCGTCGCAACTTCCGTCTGTTCGCGGAAGGCACCTGGGATCTGGAAGACAAAAACACGAGATGGGCGCTGGGTCTCAGCACGGCGTTCTAGGAGGTTGGACATGAAGCGTCACATGACAGTTCTGGTTGCCGCTCTGGCGGTAAGTGCCCCCGCGGCCGCGCAGGAGCCGGCACAGCCGGTGCCCGAGCGACCACGTATGCAGATGGGACCCCGCATGCAGGAACGGATGCAGGAACGCATGGGGCAGCGCGGCAGGATGCGCGGAGAGATGATGCGGGAGATGCGGGGTCACATGGCCGAGATGACCCGCACCCACGCCCTGCAGCCTGCCAGGCTGCTCCAGCGCCGCGAAGCACTTGGACTCACCGAGCAACAGGTCACCCGGCTGACTGAGCTTGCCGAACGGGCGAGCGCGGAGCGCGAAGCGGCTCAGGAGCAGCACCGCACGGCCCGGCGCCAGCTGGCGGAAGCGATGAACGCCACCGCACCCGATCAGCGCGCCATCGAGACGCAGTTCCGGGCGGCTCATGAAGCCATGGGGCGAGTCCAGTGGGCTCACATGAAGGCGGCACTGGACGCGCGAGCCGTGCTGACGGAGGTCCAGCGTGCGCGAGTTGACGGATGGACGGATGCGGTGCGGCAACGTGTACGGGGACGCAGGCCGGCTCCGGCTGGATCGGGAGGACATTAGCACCAGAGGGAAAAGGGAAACGGGAAAAGTACGGCATGATCCTACGTTTCCTTTTTCCCCTTTTCCCTCATCTCTTCATCCCCACTTCGACCCCCGTTCACAATTCGATGTCTAGTATTCACCCCACGTATTCGTCTTACGTGGAGGCTACATGCAGAACAACATGAGTTCGCTGGACGTGGCCGTACGCTGGGTAATTGCCCTGGCACTCATCATCGTGGCGGGAGCGTTCAGCGCCCAGCCGTTGATCTCACTGGTCGCTGCACTGGGTGCCCTGATCATGGCCGCCACGGCGCTCACGAAGAAGTGCCCGCTGTACGAACTGTTCGGCTTCAGCACCTGCGCTCCCCGGCGCAACTGACATTCCCTGAGGAGGTACCGTCGGCCATCTTCAGCTCGTGACCGACCGTACCGTGACTCAGGACGCATCCTCCGCCCGCTGGCATGACCTGTCGGCGGACGACACCCTTGCGCAGATCGGATCCCGCCCCGACGGACTGACCGACTCCGAGGCCGGAGACCGGCTGGCGCAGTTCGGCCCGAACGAAGTCGAAACCGACCGGGGCACTCCGTGGTGGCGCCTCCTGCTCCACCAGTTTACCGACCCCCTCATCTACATCCTGCTCGCGGCGGCCATAATTACGCTGCTGCTGCGCGACTACACGGACACTGGTGTCATTCTCGCCGTGGTCGTGCTCAATGCGGTGATCGGGTTCACCCAGGAATACCGCGCTCATCAGGCCATGCGGGCTCTGCAGAAGCTCAGCGCCCCGAAAGCGGAGGTACTGAGGGACGGCCGGGCACGCGAGATCGCGAGCCGCGAGGTCGTGCCCGGCGACATCGTGTTGCTGACTTCCGGGGCGCGCGTACCGGCTGATCTCCGGCTCACCGACGCACGGCACCTCGAGGTGGACGAATCCATGCTGACCGGAGAGTCCACCACCGTGCGCAAGGACGCGCACGCCGTCATTGAGGGCACCCCGGTAGCCGGCGATCAGATCAACATGGCGTTCCTCGGCACCATCGTAGCGCGGGGTCGGGCGCGTGGTGTCGCAGTGCGGACCGGTCCGGCCACCGAGCTCGGACGCATCGCGGCGGCGGTCCGGGAGCTGGGCCCCACCGCCACACCGCTCCAGCTCAAGATGGAACGATTGGGTCACTGGATTGCGTTCGCCGTAGTCGGGCTGTCCGTGGTCACCGCAGGGATCGGCCTTGCTGTAGGCCTCTCGCTCGGTGAGATGGTGCTCACGGCGGCTGCTCTGGCCGTGGCTACGATCCCCGAGGGACTGCCGATTGTGGTCACTGTCACGCTCGCCCTCGGCGTCCGGCGCATGGCGCGTCGTCGTGCCATCATACGGTCGCTCCCCGCTGTGGAAACGCTCGGCAGCACCACGGTGATCGGGTCCGACAAGACCGGCACGCTCACGAAGAACGAGATGAGCGTCCGGGCGGTCTGGGCCGGCGGCGAGATGTTCGGCGTCGATGAGGGCGGCCTGTCGGCCGACCTCGAGCAACACCGGGCGCTCCACGCAACCCTGCTCGCCGGACTGCTTGCCAATGAAGCGAAAACACCGGGCACGGATGACGACGCATCTCTGGGCGACCCCACCGAGGTGGCGCTCCTGCGCGCGGCTGGCTGGGCCGGCCTGGACGTGGCGCAGGAGCGCCGCCACCACACCGAACGTGACCTCCTGCCCTTCGAGCCGGAGCGGAAGTTCATGGCCACGCTGAACGACGGCCCGGCGGGCCGCCGGGTCTGGCTCAAGGGCGCTCCGGAGGTGATCCTCTCGCGGTGTGACCGTATGGCCACCACGGATGGCGATGCGCCGATTGACGCCGATGCCATCCGCGCCGCCGCCGCAGAGTTGGCACAGCGCGGACTCAGAGTGCTGGCCATGGCCTTTGGACCGCGGGAAGGCGACGGCATCAAGCCCGACGCACTCTCAGGACTCGTGTTCACCGGCCTCCAGGGCATGGAGGACCCGGTGCGGCCCGAAGCGATAGACGCGGTGGCATCGGCGCACGCAGCCGGAATCCGCGTGCTGATGCTCACCGGCGATCACGTTGACACCGCCCGCGCCATCGGTAAGCAACTTGGACTCGGCGCCAATGGTGAGACACGGGCCGTGGAAGGTGCCGCCCTTGAGACGATGGCGGACGAGGAGCTGGACCGGACGCTGGACGACACGGCCATCTACGCCCGTGTCGCACCCGAACACAAGCTTCGCATAGTCCAGCGGCTCAAGCACAAGGGCGAGATCGTGGCGGTGACGGGTGACGGAGTGAACGACGCGCCCGCCCTGCGCGCCGCTCACCTGGGCGTGGCCATGGGCAAGAGTGGCACCGACGTGGCCCGCGAAGCTTCAGACATGGTACTGGCGGACGACAACTTTGCCACCATCACGGCCGCGGTGGAAGAAGGACGGGTTGTCTTCTCCAACATCCGGAAGGTGACATTCTTCCTGCTCTCCACCGGCGTTGCCATGCCCATCGCGATTCTGGCAACGCTCTTCATGGGATATCCACTACCCTTCGTTCCAGCTCAGATACTGTGGATCAACCTGGTGACCAACGGCCTGCAGGACGTGGCACTGGCCTTCGAGCCGGCAGAGCCGGGATTGCTCAAACGCCGGCGGCGCGATCCACACGAGGGTGTCATCACCTTGCCGCTGCTGCGCCGCCTGGGAGCGGTTGGCGTGCTGATAGCAGCCGGTACGGCCGGCGTGTTCTGGTGGAACCTGGAGTTGACCGGAAATCTCGAGTATGCGCGTACCATGGCAATGACGCAAATGGTGGTGTTCCAGTTCTTCCACGTCTTCAACAGCCGGTCGCTCGACCAGTCCATCTTCCGGATCAGCCCCTTCTCCAACCGGTTCCTGTTCGTGAGCCTGATCGCTGCGGCCCTGGCACACGTGGGGGCGCTGTACTGGACACCGCTCCAGCGAATCTTCCGAACCGTCCCACTGGACCAGGGCGACTGGACTCTGCTCGCCACGGTGGGCACCTCTGTCATACTCGGCGGTGAGGTGGACAAGTGGTGGAACCGGAGACGGGGACGCACACTGGGATGACTCTTACTCTACGGCGAATCCAATCATGAACGACCGCCCGACAGGTATCGCCCTGCTCCACGACCCGAGGTTCAACAAGAGCACCGCGTTCACCGAAACCGAACGGGATGGCCTGCACCTGCGGGGCCTCCTCCCCTCGCGGGTCACCACGATGGAACAGCAACTGCTGCGCGTGATGGGGAACTACGAGGCCAAGACATCGAACCTCGAGAAGTACATCTTCCTCACGGCGCTGCAGGACCGGAACGAAACCCTCTTCTACCGCACTCTCCTTGAGCATGTAGACGAGATGCTTCCGATCGTCTACACACCCACCGTTGGCGAAGCGAGCCTCCGATTCGGCCACATCTTCCGGCGTCCGCGCGGCCTATATGTCACGGCCGCCGACCGCGGCCGGGTGACGGACATTTTGCGTAACTGGCCCGAGCGCGACGTGCGCGTGATAGTGGTGACGGACGGCGAGCGCATTCTGGGCCTTGGAGACCTCGGCGCCTGGGGCATGAGCATACCCATAGGCAAGCTCTCGCTCTACACGGCCCTTGCCGGAATCCATCCGGCATGGTGCCTGCCAGTGCTGCTGGACGTCGGTACCGACAATGCCGTGCTGCGCGAGGATCCACTGTACACCGGGCTGTTGCAGCCTCGCCTCCGCGGACCTGCCTATGACGAACTGGTCGAGGAGTTGGTAAACGCGGTGCAGGAAGTGTATCCCCGTGCGCTCATCCAGTTCGAGGACTTCGCCACTGATAACGCAATCGGTTTACTGGCGCGTTATCGCAACCGCGTGCTCAGCTTCAACGATGACATTCAGGGCACGGCCGCAGTGACCTTGGCAGGCCTGCTGAGCGCGGGGCGAATCACCGGAACCGGCATGACGCAGCAGCGGATACTGTTCTTCGGCGCTGGAGCGGCTGCTACGGGTATAGCCGATCTGGTTGTGGGGGCGATGGAAGGCACCGGCGTGTCAGGTGAGCGCGCACGGGCGAACATCTGGTTCATGGACTCGCACGGACTGGTCGTGGCGTCCCGCACCGACCTGCCCAGGCATAAGCGGCCGTTCGCCCACGCCCACGCACCAGTGAGCGATCTTGTGACGGCAATGGAGGCGCTCCGGCCGACGGCGCTCATCGGAGTGTCGGGCCGTGGCGGCGCTTTCACGGAACCCGTGCTCCGGGCAATGGCCCGGCTCAATGAGCGGCCCATCGTGTTCGCGCTGTCCAACCCCACCGCCAACTCCGAGTGCACCGCCGAGCAGGCCTACAGATGGACCGATGGCCGCGCCGTGTTCGCCAGTGGGTCGCCTTTCGCGCCGGTAACGCTGAACGGTCGGACCCACGTCCCCGGGCAGGGGAACAACGCCTACATCTTCCCCGGCGTGGGTCTCGGGGTGACGGCCGTCGGGTCAACTCGGGTTACGGACGAGATGTTTCATGCGGCAGCCCGCGCGCTGGCCGCGCAGGTGACCGACGACTCCCTGAGACTGGGTTGCCTCTTTCCGCCGCTCGCCCGGATCCGCGAGGTTTCGGCCGCTATCGGCACGGCCGCCGCCCGAACGGCGTTCGACCATGGTCTTGCCACCATACCACCGCCCGCCGACCTGGATGCTCATGTACGCGGTGTCATGTGGGAGCCCGTGTACCCCGACTACGCCTGAGCAAGGCCCTTGCAGTCGTTACCTTGCCGTTACACTATTCGGGCGCCATGCGCACTTCTGTCGTCCTGCTCCCGGGGTTCCTGATCGCCTTGGCCGCCCCGGCCACCGCTCAGCAGGATTCCCTGCCGCCCGATGTCACCCGCCAGATGGTCTCCACCGGACAAACGCTCTTCCGCGGTGCCGGTCTCTGCCACGCCTGCCATGGCCAGAACGCCAAGGGGGTTCGCGGGGTGGGGCCTGATCTCACCGACGGCGAGTGGCTGCACAGTGACGGTTCCTACAACGGAATATTTGAGACGATTATCAAGGGCATCATGCCCAACGAGTCGAAGAGCGGTGGGATGATGCCCCCCAGGGGTGGAGCCAACATCTCGGACGCCCAGCTCCGAGCCGTGGCGGCCTACGTGTGGAGTCTCGGACAATCCCCGCCACCTCGTCGCTGATTCCCGTAACGGCGGTCAGGGTTCTGCTGCCCCTGATTGCATTTGCACTGCCGCATGCGGCACAAGCCCAGCGCGTTGTCGAAATCACCGGTATTGCACAGACCCAATTCAACACAACCTCCGTCGAAGGATCGCGCGCAAGCGAGATTCTGATCCGTCGCGCGCGGATAATCGTAGACATCCGGGTAAACGATTTCCTGAGCGGCCGCGTCATGCCTGACTTCGGCAACGGATCCGCAGCTCTTCAGGATGCCTACGCGAGGCTGACGTTCAGTCCGTCACTCCGCGCCACGGCAGGACAGTTCAAACGACCATTCGACATCTTCGCCCTGAGTTCCGGCAGCACCCGGATGATTGTCGCGGACCGCGCCGGCGCCATCCGCGGCGTGGACGACTGCGCGGGCCCCGGAGGCACCTGCGGTTACACCCGGTTCACAGAAGGTCTGATGTTCGGCGGGCGGGATATCGGTGCCATGCTGGAAGGAACCCTGGCTCAGGGCCGGGTCAGAGTCTTCGGGGCCGTGATGAACGGAACCGGCCTCAACAAACCGGATGAGAACGGCGCCAAGTCGTTCAGTGGTCGTGTTCAGGTGAGTCCATTCAGCAATGTGGTGATCGCCGGGCAGGTTGGCGTCCACGACTATGTGGACCAGACACAGGGTACCGATCGATACGCTCCGGCGTTCGGCGGTGACCTGGAGATCGGCTCCTTTGCCCGCCCGGGCTTCCATCTGCAGGCGGGTGCGCTTACCGGGAAGAACTGGAGGAATCTTGTGGGGGGGGACCCCACCACCTTCCGCGCGACGCAGGCAGTCGTGTCGTGGCGCGCGCCGTTGACCTCGGCAGGTCAGATCACTGGCGTCGAACCGCTGGCGCGGATCAGCTGGGCGGATCCGGATACGGCCACACCGGACAACGGCGGCATCGTGTGCACCCCGGGCCTGGTGCTGCACTTCGCCAGCCGCAGCATGCTGTTGATCAATCTGGATATGTGGTTCCCGAGCACGGGTAGCACCGAGTGGTCCTTCAAGTTGCAAATGAACGCCGTACTGTAGGGTTCCCCTGCACCTTCACCCTATCCTGGCACCCGCACCGTCACACCCATCCCCACAAACCAGTCCTCCGCGGCACTGTTG